>NZ_JBYSZK010000006.1:0-351765 GCF_058787015.1 Roseateles sp. FW305-36 | reverse complement strand
CCATGGGCCAGAGGCCCATGGCCTTCCGTAGGCACAAGCAGTCCGCAGGGACTGCTTGTGTCCGACTCCAGTTCACCTAGCCGGCCCGCGCTGGCGATGTGCTTGCGGCTCGATGCCGCAAGCATCGCCTGCCACACGCGAGACGCGTGTGGCGTTCGAGCCGTCCAAGCTCGCGCAGGCGAGCTTGGAGCCGCGGCGCTCACTCCCCTCGGGGGCTGAGGCCGGATACATCGCGCCCAGTGGGCGGGATGTCCCTGCCGAAGAGCTGCGGCTCAAGCCACAGCGCGGTCTGCAAGACCGACCAGGCTGCCGGCGTTCAGCCGGAGCAGACTGGGCGAGGGGCTAACCAAGTTTCGCGATGACGCTTTCGGTCGTGACCGCCGAGGCGTCCGGCGGCAGCCAGGTCTTGGTCCAGAGGATGAACTGCTCCTGCGGCATGGGCTTGCAGATGTAGTAGCCCTGGCCCTCGTCGCAACCCAGGCGGGCCAGCATGGCCCAGGCCTTGATGGTCTCCAGGCCCTCGGCGACGACGGTCAGGCCGAGGTTGTGGGCCAGCTCGATGGTCGAGCGCACGATGCGCGCATCGTCGAGGTCGCGCTCCATGGCCATGACGAAGCTCTTGTCGATCTTCAGCTCGTCCACCGGCAGGCGCTTCAGATAGGCCAGCGAGGAGTAGCCGGTGCCGAAGTCGTCGATGGACAGCTTGAAACCCATGGCATGCAGATGCTCCAGCGTGGACAGGGCCCGTTCGGGGTCGTCCATGATGGTGCTCTCGGTGATCTCCAGGCACAGCGAATCGGCCGACACCTGCAGCGGTGCCAGCATGGCTTCGATCTTGGCTGGCAGGTCCTGGTCCATCAGGTCACGCGTGGACAGGTTGACGGAAATCCTCAGCGTCAGCCCGGCATCCTTGGCCTGGCGCGCGAACTTGGCTGCGCCTGAAAGCACCCAGGCGCTGAGCATGCGGATGAAGCCCGTCTGCTCGGCGAAGGGAATGAATTGCATCGGCGGCACCAGGCCGCGCGTCGGGTGCTGCCAGCGCACCAGGGCCTCGGCCCCCAGCACCTTGCCGCTCTGCAGATCGACCTTGGGCTGCAGATACAGGCGCAGTTCCTCGTTCTCGATGGCGCGGCGCAGTTCGGACAGCAGCGACAGCGACTCCTGGCTGCCAGCGTCGAGCTGGGCGTGATAGATCAGGCTGCCGCATTGCCGCGACTTGGCGGCATACATGGCCAGCTCCGCGCGACCGAGCAGCAGGTTGACCTCGTGGCCATGCTCGGGGAAGAGGGCGATGCCGATGCCGGCGCCGAGGTCGATGGTCTCGTTGTCGATCTGCAGCGGGCGCTCGAAGTCCTTCAGGATGGCCAGCGCCGCCTCGCTGGCGGCATGGGCGTCGGTATGGGCCAGCAGGATGGCGAACTCGTCGCCCGACAGTCGCGCCAGCAGCGAGTGCGCCGGCGCGCACAAGGCCTGCAACCGCTCGGCGACGCTCTGCAGCAGGCGGTCGCCGACCTCGTGGCCGAGCACGTCGTTGACGTGCTTGAAGCGGTCCAGATCCAGCATCAGCACGGCGCCCGGCGTGTCGCTGCTGACGAGATGGTGCTGCAGGAACTCGGCGAAGCGGGCGCGGTTGGGCAGCAGGGTCAGCTGGTCGACGTAGGCCAGGTTGTTGACCAGGGCGTCGCGGCGGCGGATGCCCTCGCGCATGCTCTCCAGCGCCACCGCCAGCTTGTGCACCTCGTCCAGCTTGGCGGTCGAGGGCACGGGCGTGTCGTAGTCACCGCGCTCCAGGCGCCGTGCCGAGGTCGACAGGGCCGTGATGGGATTGCTGATGCCGCGAGCCAGCAACACGCTGACCATCGCGAACACGGCCACGCCGAGCACGGTCAGCCCGAGCAGGATGAGCTGCAACTGCTGGTAGGGCGCCAGCGCCGCGTCCAGGGAGCGCAGCAGCAGCACGCCCAGCGGCCGCTCGCCGGCGATCAGCGGCACGAAGCGGGCGCGCATGCGCTCACCGGACAGCTCGACGATGCCGTCCGCCGGCGCCGCCCGACCCAGGCCCGCACGCAAGGCGGTGGATGCGTTGCCGTCCAGGTTGTCGACGATGTCCAGCCATTGCCTGGCCGGGGCCTGCAGCAGCACGACGCTCTGCAGTTCGGACAGGGCCTTGAGGTCGTCCAGCACCTCGCGGTCCAGCGCGAAGGCCATCAGCACCCAGCCGACCGGCGCCGGCGTGCGCACCTGGACGGCAACGACCTGATAGACCTGCTCGCCCTGAACGACCAGGGCCGCTCCGTCCTTGTTATGTACCAACTGGCCCAGGGCCACGCCGAAGGCGGCGGCGCCGTCGCGCGTGGCCGATACCAGCTTCTGCTGGTCGTCGAAGTAGGCGACGACCGAGGCGCCGACGCGCTCGCCCTGGTTGACGAGGGCGTCCTTGATGGTCTCGACCGTGCCCGCCTCGGCCAGCGACAGGCCGACGGTGCTGCGAAAGCCGTAGTCCTTGGCCAGCAGTTCGGCGGCGTCGCGCAGCTTGCCGGCGCGCTGGTCGAGCAGGCGGCGCATCACGCGTTCGCCGGTCTGCAGCTCGGAGGCCAGCGAGTCCTCGGCGTTGTGCGTGATGCTGGCGTGGATGGCGCTGAAGCTGATGAGCTGCACGACCAGCAGCAGCGCCAGGAAGAGGGCGACGATGCGGCCCTCGAGGCGGCGCAGATTCAGCCAGGCTGGCCAGCGCATCTTGCTGTCGTCACTCGCCCAGCGTCAGCACGCTCGTGCCGCCGGCCGCGGGCACCTCGAGCCTGACGCTTTGCAGGGTCGGCGACTTCTGGCCGGCGTGCCAGGCCTTGACCATGTGTTCGCCGGGCGGCAGGTCGAAGGCCACCTGGCCCTTGTCGTCGGTGCGCCCGAAGGTCGGGGTGTCGACAACGACGATGTGGGCGCTCATGCGGTCGTGGATGTTGCAGCCCAGCGTGGCGACCCCGGGCTTGTCGAAGACGACGGGCTCGGCCGGCGTGCCCGAGTAGAGCTTGATGTCGATGACCTTGATCGGCGAGAACGAATAGACGTGGTGCCGCACGGTGTCGAAGTTCGGGAAGTTCACGGCCGTGCCGGTCTGCACGACGAGGAGCTGGGGCGTGAACTGGCGGTCGCGCTGGCCCATCTCGGCCTTGGCCGCCGTCGTCTTGCCGATGCGGCCCTTGACCTCGACGGCGACCGCCGCGTTGGCGACCGGCTGGCCCGTGGGGCCGCGCAGTTGCACGGTGACCGGGACGGCCTGGGCCGCGAACGGGCCCAGCAGGAGAGCGAGCGGAAGGAGGTGGCGATGAGACGTCATGACGGCAGCGGCTGGCGCCCCGACGATAGCCCGAATCGCGCTCGACGCGCAGCCAGAACTGCCCCAGTTTTAACGCTTGCCCGAGAAGAAACGCTGCGGCGCGAAGGCTTCGGGCGGCTGGGCCCGGGTGGTCGCCCAGGCCGTCGCCAGCCGGGCCGTCGCGGCCGCCTGCGTCAGCCCCAGATGGCCGTGGCCGAAGGCGTAGAACAGCCTGTCGTCCGCCGGCGAGGGGCCGATGACGGGCAGGGAGTCCGGCAGCGACGGCCGGCAGCCCATCCACCGCGTGCCGCCTTCGGTGCGCAATCCCGGCAGGAAGCGCCGCGCCTTGGCCAGCATGGCGTCGGCGCGGGCGTAGTTGGGCGGCGCCTCCAGGCCGGCGAACTCCACCGCGCCACCCACGCGCACGCCGCCGCCAATCGGCGTGACGACGAAGCCATGGCCCGGGAAGGTCAATTGCCGTTGCAGCGCGAAAGCGCCGGATGGCAGCGTGGTGTTGTAGCCGCGTTCGGTCTCGAGCGGGAAGCGCTCGCCCAGGGTGGCAGCCAAGCGGTGCGACCACGGACCGGCACACACCAGCACGCGCTGGGCCAGCAGCAGCGAGCCATCTCCCAGCTGCAGCATCAGGCCGCGGGATTCGCGCAACAGCGCTTTGCCTTCGGCGCGCACCATGCATCCGCCGCGTGCGAGGAAGGCCTGGGCCAGGCTGCGGCACAGGTGCAGCGGGTCGTCGACGGTCTGCCAGTGCGGCACGAAGACGCCATGTTTCAGCGCCGGATTCAGGCCCGGCTGCAGGGCGGCCAGAGCCCCGATGCCCTCGAGATTCTGGAAGGCGATGCCATGGGCGGCCCGTTGCGCCCAGCCGGACTGGGAAGCCCGCCACTCGGCTTCGCTGTCGTAGAGGTGGAGGTTGCCGCCTTCCTTGACCTGGTCCTCGGCCCCCGCCAGGCGCAGCAGGGCAGGCCACTCGGCGGCCGACATCGCCAGCAGCGCGGCCTGGGCCTGGGTACTGGCGGCTACGCGCGCGGGCTGGCTGGCGCGCCAGAACTTCCACAGCCAGGGCAGCATGGTCGGCGCGTAGCGGGCGCGCAGGCTCAAGGGCCCGAGCGGGTCGAGCAGCCAGCGCGGTGCCTGGCGCAGGATGCCGGGCGAGGCCAGCGGCAGCACGTCGGTGAAGGCGAGGGCGCCGGCATTGCCGCGGCTGGCGCCGGCGGCCAGGTGGTCGCGCTCGATCAGCAGCACCTGCTGGCCGGCCGCCTGCAGCCGCAGCGCGCAGGCCAAGCCGACGATGCCGCCGCCGATGACCAGCGTCTGCACCGCGCTCGTGCCGCCCGCCGCCAGCGGCGGCAGGTGCTCCCATTCCTGCTTGCTCAAAGGTGCACCCCTCGCGTGTCCGCGGGCCGCCGCCGGCCGGCGATCAGGCTGCGCAACCGCATCAAAGCGCGGGCAGTTGCGGGCGTGTCGCCAGAGCCTTGTGCACGATGGCCTCGACCTGGGCGCGGCGTTCGCCGGCCAGCGGCTGGCGCGGTGCGCGCACGCGCTCGTTGGAATGGATGGCCAGGGCTTCGGCGAGCTTGATGTTCTGCACAAGATAGGTCGACACATCCAGGTCCAGCAGCGGGCGGAACCAGCGGTAGATGGCCAGGGCCTCGGCCAGGCGGCCGGCCTTGACGAGGCGGTAGACGGCGACAGTCTCGGCCGGGAAGGCCACCACCAGACCGGCCACCCAGCCCTGCACACCGGCGCACAGGGCCTCGTAGGCCAGGTTGTCGACGCCGGTGAAGACGGCGTAGCGGTCGCCCAGGCGGGTCAGGATCTCGGTGGCGCGGCGGATGTCGTCGCTGCTCTCCTTGACGGCGACGAAGCGGCGGTCGTCGGCCAGCTCCTCCAGCAGGTCGTTGGTGACGTCGACGCGGTAGGCGATGCGGTTGGAATAGATCATCACCGGCAGGTCGGCCGCGGCGGCGATGGCGCGCAGGTTGATGGCGGTCTCGCGGGCATCGGTGTGATAGATGGTGCTGGGCACCACCATCAGACCGTCGGCGCCGGCGCGGGCACCGGCCTCGGCGAGGCGGCAGGCCTCACGCGTGCCGGCCTCGGCCACGGTCAGCAGTGCGGGCCTGGAGCCGGTCACTTCCTTGGCCAGGCGGAAGACTTCGAGCCGCTCCTCGTGGCTGAGCATGGGGCCTTCGCCGAGCGAGCCGCAGGCGATCAAGCCGTCGCAGCCGGCCGCCATCTGCAGTGCGAAGCAGCGCTGCATCTCGGCGGCGTCGAGGCTGCCGTCTTCCTTGAACTTGGTGGTGACTGCGGGGATGACGCCTTTCCACATGGTCTTGCTGCTCCGGTTCGGTGGGGATGGATTGGCGTGCAGCATATTGCATATTGGATCCAATTCGCAAATTTGGATCCAATCGGCCGGGCGTCGCGGAGGTCGAGCCACAATGGTGGCCATGCCCTCAAAGCCCCTCACGCTTGCCCGCACCACGCCCGGCCCTTCGGCGTCCGATCAGGTCTACGAGGCCCTGCACCGCGCCATCATCACGGGCCAGTTCAAGGATGGCGAGCCGCTGCGCCAGGAGGAGCTGGCGCGCCAGCTGCACACCAGCCGCATTCCGGTGCGCGAGGCACTGAACCGCCTGGAGCAGCACGGCCTGGTGCAGATCAAGCGGTATCACGGCTACACGGTGGCGGGGCACAGTCGGGCGGAGGTCGAAGAGCTGTGCGCTTTTCGCGCGCTGCTGGAAGGCGAGCTGATCCTGAACGCGGTGCCGCGCCTGAGCGGCGAGGCGCTGGCCGATGCCAAGAAGCGCTGCCAGGCTTTCTCCAAGGAGAGCGACCCGGTGCGCTGGGGCGAGCTGAACCGCGACTTCCACTGCGCCCTCTATGCCGAGGCCGACATGCCGCATCACCTGCATGCCGCGGTCGCGGCGTTGGACCGCACCGAGCGCTATCTCGTCGATCAGCTGCAGCTGACCGATGGCCGCGCCCAGGCCCGAGCCGAGCACCTGGCCATCCTCGAAGCCTGCGTGGCGGGCGACGCCAAGGCCGCGGCGCGCCTCACGCGCCAGCACATCCTCGGCGCCTGCGAACGCTTCTCGGCCTATATGCAGGCGCAGGAAGCGCAGGCCGCGGCGCCGAAGCGACGCGCGCGCAAGGCTTGAGGGGGTTCAGAAACCCCAGCGCATGGGGTCGGTCGGGTCGAACACCACTCGCGCGTCCAGCGTGACGTGAGCGCGGCCGCGGATGAAGGGGTGGATGGCGCCGCCTTCGCTGGCTTCGTAGCGGGCCTCGAAGACCGAGCCGATGACCGACTCCTGGCGCCACACGGCGCCGGGTGCCAGCTCGCCATCGGCGGCCAGGCAGGCCAGCTTGGCGCTGGTGCCGGTGCCGCAGGGCGAGCGGTCATAGGCCGAGCCAGGGCAGAGCACGAAGTTGCGGCCGTGGTTGGCAGCATCGGCGGGCGGGCCCAGCAGCTCGATATGGTCAATCTTGGCACCGTCCGCGCCGGTGATGCCGGTCTGCTGTAACGCGGTGCGTACCTTCAGCGCATAGGCGGTCAGCGGCTGGGTGCGATCGGCTGCGAGAGTCTGGCCGTGGTCGCTGCAGAGAAAGAACCAGTTGCCGCCCCAGGCGATGTCGCCATGGACGGTCTGGCCGTCGTCCAGCTTGACCGCCACCTGCCGCGCCAGGCGATACGACGGCACATTGGCCACCGTCACCGCGCCGTCCTCGTGCAGCGTGGCCTGCACGGGGCCGACCGGCGTGGCAAGGCGCATCAGCCCCGGCTGGATGAGGCCGAGATGGCGCAGCGTCGCGACGACGCCGATGGTGCCGTGGCCGCACATGCCGAGATAGCCGACGTTGTTGAAGAAGATCACACCCCAGTCCTCGCCAGGCTCGCACGGCGTGCACAACCAGGCGCCCACCAGCACCTCGGAGCCGCGCGGCTCCAGGATCAGTGCGCGGCGCCAGGCGTCGTGCTCGTCGCGCAGCCTGGCCAGCCGTTGCGCCATGGAGCCGGAACCGAGGTCGGGCCCGCCGCTGACCAGAACCCGCGTGGGCTCGCCGCCGGTGTGGGAATCGATGATGCGCGCGCTGTCCGTGTTCATCCCAAGCTCGATTGGATCCAATAATTGGATCCAATATACAGGCATTGACTTGCGCGTTCCCCCAGGCCGATTCCCAGGTGAGGAAAGTGAAGCTTGCGTGGGTGCCGGGCGGCCGCCCGGTGTCGCGGTCAGCGTGAGCTGAGGACGGTGCCGCTCTTGCCGCTGGCTGTTTCGGCCAGCATCAGCGCCAGGCGGCGCAGCGCGGCCCAGGGATCGCTGGGCCAGTCGGGGTGGCGCAGGCCCTTGACGAGGCCATCGCAGATCTGCGCGGCCTGCACCAGGGCACCGGCCTGGGCGGTGTCCAGGCGCGGCGCGATGCGCTCGATGAGGCGCTCCTTGGCGCCCCAGACGCGGGCCTCGCGCATGGCCATGGGCAGCGGGCGGCCGGCGTCGAGCGCGGCGCGCACGCGGGCCAGGGCGCGGGCATCCTCGGCCAGGTTCCAGTGCACGAGGACGGCGGCCTCGCCCTCGGCCTCCAGGCCGTCGAGCATGCGCAGGATGCGCGGTACGGCGCCGGACAGCACGGCCTCGCTGAGCTTGAAGACGTCGAAGCGCGCCACGTCCAGCACGGCGGCCTCGATGTCGGCCAGGGTCAGTTCGCCCTTGGGATGCAGCAGGGCGAGCTTTTGCAGTTCCTGGTGGGCGGCCAGCAGATTGCCTTCGACGCGGTCGGCGAAGAAGGACAGGGCCTTCTGGCCGTCCTCGCCCTCGGGCACGGACTGGCCCTGGGCCTTGAGGCGCTGGGCCAACCAGGCCGGCAGCAGGCGGCGCTCGACGGGCTCGACCCGCAGCGACACGCCGTTGCCGTCCAGGGCCGTGAACCAGGCGCTTGAAAGCTGTGTTTTGTCCAGGCGCGGCAGGGTGACCAGGGTCAGCACATCGTCGGGTGCGGCCTCGGCATAACGTTGCAGCGCCTCGGAGCCATCCTTGCCGGGCTTGCCGCCGGGGATGCGGATCTCGATGAACTGGCGCTCTGAGAACAGGCTCATGGCCTGGGCCGCCGCCATCACCGGGGCCCAGTCGAAATAGGCGCCGGCGACGGTGAAGATCTGGCGTTCGCCAAAGCCCTGGGCCTTGGCCGCGGCGCGGATCTGGTCGGCCGCTTCCTGGGCGAGCAGGGGCTCGTCGCCATGGACGGTGTAGATGCGGGCCAGGCCCTTGCTCAGGTGGGCGTTGAGGCCTTCGGCGCGCAGTTGCATCAGTTCTGGAGCTTGACGGCGGCGAGGCGGCGCATGACCTGGGCGATGGCGTCGGAATGCATGGCGCCGTAGAGGTTGGCGGCTTCCTGCTCCTTGGCCAGGGCCGTGGTCTCGGTGTAGTTCATGTCACGGCTCAGGCGCAGCTCGACCTTGGGCACCAGCAGTTCGCCGGCCGCCGTGCGGATCAGGTAGTCGAACTGCAGGCGCAGCGACCATTCACGCACCTGGCCGACGCTGGTGGAGGCGACGACAGTGCGATCCCGGTATTCGCGCAGCGCCTCCAGCACGACTTGTGCGCGAGCCGGGTCCTCGACGAGCTGCACCGGCGTGCGCTTGACCTGGCGCTTCAGGCCGGCGGCCAGCGGCGACTCGGGCGGGAAGCCGGTTAGCGCCAGGGTCTGGAAGGACAGCACAGGTTCGTGGCGCAGCTCGAAGCCGCAGCCGGTGAGGGCTGCGGAGCCGAGCAGCAGCAGGTGACGGCGTTGCATCAGACGACGATGTTGACGAGGCGGCCGGGGACGATGACGACCTTCTTGGGCGCCTTGCCTTCGCTGAACTTGGCGAACTCGGGGTTGGCCAGCGCGGCGGCCTCGATGGCCGCCTTGTCGGCAGCCGCCGGCACCTTGACCGCGCCGCGCAGCTTGCCGTTGACCTGCAGCATCAGCGCGATCTCGTCCTGCACCAATGCAGCCTCGTCGACCGTCGGCCAGGGCGCATCGAGCAGGTCGCCGAGTTCGGCGGCAAAGCCGAGGTCCTGCCAGAGCTGGTGGGCGATATGCGGCGTGGCCGGGTAGAGCACGCGCAGCAGCACCGAGAAGCCGTCGCGCACGGCGGCGGCCTGGCCCTCAGCCTTGAAGCCTTCCAACGCATTCAACAGCTTCATCGCCCCGGAGACGACGGTGTTGTACTGCATGCGCTCGTAGTCATAGCTGACCTGCTTGAGCACGTTGTGCACTTCGCGGCGCAGGGCCTTGCCGTCGCCGCTCAATGCGGCGTAGTCGGTGCCGCCGGTCTTGATGGCATCGGCATGGCGCGCGCCGAAGTTCCACACGCGCTTCAGGAAGCGGTGGGCGCCTTCAACGGCCGCGTCGTTCCACTCCAGCGTCTGCTCCGGCGGCGACGCGAACATGACGAACAGGCGGGCCGTGTCGGCGCCGTACTGGTCGATGAGGGCTTGCGGGTCCACGCCGTTGTTCTTGGACTTGGACATGGTCGTCATCTCGTACTCGAGCGGCGTGCCGTCCTTCTTCAGCTTGGCGCCGGTGATGCCGCCCTTGTCGTCGTGGATGACGTCGATCTCGTGGTCCCAGTAGTAGTCCTTGCCACCGCCCTCGGGCTTGTGGAAGAAGGCGCCCTTGAGCACCATGCCCTGGGTCAGCAGCTTCTCGAAGGGCTCGCTGATCGTCACCAGGCCGAGGTCGCGCATCGCCTTGGTCCAGAAGCGCGCGTACAGCAGGTGCAGGATGGCGTGCTCGATGCCGCCGATGTACTGGTTCATGCCAACCCGACTGGGGTTGGCCTTATCAGCCCCCATCCAGTACTCGGTGCCGTCCGCGACCATGGCCTGGTCGTTGGTCGGGTCGCAATAGCGCATGAAGTACCAGGACGAATCGACGAAGGTGTCCATCGTGTCCGTCTCACGCTTGGCCGGCTTGCCGCATTTCGGGCAGCCCACGTTCAGGAAGGCGGCGTGCTTGTTCAGCGGGTTGCCGCTGCCGTCGGGGATCAGGTCGTCCGGCAGCACGACGGGCAGGTCCTTCTCGGGCACCGGCACGACGCCGCAATCGTCGCAATGGATGATGGGAATCGGCGTGCCCCAGTAGCGCTGGCGGCTGACGCCCCAGTCGCGCAGGCGCCAGGTGGTCTTCTTCTCGCCCAGGCCCTTCTCGGCCAGCAGCTCGGCGACCTTGTTGACGGCGTCGACATGGCCGAGGCCATCCAGCACGCCGGAGTTGATGCAGCGTGCCTTGGCCTTGTCGCCGTACCACTCGGCCCACTTCTTGTCGTCGTAGGCCTGGCCTTCGACGTCGATGACCTGCTTGATGGGCAGGCCGTACTTCAGCGCGAAGGCGAAGTCGCGCTCGTCATGCGCCGGCACACCCATGACGGCACCGTCGCCATAGCTCATCAGCACATAGTTGCCGACCCAGACTTCGACCTGGGCGCCGGTGATGGGGTGGGTGACGAACAGGCCCGTGGGCACGCCCTTCTTGTCCTGCGTGGCCAGCTCGGCTTCGGTCGTGCCGCCGGCCTTGCATTCCTCGATGAAGGTGGCCACCTCGGGCTTGGTCTTGGCCGCGATGGTGGCGAGCGGGTGCTCGGGGGCCACGGCGCAGAAGGTCACGCCCATGATGGTGTCGGCGCGGGTCGTGAACACCCACAGGCGGCCGCCGCCGCCTTCGATGGAATGCGGGAAGGCGAAGCGCACGCCCTGGCTCTTGCCGATCCAGTTCTCCTGCATCAGGCGCACGCGCTCGGGCCAGCCGCTCAGGTAGTTGGGGTCTTCAGGGTTGGCGACCGCCGACAGCAGCTCCTCGGCGTACTGCGTGATCTTCAGGTAGTAGCCGGGGATCTCGCGCTTCTCGACCAGGGCGCCCGAGCGCCAGCCGCGGCCGTCGATGACCTGCTCGTTGGCCAGCACGGTCTGGTCCACCGGGTCCCAGTTGACGACCTGGGTGCGGCGCTCGGCGATGCCCTTCTCCAGCATCTTCAGGAACAGCCACTGGTTCCACTTGTAGTAGCTCGGCTGGCAGGTTGCGACCTCGCGGCTCCAATCGATGGCCAGGCCCATGGCCTGCATCTGGCCCTTCATGTGGGCGATGTTGGAGTAGGTCCACTGCGCCGGCGGCACCTTGCCCTTCATGGCGGCGTTCTCGGCCGGCAGGCCGAAGGCGTCCCAGCCCATGGGCATGAGGACGTTGTACCCCTTCATGCGCAGCTGGCGGGCCAGCATGTCGTTGATCGTGTAGTTGCGCACATGGCCCATGTGCAGCTTGCCGCTGGGGTAGGGCAGCATGGAGCAGGCATAGAAGTGCGGCTTGCCCGGTACTTCAGTGACGCGGTAGGCGTCGCGCTCCGTCCAGTAGGCACGGGCGGCGGCTTCGATCTCGTTGGGGTTGTAGCTGGGCGCTTCGGTCTTGGCGTTCATACGCCAAATTGTATTGGCCGCCTCTCGGGCGACCCTTCGGTCACGGCGCGGACGCGGCGGCCTGGGCGACGAAGGCGATGCGGTTCAGGCCGGCGGCCTGCACCCAGCCGATCAGCTCGGCCACCTGGCCATAGGGCACGGCGCGGTCGGCGCGCAGCTGGACTTCCATCTGCGCATTGGCGCGGCCCAGCTCCGAGATGCGCTTCTGGAAGGCATCCGACGCCAGTTCCTCTTCGCCCAGATGCAGCTTGCCGTCGGGTGTGATGGCCACGGCGATGAAGGCGGGCGCGTCGCTGGGCGTGGCGGCCTCGCTCTTGGGCAGGTCCAGGCGCAGCGAGGCCGTCATCAGCGGCGCGGTGATCATGAAGATGACCAGCAGCACCAGCATGACGTCGATCAGCGGCGTCATGTTGATGTCGCTCATGGGCCGCGAGCCCTCGGGCTTTTCGAGGCGGCCGAACGCCATCAGTCGTGATCCAGCAACTCGCGCAGATCGTGCGCGAAACCTTCCAGGTCGGCCTCGCAGGCCGCCACCATCTTGCCGAAGACGTTGTAGGCCAGCACGGCGGGGATGGCGACCGCGAGGCCCGCGGCCGTCATGATGAGAGCCTCGCCGACCGGGCCGGAGATCTTCTCGATGGTGATGTTGCCGGCCGCCGAGATGCTGACCAGGGCGTGATAGATGCCCCAGACGGTGCCGAACAGGCCCACGAAGGGGGCGGTGGCGCCGATGGAGGCCAGCAGCACCTGGCCGAACTGCAGCCTGGCCAGCACGGCGTGCAGGGCGTCGCGCAGGCGGCGGGTCAGGCGGGATTCACGCTTGCCGGCGGCATCCAGCGTGGCGCTGCGGGTTTCGGCTGTGGCGGCGTCCAGCAGGGGCAGCAGCAGGCCTTCGGCGTCGAAGCTCTGCAGCGCATTGCGACCGTCAGGTACGCCGGCTGCGGACCAAAAGGCGGGCACGGCGCGCACCAGGCCACGGCGGGCGCGGCGCAGCAGCCAGGTCTTCCACAGGATCAGCGCCCAGGCGCTGACCGACATGGCCAGCAGCAGCAGCGCGACCGCGCGGCCGACCAGGTCGCTTTGGGCCCAGAAGTCCGCGAAGCCACCCATGTTCAGGCGAAACCCAGCACGTCGTTCATGCCGAACAGGCCGGTCTTCTTGGCCGCAACGAAGCGCGCCGAGCGCAGGCTGCCCTGGGCGTAGATGCTGCGGTTGCTGGCCTTGTGGCTGATCTCGATGCGCTCGCCGATGCCGGCGAACATGACGGTGTGGTCGCCGATGATGTCGCCGCCGCGCACGGTGGCGAAACCGATGGTCGACGGGTCGCGCGCGCCGGTGACGCCTTCGCGGCCGTAGACGGCGCATTCCTTCAGGTCGCGGCCGACGGCCTTGGCGACCACCTGGCCCATCTGCAGGGCGGTGCCGCTGGGGGCGTCGACCTTGTGGCGGTGGTGGGCCTCGACGATCTCGATGTCGAAGCCTTCGTTCATCGCGCGGGCGGCGAGGTCGAGCAGCTTGAGCACGACGTTGACGCCGACGCTCATGTTGGGCGCGAAGACGATGGCCGTGCGCTCGGCGTACTTGGCGATCTCGGCCTTCTGGGCCTCTTCGAAACCGGTGGTGCCGACGACGGCCTTGACGCCCAGGTCGGCGCAGATGGCCAGATGGGCCAGCGTCGCCTCGGGGCGGGTGAAGTCGATCATCACGTCGGCACCGGCCAGGCCGGCGCGGACGTCGTCACCCTTGTCCAGCGTGACGTGCAGGGCACAGTCGTCGGCGGCCTCGACGGCCTCGATCAGCATCTTGCCCATGCGCCCGGAGGCGCCCATGACGGCGACCTTGATCACGAACCGGACCCCGTCTTGGCGTCCAGCGGCGGGTAGGTCCGGCCCGGTGCCGGGCCTTCGGCGGCGGCCGTCGGGGCGGCGTCGGCGCTCTTCTTGGGCGGCGGCAGGGCGCCGCGCTCGGCGTCGCTCAGCTCCAGCTTGGGCTGCTTGCTGCCGGGCTTGAAGGTGTTGATGGCGGCGACGAAGTCGTTCTCGGCCGGCAGGTCGTCCGGCACCGTCAGCTCCTTGAGCTTGTCGCCGTCGAAGGTCGCGACGACCAGGCGCTGCTGGTAGGCGGTGCCCTGGCGGCGGATGGTGAAGACGTAGTCCCAGCGCGACTCGTGGAAGACGTCGGTCAGCAGCGGCGAGCCGAGCAGGTCGCGCACCTGGGCCTTGGGCATGCCGGGCTTGACGCGGGCGACCATCTCCTTGGTCAGCACATTGCCCTGCACGACTTCGACGCGATACGGCGTGACGAAGCCCAGCACCTTTTCACCGGTGACGGTGGGCAGGGAATCCCAGGTGGGGAGATAGGAGCAGCCGCCGAGCAGCGCAAGCAGCGGGAGAGAGGCAAGCAGGGGACGCATCGGGCGGCTGGCTGGAGGGCGGCAAGGGGACGGGAAGCACCGGCCGAAAGCTCGGCTGGCTATGATCGGGCGGATTCTAGCGGGGCCCTTACCGGCCTCCTTCGCCTGCCCGCCATGCCCAGCTCCTCCCCCAAGAACCAGACCAGCGACATCAAGAACAGCGGCCTCAAGGCGACGCTGCCGCGCATCAAGATCCTGGAGATCTTCCAGCGCGCCGCGCAGCGACACATGACCGCTGAAGATGTTTACAAGGCTTTGCTTGGCGAAGGCGCCGACATCGGCCTGGCGACGGTCTACCGGGTGCTGCAGCAGTTCGAGCAGGCCGGCCTCTTGAGCCGCAACCATTTCGAGACCGGCAAGGCCGTCTACGAGCTCAACGAGGGGCATCACCATGATCACCTCGTCTGCCTGAACTGCGGCAAGGTCGAGGAGTTCTTCGACGCCGGCATCGAAGAGCGCCAGCACGCCATCGCGAGCCAGCGAGGCTTCCAGCTGCAGGAGCATTCGCTGGCGCTTTACGCGACCTGTACCAAGGTCGACTGCCCGAACAAGGGCTGATCAGTCCAAAGATCCGTTGTCGATGGCGCGTTGGTGGCGCTCGACGAATTCCTTGTAGGTGTCGATACCGCGCAGCTGCAGGATGGTGTTGCGCACCGCGGCTTCCACCAGCACGGCGAGGTTGCGGCCGGCGTCCACCGCGATGACGACCTTGCGCACCGGCATGCCCAGCACGTCCTCGTACAGGGGCTCGTAAGGCAGGCGCTCGAAGTCGCGCTCCATCGTCTCCTTGCGCACCAGGTGGACGATGAGCTTCAAGCGCATCTTGCGGCGCACCGCCGTCTCGCCAAAGATGGCCTTGATGTCCAGCAGGCCGATGCCGCGCACTTCCAACAGGTTGAGCAGCAACTCGGGGCAGCGGCCCTCGATGGCGGTCTGGGCAATGCGGAAGAAGTCGACCGCGTCGTCGGCCACCAGGCCGTGGCCGCGTGAAATGAGTTCCAGGCCGAGTTCGCTCTTGCCCAGGCCCGATTCGCCGGTCAGCAGCACGCCCAGGCCCAGGATGTCCATGAAGACGCCGTGGCGGGTGGTGCGGTTGGCGAACAACTGCGACAGATAGCCGCGCACCAGGTCGATGACATGGCCGGCCGACTCGTTGGTGCGGAACAGCGGGATCTCGGCGCGGTCGCACATGGCCACCAGGCGCGGCGGCGGCACGGAGTCGTCGGCAATGATGATGACCGGCGGCTCCAGCGTGACGATGCGCGAGATGCGGCGGTCCTGGATCTCGGTGCTTTCCTGGCTCAGATAGGCCACCTCGCGGCGGCCGACGATCTGCACCCGGTAGGGATGGATGTAGTTCAGGTAGCCGACCAGGTCGGCGGCACTCTGCGCGTCGCGCACGGCGGCTTCATCGAAGCGGCGCTCGGGGTGGGCGTGGCCGGCGATCCACTCCCAGCGCAGGGCCTCGCGGTGCTCTTCAAAGAGCCTTTCCGCGCTGATCGAGGTGGGTTTCAACGGGCGAGCAAGGGTTTACGCGAAGCGTCGATGGGCTGCGTCAGGCGACGGACTTCAGCGGCTCCCAGGCCGCGATGAGCTTGTGCAGGGTGGCGGCGTCGGGTTCGGCCTTGAGCTGCTCGCGCAGTTCGCGGTCGGACAGCATCTCGGCGATCTCGGACAGGATCTCGAGATGACGCTGGGTGGCCGCCTCGGGCACCAGCAGGAAGATCAGCAGGCCGACGGGTTCGTCGTCCGGCGCATCGAAGCCGATCGGCTGGGCCAGGCGCAGCACGGCGGCCAGCGGGTTCTTCAGGCCCTTGACGCGGCCATGCGGGATGGCGACGCCATGGCCCAGGCCGGTCGAGCCCAGGCGCTCGCGGGCGAAGAGGTTGTCGGTGACCAGCGCGCGGCCCATCTGGTGATGGTTCTCGAACAGCAGACCTGCGTGTTCAAAGGCGCGTTTCTTGCTAGACGCATCCACATTCACCAACACGTTGTCGGCGGGCAGGATGGCGGCGAGACGGTTCATGGGTTGAGGCCAAGCGTCGGGGGCGCTGCATGAGCGCGGCCGCTACCGGGCGTATGGGTCAATCAGAGCTCCAGATTATGGAACCCCGCGCCGTTTTGGGGTGGGCGCTAGACCCTAGACCCGTGGAAAACGCCCCTGCATACCCATGAATGCGGGTTTTTGCGGCACTGCAGCAACAACCGTTTGCCCCGGAGCACCCTGCATTGCGCATCACAAAAACAAAAGCGGCCCGAAGGCCGCCGTGAGATGAGCCGACAGGGTCAGCGGGCGGGCACCTCGAGGCGCTTGGCCGAGGCGTGGTGATGGTCCTGCACCTTGTCCTTGTGGCGGCAGACCTGGCGGTCCAGCTTGTCCATCAGCTGGTCGATGGCGGCATACAGATCCTCGTGGGACTGTTCGACAAAGATGTCTCGGCCCTTCACGTGCAGCGTGACTTCAGCGCGCTGCCGGCGTTCCTTCTCCTTTTGCTTCTCTACGGTCAACAGGACGTTGATATCAACAACCTGGTCGAAGTGGCGAGTCACACGGTCCAGCTTGGTTAGCACGTACTCGCGCAGTGCCGGGGTGACTTCGAGATGATGGCCACTGATCGTCAGATTCATAAAGCCTCCTTTCAGAGGGATGGGACGGAAAAACGGAACCAAAAACTGAGGAAAGGGGAGGAGGGGAGGAGGGGTCTTTCGGGTAGCGGAGGTGGGTGGGAGTGGGGAAATCGACAAGCCCAGTTTGCGCGCGAAGCCGCTGCGTGACAAGGGGATGACGGTGAGCTTTTGTCGCAGGTCAGGTCTCGTTTTCGAGGCTTCTTTCACGTCTTGCACGGGTGCAATAATCCATGGATTCCCCCTACGGAGAGCTTCTTGGACTGCGATCACCCTCGGTGACCGTCCACTCCCGCCGCCGGCCTTGTTGAGGCCCGCCCGCCCGGAGTGAGACGGTTGACTGAATCCCGCCACCCCGGACGGCGACAGCCGTCGTCCCTTTTGCCAGTCTGGCCAGCGCTGCCTGGAGACGATGCATGCTGAATGTGTTCACGCTGGACAACGGGCGCCTGAAGGGTGGCCTGTTCCAGGAAGAAATCGAAACCGCCGAGGACCTGGCCCAGTCGCGTCCGGTCTGGGTTGACCTCGAGAGCCCGAGCGCCGAGGAAAAGGGCTGGATCCGCGACCGCTTCGGTCTGAACATCCCTGAAGACATCGTCGACGAAGACCTGGAAGAGTCGGCTCGCTTCTACGAGGAAGACAACGGCGAGCTGCACATCCGCTCCGACTTCCTCATCGAGGGGGACGAGGGCCCCGACGGCAAGCCGGCGCGCAACGTGCGCGTGGCCTTCATCCTCTTCAACAACGTGCTGTTCTCGGTCCACAACGAGGACCTGCCGGTATTCCGCCTGCTGCGCCTGCGCGCGCGCCGCATCCCGGCCCTGATCGAGGACGCCAAGGATGTGCTGCTCAAGCTCTACGACGCCGACGCCGAGTATTCAGCCGACGTGCTCGAGGGCATCTACGACAAGCTCGAGGCCGTCAGCGCCCGTGTGTTGAAGAGCAACGTGACCGACGCCGAGGCCGGCGACGTGCTGGGCGCCATCGCCCGCGAGGAAGACTTGAACGGCCGCATCCGCCGCAATGTGATGGACACCCGTCGCGCCGTCAGCTTCATGATGCGCAGCCGCATGCTCAACGCCGAGCAGTTCGAGGAGTCGCGCCAGATCCTGCGCGACATCGACTCGCTGGACTCGCACACGGCGTTTCTTTTCGACAAGATCAACTTCCTGATGGACGCGACGGTCGGCTTCATCAACATCAACCAGAACAAGATCATCAAGATCTTCTCGGTGGCCAGCGTGGCCCTGCTGCCGCCGACGCTGATCGCGTCCATCTACGGCATGAACTTCAAGAACATGCCGGAGCTCGAGTCCAGTTGGGGCTATCCCTTCGCGCTGGTGCTGATGCTGCTGTCCGTGGCCGCGCCCTTCATCTACTTCCGCCGCAAGGGATGGCTCAAATAGGCCACCCCTACGTGCCGACGCGCGCCCCTCAAGGGGCTGAGCCCGGACTCAAACAGTCCTGAGGGCTGTTTGTGCCTGTCGCTCGGCAAGGCACTCCGACGCCTGCGTGTGATCAAAGAAAAGGGCCTGTGTTGTGCACAGGCCCTTGGTCATAAAAGCGGTCGCTGCAACGCCTCGCAGCCAACGAGGGAGGGAGGGAGGAGGAGGAGAACGGCTTGCGAGATTGCTGCTCTGAATCTCAGAGAGGTTGAGCGACCTAAATTCCTGATTGAACGGACAGTGCGACACCGAGCGAGGATCGGGTTTTCACCGTGTGTAGCTTGAGAAGTGGGTGCCGGGCGCGGAATTCCAAGGGGCTGTACCGATTTCCTGTGACGATTGTTGTCGCCTTCAATCCTTGTACTCCGCTTCGTTCCGCCGGGCAGCCAGGATTGCAAACAGTTGCGAAAGCCTAGGCAGTGGCTGGCAGAATTTCCAGGCGTGTCAACGTTTTGTCTTGTGCAGATGCGGAGTTTCGCCATTTCCCGCTGCGGTGCTGGCGCCTTGCCCCAGCCCTGTCCAGGCCTGGCCGCCACCCCGCCATGAATGAGTTGATGGAACCCGCCAGCGGCATCGGCATCGCGGCCGTGGAGCGCGACACCGGCATCAGCAAGGAGACGCTGCGCGTCTGGGAGCGCCGCTACGGCTTTCCGGCGCCGGCGCGCGATGCGTCCGGCGAGCGCCTCTACCCGCCGGAGCAGGTGCAGCGGCTGCGCCTTGTGAAGCGGCTGCTGGACGCCGGTCACCGGCCCGGCCGCGTCGTCCCGGCCTCGCCCCAGGAGCTCTCGGCGCTGCTGCAGTCGCCCGCCGCGATGGCCATCGCCAGCGCTCCGCTGGAGGCGCCCGAGATCGCGGCCTGTGTCGCCCTGCTGCAGGGCCACGACGTCGACGGCCTGCGCCGCGCCCTGTCCCAGGTCATGCTGCGCCGCGGACTGGCGGGCGGCATCAACGACGTCTTCGCGCCCTTGACGACTCGCGTCGGCGAGCTGTGGATGAACGGGGCGCTGCAGGTCTTCGAGGAGCATCTCTACAGCGAGGCCGTCCAACTGGTGCTGCGCCAGGCCATCCAGGCATTGCCGCCGGCCCAGGGCCGCTGCCCCAAGGTGCTGCTGACCACCCTGCCGGGCGAAGGCCATGCCCTGGGCCTGCTGATGGCCGAGGCCCTGCTGAGCCTGGAAGGCGCCGTCTGCCTGTCGCTGGGGGCGCAGACGCCGCTGGCCCAGTTGCCGGCCGCCGCCGTGGCCTATCAGGCCGATGTCGTCGCGCTCAGCTTCAGTGGCCAACTGCCCCAGCGCGCCGTGCTGGACGGGCTGGCCGCCCTGCGCGAGCAGTTGCCGGAGCGGGTCGAGATCTGGGCCGGCGGCAGCAGCCGGGCGCTGCGTTTGCCGGGCGGCGCGCAAGGGGTCCGATGCCTCGACGGACTGGCCGCAATCGCCCCGGAAATGACACGCTGGCGCGAACTTTTAGAATCCCGCCTCTAGACGAGGATTTCCCATGCTTTACCCCGAACTGTTCAAGCAACTCGAAGCCGTGCGCTGGAACATGGACCGCGACATTCCCTGGGACAAGTTCGACGCTTCCATGCTGAGCGACGAACAGGCCCAGACCATCAAGATGAACGCCATCACGGAGTGGTCGGCCCTGCCCGCCACCGAGATGTTCCTGCGCGACAACCGCGAGGACAGCGATTTCTCGGCCTTCATGTCGGTCTGGTTCTTCGAGGAGCAGAAGCACAGCCTGGTGCTGATCGAATACCTCAAGCGCTTCCGCCCCGACCTCGTGCCCACTGAAGCCGAACTGCACGAGGTGCGCTTCGACTTTGACCCGGCGCCGGCGCTCGAGACCCTGATGCTGCACTTCTGCGGCGAGATTCGCCTCAACCACTGGTATCGGCGTGCCGCCGAGTGGCATACCGAGCCCGTCATCCAGGCCATCTACGAGACCCTGTCGCGCGACGAGGCCCGCCATGGCGGCGCCTATCTGCGCTACATGAAGCGCGCCATGGCCAAGTTCGGCGACGAAGCCCGTGCCGCCTTCGCCAAGGTCGGTGTGCTGATGGCCAGCGCCCGCCGCACCGCCCAGGCCCTGCACCCGACCAATCTGCACGTCAACGCCAAGCTCTTCCCGCGCGACACCATCCAGAGCCGCCTGCCCGACCCCGAGTGGCTGGAGCGCTGGCTGGACACGCAGATCCAGTTCGACTCGGTGTGGGAGAACAAGGTCGTCGAGCGCATCCTGCACAACATGAGCCTGCTGATGGACCGCAGCTTCGCCACCGTGCAGGAGCTCAACCGCTTCCGCAAGGAAATGGCGGCGCGCATCGTCAACCCGTCCTCGGGCGAAGGCCTGGCGCCCGCCTGACAACGCAGGGCGCAGCCAATGAAAACGGGGCCTCGCGGCCCCGTTTTGCTTTTGGGTGGCCAAGCGCTCAGGCGCCGCGTGCCCGCTTCATCACCACCAGCGCGAAGCCGACGGCGGCCACGGCAGCCCAGCCCAGGAACTGCAGCGAGGCCAGTTCGGCCAGCGTCTGGCCCAGGTCATGGGCCATCCAGGCCCACAGGCTGTCACCGGACGACATCAGCGCCGACTTCAGCACATGCTCGTCGCTCACCAGGGTGTGGTTGAGTCGCGCGTTCCACTCGCCCAGCACCTGCAGCGGCCAGTCGATGCTGTAGACCTTGTGCAGCACCAGGGTGACGACGAAGCCGCCGACGAAGACCAGGGGCACGCCCAGGCGCTTGAGCCAGGCCGAGGCGGCCATCAGCACGAAGATCATCGGCGCCAGCCACAGCAGCAGCGGCACGGTGCCCAGCAGGCCGCGCACCAGCAGCGGCAGGGCGGCGGAGATGACCTCGCCCCAGTTCACCGCCATGGCCTCGGCAAAGCCTTCCTTGCTGCCCAGCACCGACATCGCAATCGGCAGGCCGAACAGGGCGCCCACGAGGGCGCCGCCCAGCGGCGCCAGCCAGGCGTGGGCCAGCACCGTCGCCGCCACGCTCTCGCTCGGGCGGCCCGGCAGGGACAGCCAGAACTCGATGGAACGGTCCTGGGCATCGCGGCGTGCCAGGCCCGGCAACTGGAACAGCGCCACCAGCAGGCAGACGGCAAAGACGGCGCAGGCGCTCAGCAGCAGCATGGCCAGGGCCAGCAGTTCGCGGTGCTCGGTCGGCAGGCCCTGCACATGGCCGAAGGGCAGCATGGCCAGGAAGAGGATGGGCGGCGCGAAGGCCGCGATCAGCCAGCCGCGCTTGTGCTGCATCCATTCGCGCAGCAGCAGGGTGGGGATGTGGTTGTTCATCATGTGTCCTTCAGGCTTGCTTGCCGTTCAGCGCCGGGTTGCGGGTCAGCGCCATGAAGAGGTCGACGAGGCTGGGGCGCACGCGCTGGCCCAGGCTGGTGACGTGCTCGGGCGGTGCGCCGTCGAACAACGAGGTCGTGCGGCCCTGCTCGCGGTAGCGCAGCAGCGGGTGGGCGGCGGCCATAGCCTCGGCGGCGGCCGGGTCGTGGTTCAGGGCCACGAAGCGGCGGTCGATGTCCTCCAGGCTGATCGACAGCGCCACGCGCCCCTCGTCCAGCATGATGACGTCGCTCAGCAAGGCCTCCACCTCCTCGACCTGGTGGGTCGAGATCAGCACGCTGCGCTCGCCGTCGCACCACTCGTCGATGAGCATCTCGTAGAAGCTCTTGCGCGACACCACGTCCAGGCCCAGCGTCGGCTCGTCCAGGATCATCAGCTTGGCGTCGATGGCGGCGATCAGTGCCAGGTGGGTCTGGGCCACCATGCCCTTGGACAGGCTCTTGATCTTGTCGTTCTCCCCGACGCTGGTGCGCTTGAGCAGGGCGCGGGCGCGCTCGGCCGAGAACTTGGGTTGCAGCCGAGCCATCAGCGTGATCAGCTCGTGGACCTTGGCCCAGCGCGGCAGCACCGCCACGTCGGGGATGTAGCTCAGCTCGGTCAGCAGCTGCTGGCGGTGGTGCGTCGGCTCCAGGCCCAGCACCTTGAGTTCGCCCTGCACCGGCAGCAGGCCAACCAGGGCCTTCATCAGCGAGGTCTTGCCGGCGCCGTTGTGGCCCAGCAGGCCGACGACGCGGCCCTTGGGCACGGCGACGGACACGTCATTCAGCGCCGTCTTCTTGCCGTAGCGCAGCGTGATGTTGTTGGCTTCGATGAGGTTCATCATGTCGACTCCCAGTTCAGATCCTTGGCGCTCAGGCCCAGCCGCTTGAGCTTGGCGCGCAGGGCCGGCCAGTCCTTCTGCAGGAACTGCTCGCGCTCCTGGCGCAGCAGGCGCTCGCGGGCGCCGGTCATCACATACATGCCCAGGCCCCGGCGCGACTCGATCAACCCGTGGTCGCTGAGCGCCTGCAGGGCCCGCGTGACGGTCAGCGGGTTGATGACGTACTGGCTGGCGAGCTGGCGCACCGAGGGCAGTGCCTCGCCTTCCGAGGGGCTGCCGTCGAGCAGCTGCACCGCCAGGCGGTCGGCCAGCTGCTGGTAGATCGGCGCCTGGTCTGTCCAGGTGGGAGTCATGGGAGCTCCGGGGTGTGTTGCTGATGTAGCACACCATATCTCCACCCCCGGTTGCGACCTAGCGGGGGGCGACAGACTGCAGATTTGGGGGGATGAGCCGTATCAGTGTCTGCGCTTGACTTGGTCAGACTGGCGGCGCTCACATCTCGCCAAGAGGAATGCGAGCTGCGCCTTCGTCGGCATCCAGAAGCAGAATGAGCTCGCCAAGGTCTTTGCGCAGTCGACGAAGACTCGCCTTGTCCAGCGCCTTCAACGCTTCCGGCAAGACGCCTGAGAACGGAGCCGGTGCACGACGCAGCGCCTTGACCCCATCCGGCAGGATATGGAGCTGCACGGCCCTGCGGTCGATGCCCTCCTTGCGACCTTCCACCATGCCGCGCTCGGTCAGCAGCTTGACCAGATTGCTGGCGGTCGACGGGTTGACGTCCATCGCGCGCGCCAGCTCACCAACGCCGATGCCCGGATGTTGCTCGACCAGTGACAGCGCCCAGATCTGCGCGCCGCCCAGCCCCGACTTCTTCTCGACCTGCTGGAAGTGCGTCTTGACGGCATTCAGCACCTGCCGGAATTGCCGCAATACCTGTGCGGCATCGTCCTGTTGCTCGTCGCTCGAGACGGCGTTGAGTGTGCTGGCTGTACGTCGGATGACCATCACGGAATCATAGGGAAGGGTCTGCCGGCGACGACCCCCGAAAGCGCGCGAGTGCCGCATCCACCATGCCTTCGGGGCTGCCGCGCGCCTGGAACTGCTGGCGTAGGTGGCTGGCGTCGCTGCCCTCGTGAGTGGCGCGGTACAGGTGCTCCAGCGCTTCGCGGCTGCCCAACCGGTCGGCGTAGGGTTCCAGATGCCTCAGCGTGGCCAACATGTCTTCGCGCAGCGACAGCGTCTCGTAGCTCTTGGGGTGCACCAGCGTGCCGTCCAGGCCGAAGCGGCAGGCCTGGAAGCGGTTGTAGTTGTAGACCAGGTAGTCGTTTTCCTCGGGCGCGGGCTGGTTGCGCTCCAGCAGGAAGGCGCTCAGCGCCTGCAGGTAGCAGGCCAGCGCGGCGGCGCGCTCCACGGTGAGCGGCGTGTCACACACCCGCAGTTCGATGGTTCCGAACTCGGGCTTGGGGCGGATGTCCCAATAGAAGTCCTTCATGCTCTTGACGATGCCGGTGCGCTCCATGTGGGCGAAGTAGCCTTGGGCGAAACCGTTCCAGTCCAGCACGAAGGGCGCGCGGCCGCTCAGCGGGAAGGCGAAGACCGAGTTCAGGCGGGCCGAATTGAAGAGTGTGTCCTTGCCTTGCACGAATGGCGAGGAGGCCGACAACGCGATGAAGTGCGGCACGTAGCGGTTCAGCGCGTGCAGCAAGAACATGGCGTCGTCGCCAGAGGCGCAGCCGACGTGGACGTGCTGACCAAAGATCGTGAACTGCTTGGCCAGGTAGCCGTACAGCGCCGACACCTCCTTGAAGCGCGGCTTGGCGAAGATCTTGCGCTGGCTCCATTGCTGGAAGGGGTGGGTGCCGCCACCGCAGACGCCGACATTGAGCGTGTCGCCGGCACGCACGAGCGAATCACGCACCTGCCGCAGCTGGGCCAGCAGGCTGGTGTGATCGCGGTGCACGTCGGTGGAAATCTCGATCATGCTTTCGGTGATTTCGGGCACGACGTTGCCGGGGAAGCGCGACCTGGAAAGCAGCTCCAGCATGTCGGGGCTGGCGTCTATGAGGTCGAAGTCGCTGAGCGAGACGAGTTGCAGTTCCAGCTCGACGCCCAGCGTCAGCGCGTCGGACTTGGAGAAGTCTTCGAGTGCCATCAGTGCTCCCCGGGTTCATGGGTCTCGTGCGCCCAGATCAGGGCCCGCTGCGTCACGATGGGGCCGGCGAGTTCCAGCAGCAGCGTGGTTGCGGCGAGGGCGGCCAACTGGTCGACCAGGTCGACGCCGAGGTAGCGGGCCTGTTCCAGCAGCAGGATGACGAAGACGGAGATGGGCGTCATCGCCAGTCCGGTCAGCATGCCCTTGCGCCAGGACACGCCGCTGAGCCGCGCGAACAAGGTCACGCCAACGATCTTGGCCCCCCCGCGCACGGCGATCAAACCCAGCGCGAGGCCCAGGCCGTTGAGCACGCGGCTCCATTCCAGTGTGCTGGCGACGAACATGAAGAGCACCACGGTCAGCACGTCGCCCAGCGCGCCAAAGTTGCGCTGCGTGGCGCTGAATGCCACGCGCCGATGACGCGCAACCAGGCCGAATGTCAGCGTGGCCAGCACCGGAGACAGCTTGAGGGCATGGGTGACGGCCACCAGCAGCACGACGGCGATGGCGAATGCCACGGTCGCATCGCGGCTGAGAGTTCCCAAGCCGCGCATGACGGCCGGCACCGCGATTCCGCAAAGCGCGCCCAGCAGCGACGATGCACCGAGCACGACGACGCTGTTCAGCGCCGCCTGCAACAGGCTGCCCGAACTCTGGAAGGTCCACACGCCGACCACGACCTTGAAGGTGAACACGGCGAGCACGCAGTTGAGGCCGGTCAGATGGATCAGCCGCTCCGTCACCTGCCCGGAGCTGCGCCGCTCGTTGACGACGCGCATGACCGCGGCAGGCGAAGTGGACATGGCCAGCGAGGCCAGCAGCAGGCCCGTGACTGTCGGAAGGTCCGTGAGCATGGCCAGCGCCAGCACGCAGAAAAAGGTCAGCACCGACTCCAGCAACCCGCTGGCCGCCAGCCAGGGGTTGATGCGCAGCCAGTGGATGTTGATGCGGTAGCCGAACTCGAACAGGATGAGACCGAAGGCGATGTTGGCCAGCAGCATCATGGAACCCGTACCGGCCGCGGGCAGAAGCCCGCTCTGCGCCTGGCCCAACGCGAAGCCCACCAGGCCGTACAGGCTGATGCGTGGCAGCCCCGTCCAACGGTGACCAAACTCTCCCACGACCCACGCCAGGACGATGCCCAATGGCCATCCCAGCTCGTTGAGCATGGTGCCCATGTCGAACATGACGCCTCCTCAAGAAGTGGGCACCTTCAAGGTGCCCGAAGCTGGCTTCCCGGCCAGCGGTCCGGCAGAGTCGGCGGCCGGCTCGAGAGCCGTCGCGCCCCGCTACCTGGAGGTTCTGCGGTAGATGATGTCGGCGCGCCGGTTGTGGGCGCGCGACTCTTCATCCATGCCAGCACGGCGGGGTTTCTCCTCGCCATAGCTGACGGTCTCGATCTGCTCGTCCCTGGCACCGAGCAACTGCAGGGCCGCCTTGAGCGCCTGCGCCCGCCGCTCGCCCAGCGCGAGGTTGTATTCCCGGCCACCGCGGTCGTCCGTGTTGCCCTCCACCCGCACGCGCAGTTCGGGGTAGCGCCAGAGGTAGATGCCGTGCGACTCCACAACTGGTTGGTCCTCGGGACGCACCGTCCACTCGTCAAAGGCGAAAAAGACGCTGCGGTGCCCGTACAGCTCGCTGTCCGGGTCAAGATGGGGGGGCAACACCTTGATGCGTTGGGCGGCCACCGTTTCGGGTTGTGGCCTTGGCAATGGCGCGGACGCGGCCACGGGCAAAGGCGAGACGAGCACAGTGTTCACAGGCCCGAACACGGTGCTCGTCGCGCAGCCCGCTAGCGTAACGGCAAGCGCAGCAAGCATTGCAGTGGTACGAATGGCACGCACGCGGCAGAGAACCTTGGGTCCGGGGTTGTGACAAGCAAAGCCTAGCATATACATTTGTACAAACATTTCTTTCCACTCGCGTTGCCTCCCCCGCCCCCGCCACACAAGCACATTGAGCAGCCCGACGTCGTCGCGTCAATTCGTGGCGACCTGACGGATTGGCGGACATGGGTCGGCCGCTTCGTCGTGCTGTCGTTCGCCGTCCTCGCAGGGCTTTCTGTCGTCGGCTTTACCTGGCTCTGCGAACGTGCGCTGGCCGGCTTTGGTTGGCTGTCTGCGCAGGCCGCATGGCTGCCCTTCCTCTGGACGCCGGCCTGGCTGGCCACGTTGGTCTGGTTGACGCGGCGCCATGCACCGGGAGCGGCGGGCTCGGGGATTCCTCAGGTCATGGCGGCGCTTGAACCGGCCGTGGGCGAACACGACCGCAGCCTGTTCGTCTCCCTGCGCCTGAGCATCGCCAAGGCGCTGCTCACGGCCGGCGGCCTGCTGGGCGGGCTCGCCATGGGACGCGAAGGACCCTCGGTGCAGATCGCGGCCGGCGTCATGCACCATGCGCGTCGATACATGCCGCAGGGGGCTCCGGTCTCGACCCACGGTCTGCTCGTGGCCGGTGGTGCGGCAGGCATCGCCGCGGCGTTCAATGCGCCGCTGGCGGGCATCATGTTCGCCATCGAGGAGCTGAGCCGCCGTTTCGAGCAGCGCAGCAGCGGCCTCATCATCGCGGCCATCGTGCTGGCGGGGCTGATGGCGGTCTCGGCGTTCGGCAACGCCACCTACTTCGGCGTGATCCGCGTGCCCGCGCTGGCACCTGGCTTTGTCTTTCCCGCGCTGCTGGTGACCGTGGCCAGCGGCGCCCTGGGCGGCGTCTTCTCCCGGCTGCTGCATGCCTCGATGACCGACGTCAGGGGCCGTCTGGGGCAATGGCGGCAAGCCCGTCCGGTGCTGTTCGCTGCAGTTTGCGGGGTCGCCATTGCGCTGATCGGCTGGGTCAGCGGGGGCTCGAGCTTCGGCAGTGGCTATGAGTACACGCGGCATCTGCTGGATGGCCATATCGACCTGCCATTGCTTTACGTCACCCTGCGTTTCGTGGCCACCTGGCTCGCGGTCTGGTCGGGCGTGCCCGGCGGTGTCTTCGCACCATCGCTGGCCATCGGAGCTGGCCTGGGGGCGGACGTGGCGGTCTTCACGGGCTTCGAGGGCAGCTCCTCCGCGCTGATTGCGCTGGGCATGGCGGGCTTCCTGGCAGCCGTCACGCAGGCGCCGCTGACGGCCTTCATCATCGTCATGGAGATGGTGGACGGTCATGCCATGGTGCTGACCCTAATGGCCGCCGCGCTGGGCGCCAGCCTGGTGTCGCGCTGGATCAGCCGACCGCTCTACAGCTCGCTGATGCTCTCGCAACTGGGGCGCCTGCCCCCGCCTTCGGCATGAGCGAGGAAGCCATCCCGGACGAGGTCAGGCGCTTCATCCTGACCGCCATTCCCTCGGTGCCCTATCTCGAGGCTGTATTGCAGTTCCAGCGCCAGCCCGAAGTGCCGAGGTCTGCAGAAGACATCGGTCGCGCGCTCTATGTCTCGGTCGGAACGGCCACCGAGCTGCTGCAGGCCATGAGCGATGCCGGCGTCGTGCAGGCGCAGGGTGAACAATTCCGCTATGCGCCCGACGAAGCGCTGGGCCAGGCGCTGACGCAACTGGCCGAGGTCTACGCCCGCAATCTCATCGGGGTGTCCGGCCTGATTCACGACGCGACCCAACGAAGCGCCCAGCGGTTTGCAGAGGCTTTCCGGCTGAGAAGGAGGACGTGAGATGGCGATCCTGATATTTGGCCTTTGCCTGATGACGGCGGCTCTGTGCGCCGCGCTGCTGCTGCGCAGCTATGCCAGGACGAGGTTCGCGCTGCTGCTGTGGAGCGGGCTGTGCTTCGTCGGGCTCACGGCCAACAACGTGCTGCTGCTGCTGGACAAGACTGTCTTCGCGGACGTCGACCTGTCGCCGTGGCGTGCCGTCGTGGGGCTGGTCTCCATGCTGCTGCTCGTCGTGGGCCTGGTGACGGAGAGGGAACGATGACCGTCGCGGCCCTGACCCCGGTGCTGCATGGCGCCACCGCCGCCCTGGCGTGCGTGGCGGGGCTGTTCTTCTGGTGCTTCTGGCGCAGGACGCGAGACCGGTTCTTCATCTTCTTCGCGCTGTCGTTCTGGATCGAGTCGGCGAATCGCATGCACCTGGGCCTCAGTGCGCAGGTGGGTGAGGATGCGCCCCTGAACTATGCGGTGCGGCTCATCGCCTACGCGCTGATCCTGGTGGCCATCTGGGACAAGAACCGGCCCAGGAGCTGAACCAGCCTCAGAGCAGCAGGAAGGCCGCCGCTGCGACGATGGTCGGCCCGAGGGCGCCGAGGAACAGCGCCCCCGCCCCCACCGATTCATCGGCAAAGCCGCGCCTCAACAGGGTCAGGCCTGCCGGATTGGGAGCGTTGGCGATGACCGTCAGCCCCCCGCCGGCAACGGCGCCGGCGACGAGCATGTACTTGGCGGCGCTGGAGATGCCCTCGATCTGTGAACCCAGGTAGGTCAGTGCCGCGTTGTCGGTGATCGCCGTCAGGCCGAGGGCGCCGAAGAACAACTGCACCGGCCCCAGCGCCGACACGATGGGCTGAAGCCACCATCGCTGCAGCCCGCCCAGCACGACGAGGCCGGCCAGGAAGAAAGCCACCAGCAGGGCTTCCTTGATGAGCAGCGGGTCCTGGTGCCTGTCGTAGGCCTGAGCAAAACCGAGGAACAGCAGGAATAGTCCCAGGAAGGCGACCGGGTGGTGGGCCAGCATCACGACGCCTGCCAACAGCGCCAGATGGACCGCGATGATGCCCGGGGGGACGCCCGGCGCGTCCGCGCTGCCGCGTCTGCTGGCTGGTGCGTGCTCGATCAGTTTCCGGCGCAGGATGGCCGCAGCCACGGTGGCATTGGCGAAGACGGCGAGGGCAGCCTTCCAGCCCAGGTTCGACAGCATGAAGCCGCTGTCCCAGTTCCATGTCTGCGCCACCATCAGCACAGGCGGCGCCGCATAGGAGGTCAGCGTGCCACCAATGGAGACATTGACGAAGAGCACGCCCAGGGCCAGGTACTTGGGCGGCTCGGGCATTTCGGGGCGGAACACGACTGGCGCCAGCATCAGGGCCGCTATGGTCATTGCCGCCGGCTCGGTGACGAGGGAGCCAAGCAGCGGAACGACGGCCAGCCCCAGCCAGGCCGCGGCGACCTGTGGCGCGAGGGGCAGCAGGCGTGCGCAGGCGCCGATGAGGGTCCGCACGGCGTGCAGGATCGGCCGTGAACCCGCGATGACCATCACGACGAACACGAACAGGGGTTCGGTGTAGTTGCGCGATTCGGCGTAGTCCAGCGCCTGTCCGGCACCATTCAGCAGCGCCATGGCAAGCACGAGGACGATGGCCCAGAAGCCGAAGACCACCTCCACTTCGCCAAGCAGATGCAGTAGTCCGGCGTGGCGCGGAACTCGGTGCGCCAGTCGCTCGAACAGCTTGGCAGAGAAGGTATGAACCAGCGCGGCCGCGAAGATGAAGGCGGCGACCAGCTCGATGGGTTGGAAGGTCATGTCGGAGAAGCCCAGGCTCAAGCCCGTGAGGCGGCCCGACCTTCACGCAAACCTGTTGCGCAGACCTGCCCAACACCCATAGCCAGTGTACGAAAGGTCCCCGCGGCGTCCAGGCGCGGACAGCGGCTTCCCCCGCTAGTTCGAACTTGGTTCCCGCGTTGACGCCAAATAGGCCTCGATCAAAGGACGCATCGCCGTGCGGCGCGCGAGGCTCTCCTTGGGCCAGAACACCTCACGGTCGTAGTACTCGGCCACCGCCGGCACGCCGCTTGGCAGCAGCACCCATGGCTGCTTGGAGGCGGTGAAGATGTGGATGTCCGGCGGCAGCAGGTCCGGGTTGTCCAAGGTGCCGACACGAACGAACTTCACCACTGGTCCCGCGCCAGCGTAGTGGCTCCAGACCGCGACCTTGCACATGGGGCAGCGGGCGATCAACTGGCCGCTGCCGCTGCTGGAAGGCGTCTTGACCAGCTCGGGCTCGTGGCCCAACTGGGTTACCCGGTCGCCTTCAATCATGGCATTGAGGGCGAAGGAGGCGCCCGACTCCCGCTGGCACCAGCGGCAGTGGCAGCAGTGGACGAAGCGAGGTGCGCTTTCAAGGCGATACCTGACGGCGCGGCAATCACAACCGCCTTCCGCGGGGAACGAGGTGGACGTGTCCATCGGAATCCCTCCTGGGCCTGATTGATACTCGCGCCGCATGACGACGCCAAGGTGATGCTAGTGGGTGAAGGCCAAAGCCAGCCTTGTCGTCTTCCTCGTGCCCGTTACAGGAGAGTCTTTGAGCACGACTTCGGCAAGTGACGATCTGGTGGCCCGCGTTCGCAGCTTGCTTGCCGATGTACCCGGCATCCGAGAGAAGCGGATGTTTGGCAGCATCGGCTTCATGCTGCGGGACAACCTGTGCGTGACGGCCCGCCCCGAGCGGCTGATGTGCCGGATCGACCCCGCCCTGCACGAAGAGACGCTCAAGCGCGAGGGCGTCGAGACGGTGGTGATGCAGGGGAGACCTTACCCGGGCTATGTGTTCGTGGCGGCGGCGTCCGTGACGACGCCATCAGCGCTGCAGCATTGAATCGACCTGTGCCTCGCGCACAACGCGACGCTGCCGGCGGCCAAGGTGAGGAAGCCCGCTGCGCGAGGCAACGTCAAGGGATGACGACTGCAGGCGCCGCAAGCTTCAGGCCGCGCGCTTGCGTTTGCCGCTCGGTAGGACGGTGTCGAGCCAGGCCATGGCCTCGTCCACCTGACGATGAACCACGTCCGGATCGCGCCGCGCCTGGGCAACCACGGCGGCTCCTTGCAGGCGGGCCAGCAGATGCTCGGCGGATCGCTCGGCCTGCTTCCTGTGCATGGACCGGGCGAAGGCCTCGCACAGATACGCCTCCAGCTGCAGCAAAAGTGCCGCAGCGTTCCCATGCAGGGCCTCGTCTGTCTTGCCCAGCTCGGTAGCCAGACCGCCCACCGGGCAGCCGTGCTGGGCCAGCTCCGCTGCCGAGGACCGGACGTGTTCGAGCAGCCGGCCTATCGTCGTGCGGGCATCCTCGCCGTCCTGGGCCGGCGCCACCAGCTCGCCCCAGAGTGCTTTCGCTCGTGCATCGAGCACGGCGTCGAGCAGGCCTTGCTTTGTCTTGAAGTAGTAGGCCAGGTTGCCCTTCAGAAGGCCTGACGCTTCGGCGACGTCAGCAATCGACGTGGCGGCGAAGCCGCGCGTGGCAAAGAGATGCGACGCCGCGGCGACGACGCGGTCACGGGTGGCGGAAGGCTCGCTCATGGCCGGATTCTATCTGGACGCTCGTCCAAATTTCCGTTGAACATTGGACGATCGTCCTGATAGCATTGGACGGTCGTCCAATTGGGGAATATTCATGCCGCTTCAACAGGGGTCGACAGCGCCCGACTTTCAGGCCTCCGACATGTTCGGCCGCGCAGTCCAGCTCTCGGAGCTGAGGGGGCGGCCGGTGCTGCTCTCATTCATGCGCTACGCCTCCTGCCCGATGTGCAATCTCAGAGTCCGGGAGATGGTGCTGGCGCATGAGCGATTGGCGCGCGACGGTCTTGTCGTGCTGGCGGTCTTCCAGTCCACCGCCGAAAGCATGAGGGAGTATGTCGGCCGTCAGGACGCACCATTCGCCCTGATCCCCGATCCCGGGATGGAGCTCTACCGCCTCTTCCAGGTGGAAAGGAGCTGGGCCGGCCTGCTGGCGCCGAGCAACGCCGTGCACGCCGTCCGCGCTTTCTCCAAACGTTTCGCACCCGGTCGCGTCGAAGGGCCCTTCGACCGTTTGCCGGCCGACTTCCTCATCGGCCCCGAGGGTCGCATCGACCTCGCCTTCTACGCCAGGGTTGCGGGAGGCCATGTGCCGCTGGACGAGGTCTATTCATGGCTGCAGCGCAACCCGCCGACTGCGCCCGTCGGAGTGACGGCGTGATGGGGCTGGAAGTCGTCCGGATTTCCATCCTGCCGATGGGCCTCGTCAACGCCCATCTTGTCGTGGGCGCCAGCGGTGCCGTGCTGGTGGATGCCGGCTTGCCCGACACCGAGGATGCCGTGGCGAAGGCCTTGAATGCCCGGGGCCTGGATTGGCGCGACATCAAGCTGATCGTCATCACTCACGCGCACATCGATCACGCAGGCAATGCGGTCCGGTTGCGTGGGCTGACTGGCGCGCCGGTGTGCGCGCACCGCGGCGATCTGGATCACTACACCCAACGCCAACGCATGACGTTCTGCGCGACGGGCGTCTTCGGACGCGTCTTCTTCCGCACTGGCCTGATCCAGCGGGCCTACCAGCCCTTCGAGCCGGACATCCTGCTGGAGGGCGACCAGGCATTCGATCTGGCGCCATACGGCATCGCTGGCAAGGTGGTAGCCACGCCTGGCCACACTTGCGGCTCGTTGAGCATTGCGCTCGACAACGGTCAGGCGCTGGTTGGCGATCTGATTGCCTCCGGGGTGCTGCTTGGCGGCATTGTGCTGACGGGACGCGCCAAGCGTCCGCCGTTTGAAGACGACCCTCAGCGCGTCGCCCAGGCGCTCGAACGCCTCGCCGCAGATGGAGCGACGAAATTCTTCATGGGACACGGTGGGCCATTGCCCCAGGCCGAAGTCCTTCGTCATGCACGGCGACTTCGGGGCGGCACGAAATAAGGCAGGGGCGTGGCACCGGCCCGGCACCCAGCCAGTGCCATCCCGCCCAGGCCAGCGCCAGGGCTGTCGCGCCTGCCGCCCAACTCAAGGGCCTGCTCATGCGAGCAGGCGCGCGCAACGGCACTGCGGGTGTCGAAGGCATTGAAAGACGGGCGGCTCGACGCGGGCTTGCATGGAAGACGGTGATCGCTCGGGGGCGCCGCAATATCACGCGACGGCAGGCCCCTGCGGAAGCGGGCCGGCATGAGCCCCGTTGGAAGCTACTACGTCACGTACCGCCACGATCCCTGCATTCACCCCGCAGAAGGCCACATTTAGACTCGCGCCATTCGGAGATGCCGCCATCCGCCGGTGGCAACGAGAAAAGGGGAGCGGATCGTGCTCGAACAAAAGATCAACGAAGTCTTCGGCGACGGTGGGCCGAGTCATTTCGGCAGCGGCTGGTGGAGCGGCATCCTGTCGGCCTTCTGCGGGCTGCTGGCGCTGGGCGCCGTGGTCTGCCTGCATTTCCCGCAGCTCCTGACCTCGCCCGAACTGCGGCCGCACTACCCGATGGCCATCATGCGCGGCGTGATCCAGGGGGTCATCGTGGGCGCGCTGGTCTTCGGCGTGCTCAACGCCATCCTGCGACGCAAGAAGATCCTGGGCCTGACCGGCATCACGCTGGCCCTGCTGGCCACGCTGTGGGGCGGCGCCAGCGTGCCCATCAACGGCGAACTGCACGACGGTCCGGCCATCGGCCTGGACTGGTTCCTGCTGGACATGCTGCTGATGACCCTCATCTTCTCGCCGATCGAGGTGCTGTGGCCGGCCTATCCGAAGCAGAGCGTGTTTCGCCCCGAATGGCTGCTGGACATCAAGTACTTCCTGTCCACGCACCTGCCGATCCAGATCACGTCCTTCCTGATCCTGCTGCCCGCGACGCAGCTCACGACCTATCTGGGTGTGCCCGCCATCCTGAATGCCATGGCGGCCCTGCCGTGGATCGTGCAGTTCTTCCTGGCGATCCTGGTGGCGGACTTGTGCGAGTACGCCGTCCATCTCGCCTTCCACAAGATCCCGTTCCTCTGGCGCTTCCACGCGATCCACCATTCGTCAAAGGGCCTGGACTGGATTGCCGGCTCGCGCTCGCACCTTGTCGACGACGTCATCGTGCGTGCCTTCATGCTGGTGCCGATGATGTTCATCTTCCCGCACGACATGATCGTGGCCTACCTGTTCTTCGTGACCATCCACGCGACCTGGGCGCACTGCAACTTCGGCCCGACGGTGAAATGGCTCGAGCCCTTCCTGATCCAGCCGCGCTTCCACCATTGGCACCACACGTCGCAGAAGGAAGCGCTGGACAAGAACTTCGCCATCCACTTCCCGTGGATCGACCGGCTGTTCGGCACGCACTACCTGCCCGCGGACGGCAGCTGGCCGCATACCTACGGCCTGTACAAGGAAGAGCTGCCGGCCGGCTTCTGGGCCCAGGCGCTGTATCCGTTCCGCGCCCGGCCCAAGAAGGCGCTGAAGGCGAAGTCGCCGGCCTGACGATCTCAGCCCGCGCGGCGGGCGCGACGCCTGCCGCTTGTCCGCCTCAGAAACCCACGGCCGGCAGTGTCACGTCCTTCGGGATCTCCATGCCGGTCCGCGTGGCCTTCACCAGCCCCAGCGCCTTCATCGCTTTCGCCGCGATGAAGCCGAAGTCGTATTCGCCCTCGACGTGGCTCAGGCGCAGAAAGCCCGGCGCGTGGTGGTGGTTGTTCTGCAGGCAGGCGCTGAAGGTGATCGTGACCGGCAGCCATTCGCCGATGTTCATCGCGTTGTCGCGCTCATCGTCGTGATGCCGGTAGCCGAAGCGGCGGTCGTGCGTCCAGAAGTTCTGGACCATGTTGATCCACAGCGCGAACACCCGGAACATCGTCCACATCACCACCGCGAAGGCCCAAGAGTGGGTGAGCTGGGCAATCAGCCACAACTGGCCGGCGGTCGCCACGATGATGAACGGCCAGTTCGACACCAGGCGGAACGGCCAGGTCTTCAAGATTGCATCGTTGGCGACGTTGTCCGTGGTCGGATACGGGAACATGCACAGCCACAACGTGCGCCACAGACCGTCGGAGGCCAGCTTGTTGGGGTCACCCGGATGGTCGGAAAAGCGGTGGTGCAGCCGGTGCCGGTTGACCCAGGCCACCGGGTCGATGTAGACGAAGAACGCGTTGTTGACGACGGTGATCGCCTTCACGAACCAGGGCTTGTAGTCCAGCGCACGATGCGCGATGCCCATGTGGATCACGCAGGAGAGGTAGACGCCGCCGATGAACCACGTCACGAGGAAGTAGACCGCCGCGACTGCCAGTCCACCCCAGGGACCGAGGGCGGGCGGCGCGACCGCGACGCAGGCCAGCCCGTAGACGACGATCAGCAGATAGCCGATAACGTTATAAGACTTCATCCTCGCTCCCCAAGCGCCTATCTTGGCGGACGATTCTAGGAGCGAGGTTCTCGTGCGGCGGGTTCAGAAATTCCCGCGTATGGGGCCCGCGCCGGGCGTCGGCGGCGCCGGCGCGGCAGAGGACGAAATCCTCTTTCCTTGCAGCCAGGTTTCCAGACTCAAACTCGGGTTGACCCTGATCACGGGCCTGAAGAAAATCGTGGTCCCTTCACTGACGGCATTGCCATGACCCCAGCACCTAGTTGCTGGCCTTCGCCGTCCAGTCTGTAGCCATCGCCTTGCGGCGCGGCTGCAACCCGGGCGGTGGAGGCTCTGACGACCTTCCATTTCCCGGGACAGCAGGCTTGCTGCGTTCGGCTTTCTGCCGACCAGCCTTCTCCCCGGACACCTTCGTGCCCCTGCGGCTCCCAGAAAGCGCCGCATTCTTCCGCCGTGCGCGTGGCACGGCGGCGGGGAGATACCCGTGCAACAACTCATCCTCCGCAACGCTTTCCTGTTGTCCCGGGCCTTTGCGAACGCCCGCGACCGGCTGCCCGACACCAAGGCCTTGGCCAGGCGCCTGGGTCCCGGCCTCATCACCGGTGCCGCCGACGATGACCCGAGCGGCATCGCCACCTATTCGCAGGCCGGGTCGCAGTTCCGCTTCGGCCTGGTCTGGACCCTGCTGCTGACCACGCCGCTGATGATCGGCATCCAGATGCTGTCGGCCCGCATCGGTTGGGTCACCGGCCAGGGGCTGGCCGCCAACATCGCCAAGGTCTGCCCGCGCTGGCTGACCCTGGGCCTGGTCGCGCTGCTGGTCGTCGCCAACACCATCAACATCGCGGCCGACATCGGCGCCATGGCCGAAGCCGCCCGCATGCTGGTGGGCGGTTCGCGGGTCTTGTTCATCGTCGGGTTCGGCGCGCTTTGCGTGCTGGGCCAGGTGTGTTTCTCCTACGAGCGTTCGGTGCGCATCCTGAAGTGGCTGACGCTGGCGCTGTTCTCCTACTTCGCCGTCGTCCTGGTGGTGCAGGTGCCGTGGCGACAGGCCACGGTGGAGTCCTTGCAGCCCTGGGCCTTCTTCCCTGTGGATGCCAAGTTCAGCGACTACGCCGGCATGGTGGTGGCCGTGCTGGGGACGACCATCAGCCCCTACCTCTTCTTCTGGCAGGCGTCGCAGGAGGTCGAGGAGATCCAGACCCGGCCGCATGCGGCCGAAATGCGGCTGGTGCCGGCCTATGCACAGGAGCACCTCTTCCGCATCAAGCAGGACACCTACATCGGCATGTCCTTCTCCAACGTGATCGCGCTCTGCATCGTGCTGGCCACGGCGGTGACGCTCAACCTGCACGGCATCACCAACATCCAGACTTCAGGCCAGGCGGCCGAGGCCCTGCGACCGGTGGCGGGCGAGTTCGCGTTCGCGGTGTTTGCGCTGGGCATCGTCGGCACGGGCCTGCTGGCCGTGCCGGTGCTGGCGGGCTCGGCGGCCTATGCGGTCAGCGAGGTCTTCGGCTGGAAGGCCAGCCTGTCGCATGGCTTCCATGAGGCGCGCGGCTTCTACGCCATCATCATCGCCGCGACAGTCATTGGCGCGCTGATGAGCCTGTTCGAACTGGATCCCATCAAGGCGCTGGTCTGGAGCGCCGTCGTCAACGGCGTCATCTCGGTGCCCATCATGGTGGTGATGATGTGGATAGGCCAGTCGCCCCGCGTGATGGGCGAGCTGACGATGTCCAGCCGGCACCGTGTGTTCGGCTGGGCGGCCACCGGTGTCATGGCCGTCGCCGTCGCGGTGATGTTCATCACCGCCTGAGGCTTCTGGCGCTCTACTTCTTCGGTGCCGAGGCAGCGTCGCCGGCAGCAGGGGCATCCTTGACCCAGGTGCCCTTGGCCGCAAGGCAGGCCTTCTTGGTCTTGGCCGTGTCCATGCTGCCGTCGGCCATCTTGCAGTGGTGGTTCTGGCGGCTGCCGGCGGCGAGGGCCAGAGAGCTGCCCGTGACGAGGGCGGCGGAGACCAGCGCGATGCGCAGCAATGTCGTGGATGTCATCTTGGATCCTTGGATGTGTTGGCCAGGGGGCGAGCCACTACCGGCTCGAGAAAACTCTACTGCGGCGCATGCCGCCGATGTGTGTCGCAGTGTTGCGCAGCGAGGCTTGATCCTTGCGCCAAGCCGTCCACGCTCCAGAAGGCCCGCGCGCCTCAAGGACTGTCGATGGCGGCGTCGATGGCCTGCAGCAGGTCGCCCTGATCAAAAGGCTTGGCAACGCGGCTGAACCACGCCGCGGAATCGTCTGCGCCGGCCTGGGCTTGAGCGCTGGCGCTGATGGCAATGACGGGAATCCTCGCCGTTCGCGGGTCCTGCGAGAGCAGCTCCAGCGCCTGCCGGCCGCTGAGTTCCGGCATGCTGTTGTCCATCAGGATGACGGCCGGCTGATGCGCGATCGCCAGGGCGACGCCTTCGCGCCCGTTGGTCGCCGTGACGAGCCTGAGATCGGGCCGCCGGGCCAGCTGCGCCTGCACCAGCTCATGGCTGGGCCCATCGTCATCCACGAGCAGGACCGTGCTGTGGCCCCGCTGAACTCGCGCACGGTCTGGCGCCGACGCAACAGCATCCGCAGGCTCGAGCTCGGGCGTGCTCTCATCGAACACCAGGTCCACCCAGAAGCTGCTGCCGACCCCGGGCGAGCTGCTCACGCCCATCCGCCCTCCCATCAGGTCGACCAGCTGCCTGGCAACCACCAGGCCCAGGCCCGTGCCCTCGACGGCATGGGGGCCTTCCCGGTTCAGGCCCAGGCGGTTGAAGGGCTCGAACAGGTGGTTGATCTGGTCTTCACTGAGACCGTGCCCTGTGTCGCGTATCTGGATGCGGACATGCTCCTGATCGACCTTGCCGACCTCCACGCTCAGCTCACCATACGGCTTGTTGTACTTGACCGCGTTCGACAGCAGGTTCAGCAGCACCTGCTTCAACCTGCGCTGGTCGGCCACGACGACCAGGTTCTCGTTGAGCGTCGGAAATGCGGTCTTGAGACCCCGGGCCGCGGCTTGCGGCGCCACCATCGCCGCACACTCGGCAAGCAGGGGCTGCAGTCGCCAACGCTGCAGATCGAGCTCGACCTTGCCCGCCTCGATCCGAGCCAGGTCCAGCAGTTCGCCGATCAGGGACAGCAGGTGTTCGCCGGCCTTGTGAATATGCGTGTTGAAGACCGCCTGACGCTCCGCAGGGAGGCCGTGTGCCGGCGTCGAGAGCAGCTGCGAGAACCCGATGATGGCGTTCAGCGGCGTGCGCAGCTCATGGCTCATGCGGCTGAGGAACTCGCTCTTGGCCCGATTGGCAGCTTCGGCGGCGAGCGTGGCAAGCATCAGTTCGCGGTTGGTGGCCTGCAGCTGCTCGGTGCGCTGCGCCACCCGAAGCTCCAGCTCTTCGTTGACGCTGCGGACCATGAACTCCGCCGCCTTCTGGGCCGTCACGTCCTGCAGGGTGCTGAACCAGCGCGCGCCCCCCACGCCGGCCGCACTGCCGATGGGCTCGATGACCTGGGCCACCTGCAGGGCCTCGCCGCCGGGCCGCACGAGGCGGTATTCAGTCTCCACCTTGGTGCCGCTGCGGTAGGCCTGCGCGAGGGCGTCGCTGAACTTGCGGCGGTCCTCTTCGTGCACCAGCCTGTCCCTCCAGTCCTGGTTGCTGAGCGGCATGCTGTCGGCATCGCAGCCCGCGAGGGCCGGCAGGGTCTCCGACCAGTTCTCGAACGAGCCGTCGGCGCGCGTCACGACGTGCGCCAGCCGGGCCAGGACCTGCGCCCGGCGCAGCCCGGCCTCGCGCTCGCGCAGCGCCGCCTCGGCCAGCACCCGCTGGGTGACATCCAGCGGCGCAACGAAACGTGCGGGCCGGCCTTGGTGCAGCAATTCGTGGGAGGTGATCTCGACGTAGATCAGGCTCCCATCCCTGAGCAGATGGCGCCACACGCCGCTGTTGAAGCTTTGGGTCGGGGTGAGCTTGACGGATTGCTCCACGGCCTCGACGTCCTCCGCAGGTCGGATATCCCGGAGGGTCATCGACAGGAATTCGTCGCGCGTGTAGCCGTACTTCTGGCACGCCACCTCGTTGACATCCAGGAAGGCCAGCGTCTGGAGGTCGTAGATCCACATCGGGACGGGATTGGCCTCGAACAATTGCCGATACCAGGCGGCGTCCGAAGCATTCGTCGCCGCAGCGTCGCCCTCCGGCGCATTGGCCCCGGGCGAAGTGAACGTCGTTTTCGATCCCCCTGAGGACATGCGCGCCCTGAGCTCCTCTTGCCGCTAAAGCTGCGTCTGAGCGCAGCGCTCTGACTCTAGCCATTCCCGGCGCCGGCAGTGTGCCGGCAAGCGTAAAAGTCCGTGGCATGCGAGGCTGGATGAAGCCGCATCGGTGGGCGGATTCTCGCGAGTCATTTGGCCGCCGGCGTGCGGGCTCATCTGGTGAGCCTGCGTCCCGACACGATGGCGCCATGACAGCAGCCCTCGACCACCGCGCCCCGCCAGTACCCGCCAATGCCGACAACGGCATCCTGAGCCGGGTTCCCGGTCAATACATCGCCCTGGCCAGCAAGTCCCTGCCAGACCCGGCCTGTGCGGTCGACGATGAAATGTGCGTCGAAATAGACGCCGCCTGGGCGGGGCGCGTGCGCCTCACGTTCAGGAAGCAGCGCTACAGCAGGCCCAAGGGCAAGATTTCCTACGTCTCCTGGCTGTGCCGCCATGCCGAACATGTCGAGCCGCCCTGAAGTCGGCTGGATGCACGCACCCGGCCTGTTTTCAGTCGACGATGAACTCTTCGCTGCCCATGCGGTGGCTGCCGTGGAAGACCTGATGGCCCGGGCCACGCCGCTGGGCTTCGGTCTGGGCCTCGGCGGCATGCGCATGGAAGCTGACGAAGTCGCCCGGGATCTGCTGCTTCACGCGCAGCACCATCCAGCCCTTGACCCAGCCCGGATGCAGGGGGTCTGTCTGTCCTGTTTCCATGTCATCTCCTGGCCTGCTCCTGATGACGCCAGTTTTCGCCGACTGGAAGGCTTTGTCTGTAGGACGACGCGAGAGCGTTCAGGCCTGGCGCAGGCGCAGGCGACTGCCCTCGGTGCCGCGGGCCACCACGCTGCCGATCTCGGCAGCGGCGCCAAAGCCGTGGCGGTGGAAGACCTCCAGCACCTCGTCCACGGCGCCGGCATCGCAGGAGACCAGCAGCCCACCGCTGGTCTGGGGGTCGGTCAGCAGGGCACGGTTGACGGCGGAAAAGCCGTCGGGCAGCAGCACCTCGGCGCCGTAGCCCGCCCAGTTGCGCCCGGAGGCGCCAGTCACCATGCCGGCCTCGGCGAGTTCGCGCACGCCAGGCAGCAGGGGCACGCGGTCCCAGGCGATCTCCACGCTGGCCTGGGCGCCGCGCGCCAGCTCCAGCCCGTGGCCCGCCAGACCGAAGCCGGTGACATCGGTCATCGCATGCACGCCGGCCAGCGCGGCCAGGTCGGGCCCGGGCGTGTTGAGCTGGGTCGTCGTGGCGAGCATCTGCGCATAGCCCTCGGCCGACAGCGCCTCCTTCTTCAGCGCCGCCGACAGGATGCCCACGCCCAGCGGCTTGCCCAGCACCAGCCGGTCGCCGACGCGCGCGTCGGCATTGCGCTTGACGCGCTTGGGATGCACCACGCCCAGGGCGACCAGGCCGTAGATGGCTTCGACCGAATCGATGGTGTGGCCGCCGGCAATCGGGATGCCCGCGGCGCTGCAGACCGATTCGCCACCCTGCAGGATCTTGCCGATGACGTCGACCGGCAGCACATTGATGGGCATGCCCACCAGGGCCAGGGCCATGATGGGCGTGCCGCCCATGGCGTAGACGTCGCTGATGGCATTCGTCGCGGCGATGCGGCCGAAGTCGAAGGGGTCGTCGACGATGGGCATGAAGAAGTCCGTCGTCGCGATCAGCGCGATGTCGTCGGTCAACTGATAGACCGCGGCGTCGTCAGCGGTCTCGATGCCCACCAGCAGCTGCGGCGGCGCCGGGAAGTTGCGGGTGTTCTTCAGGATCTCGCTCAGCACGCCGGGAGCGATCTTGCAGCCGCAGCCGCCGCCGTGGGACAGCGAGGTCAGGCGGGGCACGGGCGGTGTTGTGGAGGTCATGATGCGGTCTAGGGCAGAGAAGCGATGCGGCGGGCCAGGGCCTGGATGCCGTCATCCGACAGATCCTCGCATTGCAGGCGCTGGGCGTCCGGCAGGCCGGCCAGATGCCGGCCCTGCGAGCGGGCATAGAGGGGGTCGTAGTGCTGGGCCATCAGGGCCTCGAACAGCGGGGGCAGGGCGCCTTCCAGCGCCCATGCCTGCCATTGCGCCAGCACTTCCTTGGGCAGCAGCTCGCGCAGCGTGCCCAGCTTGTCGGCCAGGCCTTGCGGGTCGTCGCCCAGCCAGGCGTAGTCGTGCAGCAGATAGGCCAGGCGCGCGGCGGGCGTGGCGGCGATCTCGACGACCGGGCTTTCGCGCAGGCGTTGCAGCAGCGGCTCCGGCACCGTGATGCGGCCGATGCGCCGGCTCTCGGCCTCGACCCAGACGCGCTGTCCCAGGTCCAGGCCGGACAGGGCCTGCATCAGCTGGGTCTCGAAGCCCTTCTGTGACGGCTGCGGCCGGCCGGGCACGGCACCCAGCACCGAGCCGCGATGCGCGGCCAGGTCTTCCAGGTCGAGGATCTGCTCGCCCTGCTCGCCCAGGGCCTGCAGCACCCGCGTCTTGGCGCTGCCGGTGGGGCCGCACAGCACGCGCAGCTGCAGCTGTGGTGCCCGCAGCGCGATCTGCTCGATGACATGGGCCCGCCAGGCCTTGTAGCCGCCCTTGAGCTGCTGGGCGTCCCAGCCCACCAGCCTCAGCCAGTTGACGAAGCTGCCGCTGCGCATGCCGCCGCGCCAGCAGTAGACGAGAGGGCGCCAGTCCCTGGACTTGTCGTGGAAGAGGCCGTCCAGGTGGCGGGCGATATTGCGCGCCACCATGGCGCCGCCGATCTTGCGCGCCTCGAAGGCCGAGGTCTGGACATAGGTGGTGCCGACGATGCGGCGCTCCTCGTCGTCCAGCACCGGGCAGTTGATGGCGCCGGGGATGTGGTCGAGGGCGTACTCGGCCGGCGAGCGCGCGTCGATGAGGACGGTGAACTCGCCCAGCTCGTTGACAGTGGTGGGCTTGTGACTCATTGCCGCTAGGTTAAGGCAACCCCACGGGGCCCCGGGATTTCGGGCGCGGCCAGAATCCCTGCAGGGCACTACAGAGGAAGTTGAATGGCCTGGATCATTCTCGTTATTGCCGGCCTGTTCGAGGTCGGCTGGGCCATCGGCCTGAAATACACCGAAGGCTTCACCAAGCCCTGGCCCAGCGCGGCGACGGCCGCCTGCATGATCGTCAGTCTGTGGCTGCTGGGCATCGCGATGAAGTCGCTGCCGGTGGGCACGGCCTATGGCGTCTGGGTCGGCGTGGGTGCGGTGGGCACGGTCATCCTGGGCATCGTGCTGCTCGGCGAGCCGGCCAATCTGGCGCGCCTGCTCAGCATCGGCCTCATCGTCGCCGGCATCGTCGGGCTGAAGCTGTCCTCGGCCGACTGACGCACCATGAAGCTCGCGGTGCACCCCCTGACACCCGAGCGCTGGCCCGACCTCGAGGCCTTGTTCGAGGCCCGCGGCTGCTCGGTGGCGCGCGGCTGCTGGTGCATGTACTACCGCGTCACCGGCAAGGGCACCTACACGCGGCCGAGCGAGTCGCAGCGCCGGCTCGCGCACGACGCGCTGAAGGCCCTCGCCTGCGAAGACCCGCCACCGGGTCTCATCGGCTACGACGGCCACGACGGAGATCGGCCGGTGGGCTGGGTGTCGCTCGGCCCGCGCGAGGACTTCGCCAAGCTGCGCCGCTCGCCGGCCATGAAGGCGGTGGACGATGAACCGGTCTGGTCCATCGTCTGCCTCGTCGTGCCGTCGCAGTACCGCAAGCAGGGTGTGGCGCGGGGCATGCTCAAGGGCGCGGTGGCCTTTGCGCGCCAACGTGGCGTTCGCCTCGTCGAGGCCTATCCGGTCGACAAGGGCGACGCGGGGGCGCCGGACGCGCCCTGGTTCGGGACGCTGGCCATGTTCGACGAGCTGGGCTTCGAGGAGGTCGCGCGGCACAAGCCGGCGCGGCCCATCGTCAGGCTGCGGGTCTGTTAACGCGACCTGGTGCCATCGCGTCAACAGACCCTAGCGCGCCAGGTTCTCGACGGCGGCCAGGTGGCCGAGTTCGTCGCGTGCCTTGTCGCGCGCCTCGGCCAGGCGGGCCGTCAGCCAGCCCACCGCGAACCAGGCGGCCGGATGGCTGGCGACGAGGGCCTGATAGCGGTCGCGGGCCACGACGAGGTCGTTGATCTCGCCCAGGGCCTGCTGGGCCGCGGCCAGGACCTGCAGATGGCGGGCCGCATGCTTTTGCGGCAGCAATGGCGCGAAGAACTCGATCGCATAGCGCTGGCGCTTGGCGTGCTTGCGCAGCGTGTGCAGGGCCGTGGGCTCGAGTTCGTCGAAGCGGAGGCAGTCCCGCGCCAGTGCCTTGTGCCAGCGGCGCAGCCGCTTGCGGGCCAGGTGCTTCAGCGGTTGCTGCGGTTCGGCGAGCGGCTGCAGGCTGGCGCGCCAGGTGATCCACGCGAGCAGCAGCCGCTGGACGGTGTCACCGCGGATCAGGGCGGCGAGGTCGGCCGCATCGCCTTCGGTGGGGAGGTCCAGCGGCGGTGCGCCGGCCTGCCGGAGTTCCTCGGCCACACCGCTGCCCAGCACATCGCTGTCGCGCGTCTTGCCCAGTTCTGCGAACAGCGCGCGCAGGCCGTCCACCAGCTCGGTCGGCGCCTCGGCCACCCAGCCGCGGAAGGCCCGCAGCGCGCTGCGCAGCCGCCGGATGCCGATGCGGGCCTGGTGCACATGCTCGGCGCGCAGCTCGGGGGCGCCCGCGGCCAGGCCGATGGCATTGCGGCTGATATGGGCCAGGCATTCGTCGAGCACCGCGCCGAAGGCCTCGAGGGCGCTGGCGTCCTTGGCATAGCGCGGCAACCTGGCCTTGCGCAGCGGCGGATGGGGCGTTCCGGCCGCGAGATGGTGGCCGCGCTCGGCCTTGTTGAGTGGGTCGTAGACGAGGCCGAAGCGGCGCCGCCAGCGCTCGACCAGGCCGAGCATGGCGACCGGCGCGCCGGAGACCAACTCGAACTCGAGCTCGCACAGCTTCTGCATCGCCGTGCCGGCGGTCACCCGGCCCTCGTCCAAGGAGATGTCGACGACGGCACCGGTCGTGCGCACGCGGCGCAGCAGGCGGCGCTGCTGGATCTGGAAGCGCAGGCCGACGTCCTGGCCTTCCGTCTTGGCGTTCTCCAGCAGTTCGATCAACTGCCGGCCACGATCCGTCTCGGCGTGCGCCTGCGGGTCGGGGTGGGCGTCCGGACGAATGACCTCGTGCTCGAAGCGCTGCAGCGCAGCGCTGCCCGCGGCCTTCAGTCCCTGCATCCAGCGCCGGCCTTCGCGGCGCATGCGCCAGGCCAGGCCGGCACGGGCGAGGCGCCGGTCGGGCGTGTCGAAATAGGCGTCGATCAGCGAAACACGCCGCGCCGTGCCTCGTCCTCCCAGCTCGGCGGCCAGGGCCGCGCGGGAGGCCGCCGGCACGAGGAACTTCAGTTCGATTTCGACGGGCGCGGTGGTCAAGGCGGTGTGGGTTCAGGCTCGGTTGGCCGCCAGCGACTTGTCCTGATCGGCCTTGCGATCGGCGACCACCTTGAGGGCATGGGGGCGTTCGCCGATCAGCTTGGCATAGGACTTCCAGTCCACGCCGGCGGCGGCCAGGAAGTCTTCGCCGTAGATGGCCTTGGTGGCCATCGCCACCAGGGGCAAGCTGACCCAGCCGGCGCAGTCGGCCAGCGTGAAGGTGTCGCCGGCCAGATAGGGGCCGAACTTGGCCAGGCGCTTGAAGGCCTGGATGTTCTCGGGCAGCACGCGGGCGACGCGTTTCTTGGTGCCGTCGCTGACCTGGCCGCCGAAGAAGGCCTCGGCATAGAGCTCGCGCACGACGAGTTCGAGATGCAGCTCCACATAGGTGATCAGCTCGCGCACCTTGGCGGCCTGGTAGGGGTCGGCGGGGATGAGCCTGGGGGTGTCCGGGTAGGCCGCTTCGAGGTATTCGACGATGGCCTGGCTCTCGCACAGCGGGCCCTGGGGCGTCTTGATGAAGGGCACCTTGCCCAGCGGCGAGCAGCTCAGCACCTCCTCGGCGTGGGAATGCGTTTTCACGTATTCCTCGGTGAAGGGAATGCCCTTTTCCAGCAGGACCAGCTTGGCCTTGTTGTAGTAGTTCGAGAGCGGGATGCCGCAGAGGGTGATCATGGGGGTCTCCTGGGTGGAAGCACGCAGTCTATGCAGGGCGGGGCGGGGCTTCTAGCGCGAGCGCGACACGGCGCAGGACCTCATTTTTGTGGATGCCGGCCGGGGTGGCGACCCTTAACGTCGCGGCCATATCAACAGTCGAGGGAGGCGGTCATGCGCCAGGGTATCCATCTCCGTCCGGTACGCTTGCCCCGGCTGCTCGTGGTGGCGGCTGCCGCGGCCAGCGTGGGGGGCTGCGCCTTCTTTGATCCCTATGTGAGCATGAAGCCGCTCAAGACCGAGGCCGCGGAACGCGACAAGGTCCCGTTTGCCGGTGGGGCGAACCAGGCCATTGAGCAGGTCGAGGCCGTGCGGCAGGACTATTTCAGCGGCATGCGGCAGATCGGCGTCACGCGGGCGACGTTCGCGACGGGGGCGACGCTCATCACAGGTTACGCGCTTTACAACGCGCTCAAGCCCAACCCTCCCGGATTGACTGACCCCACCTTCGAGACCAAGCGGACTACCGTTGCTCTCGGCGCCGTCCTGGCCACGTCGCTGGGCCTGAGCGAGTACGCACTGAACAAGGGCCAGGAGTCGGCCTACAACGTCGGATACCAGGCGCTGACATGTCTGCTGCGCCAATCGGCACCGCTGCTGATGCCGCAGTCTGCGCCAGCGGGCACCAAGCAAGCCGACAACCTCCAGGATTTGGAGCAGGCGATTGCGACGCTTTCCACGCAGATCGACAAACTGTCGCGGGACGTTGCATCGGCACGCATCGGTGTGGCCGAGGGCCAGGCCCTTGCGGCGCTGGCGCAAGCCCAGGCGGTGGCTCGACTCATTGCGGCCAACGACGCATTGCCGGACAAGCCCGGATCCGCCGTCAAGTCCGACAAGGCGAAGAAGGCCGGTCCGGCACAGGAGGGGCGCAAGAAGTTGAGCCCCGAGGAGTTGTCTGAAGAGATCGGAAGACTCAAGGTGGCGTTGCCCGAAGGCGTCCAGAACCGTCCCTATCTGCCTCGCACCATCCGCGATGTCGACAAGGCGCTCCACTATGCGCGCCGTACGCTGGAAGACGGCAAGAGTCTGCGGCAGGCGGTGGTGGGTTCCGGAGAGTCGATTCGTGATCGCGCTCACACCATCATCACGACGGTCAACGATCTGATCCGTGTGGCGCAACCCGATCTGAAGAAGGCCGATGTGTCTCTGTCCGAGGCCCAAGACGTCGTGTCTGGCTTCAAGAAGATTGGCAACGATACCGCCGAGGATCAGCCCGACGCGAATGGCGGCAGCACCACCAGCAGCTTGCCTCACGCCCTTGGTGAATCGAAGTTCGCCATGGTCGCGCCCCACGTGTCGGAGCGTTGGGCCATGCCTGGGGGTCCCGGCGTGCTGATGATGGGCAGTTCGCTTGCGGCCGTCGTGGCGGCCAACGCCGTTGCAGCCCAGCCAGCGGCGTCCGCAGCCTCGGCGCCCACCGATGCAGCGTCCGCCCCGAAACGCGCACCTGCCCCCGCCCCCAAATCGGCGCCGGTCAAGCCTCCTGCGCCGGCGTCCGCCAAGCTGACGACGGAGGAGCTTGAGAAACTGCAGGACCTGATCGAGACTACCTTGAAGCAAGCCAAGCAGCGCCAGGCCGAAGAAGCCCGGCAGAAGCTTGTCGACGGCTACAAGAGCAAGATCGAAGACTTGGCGAAACCTCGAGAGGTCTGCAGAGGTGACGCTGCGGCGCCGCGTTGCGACACCGAGTCCTTGGCCCGCCGCATCGAGGATCTTTATGCCGCGCGCCGCGCAGTGGCTGCCATGGTCTTGCATTTCAGAGCGCAAACCAAGGCAGTTCGCCGAATTGCTGGCTGTCCCAGCGATTCAGGCATCCGCGTCACGCCCAACGAGAGCTTCGCCGCCAACGCCGGAGAGACCTACAGCTTTGTCGTGACTCAACCCAATCCGGGATCTCCGGTCGCCATGCTGCAAGGGGAACTGGGCGATGACGTGGCGTCATTGACCACGACCTCCTTGGGCACCGCAGGCATGCAGGCCAAGGTGCAATTCGGCAAGAAGGCCAAGGGGCGCTACATCCTGCAGGCAACCGACTCCACCGGCGACTTCAGCGAAAGCGTGCAGATCTTCGTCAAGGCAGCCCCCAAGGCCAAGGACGATCCTGCTGACAAGCCCAAGCCAGCGGCGTCCGCCGCGGGGGATTCCTGAAACCGGGCGCCACCATCAGCGATTCACCAGCACGATGCCTACCGCCAGCGCGGCCAGCGCCGCGACCAGGCGGGCGCTGATGCCCTCGCCCAGCAGCAGGGCGCCGGCCACGAGGCCGAACAGCGGCGTGCTGAGCGTGAAGACGGCGAGCTTGGTCGCGGCGTAGTGCCTGATCAGCCAGAACCAGACCAGATAGCTGGCGAAGGTGACGACGACGGCCTGGAAGCCGAACAGACCCAGCAGGCGCGGTGACCAGTGCAACGGCAGGGGTTCACCGGCGAACAGGGCGGCAGCGCACAGCGCGAGGGCCGAGACGCCGAGCTGGTAGAGCAGGGTCTTCTCGGCCGGCGCCGAACTCAGCCGGGTGGCGCGGATGGCCAGCGTCGTGCCGCCCCACAGCACGGCGGCGGCCACACCCAGGGTGTCGCCCCACCACTGCATCGGTGTGCCCGGCGCCGAGAAGCCCTCCGCGAAGGCAAAGGCCATGGCACCGAAGGCCAGCACCAGACCGACCCATTGCCGCGCCGACAGCGCTTCGCCGCGCGCGATCCACGGCATGCCCAGAGCGACGACGAAGGGCGCCAGATAGATGAAGACCACCATGCGCGAGGCGCTGGTGTATTGCAGGCCGACGAAGATGCAGCCGAACTCGGCCGCGAACAGCAGGCCCGCGATCAGGCCGCCCCGGAGGCTGCCGTCGCGCTCGAAGAGCTTGATGCCGCGCGACATCGCCCACAGCCACACCAGCACGCCCGCGACGACGGAGCGCAGCCCTGCCTGCCACAGCGGCGTGATCTCGGTCAGCGCGGCCTTGGCGGCGACCTGGTTGATGCCCCAGAGCAGGCAGCACAGCAGCAGCAGGGCGATGGCACGGGGATCGAGGTGGGTCTGTCGGCTCATGGCCTCTATGCTGCCAGCATGTTCGAAGTGACCGTGATCGGTGGTGGCGTGATGGGCGCGGCCACCGCTTGCTTCCTGGCCCGCGACCACGCTGCCCGCGTGACCGTCGTCGAGCGCGATCCGTCCTATGCGCGGGCATCGAGCTCGTTGTCGCTGAGCTCCATCCGCCAGCAGTTCTCGCAGCCGGTCAATATGGCCCTGTCGAGATGGAGCATCGAATTCCTGCGCCGCGTGGCGGACGAATTGGCGACCAGTGACGACCGACCCGCCATCGGCCTGGTCGAGCCGGGCTATCTCTATCTGGCGACCCGGGCGGGCGAGGCGACGCTGCGCGAGGTGAATGAAGTGCAGCGCGCCGAGGGGGTCGACGTGGCGCTGTTGTCGCCTGCTGAACTCGCGGCCCGTTTTCCCTGGCTGGCCGTCGACGATCTCGCCTTGGGCTCACTCGGCCTCAGCGGCGAAGGCTGGTTCGACGGCCCGGCCCTGCATCGCGCCTTCCGGCGCAAGGCCAAGGCTTGTGGGGTTCGCTTCGTCGACGGTGAGGCGGTGGATTTCGAGACCCGGGGCGACCGCGTGACGGCGCTGCGCTGCGCGGATGGCAGGCGCATCGGCGGCGACAGCTTCCTGCTCGCCGCCGGTGCCTGGAGCGCGGCGCTGGGCGCGGCCCTCGGCTTCACGCTGCCCGTCAGCGCCAAGAAGCGCGACGTCTTCGTGCTGGAGACGCCGGCCGCGCTGCCCGGCTGTCCCCTGGTCATCGACCCCAGCGGTTTCTGGTTCCGCCCCGAGGGTTCGCTGATCCTGGCCGGCGGCCCGCCGCGTGGCGCAGACATTGATGACGCGCCGCTGCACGACATCGACCATGGCCTGTTTGAAGAGCTGCTGTGGCCGACGCTGGCGGCCCGCGTGCCGGCGTTCGAGGCTCTGCGCGTGCGATCAAGCTGGGCCGGCTACTACGAGATGAATGCCTTCGACCAGAACGGCCTGGCCGGCCGCCTGCCCGGCTATGCGAACGCCTTCACGGCCTGTGGCTTCTCGGGCCACGGCATGCAGCAGTCACCCGCGGTCGGGCACTCGATGGCGCGGCTGATCGCGGGGCTGGACGCGCCGTTGATCGAAGCGCTGTTGCCGCAACGGCTGCTGGATGGCAGGCCGCTGCTGGAAGCGAATGTGATCTAGGAGGCCGCTGGCATAAAAAAACCGGCTCCAAGGAGCCGGTTTTCTGCCGCGGCGGCGAGCTCAGTAGCGACCGCCACCGAAGCCGCCGCTGCCATAGCCGACGTCCGCACGATGGGAGGCGCGGTAGCCCGCGGCACCGCCTCGGTCGGACGAACCACTGCCGGCTTCGCGCGGGCGCGCCAGGCTCACGACGATGGAGCGGCCGTCGACCGACACGCCGTGCAGGGCCGTGATGGCGGCTTGAGCGACTTCGGCCGATGCCATTTCCACGAAGCCGAAGCCCTTGGAAGTGCCGGTGTCGCGGTCCATCATGACCCGGGCGGAGGTGACGTCGCCGAACTCGGCGAAGTTGCTTTTCAGGCTGGCATGGGTCACGGAAAAGGGCAGGTTGCCCACGTAGATCTTGGTGCTCATCGGGAGCCTTTCTTTGAAGCCGCGCACCGTCACGAGGCGGGTGACGGGCGCTTGTGTCGCAGGCGGGGGCCACCTGCGTGAGCACCGGGATGCTCGGATGGCCGCAGCTCAGCAGGCCATCAGGCGACATGAGTCGCAAAACACGGACCGGTGGCGGTCCGCCGCCCCTGAGAAGGCGTTGCCCAACGCGGGCGCGAGGCCGCTTTATACCTTATCCAGAATTTAACCTGCGGTTGATATTGGATTGGGTTCTAAAGTCGACCCTGCTGCGCCCTAGCGGTTGCGCACGCGCTTCTTGGCCGGCGGCTCGCTGCGCACATAGCGCGTCGCCGTCAGCGCGTCGGACACGGCGCTGGTCTTGTTGTCCACATAGCCCCAGCCGCGCATGGCGGTGCGCACCTCGGCGTCCGACGGGCTGGCACCTGGGCCCTTGGGGTGCACGACCCAGACCGTCTTGCAGATCATGTCGGCATGGAACTCGGCCATGCGCTCGATTTCGGACGGCTTGCTCAGCACGGCCACCAGCATGCGGGCCTCGCGCAGATTGGTGGTGATGCCGCCGGCCAGGGCCTCGGCCAGCGCCGGGTCCAGCGAACCGATGGTGGGGCCGATCAGCAGGGCTGGGTTCTCGGCGCTGACGCCGAGCTTGGCGGCCAGCGTGGGCGGCGGCGTCTGCAGCTTGGTCAGCCATTTGCCGGCTTCCTTCTCGCCCAGGGCCAAGGCAACCACCTCGTCGCCGATCTCGAAGCGCAGCTCCTCGCCTTCGACGCGCAGCTTCTGCAGCGCAGCGATCTCCCATTTGCGCTTGATGGGGCCGCGCAGCACGACGGTGGTCGATTCGAGCAGGGCGGTGACCTCTTCGGTCTCGGTGCCCACGCGGGCGGTGCAACTGGCTTCACGTCCCATGGGGCGTCCTCGGCGATCTGGATGTTGCCCGCATTGTCAGGCCCCAGGCGAGGGCGCCGGCAATGGTGCCCGTGAGATGGGCAAAGGGTGCGACAGGGAAGTCGAAGCCGGGCGTGTCGCGCAGCACCGGGCCCAGGGGGTGTTCTAGAGCCAGCTTGGCGATGAGTCCGACGACGAGGGTCGCGCCGATGTAGTGCTCGCGGCTGCGGCGCGTGAACAGCGTCAGCGCGGCGATGGCGGCGAGCGCATGCAGCTCGCCGGACAGGCCGGCGTAGTGCCGCAGCTCGGGGCGCAGCAGCAGGCCGATCTGGGTCAGCGGCAGGGCGATCAGCGCCGCGTGGGTTTCACCACGCCCGAGACCGGCGCGCCAGCCGAGCAGGGCCAGCACCGCGCAGCCGGCGAGGTTGGCGACCAGGTGAAGCGGTGTCCAGTGCACGAAGGCGGCCGTGATGGCGCGCCAGGGCTCGGACGCGACGAGGGCCGGTTGCCAGCTCAGCGCCTCACGCGGCAGCGGCCAGGCCAGCAGGGACAGCGTGGCCAGGACCGCGCAAAGGGTCAGCCAAAGACGGCTTGCCACAGCGCCAGGACAGCATCACGGTGAGGCTGCAGCGGCGCGGCAGCCTCGGCATCGAGGGCGGTCGACTGCTCGTTCAACCGGGCCTTGTGCTGCACGCGGCGCAGCTCGCGGTAGGCATTGGCGGCGTTCACGCCCACCTCGGCCGGCAGCAGCCCGGCGGACTCAGCCATGCGCAGCAGCGCGATATTGCCGAGGTCGTCCTGCAGCTGGGGGTGGGTGGCCGAATGCGCCAGCACCAGGAATTGCACGGCGAACTCGGCATCCATCATGCCGCCCTCGCTGTGCTTCACGTCGAAGAGGTCGTCCTTCACGGGACGAGCGGCACGCACCTTCTCGCGCATGGCCTGCACTTCGCGCTTGAGGGCCTCGGCGTCGCGTGGCGCCGTCAGCACCTGGCGGCGCACGCTCTCGCAGCGCTCGGCCAGGTCGGCGTTGCCGGCGCAGAAGCGCGCCCGCGTGATGGCCTGGTGTTCCCAGGTCCAGGCGGTATTGCTGCCGCGGCCTGTTTGATAGGCCTCGAAATGGGCCAGCGAGGTGACCAGCAGGCCCGAGTTGCCGTTGGGCCGCAGGGCCGTGTCGATGTCGAACAGCTCGCCGGCGGCGGTGCGCAGCGTCAGCCAGGTGATGAGGCGGCGCACGAAGGAGCCGTAGAGCTCGGCCGCGTTCTCGTCGTCGTCGTCGAAGACGAAGACCACGTCCAGGTCGCCGCCATAGCCCAGCTCCTTGCCGCCGAGCTTGCCGTAGGCGATGACGGCCAGGCGCGGCTCCGGCCTATGCGCCTTGCCGAAGCGCGCCCAGGCCCAGGTGATGGCGATCTGCAGCACCGCGTCGGCCAGCAGCGACAGGTCGTCGGCCACCTGCTCCACGGTGATGCGGCCCTCGACGTCGCGCACCAGGGTGCGGAAGACCTCGGCGTGGTGGGCGCGGCGCAGCGTGTCCAGCAGGGCCTCTTCGTCGGCCTCGCCGCTGCGCTGCCAGCCTTGCTCGCGCTCGAGCAGGTCGGCAATGAAGGCCTCGCGGTCGAAGCGGGCGGTCAGCAGCAGCGGATCGGCGAGCTCGTCGATGACGCCGGGGTGCTGCATCAGATAGCGCATCGGCCAGCGCGCCAGGCCCAGCAGTCGCAGCAGGCGCTGCTGCACGGCGGGGCGTTCGACCAGCAGGGCCAGATAGCTCTCGCGGCGCAGCAGGGGGCCGACCCAGTCGACAAAGCGCAGGGCCGCGTCCAGCGAGCATTCCTCGGCCGCCACGGCCTGCGCCGCGCGGTGGAAGAGCTTGGCCAGGCGTTGGCGCGATTCCTCGCGCAGACCCTGCACGCGCGGCGTGTCGGCCAGGGCGCGCACGGCGGTGGCCAGCTCGGGCGGCAGGCCGTTGAGGAAGTCTTCACCGTCGACGGCCGGCTTCGGGCCACCGCACTGGCCGCCCTTGCAGCCGCCCTGGGGCTTGCCGCCTTCATGCAGCAGCGAATCGAACTCGGTCGCGACCAGCTCGCGCACCTCGCCGAGCTGCTCGAACAGCTCGCAGGCTTCGCGGCTGCACTTCAGGCCGAGCGATGCGGCAATCCAGGCCAGGTCGGCGTCCCCCTGCGGCAGGCAATGGGTCTGCTGGTCGTCCAGGAACTGGATGCGGTGCTCGACGCGGCGCAGGAAGACATAGGCCTCGCTGAGCTTGGCCGCCGTCTCCGCTTTCATCAGCCCTCCGGCCGCCAGCTGGGCCAGGGCCTTGACGGTGGAGCGGGTGCGGATCTCGGGGAACTGTCCGCCGCGCACCACCTGCAGCAGCTGCACGATGAACTCGATCTCGCGGATGCCGCCGCGCGACAGCTTGACGTCGTTGGCCCGCTCGGGCCGGCCGGCCGCGCGGGCCTTGGCCTCGCTGCGGATCTTGCCGTGCAGCTGGCGCAGGCCCTCGAAGACGCCGTAGTCCAGATAGCGGCGATAGACGAAGGGCGTGACGAGGTTGCGCAGCTGCAGGGTGCGCGCATCGCTTGGGGCTCCCATGCCCGACAGCGGCGCGACGACGCGGCTCTTCAGCCAGGCAAAGCGTTCCCACTCGCGGCCCTGCACGAAGAAATATTCCTCCAGCATGCCCAGGCTGACCACCGGCGGGCCGCTCTTGCCATTGGGCCGCAGGGCCAGGTCGACGCGAAAGACCTGGCCGTCGTCGGTGACGTCGCCGATCAGTGCATAGAGCCGCTTGGCGACGCTGGAGAAATATTCATGCGCAGTGACAGGCCGTGAACCTTGCGTCTGGCCGTCATCTTCGTAAACGTAGATGAGGTCGATGTCCGACGAGACATTCAGCTCGCGCGCGCCGAGCTTGCCCATGCCCAGCACCCAGAAGGCGATGTCGCGGCCGTCGGCCGTGCGCGGTTCACCGTGGATTTCGTCCAGCTCGGCTCGCGCGGCGGCCAGGGCCTTGTCAAGCGTGACTTCGGCCAGATGCGTCATGGCCAGCGTGACATCTTCCACGCTGGCGCCTTGTTCGATGTCCAGCACCGCCAGCCGCTCCAGCACCAGGTGGCGGGCCACGCGCAGGGCGCTGGCCAGCGACCGGTCCGCGGCCAAGGTGTCGATCAACGCCGCGATGACGGCCCGGTCGGGCAGACCCGGTTGCAACTGCGTCAGCTCGCCCGCATAACGGCGGCGAACCCGTTGCACATAGCGGCTGTGCTCGGCAGATGCGGGAAACGTTTGGCTCATGACCCTGTGCTAGATTGACCGCCGGCCGACATTTCGCGTGCCCAAGACACCGTGTCTGACTTCTTCTCGGCCGCCCTCCACCGCTGCAATCGCGCCTCGCGCTGGCCTCTGCGCCTGTGCTGGCACAGCCTGCGCTGGGCGCTGCTGATCCTCGCCCTGCTGTGGGCTTTGGGGGTGACGGCTTGGGGCTTGTTGCACTGGGCCATTCTCCCGCACGCCAATGACTGGCGCCCCTGGCTGGAAAAGGAAGCCTCAAAGGCTTTGGGGGTAGAACTGCGCATCGGCCGCATCACGGTCCAATCCGGTGGCTGGATGCCGCGCATGGAGCTGGGCGACGTGCAGGTGCTGGACGCCGCCGGCCGCCCGGCCCTGCACCTGCCGCGCGTGGCGGCGGTGCTGTCGGCCCAGTCCCTGCTGGCGCTGGAGCCGCGTTTCTCGCAGCTGCTGGTCGACACCCCCGAACTCACCATCCGCCGCGACGCCCAGGGCCGCATCTTCATCGCCGGTCTGGGCCTGGACGAGGCCGAGAAGACCGACGCCGGCACCACCGAGGCCGGCATGGACTGGCTGTTCAGCCAGCCCGAACTCGCCATCGTCAACGGCCGCGTGCGCTGGATCGACGAGAAGCGCGCCGACGCCAAGCCGCTGGAGCTGTCCGAGCTGAACTTCGTCATGCGCAACGGTCTGCGCCGCCACGCGCTGCGCCTGGACGCGACGCCGCCCGCCGACTGGGGCCGGCGCTTCACGCTGCGCGGCCAGTTCACGCAAAGCCTGCTGAAGCGCCCCGGCGAGTTCCAGCACTGGAGCGGCCAGGCCTACGCCGAGCTGCCGCGCGCCGACCTGAGCCAGCTGAAGCGCCATGTCGACCTGCCCTTCCAGCTCAGCGAGGGTGACGGCGCCGTGCGCGCCTGGGCCGACATCAAGGACGGCAGCCCCATGGCTGCCACGCTGGACCTGGCCCTGCGCTCGGTGCGCCTCAAGCTGTTCGAGTCCGCCCCCGAGCTGGACCTGGACCACATCGAAGGCCGGCTGGACCTGGCCCGCGCCAAGGACCGCTTGAGCCTGCAGGCCAGGCAACTGGGCTTTGTCAGCCGGGACAGCGACGGCAGCGTCGTGGCCTGGCCGCGCTCGGACTGGGGCGTCAGCCTGCAGCTCGGCAAGGCCGATGAAGTGCTGGGCGGCGAGGTCAATGCCCAGCGCCTGGACTTCGCGCTGATGGCCCAGATCGCTCAGCGCCTGCCCCTGGGCGAGCGCGCCCACAAGCTGCTGACCGAGCTGGAGCCGCGCGGCGTGCTGACGGCCCTCAGCGGCCATTGGCAGGGTGCCCTGGACGCGCCGCGCAGCTACCGCGTCAAGGCCCAGATCGACGGCTTAGGCCTTGCCGCCAAGCCTTCCGAGCAGGAGGGTCATATCGGCCGGCCCGGCCTGCGCGGCGCCAGCCTGGAGCTGGATGCCAGCGAGCGCGGCGGCTCGGCCCGGCTGGCGGTGCACGACGGCGAGGTCGAGCTGCCGGGCCTGTTCGAGGATTCCCGCCTGCCCATCACGCGCCTGTCCACGCAGATGCTGTGGCAGCTGCCTCAGCCAGGCGGCAAGACGCCTGGCGATGTCGAGCTCAAGCTGCGCGAGCTGCAACTGCAGACGCCCGATCTGAACGGCGAGTTCGACGTGACCTGGCGGCGCCCGGCCGGCGCCACCACGCCGGGCTACCTGGACCTGAGCGGTCGCGCCCCGCGCGTGGAGGCAACGCGTGTGGCCCGCTACATCCCGGAGCGCCTGCCCGCCACGCGCAGCTATGTGTCGCGCGCCATCCTCGGCGGCGAGGCCCGCAACGTCAGCGTTCGCATCAAGGGCGAACTGGCCGATTTCCCCTTCGACGCGCCCAGGTCCCCCGGCATCTTCCGCGTCGCCACGCAGGCCCAGGGCGTGACGCTGGCCTATGTGCCGCCCAGCGACAACGGCACCAACTGGCCGGCCTTCGAGAGTGTCGATGCCGAGCTCGTCTTCGAGCGCGCCGGCATGTTCATCAAGGACGGCCGCGCCAAGGTGCTGGGCTATGAGCTCAGCGACGTCAACGGTGGCATCAAGGACCTGCATCACGGCCGCCTGCTGCAGCTTGACGGCACGGGCAAGGGCGCCGGTGCCGACCTGCTGCGCTTCGTGCGGGCCTCGCCGCTGGATGAATGGCTGGGCCATGCGCTGACCACCACGACGGCCCAGGGCCCTGTCGGCCTCAAGCTCGGCATCGCCATCCCGCTCGACGACGTGGCCCAGACCACGCTCAGGGGCCAGCTCCAGCCAACGGGTGTCGACATCAAGCTGCGGCCCGAGCTGCCGCCGCTGGGCGGCGTGCGCGGCCGCATCGACTTCGATCGCAAGGGCCTGCAGCTGGTCGGCGTGACGGCCCGGCTGCTCGGCGGCGACACCGGCATCGAAGGCGGCACCCAGCGCGACGGCGGCATGCGTTTCGCCGTGCAGGGCCAGGCCACTGCCGAAGGCCTGCGCCGCGCCACCGAGCTGGGCGCCGTCACCCGCCTGGCCCAGGCGGCCAGCGGCCAGGCGGCCTACCGTTTCCAGCTCGCCATTCCCAAGGACGGCCAGAGCGAACTCAGCGTGTCCAGCAATCTGCAGGGCCTGGCCCTGGACCTGCCGGCGCCGGGGCACAAGGAGGCCGACGCGGTGCTGCCGCTGCGTCTGCTGATGTCGCCCACCGCGGCCGGTCGCGACGAACTGCGCCTGGAAGTGGGCGCCCCCGCCGCACCGCTGCTGCAGGCCCAGCTGCAACGCGACATCTCCGGCGTCAGCTCCCAGGTGCTGCGCGGTGCGCTGGCCGTGCAGGACAAGCTGCCCGCCCTGCCCGCCAGCGGCGTGCTGCTGCAGGTCAATGTCGCGGCTCTCGACCTGGACGCCTGGCAGCAGCGCCTGGGCGGCCTGGCGGGTGGTGGCAACGGCAACGGTGCCGGCGATGCCGACGATGCCGGCCTGCTGCCCAGCCAGATCGCGCTGCGCAGCCAGGCGCTCAAGGTCGGTGGCCGCCAGCTCGGGCGCGCGTCGGCCCTGGTCGCCCGCGACGGCAGCAATTGGCGCATCAATGTCGATGCCGAGCAGATCGCCGGCCGCATCGAGTTGAAGGGCGTCAAGGGCGGCCAGATCGACGCCGTGCAGGCGCGGCTGGCGCGGCTGTCGCTGCCCCGCCAGGAAGCCGATTCGGTCAGCGAACTAATCGACCCGGGCAAGGCCGACGCGAACAGCAGCCCGCTGCCGTCGCTGGACATCGAAGTCGACGACTTCGAGCTGCGCGGCAAGCGCCTCGGCCGCCTCGAAGTGATGGCGCACGCCCCGGCCGTTGCGCGCGACTGGAAGCTGGAGAAGCTGCAGATCCAGTCGCCCGAGGCGACGCTGCACGCCAGCGGCCTGTGGGCGGCAATCAAGGGCGGCGAGCCCGGCGCCAAGCGCCGCACCCAGCTCGACTGGAAGCTCGACATCGCCGACGCCGGCAAGCTGCTGGAGCGTCTCGGCCAGGGCCAGAAGGACTCGCCCGTGTTGCGCGGTGGCAAGGGCGTGCTGGCCGGCCAGGTCGGCTGGGACGGCTCGCCGCTGGCGCCGCATTACGCCAGCATGGCCGGCGCCCTGAATGTGCAGCTCGACACCGGCACCTTCCTGAAGGCCGAGCCCGGCGTCGGGCGCTTGCTGGGCGTGCTCAGCCTGCAGTCCCTGCCGCGCCGCTTCCTGCTCGACTTCCGCGACGTCTTCGCCGAGGGCTTCACCTTCGACGGCGTGACCGGCGACGTGAAGATCGCCGCCGGCGTGGCCCGCAGCGACAACATCCGCATCCGTGGCCTGCAGGCCTCGGTGCTGGTGGACGGCAGCACCGACCTGGCGGCCGAGACGCAGAAGCTGCGCGTCGTCGTCGTGCCCGAGGTGTCGGCCGGCGGCGCGTCGCTGGCCTATGCCGCCATCAACCCGGCCATTGCGCTGGGCGCCTTCCTGGCCCAGCTCATCCTGAGCCGCCCGGTGGCCGCGGCCAATACGCGCGAGTTCCACATCACGGGCACCTGGGACGATCCCAAGGTCGAGAAGGTCGAGGCCTTGCCTGGCAAGCCGGCGGCCAGCGCAGCGAGCGCGCCTTAGTCCTTGTGCGCAGGGGCAGGGGGCTCGCCTTCCAGCGGGCGCAGCTGCAGCCTCAGCCCCGTGTAGCCGCGGAACTGGCCCAGCGCGGTCTTCAGTCCGGGCTCGGCCACGAAGAGGGCGTCGAAGCTGCCGTCGGCGGCGGCCAGCGTCAGGCCGCGCAGCAGTCTTTCGGCCAGCTGGGGCTTGTCCGGCGCGACGAAGAAATACAGCGGCTGCTTGTACTGCAGGGCCAGGCCCGGCAGCTCGGCGAAGCCCTGGCCGGCATAGCGTTGCAGCTCGTCGTCGATCTCCTCGCGGGTGCGCGGGATGAAGTCGAAGCGGCCGGCCTTCAGCATGCGGAACAGCAGGTCGGACTTGGTGGCCGTCTCGACGGCGAAGCCATTGGCCTTCAGGATCTGGGCATCGCTCCAGTAGGTGCCCGCGCCGGCCTTCAGCTTGCGCACCTGCTCCAGCGTGCGCAGCGGGCGCAGCGCAGGCAGGTCGGCGGCCCGCACGAGCAGGAAGCGCAGCTCGTTGATGCCCTTGAGCAGGTTGAAGCGCACCGCCAGCGCCTGGGCCTCGCGCTCGGGCGTGGTGGTGCTCCACATCAGGTCGAGGTGGCCGTCCTGCAGCATCTGGCGCATGCGCGGGCGCGGCAGGTCCGGCGCCGCATGGACCAGGGCGGGCAGGGGCTCGCCGTCGGCCGTCTTGCTCAGGGCCAGCTTCAGCGCCTCGATGAAGAAATTGCCATGCGCGCTGTAGGCGTTGGGATCGGGCAGGCGCAGCGTCTGCAGCGTGCCGGCGCCGCGGGCCGACGGCAGTGCGGCGGCAAGGGGCAGGGCGAGCAACTGGCGTCGCCGCAGGCGGGAGGAAATGGCCATGGCGATGCGATTCTGATGCCGCTGCCCGCCCGGCGTCTGACGCAGCTTCAGGGGCCGTGACTTATCGCCGCGCCGTCCGGAAGGTGAGGGACCAGCGCAGCGCATCCACCGGCGCCACGCTGTGCTGCCAGCCCCAGCGTGCTTCGCCCTGCAGGGCATAGATGGAGCGCGGCTCGACGTTCAGCTTGACGATGTCCGCGCGCTTCGGGCTTTCGGGCGGATAGCGCCTGAAGCGCAGCAAGGCCTCGCTGCCGAGCGACACGCCGAACACGTCCTCGAAGTCCGGCACGTCGCGATGCCAGCCCAGCGGCGTGCCGGGCGAGTAGTCGGCGACGAGGACGTGGACCAGGGCCTGGGCGTCGATGCCGGCCCAGCGCGCGACGCGTTCGCGCAGCGGGTGCAATGCATCGATCAGTGGCGCGGAAGGTCGCAGCTCATTGCTGTCGTAGTCGAACTGGCCGCCATAGCTGACGACGCGGCGGCGTGCGGTGTAGCCCTTGTACTTCGCCTCGTGCAGCGGGAGTTGCTTGACGAGGGCGATCAGCGCGGCCTCCTCGTCGGGCGACAGCCAGCCCGCTTCGTAGCGCAGGCCAGCCGGCAGGGCGGGTGGCAGGTCGTCGAACAGGCCGGACTGCATCGAACTCAGCTCAGGCCGGCTCCCAGGCTTTCAAGTCGGCATCCGTCTGTGCAGCCTCTTCGCGCAACCAGGCCGCGAAGCGCTTCACGACGGGCAGGGCGGCGGCGTCCTCGCGAATGACGAGGAGGTTGGCGCGTGGCGAGGGCAGCAGCAGCGGATGGGCCTGCACCAGCGTGCCGGCGTGCAGCCGCGGCAGTGCGAGGGACAGGCGGGTGACGGCCACGCCCAGGCCTTCCTCGGCGGCATCCAGCGTCACGCTGGCGTCGTTGAAGGCCGGCCCCTCGGGCGCCGTCGTCGTGCCGGCCGCGGCCAGCCACAGCGGCGCGTCGCCGGTCACATGGCTGAGCAGTCGGGCAGCCGGCCAGCGGGTGGCGTCGCGGCCCAGCTTCCTGGCCAGGCTTGGTGCGGCGACGGTCAGCAGGCGGTCGCCGAACAGGATCTCGCCGCCGTCCTCGGGCCGACCATGGCGCAGCGCCACCAGGGCCACGCGCGGCGGCGGGCGCACCAGGGCGTAGTCGGTCTGCACGATGAGGCGGACGGTGGGGGCTGCGGCGATGAAGCGCTCCAGCCGCGGCAGCAGCCAGGCGCGGGCCAGCGATCCGAGGGTGGCGATCTGCAGCGTCGGGTGCGCGTCTTCCGCCTCGGGGTAGACAGCTTCGTGCAGGGCCGCCAGCGGGCCACCGAGCCGGGCCAGCAGGTCGCGGCCCTCGGCCGTCAGCCGCATCTGGTTGCCGACGCGCTCGAACAGGGTCTGGCCGCACCAGTCCTCCAGCTGGCGCACCTGGCGGCTGATGGCGCCCGGCGTCAGGTGCAGCTCGGCGGCGGCACGGCTGAAGTTGCCCAGGCGGGCGGCGGCCTCGAAGGCTTGCAGGGAGAACAGGGGTGGCAGGCGCTCGCGCATGGTGTTGAGAAATCGGCACAGCCGGTGTGCAAAGACCTCGCTGGCGCGGCGCGCACCGGAGGCGGACATTGGCGCGACGTTAACGCCGGAGGTCCAAGCCATGTCCACGCAAGCCATCGTCGTCCACCAGTTCGGCGGCCCCGAGGTGCTGGAGCTGCAATCCCTGCCCACGCCGCAGGCCGCGCCCGGCCAGGCGGTGGTGCGCATCGCCCATGCCGGCATCAATTTCGTCGACCTCTACCAGCGCGAGGGCCGCTATCCCGGCATCGCGCTGCCCTGGCGGCTGGGCCTGGAGGGCGCGGGCGAGATCGTCGAAGTCGCGTCCGGTTCGGAGTTGCAGGTCGGCGACCGCGTTGCCTTCACGACGGGCGTGCAGGGCGGCTACGCCAGCCATCTGGCCGTGCCGCTGGAACACCTGGTACGCGTGCCCGACGCGCTACCCCTGCGCGACGCCGCCGCCGCGCTGGAGCATGGCATGACGGCGGCCATGCTGCTGGACGATGTCGCGCGCCTGCCGGCCGGCGCGCCGGCGCTGGTGCATGCGGCGGCGGGTGGTGTCGGCGGCTGGCTGGTGCAGTGGCTGATCGCCCGCGGCCATCCGGTCTTCGGCACCGTGTCCAGTGCGGAGAAGGCCGACTGGCTGCACAGCCTGGGCGCGACGCCGCTGCTGGCGGACAGTGACTGGGCGTCGGCCGCGCGCGGCGCCGCCGTCGTCTTCGACTCGGTGGGCCGTACGACCTTTGCCGGCAGCCTGGACACGCTGCGCATGGGCGGCCATCTCATCCTCTTCGGCGCGGCCAGCGGCCAGCCCGATCCTGTCGACGTGCTGGCCCTGATGAAGAAGAGCCTGACGCTGACACGGCCCGTGTTGCCCCACTTCCTGCCCGACGCGGCCAAGCGTCGCGCGCGGGCGGCAACGGTGTTCGATGCCGTGCTGAGCGGTGCCGTTCAGTTGCGCATCCATGCCGAATTCCCCCTGGCCGAAGCCGGCCGGGCCCATCAACTGCTCGCGTCGCGTGCGACCCAGGGCAAGCTGCTTCTCAAGCCATGAACCTCCAACAACGACTGGCCGAACTGGGCCACACCCTGCCCGAACTGGCCGCGCCGGCGGCCAACTATCTGCATTGCCGCGAAGGGCGCGGCCTGCTCGTCATCGCGGGTCAGATCGGCACGCCGGGCTTGGGCGCCCTCGATGCGCAAGCCGGGCGTGCCGAAGCCGAGATCGCGGCGCTGAAAGTGCTGGCGGTGCTGGACGCGGCCGTCGGCGGCGATCTGAGCCGCGTGCGGCAGGTGCTGCGCCTGGGCATCTTTGTCGCAGCGGCGCCCGGCTTCACCCAGCACAGCGCGGTGGCCGACGGCGCGTCCGACCTCGTCGTCGCTGCCTTGGGTGAGCAGGGTCGGCATGCCCGCGCGGCCGTCGGCGTGGCCAGCCTGCCGGCGGGCGCGGCGGTGGAGGTCGAAGCCCTGGTGGAGCTGGTGTCGTGACGGAGCGCCTGCTGCTCAACCACGCAGGCGCGTCGACCCTGTCAGCAGCGGCGCTGGCGGCCTTGCAGCAGCATCTGGCGCTGGAGGTGAGCCGCGGGCCGATGGAGGCGGGTGAGATGGTGGCGCCACGGCTGCAGCGCCTGCGCGAGGACGCCGCGCGGCTGCTCAACGCCGGCACCGACGAAGTGGCCTTTCACGGCAGCGGTTCGGCGGCCTTCGGTGCGGCGTGGTCGGCCTTCATTCACGCGAGGCCACTCCGCACCGGCGACCGCATCCTCGTCGGCCGCCAGGAATGGGGCGGCAATCTCGCCACCTACCAGCGCAGCGGTGCGACGGTGGAGGTGCTGCCTTGTCGCGCCGATGGCAGCATCGACGCCGAAGCCGCCGCGGCCATGCTCGACGAACGCGTGCGCTGGGTCTCGCTGACCTGGCTGCCCGCCAACGGGGGCCTCATCAACGACGCGGCGGCCCTGGGTCGTGTGGCGCGCGCCGCCGGCGTGCCCTATTTCATCGATGCCGGCCAGGCCGTGGGTCAGTTGCCGGTGGATGTGCAGGCCTTGGGTTGCGATGTGCTGAAGAGCGCCGGCCGCAAGCATCTGCGCGGGCCGCGCGGCACGGCCCTGCTCTATGTGCGCAAGAGCTTCCAGGACAGCCTGGAGCCGCCCTGGGTGGACGTCTCGGGCGCCCGTTTCGAGACGGCCGAGCAGCCGGTGGCGCTGCGGCTGGCCCTGCAGGTGGCCATCGCCGAGGCGCTGGAGATCGGCATCGACACCATCGCGACTCATGTGCAGGGCCTGGCCGTGCTGCTGCGCAACCGCCTGGCCGAGCTGCCCCATGTGCGCCTGCACGACCTCGGCAGCGGTACCCGCTCCGGCCTGGTCAGCTTCACTGTCGAAGGCGAAGCCGCGCCGGCGACCCGTGCCCGGTTGGCCGGCCAAGGCATCCATGTCGGCGCCAACGGCCTGCCCTACACACCGCTGGACATGCAGGCCCGAGGGCTGGACGGCATCGTCCGCGCCTCGTTTTCCTGGCTTAACAACCCAGCGGACGTCGAACGGCTAGCATCGGCCGTATGAAAGCCCCCACGCTCATTTCATTCGCTGCCCCCCGAGGGGGCGCGTCAGCGCCTACGGGCGGCCGGGCGGCGCTGCCATGAAGATCGCAGCTGTCCAGATGGTCTCCGGCCCCGACGTGGCCGCCAACCTCGCGGCCGCGCGCCGCCTGCTGGAGGACGCCGCCCGGCGCGGCGCCCAGCTGGCGGCCCTGCCCGAGTATTTCTGCCTGATGGGCATGCACGACAGCGACAAGCTGTCGCTCGCCGAGACCGAAGGCGAGGGCCCCATCCAGGCCATGCTGGCGAGTGCCGCGCGCGACCTGGGCCTGTGGATCATCGGCGGCACCCTGCCCATCAAATCGACGACGGCCGAGCGCGTGCGCAACTCGACGCTGGTGTTCTCGCCCGATGGCGAGCGCGTGGCCCGCTACGACAAGATCCACCTTTTCGCCTTCGACAACGGCCGCGAGAGCTATGACGAGGGCCGCGTGCTGGAACCCGGCAGCCAGCCGACCCGCTTCGAGGCTGGCGACATCAACGTCGGCCTGTCGGTCTGCTACGACCTGCGCTTCCCCGAGCTCTACCGCGGCTATGCCGGTGTCGACCTGCTGGCCGTGCCGGCCGCCTTCACCTACACGACCGGCCAGGCCCATTGGGAGCTGCTGTTGCGCGCGCGTGCGGTCGAGAACCAATGCTATGTCGTGGCCCCGGCCCAGGGCGGGCAGCACGAGAACGGCCGCCGCACCTGGGGTCACAGCATGATCATCGACCCCTGGGGCCAGGTGCTCAGCGTGCTGGCCGAAGGCGAGGGCGTCGTCACGGCCGACGTCGACCCCGCGCGCCTGACCCAGGTGCGCCAGCAACTGCCGGCCCTGGCGCATCGCAAGCTGTGAACGCGGACTTTCCCAAAGGGGTGGTGCCATGACTTTGACGGGCCCTAGGCAATCCTGAGGATGCCGCCCCGGGGATGACGCCCAAGAATCGCCTGCCGAGCGATTGGAGGGCGATATGAAATCCACATCAGACCATCGTGGCCAGGTCCTGACGAGCACCGTTGCGCTGTCGATGCTGCTGGCCGGTTGCGCCGGGAACCCCACTGTCAGCTGGCAGGCGCGGAGTGAATCGAGCGGTCAGCTCGACAGCATGGCGACGGCACGTGCCGATGCGGAGTCCTTGAAGCGGGCGTTGGATGACAAAGCCACGACGTTCGTCGGCACCAAGGTCGCGTTGAACGACGCCCTCTTGGGCCTGGGCGTGTTGAGCATCGGCCTTGGCGTGGGCAAGGCGCATCGCGACGCCTATGTCGGGGCAGCGGGCCTGGCCGGCACGGCCTATCTCTTCGGCACCCAGGACCTGCAGGACCCGACCCTGCAGGCTTACCAGAGTGGCATCGGGGCGGTCAACTGCGCAGTGGCTGCGGTGCGGCCCTTGCAGGTCACTGACAAGCAGATCGCGGAGGTCAAAGAGAAGGCACAGGCGTTGCAGGAGGTCTTGCCCGACCTGGCCAGGAAGCAGGCTGCGGCCGAAGCCAGCGTGGCGGCCGCGCTGCTGCCCACCGCAGCCGCGACGGTGGCGCAGCAGCAGCTCGCCGACGCGCGCGCCACTTATGCCAAGGCCGTCGGGGCCAATGCCGACGCCGCCACGCTGGAGCCGACGGTGACGCGTGCGGCAGGCGGCCTCAAGGGCTTGCTTGCCGAGATCCATGCCAGCGTCAACAAGCTGGTTAGCAAATCCGTCGTCGATCCGGCCTCTATCCCGGCCTCCCTGAGCTCGCTCGCCAAGGTGGTGTCCGGTTTTGCGCCGGGCCTCGGCGTGGATACCTTCATCTCGCAGCGGCTGGCGGCGGCCAATCTGGCACCCAAGCCTTCTGATGGCGGCTCGCAAAGCGGTCAAGGCGGCATGAAGATCAGCAGTGCCCCATCGGGCCAGGCTGAGGCTTTCGCGACTCTGGCGGCCTTGGCCGAGTCCCGTCAACAGGTAGCCAACCTGGCCGACCCGTTGGCCGCGCAGTTGGCCCTGTACAAGAACCAGGATGAGACTGCCGCATTGAAGAGCTGCGGCGTGTCCGATGCCGCATCCGTGCTGAGCGTCGATCGCCCGGACCTGGCTTTTGCGGCTGGCAGCGACGTCGATCAGTCCAAAGCCATTGCCGTGTCCGGCGGTACCAAGCCCTATTCGGCGCGCTTCCGCGACTCGCCGACGCGCGGCGTCGAGGCCGTCAATCCGCTGCCCGGTGACCGCAGCATCGACGTGCGCGTTCCCAAGGGCACGCCCGCCGGCCTTGAGTTGGGGCTGATGGTGACCGATGCATCCAGCCCTCCGCAAATCAAGCTGGTGCTGGTGCGCACCGTGGCCGCGACGGTCGTCGCGCCCCCGCCATCCGCCGACGCGGTCGGTGACGAGCTGCAGAAGGCCCAGACGGCCAAGGACGCCATGCCGATGAAGGCCGGCGACACCAAGGCCAATCGCTATGTCATCGACAAGGTCGTGGCCGACCAGGGCAACTACCTGCTGAGCCTGAGGTGCACCCAGGGCAGCGCCAAGGCCACGGACACGGCGGACGCCGTGGCGGCGCGAGTGGTGGACTGGCTGGGCAACGAGCGCAAGCTCGTCCCCAAGCCGGGCCCCGAGCTGAAGGCCAAGCTCAAGCTCGACGGCGGCGCACCATGCCTGAAGGGCTGAGCCGCGCCTCGCGGCGGCTGGAGCGCCACGCTGCCACGCCCGACGAGGCCGTCTGGAGCGCGGCGCGGCAGCGATGGCAAGCGCTGAGCTTCGGCCGCCAGCTGCAGCTGGCTCAGGTTCTGGCTGCATCACGTCGCGACGAGTTCGTGCCGCGGTATCGGCAGCTGGTGCAGATCGGTGCTGGCCTGAGGCGGCGGCGCGATGCGAAGGCGCAGGAGTTTCTTCATCGCGAGGTGTGCCTGATCTTCATCGTCCGTCGCAAGCTGGGCTCGGTGAGGCTGAGCGCGTCGCAGCGGCTGCCGCGGGAGCTTTTGACGCCGGCCTGGGTAGAAGGCCGAGATCAGCTCGTGGCCGTCCCCTGCGATGTGCAGCCGCAGGAGCGCGTGCTGGGCGGCCGGGCACAACTGGCCAGCGCGGTGGCCACCGACGATGGCGCAGGCAACAGGGACAACGGCAGCCTCGCTTGCGCGGTACGTGCGGGCGGGCGCACTTATGCCCTGTCGGCCATCCACGTGCTCAGCCCCCAACCGCTGGACGGCGGCCCTTTGCGGGCGCCGGTGGAGGTGCGGCGCTTTACGGCAGACGGCTCGGCTGTCGAGCCCAATAGCTGCGCCAGCAGCAAGGCCTTTGGCGGGCGTCTGGCGCGCTTCCCGGTGCGCAGTTTCGACGCGCAGCTGGCCGAGGTCGTTGATGGCGCTCGGTTGAAGGCTGCCTTGGCTGGCCTGATGCTGTCGGCCCAACATCCCTGGGTGACCAGCCTTGCCGACCTGGGCGACCGACTTGCAGACGGGCGTCTGCTGGAGCTGCTGGTGCCGGCCAACCACCCGGCCCGTGGCGCCAGTGGTGCCCTGTCGCTGTCGGCTTCGCTGGACATGAGCGATGAAGACCATTTGCTCGACTACGGCTTCGCCGACGGCGACGGTCAGGTACTGCAGCAGGCGCTGAAGCTTCAGCTGCGTTTCGGCGAGCAGACGCTGCCTGGCGACAGCGGCTGCCCTGTCATCGTGCGCAACGATGACGGCGAGGCGCCCAGTTTCGTGGGCATGCACATCGCCGGCAACGACGCCCAGCGGCTGTCCTTCGTGATCCCGGCCTGGCGGCTGTTCGACGTCGACAGCTACCTCGGCGTCAACGGCAATCTGCCGGATGGCAAGTTGAGGCTGCTGAACCAGGTCTGACCATCGACGCAGCCGCGCCAGCAACTGCCGGCCCTGGCGCATCGCAAGCTGGGGTAATCCTGGGGCGGTGACTTTCCTCTGGGCGAAGCGAGGCTTCTAGACTCGCTCGCCTCAGCCTCATCACCCTCCTGCCATGCGTTGTTTCAAACTCGCGGGCGCCGCCCTGGCGCTGTCGACCGCTCTGTCCGCCTTTGCCGCGCCGAGCGCGCCCCTCGGCCCCGTGACCAACCCGCTGTGGTTGCGCCAGTCCAGCATCTCGCCGGACGGCAGGCAGATCGCCTTCACCTTCCAGGGCAATCTTTACGTGGTGGCCGCGGCCGGCGGCACGGCACGCCTGCTGGTGGCCAATGGCAACCATGTGATGGCGCCGGTCTGGTCGCCGGACGGCAAGCTGCTGGCCTATGGCTCGGACGTCTACGGCAACAACGATGTCTTCCTCGTCGCGGCCGAGGGCGGCCCGTCGCGCCGCCTGACCACGCATTCGGCCTGGGAGACGCCCATCGCCTTCACGCCCGACGGCCAGGCTGTGCTGTTCTCGGCCCAGCGCCAGGATGTGCGAACCAGCATGGCCTTCCCGTCGCCGGCCCAGGGCGAGCTCTACCAGGTCGGCATCGAGGGCGGCCGCCGCCCCGAGCAGGTCTTCAGCGAACCGGCCCTGGCCGGCCGCTACAACAAGGCCGGCAGCCAGCTCGTCTACGAGGACTGGAAGGGCTATGAGAACGGCATGCGCAAGCACCATGTCTCGCCCGTGGCGCGCGACATCTGGCTGTGGGACGCCAAGACCGGCCAGCACCGCAAGCTGACCAGCACCGGCGGCGAAAACCGCAACCCGGTCTGGTCGGCCGACGAGAAGTCGGTCTACTACCTCAGCGAGAAGAGCGGTTCCTTCAACGTCTGGAAGATGCCGCTGGACAACCCCGCGGCGACCCAGCAGATCACCCGCTTCACCCAGAATCCGGTGCGCTTCCTCAGCGTCACGGCCGACGGCACGCTGAGCTTCGGCTTCGATGGCGAGCTCTACACCATGGCGGGTGACACGGCCACGCCGCAGAAGGTCGGCGTGGGCATCGCGGCCGACGCCATGCAGCCGCGCGTCGAGAACCTCAAGCTGTCCGACGGCGCCACCGACATGGCCGTCAGTCCCGACGGCAGCGAAGTGGCCGTCATCGTGCGCGGCCAGGTCTTCGTCTCGTCGGCCGAGTTCGGCAACACCCGCCGCATCACCGACGGTCCCGGCCAGAAACGCTCGGTCAGCTTCAGCCCTGATGGCCGCAAGCTGCTCTACGCCTGCGAGGTCAACGGCCAGTGGAGCCTGTGCGAGGCGGCGATTGCCGGTGACAAGAAGGCCGTGCCCAGCTTCTTCAACGCGCCGCGCGTGACGACCAAGGTGCTGCTGCAGGACGCCCACCAGAACTTCCAGCCGCGCTATTCGCCGGACGGCAAGCAGGTGGCCTATCTGCAGGACCGCGCCGCCCTGCATGTGCTGGACATCGCCAGTGGCAAGACCCACCAGGTGCTCTCCAGCGACTTCAACTACTCCTATGAAGACGGCGACCAGTGGTTCGACTGGGCGCCCGACGGCAAGAGCCTGGCGGTGCAGTTCGTCGACCGCAACCGCTGGGGCCAGGAGGTCGGCGTGGTGCCGGCCGACGGCAGCGGCAAGCTCGTCAACCTGAGCAACAGCGGCTACGAGGACGTGCGCCCGATGTTCGCGCGCCAGGGCCAGATGCTGATCTGGGCCGCCGACCGCCACGGCCTGCACGGCAATGGCGGCGGTGCGCGCACCGATGCCGACGTCTACGCGATGTTCCTGACCCGCGCCGCCTACGACCGCTACCAGCTCGACAAGGCCGAGTTCGCCCAGCTGAAGAAGCATGAGGAGGACGAGAAGAACGACGCCAAGAAGGAGGATGACAAGAAGGCGGCCGACAAGAAGGACGCCGAGAAGAAAGACGACAAGAAGGACGGCGACAAGAAGGACGCCGCCAAGAAGGAAGACAAGAAGCCCGAGCCGCCCAAGCCCGTCGTCATCGAGCACGAGGGCATCGAGAACCGCGTGGTGCGCATCACCACGACCTCGGGCGACATCAAGGACTATGCGATGACGCCGGACGGCGAGCAGCTGTTCTATGTCGTCAAGAGCGACGATGGCTTCGAGCTGTGGCAGGTACGCCTGCGCGAGAAGGAGGGCAAGCGCGTCGCCTCGCTGCCCGGCGGCAAGATCGACGCCGTCAGCCTGGTGCTGGACGCCAAGGGCGCCAACGGTTTCGTCATGACCGGCGGCAAGGTGCAGAAGTTCAAGGTGCCCGGCGACGACGGCAAGGGCGATGTGAAGACTGAAGGGCTCAGGTTCTCGGCCGAGCTGCGCATCGACCACGCCGCCGAGCGCGCGCAGATGTTCGACCACGTCTGGCGCCAGACCTACGAGAAGCTCTATGTCAGCGACATGGGCGGCGTGGACTGGGCCGGCTACCGCAAGGTCTACGAGCGCCAGCTGCCCTTCGTGGCCGATGGTGCCGACTTCGCCGAGCTGCTGAGCGAAATGTTGGGCGAGCTGAATGTCTCGCACACCGGCAGCAGCTACCGCCCCGCCTCGCGCGGCGACTCGACAGCCTCCCTGGGCCTGTTCTACGACCTGAGTCACAGGGGTGCCGGCGTCAAGGTGGGCGAGGTCATCGAGGGCGGCCCGCTGGACCTGGCCGCCAGCCGCGTCAAGCCCGGCATGGTCATCCAGTCCATCGACGGCGAAACCATCGCGGCCGGTGCCGAGTTCGACTCGGTGCTCAACCTCAAGGCCGGCAAGCAGGTCGTGCTGGAGGTGCTGGACCCGGCCACGGGCAAGCACTTCGAGCAGACGCTCAAGGCCATCAGCCTGGGCGCCGAGCGCGAGCTGCTCTACAAGCGCTGGGTGCGCAAGGAGCGTGCCCTGGTGGACAAGCTCTCGGGCGGCCGCCTGGGCTATGTGCATGTGCGCGGCATGGACGACGGCAGCTACCGCCAGACCTATTCCGAGGCTCTGGGCCGCGCCAGCGGCAAGGAAGCCCTCATCGTCGACACCCGCTTCAACGGCGGCGGCAATCTGCACGACGAGCTGGCCACGCTGCTGTCCGGCAAGAAGTACCTGGAGTTCATGCCGCGCGGCCAGAGCCTGGGCTGGGAGCCGGGCGGCAAATGGACCAAACCCTCGGCCGTGCTGATCAGCGAGAGCAACTACTCCGACGCTCACCTCTTCCCGTGGACCTACAAGCACCTCGGCATCGGCAAGCTCATCGGCATGCCGGTGGCGGGCACGGGCACGGCGGTGTGGTGGGAGACCATGCAGGACGGCGCCACCGTCTTCGGCATCCCGCAGGTGGGCTTCCGGGCCCAGAACGGCGACTTCATGGAGCGCGCCCTGGTCACGCCTGACGTCGTCGTGCCGCATGACAAGGCCAGGCTGGACGCGGGTGAAGACCTGCAACTGGAGGCGGCCGTCAAGTCGCTTCTGAGCAAGTGAGCGCCGCTGCCATGATGCCCGTGGCCCAGCCGGGCCGCACCGTGGCCTGGGTCGTGGCCGTGCTGGTGGCGATCTCGCTGTTCGGCAACTTCTACGTCTACGACTCCATCGGCCCGGTGGCCGACCTGCTGCAGCAGCAGCGCGGCTTCTCGGACTCGCAGATCGCGCTGCTGAACGCCATCTACAGCCTGCCCAACGTCGTCCTCATCCTGGTGGGCGGCGTGCTGGTGGACCGCTTCGGCGCGGCGCGCATGACGCTGGTGACGGCTGGCATCTGTGCGCTGGGCGCTGCGCTGACGGCCTTCAGCCCCGGCTTCGCCGGCATGGCCGCGGGCCGGCTGCTGTTCGGCATCGGCGCCGAGACCTTCAATATCGCGACCCTGGCCGCCGTGGCCGACTACTTCGGCGGCCGCAGCCTGGCCCTGGCCATGGGCGCCGAGCTGGCCGTCGGCCGCATGGGCTCCTATGGCGCCGACATGTCGCCGACCTGGTTCGCGGGGTCCTATGCCCAGGGCTGGCAGCCGCCCCTGGTCATCGCCGCGGCCATCGCCTTCTCAGCCTTCGTGGCGGCCCTGGCCTACTGGTGGGTGGACCGCGGCCCGCGCCGCGCCGGCCTGCTGCCCACGGGCAAGTCATCGGCCGAGAAGTTCGTCTGGCGCGACCTGCTGCACTTCGGCAATGCCTATTGGTATCTGCTGCTGCTGTGCGTGCTCTGGTACTCGGTCATCCTGGCCTTCCGCAGCACCTTCTCCATCAAGTATTTCCAGCATGTGCACGGCCTGGACCTGGCCGCGGCCGGCGAGATGAACAGCTATGTCTTCCTGGCGGCCATCTTCGCGACGCCGGCCTTCGGCTGGATGTGCGACCGGCTGAACCGCTATGCGCCCTTCCTGGCCTTCGGTGCCTTGCTGCTGCCGGTGGCCCTGGCCGTGCTGGCGCTGACGCACTGGAGCCTGTGGGTGCCAACGGCCCTGATCGGCGTCAGCTACTCCCTGGTGCCGGCCGTCATGTGGCCGCTGACCAGCCGCCTGGTCGCGCCGAATCGCTTCGGCACGGCCATCGGCCTGATGTGGGTGGTGCAGAACGCCGGCATCAGCGGCGCCAATCTGGTGGCCGGCTGGCTCAACGACCGGGCTGGCGCCAGCGCCGCCAACCCGGCGGGTTATGGCGACATGATGTGGTTCTTCGGGCTGACCAGCGTGGCCGGTTGCGTGTTCGCGCTGCTGTTGTGGGCGACAGCGGGGCGGGCGCGGCATGAGCGGGTGGCTGAGGGCCAATGACCGCGCGGCATGTTGAAAGAGAGCTGACGGCATCGGACGGGAAGCACAAGCTTCAGATCTTCCGTCGGGACAGTGGCACTTTCGGCTTCACCGTTTTGCGTTGGAGCGATGACCCGCTCGAGAGGTGCTGGTTGCCGTTCGGGCGCTTCTCAGAGTGTTTTGCCCCAGATGCAGAGGCGGCCATCGCAGAGGCAAAAAGTCGCGTCGAGTGGTGGCGGTGATGCCTGCTGCGTCGAGTCCGCAAGCAATTGGCTACGGCCTGAGCGTCACCAGATCCCGCAATAGCAAATCAATATTCGCCCGCAGCGCGCGCTCGTTGGCGATGCGCAGCCTCTCGTTGGGTGAGAGGATGGCCTCGCTGAAACTGGCCTCGTCGGTGTTGGCGATGCGGCGCTGGTAGACCGTCTTGCCGCTGGCCTTGTCGACCAGGGTGTAGCGCACGGCCGTACCCACGGTCACGCCCAGCGCGGGCACCAGGGGCTGGTCGAGCGCCTCCAGTTCGGCCTGCAGCTCGAAGCGGGGCGCCGGTTCGGGGGACAGCGGCTTCATGCCGACGGAAAACAGCGACTCGTCGAGGGCCTGCTGCAGCGCCATCGCACTGACCTTGGAACCCCACCAGCGTCCCGTCTCCTGGCCGCCCTTGACGGTGGCGACGGCGATCTGCCCCTTCAGCGCCTCCGGCACCCAGCCGCGGATCTGCAGCGCATCGGCCGCCGTGACGGCCATGGGCAAGGGCTGGCTGGGCGTGCCGCAGCCGGCCAGCAATGTGGCCAGCAGGGCGGCGGAGGTCAGGGTGAGGCGCAGCATGGGTGCCCCATGCTAGAGCGAAGGGCCAGGGCCGATAGACCTAAAAGCGGCGGCCGGACCGGCCTGTTCAGTGCTCGGGCAGCGGTTCGGGCGCACCGAGCGCGGAGATGACCTCCAGCATGCCGCGCACCTTGAAGGGCTTGAGCAGCAGGCGGCAGACGTCGAGCTGCTTGAGCTTGAGCGCCAGTTCGACGTCGCAGCTCGAGGCCGTCGCGGCCACCGGCACGCCGGCGGGGTGGGAGGACTCGCCGGCGCGCAGGCGGCGCAGCAGCTCCAGCGCCTCGCCTTCGTCGTCGATGGCGATCAGCAGCGCGTCGTAGCGGCGCTCGAACAGCAGGCGCTCGGCCACCGCGGTGCTGGTGGCCTCCTGCACATCGGCCAGGCCCATCTCACGCGCCATGGTGGACACGGTGCGGCGCAACACGAATTGCGGCTCCACGAGGAGCAGGCGGCCGCTGCGCGCGATGGCGGTCACGACTGGCTTTCCTTCTCACCCTGGCCCACCAGCTCGGCGACGACGAGGTCGCGCAGGGTGCCGAGGATGGCGCGATCCAGCATGTCGAAATGGCGCGGCTTGGTGTCGATGAGGCAGAGGGTGCCCACCGTGGCGCCGGAGGGCAGGGCCAGCGGCGCGCCGATGTAGAAGCGGATGAAGGGCGCGCCGACGACCAGGGGGTTGTCGGCGAAGCGCGGGTCCAGGGCCGCGTCCAGCACCTCGAAGAGATCGCTCTGCACGATGGCATGGCCGCAGAAGGAGATCTCGCGCGAGGTCTCGCAGGCATCCAGGCCGACGCGGGCCTTGAACCACTGGCGCTGCTCGTCGACCAGGCTGACCAGGGCGATGGGCATGTCGAACTCTTCGGCGGCGAAGCCGACGATGCGGTCGAAGCGCTCCTCGGGTGGCGTGTCGAGGATGAGCAGCTCGCGCAGCACGCGCAGACGCTCGGCGTCGTTGGCGGGGATGGGTGCGGGCGTCATGTCATGACCATGCAGTTGGCCGGAGTCTAGGCCACCAGCACCATGGTTTGGGCTTGCATCTGGCCGTCGCTGATGAGCAACTCACCCGCCGCGATGGGCAGGCGAAAGCGCCGCGGGCCGGCGCTGCCTGGGTTGACGAACAGCACGCCATCGCGATCCTCGATATGCGGCTGGTGCGAATGGCCAGTGATGATGGCAGCCAGGCCGGTCGCGTGCGGGTCGACGGCCAGCTCGGCCAGGTCGTGCAGCACATGCAGCTTCAGGCCGCCCACCAGCAACTCGGCGCTTTCCGGCAAGGCCCGGCCCCAGGGCGCGTTGTCGTTGTTGCCGCGCACCGCCGTGACGGGTGCGATGGCGGCGAGCTGTTCGAGGATGGCCGGATCGCCGATGTCGCCGGCGTGCACGATGAAGTCGCTGCCCTGCAGCCAGGCCAGGGCTTCGGGCCGCAACAGGCCGTGGGTGTCGGAGATCAGGCCAACCCGGATCACTTCACATCGAGGGTGTAGGTCACGGCCTGCGACAGGCTGGGCAGGATGCCGCCGAAGTTCAGCGTGTAGCGGCCGGCCTTCAGCGGCCCCAAGGCCACGTAATAGCCGTTGGCGGCGGCCGGTGCGTCGTCGTCGGGCGCGACCAGGAAGCAGCCCCGGGTGGCCTGGCGATGCGCCTCCAGGCCGGAGAAGCGCTTGCCGTTGAGCTCCAGCACCAGGGCGGCGGGGGCCTCGGTCTGGGTCTCGGCGCGCAGCATCAGCGACGCACAGGCCTCGCGCTCGTCGTCGGGCGGGAAGGTGATGGCGTTGACGAGGGGGAAGAACAGCGTCTTGCCGGCCGGGATGCGGCAGCTGCGCACGGTGCGGGCCGTGCCGTAGGTGCCGGCCAGGAACCAGACCGGCCCCGATTGGCCGCTGGCGCAAAGGCTGCCATCGGGGTCGGCGACGGGGCTGTCGTCTTCCTCGAAGGACATGGCCCAGTGCCACCAGCGCTTGGACCATTCCTCCTGCGTGACGCCGGCTATTGATCGGGCCGGCGGGATGAGCTGGGCCTGGGCCGGCAGCGTCGCGGCCAGCAGCAGGGTCAGGGAGAGGGTGGTTCGCATCAAGGCTCGATTCAGGATTTGCGCTTGCGTTCCATGGCCACGTCGGAGACCTGGAAGCCCAGCTTTTCATAAAAGGCCGACACGCCGTTGCGACCGGCGCGCAGCACCCAGGTCATCTCGTCGTTGCCGGCGATGGCGGCCTGGACCAGGGCGCTGCCGATGCCGCGACCGCGGTGGCTGGCGGCGACGACGACCATGGAGATATAGCCGTTGAACAGGCCGTCGGTGATGGCGCGCAGGAAGCCGACGACCTGGCCGTTGTCGACGGCCACCAGGGCGATTTGAGAACGCGAGAGTAGTTCGGCAAAGACGCCGGCATCGGCGACGCGCTTGCCCCAGTCGTTGGCGGCCAGCAGTTGGCGGGCGGTTTCGATCTCGTCGGTTTGGATGGAACGAATCTCCACCTCAGCCTCCGAACATCATGCGATGGGCGAGGGCCTTTTTGAGCGGTGTCGCCAATTCAAGTCCAGCCAAGGCCAGTCCGCGCAAGGCCGGCAGTCCGGGCAGTCGCCACGCGAAGCTGCGCGCCAAAAAATCGGTCGCGGCGATCATGGGCCAGCGGTCGGGCGCGCGCTGCCAGTCGACGCGGGCCAGCACGGTGTCCAGGTTCTGGCCGGTCTCGGCCGCCTCGCGCAGGGCGTCCACCAGGGCCTGGGCATCGCGCAGGCCGAGGTTGAGCCCCTGGCCGGCGACCGGGTGCAGGGTCTGGGCCGCGTTGCCGATGCGCAGGGCGCGGCCCTGCAGCAGCCGCGTCTCGGCGTTCAGGCCCAGCGGAAAGCATTTCAGCGCCGAGATGCCGGTCAGCGTGCCCGCCACCGCGGGCAGCTGCTGCTGGATGACGACGAGGCGCTGGGCATCGTTCAGTGAGGCGATGTCGTCCTCGGCCTGGGGCAGGCACCAGACCAGGGCCGCACGCGGCCCCTGGGCGTCGTCGGGCAAGGGCAGCAGGGCCAGCGGACCGTTGCGCGTGAAGCGCTCGATGGCCAGGCCCTGCAGGCCGGGCGCGGCCAGGCGCACCTGGCCGACCCAGGCGTTCTGGTGGTAGTCACTCTGGATGGCCTTGCGCTCCTGCTCGGCGAACACACCCCCCTCGGCGACGACGGCGAGGTCGAAGCGGTCGACGACCGGCCCTTCGCCGCAGTCCAGCTCGACGCCACTGGCGTCCGAGCGGATGGCATGCACCGGCGTGGCAAAGCGCGTGAACAGCCGCTCGCGCTGCTGTCCGGCCAGATCCAGCCAGCGCTGCTGCAGCGGCGCCACCAGGGCGCCATAGGGCAGCACGGCGCCGAGCTGGGGCAGGCCCTGCTCGGCCGCGCTGATGCGCACTTCGCCCGTGATAGGGGCGGGCGGGGCCTGGCTGACGTGCACCGTGCGGATGGCCTGGGCGCCCTCCGGCCGCCAGGCCGAGAGGCGCTCCAGCAGGCGGATGCTGCCCAGATTCAGCGCCAGCGTGCGTGCGTCGCCGCTGATGTCGCGGTCCAGGGCGCGGGTGTCGAAGAGATGGATTTCGGTGCCCGGGAGACGCTCGGCGGCGAGCAGGGCGAGGGCGAGGCCGGCAGGGCCGGCGCCGATGACAGCTAACTTCATGCCCTCAACGATAGATCATCGGTATTTGTCTGCGATGCGCGCCAGGCTGCCGTCGGCCTGCATGGCCATCAGGGCGGCATCGAGATCGGCCAGCGCGACCAGCGCATGCGGCGACAGGGCGCAGGCCGTACGCCAGTGCGCGACGACCAGCGGCGGGTGCAGGGCCAGCGGCACCTCGCCGCGGCGCAGCAGGTATTCGAAGCTGGCGCGGCCGACCAGGGCGTGGTCGACGCGCCCGAGGGCGAGCTTGCGCAGCAGGCTCTCCAGATTGGGGCCGTCGTCGCGCAGGAAGGCCGCGCCCAGCGCAGCGGCAACTTCGTTGTACTCGAAGCCGGCGATGGTGCCGATGCGCTGGCCGGCCAGCTCCGCCAGCCGCATCGGCGCCGGGTGGCGCTTGGCCGTGACGAGGAGCTCGCCGTCGTCCAGGAAAGGCCGGCTCCACTGCAGCGGCCCGGGCAGCCAGGCGGGCAGATAGGTGCAGATCAGGTCGGCGTCTTCGCCGGCCAGCATCAGCGGGCCGACGCGCCGTCGCGGAACGACGCGAAAGCGCACGGGGCGGCCCAGGCGCTGGCCCAGCTCGATGGCGATGTCGTGTTGCAGGCCGTCGACGACCTGGCCGTCGCGGATCAGGGCCTGCGGCATCTGCACGCTGCTGTCGACGAGGACGACCAGCGGCGCCGCGGCCGCGGCCGTGGTGGCCGGCGCGCCCAGGGCCAGCAGCAGGTGGCGCCGCGTCAATCTCATGCGGCGGCCCTCAGCGGAAGCGCTCGACGATGTGCGTCAGGCTGCCGTCCGCCTGCATGGCGGCGAGGGCCGCATCGAGCTGGGCCAGCGGCAGACTGCTGCGCGGCGACAGCGCGCAGGCCGTGCGCAGCCTGGCGATGACCAGGGGAGGGTGCAGTCCCAGTGGAATCTCGCTGCGGCGCTGCAGATAGTCGAAGGTGACGCGGCCGACGATGGCGTGGTCCATGCGGCCCGAGGCCAGCTTGCGCAGATTGGTGATCACATTGGGCGCGTCGTCGCGCACGAAGCCCGAGCCCAGGGCCGCCTCGGTCTCGGGATAGAGAAAGCCGGAGACCGTGCCGATGCGCTGGCCGCTGACGTCCTGCAGCTGCGTGGGGGCCGGGTGACGCGCCGCGGTGATCAGCATGTCGGCATCGTCCAGATAGGGGCGGCTCCATTGCAGCGGCCCGGGCAGCCAGCCGGGGATGTAGTTGCAGACGAGATCGGCCTCCTGGCCCTGGTCCAGCAGCTGGGCGATGCGCCGGCGTGGCACCAGGCGGAAACGCACCATGCGGCCCAGGCGCTGGCCCAGCTCCATGGCCAGCAGGTATTGCAGGCCGTCGACGGGTCGGCCGTCCTTGAACTGGACCTGCGGCATCTCCAGGCTGCCGTCGACGAGGACGTGCAGAGGCGGCTCTTCGGCGCGCGCGGCGCAGACGCCGGCCAGGCCCGCCAGCAGCAGGCCGCGCCTTGACAAGCGTCGCGGCAGCGTCATCGTTCTCCCGTCCTGCGCGCCGCCCGCAGCGCGCCTGGGGCCATTGTGGCCACGTGCCGGCAGGGCCGGACGGCGCGGCTTAAGCTGTCGCTTTTCCGCACCTCAGCCCCCAGGATCTCTCCATGCAATACCGCCGCCTCGGCCGTGCCGGCCTCCAGGTTTCCGAACTCTCCCTCGGCTCGTGGGTCACGTATCACAACCAGGTCGACACCAAGGCCGCCACCGAGATGCTGGCCGCCGCCTTCGATGCCGGCATCAACTTCTTCGACAACGCCGAGGTCTATGCCCAGGGCGAGAGCGAGGTCGTCATGGGCCGGGCCTTCAAGGCCCTGGGCTGGAACCGCCTGGACTACATCGTCTCCAGCAAGTTCTTCTGGGGTCTGTCGCGTGACGGCGTGACGACGACCAACCGCAAGGACACGCTGAACCGCAAATACCTGATGCAGGCGGTCGACGGCTCGCTCAAGCGCCTGCAGCTCGAGCACCTGGACCTGATCTACTGCCACCGCCCCGACCCGAACACGCCCATCGAGGAAACCGTCTGGGCCATGAGCGACATCATCCGCCAGGGCAAGGCGCTGTACTGGGGCACCAGCGAATGGAGTGCCAGCGACATCCGCGCCGCCTGGGAGATCGCCGAGCGCCACCATCTGCACAAGCCGGTCGTCGAGCAGCCCCAGTACCACCTCTTCCATCGCCGCAAGGTCGAGCAGGAGTACGCCCGCCTGTACGAGGACATCGGCCTGGGCCTGACGACGTGGAGCCCGCTGGCCTCGGGCCTGCTGACCGGCAAATACCGCGGCGGCATTCCGGCCGGCAGCCGTGGCGCGCTGGAGAACATGAGCTGGATGCGCGAGCAGCTGCAGGACAAGGCCAAGAACGACGCCGTGGGCAAGCTCGGCGAGATCGCCGCCGAACTGGGCTGCAACACCGCCCAGCTGGCCATCGCCTGGATCAACCGCAACCCGCGCGTGTCCACCGTCATCCTGGGCGCCAGCCGCATCGAGCAGCTGCATGACAACCTCGGCGCCCTGGCCGTCACGCCCAAGCTGACGCCCGACGTTGTCGAGCGCATCGACGCCATCGCCAAGCCCTTGGCGCAGTAATCATTCACATGATCTGAGGGCAAGACCCGGCCGGCAGGGTCTTTTCGGTGCCCGAGAATGCCGTTATGAGGGTCTTGATAACAAAAGGGTGTGCAGCCCTTCTGCTCGCCGTTGGGTTGGCTGGCGCGGCGCAGGCCGTGGTGCCGCGCTTCGAGCCCATCGGTGAGCCGGGCGCGGTCAGGGACAACGTCGTGTCGGCGTTGGCGCTGGACGCCCGCGGCCTGCTGTGGGCCGGATCGCCCGAGGGCCTGCTGCGCTTCGACGGCTACGCCTTCCGCCGCTACCCGCTGAGCGGCCCCGATGGCCAGCTGCTGCCCGAGCAGTTCGTGCGCGCCATGCTGCCCGACCCGCGCGGCTGGATGTGGGTGGCCGCCGGCAACAGCGGCCTGGTGCGCCTGGACGTGGCCACCGGCCGCTGGGACCGCTGGGCCCGCGACGGCAAGTCGGCCGACGAGACCGCCCCCGCCGCCAACACCGTGCGCACCTTTGCGCTCGAGAAGGACGGCACGCTGTGGATTGGCGGCAGCGGCGGCCTGGACCGCTTCGACGTCAAGACCCAGCGCTTCACCCACCAGCGCGGCAAGGAAGACGGCCTGCCCGACCCGCGCGTGCAGACCCTGCTCGTCGACCGCCAGGGCACGCTGTGGATAGGCACCTGGCGCGGCCTGGCCCGCAAGGCGGTCGACGGCCCCATCGAGACGCTGGATGTCGGCGTCGGCGACCAGCTCGTCACCATGATCAGCGAGTCGCTGGACGGCCGCATCATCATCGGCACGGCCCAGGGTCGGCTGCGCGCGCTGTCGCCGCAGGGCCAGCCGCTGCCCTTCAGCCCCGGCGCCCAGCCCGGCGCCACGTCCGGCGCCTGGCCCGTCATGGCCATGGCCCAGCCCGATGCCGACGAGCTCTGGTTCGGCGACGCCTCGGGCGTGTCGCGCCGGCGCGCGACCGATGGCGCCCTGATCGAACGCCTGCCCGCCACCGGCGCCGGCACCGCGCCGCGCAGCGATGTGCGCGCGCTGATGCGCGACCCCTCCGGCACCGTCTGGGCCGGCAGCTATGGCGGTGGCCTGATGCGCCATGTGCCCTCGCTGCCCGGCCTGTCCATGGTGCGCGAGGCCATCGGTTCGGTCTCCGGCGGCCTGGACGTGCGCAGCATCCTGCAGCTGGACAACGGCGAGATCTGGCTGGGCACGCTGGCCGGCGGCATCGAGCGCCGCGACCGCGACCTGATGCCGCTCGGCCTGGTGGCCCAGGGCGGCGGCGGCCTGCCGCCGGGCCGCGTCAATGCGCTCGGCCAGAGCAAGGACGGCTCGGTCTGGGTTGCCATCGACACCCAGCTGCTGCGCTTCGACACCCAGGGCCGCTGGAAGGAAACCCTGCGCAGCGGCAACGCCGTGCCGCGCCGCTTCCAGGCGACCGACGACGGCGCGCTGTGGATCGCCACGCTGGACGGCCTGATGCGCTGGACGCCCCAGCACCCGCAGATGCGCGCCATCCCGACGGCCGGCCTGGTGGGCGGCACCGGCGAGGTCAACGCCTTCGCCCTGTTGCCCGACGGCAGCCTGTGGGCGGGCGGCGCGGCCGGCCTGTTCCGCGTCGCCAAGCCGGGCGCCGACGAGCCGGTCGCCGAATGGGTCGAGCCCACGGGCCTGACGGGCCAGACCGTGCTCGGCATGGCGGTCGACCTGGCCGGCCGCCTGTGGGTGGACACCGGCACCGGCCTGCACCGCCTCATCGACAGTGACGGCAAGAAGGCGCGCTTCGAGGTCGTCGGCGCCTCCGACATCGGCGGTGCCTTCGGCGCCAACCTGCTGTTCGACAAGCAGGGCCGCGTCTGGTCGCAGCGCAATATGTACGACCCGAACAAGGGCGAACGCCGCGAGCTCGGCGCTGCCGACGGTGCCGACCTCGGCACCGGCTGGTTCCGCGCCTACGCCAAGCTGGACGATGGTCGCATGCTGTTCGGCGGCGCCCGCGGCCTGCTGGTCATCGACCCCGACCGCTTCTCGCCCTGGACCTACAAGCCGCCGCTGGTCGTTTCGGAACTGCGCGTGGACGGCGAGGAAAGGCCGCTGCCCGCCGGCGGCGCCGACATCGTGCTGGCGCCCGGCGAGCGCGGCCTGAGCCTGGCCTTCGCCTCGCTGGACTACAGCCAGCCCAGCCGCAACCGCTACCGGTATCGCCTGCAGGGCCTGGATGCCACCTGGATCGACGCCGGCCTGCTGGGCCGCACGGCGGCCTACACCAATCTCGCGCCGGGCTACTACCAGCTGCAGGTGCAGGGCAGCAACCGCGACGGTGCCTGGAGCGTCAACGAGCTCAAGATCGGCGTCAAGGTGCGCGCCGCCTGGTGGCAGACCCGCTGGGCCATGGCCGGGGCCGTCGTCGGCGCCGTGCTGCTGGTGGCCCTCATCGTGCGCATGCGCACCCGCCTGCTGCTGCGGCACCGCCGCGTGCTCGAGGCGCGCGTGCAGGAGCGCACCGTGGAGCTGGAAGCCGCCAAGGCGGCGCTGACGGCCAAGTCCTTCGAACTGGAGGAGGCCAGCCTCACCGACCCGCTGACCGGCCTGCGCAACCGCCGCTTCCTGGACCGCCAGATGCCGGCGGACGCGGCGCTGACGCTGCGCCACTTCGAGCCGCCGGGCGACCTGCCGGCGGTCCGCAACGACGGCGACAACGAGCAGGACCTGCTGTTCTTCCTGATCGACATCGACCACTTCAAGCGCATCAACGATGCCCATGGCCACATGGCGGGCGATGCCGTGCTGATGCAGATGCGCGGCCGGCTGGAGCAGGTCTTCCGCGCCACCGACTACCTGGTGCGCTGGGGCGGCGAGGAGTTCCTCATCGTCGCCCGCGGCACGCCGCGCCGTCGCGCCGCCGAGCTGGCCGAACGGGCCCGCCAGGCCGTCTCGGCCCAGCCCTTCGAGCTGACCGGCGGCCTGAGCCTGGCCATGACCTGCTCGGTCGGGTTCTCGGCCTTCCCGCTGTGCGCCAGCCTGCCGCGCGCGCTGGACTGGCATGCCGCCATCGACCTGGCCGATGCGGCCCTCTACGACGCCAAGGACACCGGCCGCAACGCCTGGGTCGGCCTGCTGGACGCCCGTGCCGGCAGCGAGGACGAACTGCGTCAGGACATCCGCCGGCCGCTGGAAAGCTGGGCGGCGAGCGGGCGGCTGACGCTGCTGCGCTCGAGTCGCGGCTGAGGTGGATCAGCCGCCGGCCTGATCCAGCGCCGGCCCCCACCCCAACGGCGCCGGCAGCGCCGCCAGGATGCGCTGGCGCAGCGGTGCGTAGGCCTCATCCACCGGCTGGCCGGCGCGTTGCGCCAGCGGGTCCTGGTGGCTGCCGAAGGCCTCGTCCAGCTCGGCCCAGTCGTCGGCGCTGAAGATGCGGGCCGCCAGCGGCAGGATCTCGGTTTCCTCGCGCTTCATGTGGCGCAGATAGCGCGCCGCGTAGACCTTGAGCTGCTGCTCGAACTTCTCGCGTCGGGGCTCGCCCATCTGCTCCCAGGCCAGCAGGCTGTGCTGCAGCTCGCGGATGGCGCGCTCACCCTGGGCATGGTCGGCATCGAGGTCGTCCAGCACGTCGCGCAGCTGCGGGGACAGCGCGCGCAGCTTGGGGAACAGCAGCTCGCTTTCCTTGGTGTGATGCAGGCGTTCCGGAAATTCGTCGACGTAGAACAGCATGGCGCGCAGCGCCGTGAAGTCGGGTGGCACGCCGGCGCGGCGCTGGGCATCGAGCAGCAGGGGCAGGGTGCGCAGCATGGCGGCCAGCGCGTCGTGCTCGGCGCGGATGACGCGCACGGCCAGGGGCATGGTCGACGAAGGCATGGTGCGAGCGTCGCGCGTTGTCGGACGGCCGACCTTGCGCTGGATCAAGCCGCCGGAGGGCCCGGCCCGGCTACCCCCGTAAAATCCCTGGTTTTTGCCCTCCCGCCCAAGAAAGCCCCGGCCATGACAGCATCGACCGCCTCCCCCACCCTCATGGCCAACGCGATCCGCGCCCTCGCGATGGATGCGGTGCAGGCGGCCAACTCCGGCCACCCGGGCGCCCCCATGGGCATGGCCGACATCGCCGTGGCGCTGTGGGCGCGTCACCTCAAGCACAACCCGGCCAACCCGCACTGGGCCGACCGCGACCGCTTCGTGCTGTCCAACGGCCACGGTTCCATGCTGATCTACGCCCTGCTGCATCTGACGGGCTATGAGCTGCCCATCGAGGAGCTGAAGGCCTTCCGCCAGCTGCACAGCAAGACCCCGGGCCACCCCGAAGTGGGCATCACCGTCGGCGTCGAGACCACGACGGGCCCGCTGGGCCAGGGCGTCACCAACGCCGTCGGCCTGGCCCTGGCCGAAAAGCTGATGGCGCGCGACTTCAACCGCGAAGGCCATGAGGTCGTCGACCACCACACCTATGTCTTCCTGGGCGACGGCTGCCTGATGGAAGGCATCTCGCACGAAGCGGCCGCCCTGGCGGCCTCGTGGAAGCTGAACAAGCTGATCGCCATCTACGACGACAACGGCATCTCCATCGACGGCCAGGTCGCGCCCTGGTTCGGCGACGACACCGCCAGGCGCTTCCAGGCCTATGGCTGGAACGTCGTCGGCCCGGTGGACGGCCATGACGTCGACGCCGTCGACGACGCCATCGGCAAGGCCAAGAAGAGCGCCGACAAGCCGACGCTGATCATCGCCAAGACCCACATCGGCAAGGGCTCGCCCAACCGCGCCAACACGGCCAAGGCCCACGGCGAGCCGCTGGGCGCCGAAGAAATCAAGCTGACCCGCGAAGCGCTGGGCTGGACGCACGAACCCTTCATCGTGCCGCCCGAGGTCTACAACGCCTGGGACCACAAGTCGGCCGGTGACCGCGTCGAGAGCGAGTGGGACCTGCGCTTCGACGCCTATGCCGAAGCCCACCCCGAACTGGCCGCCGAGTTCCAGCGCCGCATGGCCGGCGTGCTGCCCGCCGACTTCGCGCAGATCGCCGTCGACGCCGTCGTCAAGGCCCATGCCGAAGCCCAGACCGTGGCCAGCCGCAAGGCCAGCCAGCTGGCCCTGGAAGCCTTCACGCTGAAGCTGCCCGAGATGCTGGGCGGCAGCGCCGACCTGACCGGCTCCAACCTGACCAACACGTCCAGCACGCCGGCCCTGCGCATTGACGCCGACGGCACGCCCAACAACGGCCGCCACATCAACTACGGCGTGCGCGAGTTCGGCATGGCCGCCATCATGAACGGCATCGCCCTGCATGGCGGCTTCATCCCCTATGGCGGCACCTTCCTGACCTTCAGCGATTACAGCCGCAACGCCATCCGCATGGCCGCGCTGATGAAGACCCGCGTCATCCACGTGATGACCCACGACTCCATCGGTCTGGGCGAGGACGGCCCGACCCACCAGTCCATCGAGCATGTCGCCAGCCTGCGCCTGATCCCGGGCCTGGACGTCTGGCGCCCGGCCGACACGACCGAGACCGTCGTCGCCTGGACCATGGCCCTGGGCAATGCCCAGCGCCCCAGCCTGCTGGCCCTGAGCCGCCAGAACCTGGCCTACTCGCCCAAGACCAATGTCGACGAGATCGCCAAGGGCGCCTATGTGCTGGCCGAGCCTGCCAAGGGCAAGGCCCAGGCCGTCATCATCGCCACCGGCTCCGAAGTGCAGCTGGCCATGGCCGCCAAGGCCCTGCTGGCCGAACAGGGCGTCAAGGTGCGCGTCGTCTCCATGCCGTCGACCAATGTCTTCGACCGCCAGGACAAGGACTACAAGAAGAGCGTGCTGCCCAAGGGCCTGCCGCGCGTCGCCGTCGAGATGGGCGTCAGCGACTTCTGGTGGAAGTACGGCGTGGACGCCGTCGTCGGCATCGACAGCTTCGGCGAATCGGCCCCGGCCGGCGTGCTGTTCAAGCATTTCGGCTTCACGCCGGAGAACGTCGCCGCCACCGTCAAGGCGGTGCTGAAGAAGAAGTGATGCGGTTGGATGGCTGCCAGCCATCCGACAGAAGGCACCAGGCCGCATCTGCGGCCTTTTTTTCGCCGGTTCGAGGCGCGTCAGCGCCTGGCGCGGTACAAGCCGGGCCACATTCAAACAACGACAGGGAGTTTCTGATGCGCCATCTCGCCACGACCCTTGCGATGGGCCTGTTTTCCTGCATCGCGCAGGCGCAGATGCTCGAGATCGAGCAGGTTGATCAGAAGGTGTTGGCCTGCTTGGTGAACTCGACTCCGGTGCCGGGCTATCCGGCGGCAGACGAAGCGACCCAGCGTTCTGGGCTGGTGCGGCTCAGTCTGAAGTTCACGGCATCGGATCAGGCGCCGAAAGTCGAGATGTTGTTCAGCGATGGTTCTGATGCCATGTTGAGCGCCGTGGATGCCTACGCGCGAAACTATCGTCTGCCCTGTATGGCAGCAGGCGCGCCCCCCGTTCTGGCGGTCCAGGAATTCGGCTTCAAGCCTGGTTCGCCCCTTCCCGGCCTTGCGACCGCACCGCGGGCCGTTGACGCATCGGATGGGCTTGTTCCCTCGGCCAAGGAGTGCATTCGCCAACCCGAGGACAAGCTGCCCTTCCACCAGGACACCTTCAAGAAGGGCGATGTCTCCAATGCCATCTTCGAAGCGAACTTCACGGCGGTGGGGGTCGAACCGGAGGTGAAGGTGCTCTACGCGAGCGTCGGCAGGGCGCAGTTGAATGCGCTGACCTATTACATGCGCCAACATCGGTTGTCCTGCATGCCGGGCGGTGGCAAGCATGCAAGCTTGCAGCGCAGCTTCAGGTACGAGGCCGTCGAAGCGGGTAAGACAACAACCAAATTCAACTTCAAGGAAGCGGTGCCGTTGGCAGCCTTCCTGCGGGGGATCAGAAACATCCAGACCATGCGTGCCGACTTCGATTTCGGCAGCATGTCTTGCCCTTTCCAGGTGGCCTGGACCATGGGCAAGCCGGCGCTGGACAACAGGGTTGCACAAGTTGGCAAGCGCGACCTGAATCGCACCGGGTTTCTGGACTGGCTGGCGGGGCTGGAGATGAATGCGTCGAACAGCCTTTTTGAGCAACTCGTGGGCCAGACCCTCGTCATCAATGTGCCCTGTGGCCGGCTGGCCTTGGCGCCCCAGGGCGGATGACGGCAGTGAAGGCTTCGCGGCGAGCCAGCCTTCCCTCGCCGCATCGCTGACTCGCGGGACAGGGAGGGCGCTGTTTGCCGGGACAATCGAGACGCGTAATAGAGCGCAAGCGGGCGGGTGCGGCAGGCTGGTGGGTTCAAGTACGCGACGCCCCTCATACGGGTCGCCGGCGGTCCGGCGGGACTCAGCGGCTTGGACATCAAGCGTTGAAATCGCGCTGAAACCACCCGGCCGCGCGAATCGCCGAGAATCGCGCCCGCACAGAATTTTTATCCTCCTGGAGACTGTTCCATGACCATCAAGATCGGCATCAACGGCTTCGGCCGCATCGGGCGCATGGTGTTCCGTGCCGCCGTGGCGAATTTCAAGGACATCGAGGTCGTCGCGATCAACGACCTGCTCGAGCCCGACTACCTGGCCTACATGCTGAAGTACGACTCGGTGCACGGCCGTTTCGACGGCGAGGTTTCGGTGGACGGCAACACCCTCATCGTCAACGGCAAGCGCATCCGCCTGACCGCCGTCAAGGATCCGTCCGAGCTGAAGTGGGCCGAGGCCGGCGCCGACGTGGTCATCGAAGCCACCGGCATCTTCCTGGACAAGGCCGGCGGCGAGAAGCACCTGGCCGCAGGCGCCAAGAAGGTCATCTTCTCGGCCCCGTCCAAGGACGAGACGCCGATGTTCGTCTTCGGTGTCAACCACACCAAGTACGCCGGCGAAGCCATCATCTCCAACGCGTCCTGCACGACCAACTGCCTGGCCCCGCTGGCCAAGGTGCTGAACGACAAGTGGGGCATCAAGCGCGGCCTGATGACCACCGTGCACGCTGCCACCGCCACGCAGAAGACCGTGGACGGCCCGAGCAACAAGGACTGGCGCGGCGGCCGCGGCATCCTCGAGAACATCATCCCCAGCAGCACCGGCGCCGCCAAGGCCGTCGGCAAGGTCATCCCCGAGCTGAACAAGAAGCTGACGGGCATGAGCTTCCGCGTGCCGACGAGCGACGTGTCGGTCGTCGACCTGACCGTCGAGCTGCTGAAGGACGCCAGCTACGAAGAGATCTGCGCCGAGTTCAAGGCCCAGAGCGAAGGCGCGCTGAAGGGCGTGCTGGGCTACACCGAGGACAAGGTCGTCGCGACCGACTTCCGCGGCGACGCCCGCACCTCCATCTTCGACGCCGACGCCGGCATCGCCCTGGACGGCACCTTCATCAAGGTCGTGTCCTGGTACGACAACGAGTGGGGCTACTCCAACAAGGTCCTCGAGATGGTCCGTGTCGTGAACGGCTGAGCCGTCTGACCCCGGCATGAAAGCCCCACTTCGGTGGGGCTTTGGCGAACCCTGCAAAACGTCCCGTTTTGCAGGGTTTCTGCTTTCTTGCGCCCCACATTTGTTTGCGATTGCTTCCCTGACGGACCCCTAAACTGGTTGCCCGTCCCGTACGAGCTCGCCGTCATGAAGTCCCTGCGTCCGCTGTTGATCGCTCTCCTGGCCGCGCTGGCCCTCCCGGTCCTGGCCCAGGCGGCGGAACCCGAAGCCCGCGTCATCGTGCGCTTCAAGCCCCAGGCCGACAGCGTGCGCGCCAAGGCCCTCGGCGCGCGGGCGACGCGGGGCGAGGCCCGCGAGGTTGCGCAGACGCGTGCGACGGCCCTGGGCCTGCGCACCGGCCACCGCCTGGCCGCCGGCATCAGCCTGGACGAACGCACCCATGTGGTCGTCGCCAGTGGCATGACGAGTGCCCAGCTGGCCCGGAGGCTGGCGGCGGACGGCGAGGTCGAGATGGCCGTCGTGGACCAGCGCCGCAAGATCGTCAGGTTGCCCAACGACCCCCTCTTCGGTGGCGCCGACGTGAATGCCGAGTCGACGGTGGGCGGCGTGCAGGCCCGCACCATCGACCAGTGGTATCTGAAGAAGCCCAGCAGCACGCCGGGCCAGGTCGTGTCCAGCATCAACGCGCCGGCCGCCTGGGACACGACGACCGGCACGGCCACCACCATCGTGGCCGTGATCGATACCGGCGTGCGCATGGACCACCCCGACCTGGCGGGCCAGTTCGTCACCGGCTACGACATGATCGGCTTCGGCAATCCGGGCGCGGCGTCGACGGTCATCGCCAACGACGGCGGTGGTGCCGATGCCGACCCCTCCGATCCCGGCGACTGGGTCAGCCAGGCCGACATCAACGCCGGCACGATCAACGGCTGCACCAGCGACGACATCGGCAACAGCTCCTGGCATGGCACCCGCGTGTCCGGCTTGATCGCGGCGCTCGGCAACAACGGCCTGGGCATGGCCGGCGTCGGCTGGGGCCTGAAGATCATGCCGGTGCGCGTGCTGGGCAAATGCGGCGGCTTCGACAGCGACATCATGGCCGGCATGAAATGGGCCGCCGGCATCGCCGTGCCGGGCCTGCCTGCCAATGCCAACAAGGCCAAGGTGCTGAACATGAGCCTGGGCGGCGACGGCACCTGCGGCACGACGGGCACGGGCGGTCTCTACCGTGACGTCATCAACCAGGTCAATGCCGCCGGCGCCACCATCGTCATCGCGGCCGGCAACTCTGCCGGCCAGGCCGTGGGCCTGCCGGGCAACTGCCCCGGCGTCGTCACCGTGGCCGCGCTGCGCCATGTCGGCACCAAGGTCGGCTTCTCCAGCATCGGCACGGCGGTCACCATCGCGGCGCCGGGCGGCAACTGCGTCAACGACCCGGGCCTGCCCTGCCTCTACCCCATGATCAGCGCAACCAATGCCGGCACCACCTCGCCCGTCGCCTACACCGGCGATGGTGTCTACACCGGCAACGCGGCCTCGGTGGGCACCAGCTTCTCGGCCCCCATCGTCAGCGGCATCGTCGGCCTGATGGCGTCGGTGCGGCCCGGCCTGACCGCGGCCGAGGCGACCCAGATCCTCAAGAGCACGGCGCGCCCCTTCCCCACCACCGGTGGGGGCAGTGCTGCCGACGGCAACCCGCCGCAATGCGTGGCACCCACGACCACCGACCAGTACGAGTGCTATTGCACGACCTCGACCTGCGGCGCCGGCATGGTGGATGCGGCCGCCGCGGTGGCCGCCACGGTGGCGCTGAACGGTACGACGGTGACCATCACCCAGAACCCGGCCAGCGGCCTGACCGCCGGCCAGACGCTGACGCTGAGCGTGGCTGCGACCGGCCTGCCCAATGGCCGCACCATCGCGTCGACCGCCTGGGTGCTGGTGGACGGTGGCGGCGCCGTGACCGGCTTCGCCTCGGGCGCCAACACCGCCACGGCGACCCTCACGCCGACGGCGGCCGGCAGCTTCACGGTGCGTGCCGACCTGACCGACAGCGCGGGTGCCGTCTACAGCCAGTCGGCCACCATCAGCGTCGCGGCCGCGCCGGTCGTCAATCCGCCGGCCAGCAATGGCGGCGGTGGCGGCGGCGGGGCGGCGAGTGCGGCCTGGCTGGCCGGTCTGCTGCTGGCCGCCCTGGCGCTGCGGCGTTCAGCTGCTCGCGGCTGAGGCCGCTGGCGACGCGCTGCAGGCCCTGAAGCCGGCAGCCAGGGCCGCGTCCCTGGAGGCCTTGAGCCTGGCCGCCAGCAAGCCGTCGGCCTGGGCGATGACCAGGGTATGCCGGCTGGTGGGCGCCTTCAGCGCCAGCACGCGCAGGCCCTTGAGACCGCGCTTGTCGAAGCTCTCGGCCTGGGCGTTGGCCTCGGCCTGGGTGGCGTGCTTGCTCAGCACGAAGGCCGGCTGCTCGGCGGGCAGGCCTTCCAGCGGTTCGAAGTTGATGTGCAGGCCCTTGTAGGTGGCTTCCTTGCGGGCGCGGAACTCGGGGTCGGCCAGCTTGATGGTGGACACCACCCACACGCCGGCCTGCTCGCTGCTGTGCACCTGGGCCTCGGCGCCGGCCGTCTTCAGCGCGGCCTGGGCCGCCGCCAGGGCGGCATCGCCCTCCAGCGGGCCCAGCTCCAGGCAGCTGCGTTGGGCCGCCGCGACCGCGGCGCTGGCGGCCAGGGGCTGGATGCGTTCGGGATGCTGCTGGGCCGCCACGCGCTGCGGCTCGCGGCCGCCCTGGGCGGGCAGGCCGGTCACGGTGTCCAGCCAGCCGCGTGACCAGATGAAGAAGAGGGCGTTCACCGCCAGCAGCACGACCACGACGATGCGCATCACAGGCGAGTCTCCAGTCTCAGGCTCAGTTCGCCGCCGCTGATGGGCAGCAGGCCGGCAGCAGTTTCCAGCAGCAGCTCGCCGCGCTCGCTGACGCCGCGGGCGATGCCCGGCTGCTCGCCCACGCGCACGCGCTGGCCGGCTGTCAGGTCACGCCGCGCGAACGCGGGTTGCCAGGGCGCAAAGCCCAGGGAAGCAAAGTCGGCCAGCAGGGCTTGCAGGGCAGGGGCCAGCCGGTCCAGCACGATCGCGGCGCTGGCCTGCGGGTCCAGGCTCTGCAGGGCCGCATGGCCGCTGGCGAAGGCGGTCCGGTCGGCGTCGGCGGGCAGGGGCAGCAGGTTCAGGCCGATGCCGATGACGACGCCACGGCGTTCGCCTTGCAGTGGCACGGTCTCGATGAGGATGCCGCCGAGCTTGGCGCCGTCCAGGAAGAGGTCGTTGGGCCACTTCAGCCGGATGCGCTCGCCGCCGGGGTCCAGCACATCGGCCACCGTGCAGCCGACAGCCAGGGACAGGCCGGACAGGTCGAGGTTGGCCGGAAAGCTGCGGGCGATGGAGAAGGTCAGCGCGGCGTCATCGGACTGCCAGGCGCGGCCCAGGCGGCCGCGGCCGGCGGTCTGGCGGTCGGCCGAAATGATCAGCGGCCCGCCGCCGTCGCGCAGATGGGCCAGCGCCTCGGTGTTGGTCGAGCCGCATTCGGCGAGATGGCGCCGCTCCATCGGCTCAGCGCCTTTTCGGAGCGAGCATGGTGCCGCGGCAGGTGGCGGCGCCGCACCAGCAGGCGAACTGCTTCTTCAGCTTGGCCGTGTGGCGGTCTTCCAGCACCAGGCCGTAGTCGTAGAACAACTCCTCGCCGGGCTCCAGGTCGCGCAGGGCCTTGATGAAGACGCGGCCATCGACTTCGTCGGCTTCGCAGTTGGGCTCGCAGGCGTGGTTGATCCAGCGCGCGTTGTTGCCGCCGTAGAGCGCGTCGATGACGAGGCCGCCGTCGATGTGGAAATAGAAGGTGTGGTTGGGCTGGCTGGGGTCGTGAGGATGACGCTCGACGGCCTGTTCCCAGGTGATGCGCTCGCCGGTGTATTCGATGATCCGGCTGCCCGCCTCGATGGGCGCCACCGCGTAGACCCCGCGGCCGTGCACGCCGGAATCACGGACTTCGATCTTGCGGCGTGGGGTTTTGGCGGTCATCGGCGCTGTGGTACGGTGAATTCATGGGTGCGCGCGTGCGTAGGTGCGCGCGAGGGCCGGATTGTAGGCAGGGGATTTCGAGTCCCCCGCCGTTGAAAAGAGTAGGGAAGACCTAGACCGATGACCAAGACCTTGATCATTGCCGAGAAGCCCAGCGTGGCGCAGGACATCGTCCGTGCGCTGACCCCGGTGGCGGGCAAGTTCGACAAGCACGACGATCACTTCGAGAACGAGCAGTACGTCGTCAGCTCGGCCGTCGGCCACCTGGTGGAGATCGCGGCGCCCGAGGAATACGACGTCAAGCGCGGCAAATGGAGCTTCGCCCACCTGCCGGTGATCCCGCCCCACTTCGATCTGAACCCGATCGACAAGAACAAGGGCCGCCTCAACGCGCTCTCCAAGCTGATCCGCCGCAAGGACGTGACCGCCCTGATCAACGCCTGCGACGCGGGCCGCGAGGGTGAGCTGATCTTCCGCTTGATCGAGCAGTACGCCCAGCCGGCCAAGGGCAAGCTCAACAAGCCCATCCAGCGCCTGTGGCTGCAGTCCATGACGCCGGCCGCCATCCGCGAGGGTTTCGAGAAGCTGCGCTCCGACGCCCAGATGCTGCCGCTGGCCGACGCCGCGCGCTGCCGCTCCGAGGCTGACTGGCTGGTGGGCATCAACGGCACGCGGGCCATGACGGCCTTCAACTCGCGCGACGGCGGCTTCTTCCTGACCACGGTGGGCCGCGTGCAGACGCCGACGCTGTCGGTCGTCGTCGAGCGCGAGGAAAAGATCCGCAAGCACGTCGCCCGCGACTACTGGGAGCTGCGCGCCAACTTCGACGCCCAGGCCGGCCAGTACGAGGGCAAGTGGTTCGACCCCGCCTGGAAGAAGAACGACGACGCGGAGCGCCGTGCCGACCGGCTGTGGACGGCCGCCGAGGCGGAAGAAATCGCCAAGGCGGTTCTCGGCAAGCCCGCCCACGTCACCGAAGAGAGCAAGCCCAGCACCACCAGCTGCGGCGGCCTCTACGACCTGACGACGCTGCAGCGCGAGGCCAACTCGCGCTTCGGCTTCTCGGCCAAGACGACGCTGTCCATCGCCCAGGCCCTGTACGAGAAGCACAAGGTGCTGACCTACCCGCGGACGGACTCGCGCTTCCTGCCCGAGGACTACCTGGCCGTGGCCAAGGACACGGCCAAGATGCTGGCCACCGAGGACCTGCCCGGCCCGCTGGCCGCGCTGTCCCAGCATGCCGCCACGTCGCTGAAGGAAGGCTATATCAAGCCGACCAAGAAGGTCTTCGACAACGCCAAGGTGTCGGATCACTTCGCCATCATCCCGACGCTGCAGGCCCCCAAGGCCCTGACCGAGGTCGAGGCCAAGCTCTACGACATGGTCGTCAAGCGCTTCCTGGCGGTGTTCTTCCCGCCGGCCGAGTTCCTGGTCACGACCCGCATCAGCAAGGTGGACAACAAGCACCACTTCCAGACCAACGGCAAGGTGCTGGTCAAGCCGGGCTGGCTGGCCGTCTACGGCAAGGACGTGGACGACGAGGACGCCAACCTGGTGCCGGTGCAGACGGGCGAGGTCGTGCGCACCGAGAGCGTCGACGTGAAGGCCCTGCAGACCAAGCCGCCGGCCCGCTACACCGAAGCCACGCTGCTGTCCGCCATGGAAGGCGCCGGCAAGCTCATCGACGACGACGAATTGCGCGAGGCCATGGCCGAGAAGGGGCTGGGTACGCCAGCCACGCGGGCGGCCACCATCGAAGGCCTGATCAGCGAGAAATACATGCTGCGCGAGGGCCGCGAGCTGATCCCGACGGCCAAGGCCTTCCAGCTGATGACGCTGCTGCGCGGCCTGGACGTGGAAGACCTCACCAAGCCGGAACTGACCGGCGACTGGGAGTTCAAGCTCTCGGAGATGGAGAAGGGCCGCCTCAAGCGCGAGGTCTTCATGGCCGAGATCGCGGCCATGACCGAGAAGATGGTCGCCAAGGCCAAGGGCTATGACCGCGACACCATCCCCGGCGACTACGCGACGCTGAAGACGCCTTGCCCCAAGTGCGGTGGCATCGTCAAAGAGAACTACCGCCGCTTCACCTGCAACGGCAAGAGCGGCACGGGCGACGACGCCTGCGGCTTCTCCATCGGCAAGATCCCGGGCGGCCGCAGCTTCGAGCTGCACGAGGTCGAGGCCTTCCTGGCGACCAAGAAGATCGGTCCGCTGGAAGGCTTCCGCTCCAAGGCGGGCTGGCCCTTCACGGCCGAGCTGGCCCTCGTGTACGACGACGAGATCCAGAACTGGAAGCTCGAGTTCGACTTCGGCGAGGACGCCAAGAAGGCCGAGAACGACGGCGAGCCGGTCGACTTCTCCGGCCAGCAAAGCCTGGGCGCCTGCCCCAAGTGCAAGGGCCATGTCTACGAGCACGGCAGCAACTATGTCTGCGAGCACTCGGTCGGCGCCCATGTCACCTGCGACTTCAAGACCGGCAAGGTCATCCTGACCCAGCCCATCGAACCGGCCCAGGTGCACAAGCTCCTGGCCGACGGCAAGACCGACCTGCTGGAGAACTTCGTCTCCAACAAGACCCGCCGCAAGTTCAAGGCCTTCCTGGCCTATGACAAGAAGGAAGGCAAGGTCGTCTTTGAGTTCGAGCCACGCGCCGCCAAGGCGCCCGCCGCCAAGAAGGCGCCGGCGAAGAAGGCTGCCGCCAAGGCTTGAGCCGGGCGCTCTCGGGCCCCGGCGCATGGCTTGACGGCGTCGCGCGGGGCGCCCAACCGCTTATGCTCGCTGCCATGGGCCCGAACGGGCCGAATCGGGAGAGCGGGGGATGGCGTTGACGCCGATCAACCTCGGAATACAGGCACGCCTCACGGCGGGCATCGCGCTGGTCGCGAGCCTGCTGGTGCTGGCCGTGGGCTGGTACTGGACCACCCACGAGGAAGAAGAGCTGATGGCCTCGCTGCGCCAGCGCGAGGCACGCATGGCTGGCCTCATCGAGCGAGGCTTTGCCGGCCCGATCTGGAACCTCGACCATGTCGCCATCGAGAATCTGCTCGATGCCGTCATGGCCGACCCCGAGGTGCATGCCATCGAGCTCAAGGGCCTGGGCCTGCGCGGTGGCCAGGCCAAGCGCGGTCGCCCCGAGTCGGCTTCCGGGCTGGCCAGCGTGCTGCTGCGGCGCGAATTCGGCATCACCTACCAACCGGCGGCCGACACGCCCGGCACGCAGGTGGCCTCCGCCGTGCTGGTGTTCAGGCGCGACCTGGTCGACGAGCAGATCGGTCGCACCCGCGTCTTCGTCGTGGAATTGCTGGCCGTCGTGGTCGTCGGCATCGTCATTGCCAGCTCGCTGCTGGTGCACTGGCTGGTGCGCCGGCCGGTGGCGCGCCTGGGCGCCCTGGCCCAGCGTGTCGCCAAGGGCGACCTCGGCGCGCAGGAGACTGTCGAGCGCGGTGACGAGATCGGCGAGCTGACCATGCGCTTCAACGCCATGAGCCTGAAGCTGCGCAGCGCGGCCGACCAGGTCCAGCTCAGCTCGGCGGGCCTGCGCGCCAGCGAGGCCCGCTACCGCAGCCTGTTCGAGAACGCCACCGAAGGCATCTTCCAGACCGATGCCAGGGGCTGCGTGCTGAGCATGAACCGCGCCTTCACGCAGATGTTGGGCCTGGGCTCGCAAAGCCCGGTGGGGCGGCGGCTGCGTGAGTTGAGCGGCATCGACCGCGTGGAGATGCAGCGCGTCGTCGCGGTCATGAACGAGAAGGGCAAGATCCAGCAGGCCCAGTTGCTGCTGCGCGGCGCCGGCGGCAAGCCGCTGTGGGTGGAGCTGAACGCCCACTGGGTCGAGGCCGAAGGGGCCGAGGGTGGGGGCGGCCAGCGCCGCATCGAGGGCATGGTCAGCGACATCTCGCGGCGCCGCCAGGCCGAGGCCGAGCTGACCCGCCACCGCGACCACCTCGAGGAGCTCGTCAACGAGCGCACCGCCGAACTCAGCGAGGCCAAGCTGCGCGCGGAAGGCGCCAACCAGGCCAAGGGCCGCTTCCTGGCGACCATGAGCCACGAGTTCCGCACGCCGTTGAACGCCATCCTCGGCTTCACGCAGCTGATGCAGATGGACGCCGCCATCCCGGCCAACCAGCAGGCCAAGCTGCAGCTGATGCGCGACTCCGGCCTGCACCTGCTGGAGCTCATCAACGACGTGCTGGACATGGCCAGCATCGAGGCCGGCAAGGTCTCGCTCAAGCCTGCACCGGTGGACCTGCGAGCCCTGGTGGACATGGCCTGCGACAGCGTGCGGCTGCGCGCCGAGCAGAAGGGTCTGGCCTTTACCGTCGACACCGACGCCCGCCTGCCGAGCCAGGTCATCGCCGACGGCCAGCGCCTGCGCCAGGTGCTGCTCAACCTGCTGTCCAACGCCGTCAAGTTCACCGACAGCGGCGGCGTGCAGCTCACCACCCGTGCCGTCGAGCGCGAGGCCGACCACACGCGCCTGCGCTTCGAGGTGACGGACACCGGCATCGGCATGACGCCGGCCCAGCAGGCCCGCCTCTTCCAGGCCTTCGAGCAGGTCTCCGACGCCTCGCGCCATCTCGGCGGCACCGGCCTGGGCCTGTCCATCAGCCAGCAGCTGGTTCGCCTGATGGGCAGCCAGATCCTGGTGGAGAGCACGGCGGGGCAGGGCAGCAGTTTTGTCTTTGAACTCAGATTGCCGCTGGCCTGAAGTGCAAATTCAAAGGCAACCACAGAGGCACAGAGACACAGAGGCGGTGCAGACCAGCTGCTTCTCCGTGCCTCTGTGCCTCTGTGGTTGCATTTCCGCTGCGCCGCGCCACGGACGAACGGGATGACTTGGGCTATTGCTTTCAAGCTGCTGGCGATCCTTGTCGCCGTCGCCATCGGCTGGGCCGTCGGCCGCATGCGCTGGCTGGGCGGCGGCGAGGCAGGCAGTGACAGCGATCCCGCCCGCGTGCTGGCCAATGCGGCCTTCTTCATCTTCGTGCCGGCCCTGCTGTTTCGCACCACGGCGCGGCTGGACACCTCGACCCTGCCCTGGGCCTTTTTGTTCGCCTTCTTCGTGCCGGTGCTGGTCGTCGTCACGCTGATCTATCTGTTCGAACGCTGGCGCCGCAAGCCCGGCGAGGCCATCACGGCGCCCAGCGTCAAGGCCATCACGGCGGGCTTCGGCAACACGCTGCAGGTCGGCGTGCCGGTGGCGGCCGGCGTGTTCGGCGAACGCGGCCTGGCCATCCACATCGCCGTCGTCAGCCTGCATTCGCTGACCATCCTGACCCTGCTGACCAGCCTCGTCGAGCTGGACGTGGCCCGCGAGCGCCACTCGCGCACCTTCCGCGCCACGCTGATGCAGACGGTGCGCAACACCGTCATCCATCCCGTCGTGCTGCCCGTGCTGGCCGGCCTGAGCTGGAACGCGACGGGCTGGCCCATCCCCGCCGTGCTCGACGAGGTGCTGCAGAACCTCGGCACCGCCGTCGTGCCGCTGTGCCTGACGCTGATCGGCATGTCGCTGGCCTATTACGGCTGGCCCAAGTCCTGGCGCGGACTGTCCGGCCTGGTGTCGGCCAAGCTGCTGCTGATCCCCGCGGTCGTGCTGGTCATCGCCCATTGGGGCCTGGGCCTGCAGGGCCTGCCGCTGGCCGTCATCGTCATGCTGGCCGCCCTGCCCACCGGGTCCAACGCGCTGATATTTGCCCAGCGCTACCGCACCCTGGAGCCCGAGGTCACGGCCGCCACCGTGCTGTCGACCGTGCTCTACGTCGCCACCGCGCCGCTGTGGCTGGCCCTGCTGGCCTGGCTGTCCCCCTGGTAACTCCCTGGTGACCATCGACACTTCTGCGCCGCGCCTCTTGCGTCGCCCAATCTCCCTCTTGCCTCCCGAGGACCATTTCGCATGAACGCTCCCGCCCCCCGCCGTCTCGTCGCCCTGCTGGTCCTGGCTGGCGCGCTGTCGCTGCCCGCCTGGAGCGCGCCCGCGGCTTCCCAGGGTGCCGTCAGCACCGAGGCCGGCCAGCTGGCCGTGCGCCAGGAGAAGATCACCCTGGCCAACGGCTTCGAGGTCATCCTCGTCGAGGACCACCGCCTGCCCCTGGTGGCCTTCAACCTGTGGGTGCATGCCGGCCCGCGCAACGAGGCCAAGGGCCAGACCGGCTTCGCCCATCTGTTCGAGCACCTGATGTTCGCCGGCAGCCGCCATGTGCCGCGCGGCGAGTTCGACAAATTCGTCGACGCCGCCGGCGGCACCGACAGCAATGGCTCGACCAACTTCGACCGTACCAACTACTTCTTCACGCTGCCGTCCAACCAGCTCGAGCTCGGCCTCTGGCTGAAGTCCGACATGCTGGGCTGGATGATCGACGAGGTCGATTCCGTCGCCCTGGCCAACCAGCAGGACGTGGTGCGCAACGAGCGCCGCCAGAGCTTCGAGAACCGTCCCTACGGCATCGTGGAAGAGGCCATGTACCAGGCGCTGTACCCGGAAGGCCACCCCTACCGCGCCGCCGTCATCGGCTCGCATGCCGACATCCAGAGCATCCAGCTCAAGGACGTCAAGGACTTCGCGCGCACCTACTACCGGCCCAACAACGCCACGCTGGTGCTGGCCGGCGACTTCGATCCCAGGCAGGCCAAGGCCCTGGTGCAGAAGTATTTCGGTTCGCTGAAGGCCGGCGCCAAGGTGCCCGAGGTCAAGGTCGCCATGCCCGAGATCACCCAGGAGCGCCGCCTCGTCGTCACCGACCGCATCGAGCTGAGCCGCCTCAACCTGGCCTGGCACACGCCGCCCATGTTCGCGGCCGGCGATGCCGAGCTCGATGTCGCCGCCCATGTGCTGGGCGGCGGCAAGGCCAGCCGCCTCTACGGCCTGCTGGTGCGCGACAAGCAGCTCGCCCAGAGCGTGCAGGTGGGGCAGGAATCGCAGTCGCTGAGCTCGGTCTTCAACATCGAGATCGTGGCCCGCCCGGGCGCTTCTCTGGACGAGATCGAGAAGCTGGTCGATGCCGAGATCGGCAAGCTGGCCACCACGCCGCCCAGCGAATCGGAACTGAACCAGGCCCGCGCCACCATCCAGACCCAGCTGCTGCAGCGCATGGAGAAGGTCACCTCGCTGGCCGACCTCGTCAACCACTACAACCAGATGGCCGGCGACCCCGGCTTCGTCGGCAAGGACCTGGCGCGTTATGCTGGCACGACGCCGGCCGCCGTCAGCGCCACCGTCACCCAGTGGCTTCAGCGCGATCGCCGTGTCGTCGTGCTCGCCCAACCCGGCGAGCAGGTGCTGCCGCCCGAGGTGGCCACGCCGCCCGTGCCCGCCAAGGCAGCCAAGGGTGAACGTGAATCGCTGAACGCTGCCGAGGCCTGGCGCGGCAAGGCCCCCGGCGCCACCAAGGCCAAGCCGCTGACGCTGCCGGCCGCGCAGAGCTTCACCCTGGCCAACGGCCTGACCGTCATCCATTCGCCCAAGCCCGGCCTGCCCCTGGTCAGCGTCACCCTGACGGTGCGCGCCGGTCAGGGCGCCAACCCGGCGGACAAGCCCGGCCTCGCCGGCTTCGTGTCGGCCATGCTGCCCGAGGGCAGCAAGACCCGCAGCGCCCAGCAGATCGCCGAAGCTGCCGCGGCCCTGGGTGCGACGCTGACCGCCCAGGCCGGCAGCGAGGAGGCCCGCGTCGAGTTCTCCGGCCTCAAGGCCAGCGCCAAGGACGGCCTGGCCCTGCTGGCCGACGTGGTGCTCAACCCCGCCTTCGCCACGCCCGAGATCGAGCGCCAGAAGGCCCAGCGCCTGGCGGCCCTCGCGCAGACGCGCGAGCAGGCACCGCTGCTGGCCAATGCCGTCGGCAACCGCGCCGTCTACGGCGAGGGTCATCCGCTGGCCCTCAATGCGCTGGGCACCGAGGCCAGCATCAAGGCCGTGGACGAGGCCGCATTGCGCGGCTTCTGGCAGGGCCACTACCGCCCCGAGCGCGCCGCGCTGGTGGTCGCCGGTGACCTGAGCGAGGCCGAGCTGCGCGCGCTGATCGAGCCCCTGTTCGGGGCCTGGAAGGCCACGGGCGATGCTGCACCGGCCACGCCGCTGCCGGCGGCCAGGCCGATTGCCGCTCGCACGGTCGTCGTCGACAAGCCCGGTGCGCCGCAGACGGCCCTGGCCGTCGTCGCCCCCGGGCCTTTTGCGTCCACGCCGGACTGGGCGCCCGTCGAGGTCATGAACGCGGCCCTGGGCGGCCTGTTCACCTCGCGCATCAACAACCAGCTGCGCGAGGTCAAGGGCTACACCTACGGCATCTTCTCGGGCTATGCCATGGGCCGCGAGCGCGGCCAGTTCGGCATCCGCGGCAGCGTGCGCACCGACGTGACCGGCGCGGCCCTGGCCGACATGTGGAAGGAGATCGAAGCCATGCGCGCCAAGCCCATGGGCGCGGCCGAGCTGTCCCGCGTGCGCAATGCCCGCCTGCTGTCGCTGCCGGGCTCCTTCGACACCAACCAGGCCGTCGTCGGCGCCTATGCCGCCAACTGGACCGTGGGCCGCCCGCTGAGCGCCGTCACCGACGAACCCAGGAAGCTGGCCGCCGTCACGGCCGCCACGGCGCAGAAGGCCGCTCGCGACCATCTCGACCCGGCCCAGCTCATCGTCGTGGCCGTGGGCGACAAGTCCAAGGTCCTGCCTCAGCTCGAGGCCATCGGCCGCAAGGCAGAGATTCGCGACACCGAAGGCAAGCTGCTGCCCTGATTGCGCGCCGGCGCAGCCGGTGCGAGCATGCCTGCTTGGCCCCCGCCGGGCCTGGAGGACGCATGCATGCTCGTCACCGCCTTGCTTCCCGCCTGCTGCAGGCCCTGGCCATCGCTGGCCTCGTGGCCCTGGCCAGCAGTACCGACCGGGCCCATGCCTTCGACCCGCTGCTGAACAGCGTCGGCGGCGTCTGCGCGCCAACGGCGGCCGGCCAGCCGGCGCTGCTGCAGGCCCTGGTGGCCTCGGTCGCCGCCACGCCGCGCAAGTCCGAGACGGCGCCCTTCCAGCCCGCCCCCATGAAGGCCGCGCCGGGCGACGTGCCGGTCTACAAGGACCTGGGGGCCATGAGCTTCAAGCTCGACAAGGTCAGCCCCAAGGTCCAGGCCTATTTCGACCAGGGCCTGCGCCTGTCCTTCGCCTTCAACCATGCCGAGGCCCAGCGCGCCTTCCAGGCCGCGCAGAAGCTCGATCCCGGCTGCGGCCTGTGCTTCTGGGGCGAGAGCCTGGTCCTCGGTCCCAACATCAACGTGCCCATGCAGGCCGAGGCGGTTGCACCCGCCTGGGCCGCGCTGCAGCGCGCCGTGGCGCTGAAGGACAAGCTGCCACCGCGCGAGAAGGCCCTCGTCGAGGCCCTGCAAGCGCGCTTCGCCGCCGAGCAGCCGCAGGACCGCGCCCCGCTCGACGCGGCCTATGCCGACGCGATGAAGGCCGTCGCGAAGCAATACCCCGGCGAGGACCTGATGCAGGTGCTGGCCGCCGAGGCCGCCATGGACACCCAGCCCTGGGACTACTGGGAAGCCGCCGGGGCCAGGGCCAAGGGCCGCACCGCCGACATCCTGGCCGGGCTGGAGACCGTGCTCAAGCGCAACCCCAGCCATGCCGGCGCCATCCACCTCTACATCCATGCCGTCGAGGCCTCGACGACGCCCGACCGAGCCCTGGCCCCGGCGCGCCGCCTGGCCGCGCTGATGCCCGGTGCCGGCCACATCGTGCACATGCCGGCCCACATCTACTACCGCGTCGGCCTGTATCGCGAGTCGCTGGAGGCCAACCGCGTGGCCATCGCCGTCGACGAGGCCTATTTCAAGCGCTCGCCGTCCGACCCCCTCTACCGCTCGGCCTACTACCCGCACAACATCCACTTCCTGATGGTGTCGGCCCAGATGGGCGGCGCAGCGTCGACCGCCATCGAGGCGGCCGCCAAGCTCGACGCGTCGATGCCCAACGAGGTCGTCAAGGCCTTCCCCATCATGCAGCCCGTCAAGGCGGCGCCCTACACGACGCATGCCCAGTTCAGTGCGCCCGACGTCATCCTGAAGCTGCCCGCGCCGGCCGAGGACCTGGTGCTGGTGCGCGTCATGTACCACTACGCCCGCGCCGTCGCGCAGGCCGCGAGGCATGACGCCGCCGCGGCCAGGCAGGAGATCGCGGCCATCACGGCCCTGGAAGGCAGTGACTTCAGCGCCTTCGACGCCTGGGGCATTCCGGCCAAGGCCATCGCGCAGACGGCCCGCCTGGTCGCCACGGCCCGCCTGGCCGACGCCCAGGGCGACCTGACCGGCGCCGCCACCGCGCTGGAAGAGGCCGTGGCCGTCGAGGAGGGCCTGGCCTATACCGAACCGGCCTACTGGTACTACCCGGTGCGCCAGTCCCTCGGCGCCGTGCGCCTGCGCCAGGGGCGGCTGGACGAGGCCGAGAAGGCCTTGCGCGACTCCCTGGTGCGCGTGCGCAACAACGGCTGGGCGCTGGCGGCCCTGGCCGAGGTCTACAAGCGCAAGGGTGACGCCGCCGGCGAGAAGAGCGCTCGCCAGGCGTTGAGCAAGACTTGGTTCGGCACGGAGGGCGGGCCCGACCTCACGAAGATCTAGGTCGAGGGGTCTCGACGAAAATGGTGGCCATGAGCCTGACCGCCTATATGGACGACCTCGGCCGCGCCGCCCGCGCCGCCGCCACGCAGATGGCCGCTGCCTCGACGGCCGCCAAGAACACCGCGCTGCTGGCCCTGGCCCGCCGCCTGCGCGAGGCCGGCCCAGCCCTGGCCGAGGCCAATGCCCGTGACCTGGCCGGCGCCGCAGAGCTGAGCGGCCCGCTGCGCGACCGCTTGAAGCTGGACGCCAAGACCCTGGCGACGGTGGCCGAGGGCTGCGAGCAGATCGCCGCCATGCCCGACCCGGTCGGCGAGATCACCGGCGTCAAGCGCCGCCCCACCGGCATCAGCGTCGGCCAGATGCGCGTGCCGCTGGGCGTGTTTGGCATGATCTACGAGAGCCGCCCCAACGTGACCATCGAGGCCGCGTCGCTGGCCATCAAGAGCGGCAATGCCTGCATCCTGCGTGGTGGCTCCGAGGCCATCCACTCCAACCTGGCCCTGGCCGAGATCGTCGCCGCGTCACTGCAAGAAGCCGGTCTGCCACGCGCCGCCGTGCAGCTCATCAACACCACCGACCGCGCCGCCGTCGGCCTCTTGATCAGCTCGCCGCAATGGGTGGACGTCATCATCCCGCGCGGCGGCAAGGGGCTGATCGAGCGCATCAGTGCCGAGGCCAAGGTGCCCGTCATCAAGCACCTGGACGGCAACTGCCACAGCTATGTCGATGCCGAGGTCGACCTGGAGCAGGCGCTCAAGGTCGTCGACAACGCCAAGACGCAGAAGTACAGCCCCTGCAATGCGACCGAATCGCTGCTGGTGCATGCGGCCCAGGCGGCGGCTTTCCTGCCGCGCATTGCGGCCGTCTTCAAGGCCAAGGGCGTGGAGATGCGCGGCTGCCTGCGCACGCTGGCCCTGGTGCCTGGTGCGGTGGCGGCGACCGAGGAAGACTGGTCCACCGAATACCTGGCACCCATCATCAGCATCAAGGTGGTGGATTCGCTGGACGAAGCCATCGCCCACATCAACCGCCATGGCTCGCATCACACCGATGCCATCCTGACGACGAATCATCCGAACGCGATGCGCTTTCTGCGCGAGGTCGATTCGGCCAGCGTCATGGTCAATGCCAGCACGCGGTTTGCCGACGGCTTCGAGTACGGCCTGGGCGCCGAGATCGGCATCTCCACCGACAAGTTCCACGCCCGCGGCCCGGTGGGCCTGGAGGGGCTGACGTCGTTGAAGTGGGTGGTGTTGGGGCAGGGTGAGGTGAGGCAGTGACCCTGCGTGTCAGGGCGTATTTGGCCGCTGCCGCTAGCTTTGCGGTGGGCCTTCCACTCTTCGGCGTTTTGATCTTTTCGACGCTCTCCCTTCTTTGGAGATGCCCGCCGCAAAGGTCCGCCTGCGACTTGCCTGATATTGCAGCGTTTGCACTCGCATGCATGCTTGCACCCATCTGCAGCACTGCGCTTTCGGTCGTTGTGTTCAAGCAAGTAGCCAGAAATAAACAGGTCCTCTAGGAACGCTCGGTGCGGCATGGCCAAGGATGCGCGATCTATGCCCTTCTACTTCCGCCCCGCCACCGCCGAAGACGCCCCAGCCTGCGTGACCCTGCGCGGCCTTACCCGCGAGAACGCCATCTCGGTCGCGCAGTTGGAGGCCATGGGCATCACGGCCGAGTCATGGGCAAGCGCTGTCGGCAGCGGCGCGTTGCCGGGATTTGTCTGCGTCGACCAAGCCGCCATCGTCGGCTACTGCTTCGGCGACAAGGCTTCTGGCGAGGTGGTGGTGCTGGCGCTGCTGCCTCCGTACGAAGGCAGTGGCATCGGCAAGCGGCTGCTGAACCTGGTGGTGGATGCGCTCGTCGAAGCAGGGCACCAGCGCCTCTTCCTTGGCTGCTCGCCAAACCCTGCCGTGCGCTCCTACAGCTTCTATCGACAGCAGGGCTGGGTGTCGACCGGCAGCTTCGACCGGGCGGGGGATGAAGTTCTCGTGTTCATCCCCGCGGAGCACGGCAACCCAACCCGCGCAGCTCTCACCGCAACCCCGTCACCTGCGCCTCCTTCGGCGCGCTGATCACGTATTCCGCCGTGAACCGCTGACTCTGCCCCGCGGCCAGCGGCAGCTCCCACAGCACCAACCCCGGCTGCTTGCGCCAGGCTTGAGTCGTCGGTGCCGGGCTGAACTGGGTCTGCACCTTGATGTCCTCGTGCTGCGACACCGGCGCGGCCTCGACGAGTTGCAGCGTCACCGTGCCCGTCGTGTGCCGGTTCTCGACGACATAGGCGCGCGCATAGCGGTGCTCGGCGCGCGGGCCGATGAAGCCGGTGTTGCCGGCGTTGCGCTGCTCGGGCTCGACCTGCACGCGCACCGCGTCGTCGCGACCGAAGGGCAGCTCAAGCCGGTCCTCGCCGCTGGCGACGTTGAGGGTGCTGCTGCCCACCAGCGCGCCGTCGCGCACCAGTTGCACGGCGCCGCGTGGCCAGGCGCCGGCGGGCTTGGGCATGTCGGCCACGAGATAGGCCGCCGCTTCACTCTGCGGCTGCACACGGGCCAGCACCTTGGCCTGCAGCTTCTCGCTGCCCAGCGACAGGCTGGCGCGCTGCGTGCCACTGTCGATGTTGACGCGCAGTGGCAGCACAAACTCGGTGGCGTAGCTGCCCTGGAAGACACTCAGGTCGAAGCGCTCCTGCTCGGGTTCGCCCACGCGCGAGCCGGTCACCATGACGGACTGGGCGACGGGCGCGGGCGCCGGTGCAGCAAGTCTCTCCATCAGCTGGCCCTGGCGCGGCGGCGGCTGCAGGTCCAGCTTCCACGGCCATGGCGGGTTCTGGCCAACCTTCTGCTGTGCCTGCGCTGTCGACAGGCGCAGCTTGACGTTCTTCCAGTCCTCGCCGCTCTGCTGCGACACCTGGGCCAGGCGCTCCAGATTCATAGCGCCGCTGGCCGTGTCCAGCAGCGCGCGGTAGCTCGGTGCCCAGCCGGCCTGGTTCACGCGATAGCTCAGCTTCAGCTCGGCCTCGCGCGCCGTGGACAGCCGCAGGCGCAGGCTGCGCCATTGCGGGTTGGCGGCGGCGAGGCGGTCGCGCTCGGCCTTGAGCGGGGTGATCTGCTTGTCCAGGTCCTCCAGCTGGCGGCGCAGCGCGGCCTGGCGCAGCAGGCCCTCCAGCGCGGTCTTGCGGATGGTGTCGGCCGTGGGCCCGATACCGGCGGCCGGCGTGGCGCGTGCCTCGCCCGAGCCCAGCGCCCGCAGATAGCCCAGGCCGGTGTCCAGCGCGGTGGATTCGGCCACGAGGCCGTCGCGCTGGGCTTCGAGCTTGCGCACCTGCTCGTCGAGCGGGCTGTTGGCGCATTCGGGCACGCGCTCGCGTGGCAGCGTCTCGATCTGCACCGGGCCGAGGTTGACGCCGGCCGGCGCATCGATCTGCAGCGAGTCCGGGTCGAAGCGCGCAGTCAGGCAGTTCAGCACCAGTTCGCGCGCGCCGGCAGCCACCGTGGCCAGGCGCGTGACCTGGGCGCCGCCGGGGTAGACGAGGACGTCGTCGATGCGGGACTGGGCCACCGCCCCGACGGGCACCAGGACGGCGATCAGCAAGGGTGCTTTTTTCATGGTGTGTCAGCGGCAAACGGTGTTGGTGGAAGGCGAAGTTAGCATCACCGGCCACGAGCTTGGACGGGAGAGCCAGCCATGACAGTTGAACGCATCTTCACCGCGCCCCGGCCGGGCGTAGCCCAGGTCGAACACGAGTCCGTCCGTGCCGTCGCCGGCTCCGGCATCGAAGGCGACCGCTACTTCGGCCGGCATGACGAGCCCGGCCAGAACCTGACGCTGATCGAGATCGAAGAGGTCGAAGCCTTTCTGCGCGAGCAGGGGCGCCGCGACGACGTTTCCATCACCCATCGCAACCTGCTGACGCGCGGGGTGCGGCTCAACGAGCTTGTGGGTGTCGAGTTCTGCATCGGCGAGGTCAGGCTGCGGGGCGTGGAACTGTGCGAGCCCTGCCTGGGCATGGGCAATGCGCTGGCCTCGCCCGACATCACCGCCGCCGCCGTCGTGAAGCGCTTTCTGCGCCGCGGCGGCTTGCGTGCCGACGTGCTGTCGAGCGGCGTCATCGCGTGCGGCGCAGTCCTCCGTCCCCAGGGCGCGGCTTCCCCGAGTCCAGACGCGTCTCCCTAGATGGGCCCACGGGTCGGCGGGCCTGCTTCGGTAGCATCCCACCCATGACCGACTCCCGCAAAGCCCTCGTCCTTTTCTCCGGCGGCCAGGATTCCACCACCTGCCTGGCCTGGGCCCTGGACCGCTTCGCCGAGGTCGAGACCCTGGCCTTCGACTATGGCCAGCGCCACCGCATCGAGCTGGACTGCCGCAACACCGTACGCGCCCAGATCGCGGCGCAGTTTCCGGCCTGGGCCGGCAAGCTGGGCGCCGACCATCTGCTGGACCTGTCCCTGCTCGGCCAGATCAGCGACACGGCCCTGACCAGCGAGCGCGCCATCGAGCTGCAGGCCAACGGCCTGCCCAACACCTTTGTTCCCGGGCGCAACCTGCTCTTCCTGACCTTCGCCGCCACCCTGGCCTACCGCCGTGGCGCGAGCGTGCTGGTGGGCGGCATGTGCGAGACGGACTTCTCCGGCTACCCGGACTGCCGCGACAACACCATGAAGGCCTTGCAGGTGGCCCTCAGCCTGGGCCTGGACGCGCCGATGACGCTGGACACCCCGCTGATGTTCATCGACAAGGCCGCCACCTGGCGGCTGGCCGAGAGCCTGGGGGGGGAGTCCCTCGTGAAGCTCATCGTCGAGGACACCCACACCTGCTATCTCGGCGAGCGCGGCGAGCTGCACGACTGGGGCCATGGCTGCGGCCGCTGCCCGGCGTGCGAGCTGCGCGCCAGCGGTTTCGCCCGCTACAAGGCCGGCCAATGACGGCCTGGCAGTGGTTGGGCGTCGCCGCCGCGGCGCTGCTGTTCTTCTGGGGCGTGGGCGCCTACAACCGCCTGATGTCGTTGCGCAATGTCATCGGCGAGGCCTTTGTGCAGCTCGATGCCCACCTGAAGGACCGCAGCGAGGTCTGCGACAAGCTGCTGGCCGCCGTCACGCCGCGCCTGCCCAGCGAGCAGGCGACCTTCGACGCTCTGGCCAGCGCGCAAACCGAATCCCAGGCCGCGGCCGCCGCCTCGCGCGCCAAGCCCTGGGCGCCCGACCCCGTCGGCACCCTGGCCGTCGCCAGCGCCCTGCATGCGGCAGCGCTGACGCGCCTGCTGTCCCTGCTCGACCACCAGGCCGAGCTGCGCAGCGAGACCGAGATCGACGCCCTGGTCAGCGAGCTCAAGCTGCTGGAACGCCAGCGCGCCTTCGCCCGCCAAGTCTTCAACCAGGCCGTGTCCCAGTACAACGAGGCCCTGCAGCAGTTCCCGACGCGGGTGCTGGCGAATCTGTACGGGTTCAGCGAAGCCCGCTCGCTCTGAGACGCCATGGACGCGCTGGTTGCCGAGTCGACGGATACCGATCTCGGTGCCCGCATCCTCAAGGTCAACCATGCCGGTGAGAACGGCGCAGTGCACATCTACGCCGGGCAGATCCTGGCCGCGAGGCTGACGGCGCCGGGCCTTGTCGCCGAACTGCGCGAATTCCGGTCGCACGAGGAAAGGCATCGAGCCCTCTTTGCGGCTGAGCTGCAGCGCCGCGGTCGACTGCGCTGCCGCAGCTATGTGCTGTGCGCCCTGGGAGGCTATGTGCTGGGCTTCGTGACGGGCCTGTTTGGCCGCACCGCCATCGCTGCAACGACCGTGGCCGTCGAGCGCGTCGTGCTTGGCCACTTGAAGACCCAGATCGCGCAGTTGGAAACCTCGGACCCCGCAGCCGTGCGGGCCATCGAGGCCATCGTGACCGACGAGCAGCAGCATCACGACGATCTGGCTGCCCGGTTGAGCGGCGGTTTCTGGGTGCGCTTTCTGGAGCCCGTCGTGGCTGCGTCCACGGAGACTGTCATCTGGCTGGGCATGAAGCTGTAAGGCCAAGCCGGGGCGGCGCGACTGCGCCGCATGCGCCCTCTGCTCACCGCCCTCCTGTGGTTTCTCTGCCTTGCCGCCAACGCCCAGCCTGCCAGGCTGGACGGCAACACCCTGGACGGCCAGCCTTTCAGCCTGGACGCCCTGCGCGGCAAGGTCGTCATGCTGTTCTTCTGGAACACCGACTGCGCCCCCTGCATACAGAAGATGCCGGAGTTGCGCGCCAACGCCATGGGCTGGCGAGGCAAGCCCTTCGAGCTGGTGCTGATCAGCACCGACCGCGACCGCGCGGCGGCGCTGAGCTATCTGCAGACGCTCAAGCAGATAAAAAAGGGTGGCCCGGCCATGCCTTCGCTATGGGCGGGTGACCTGAAGTTCGCGGCGCCTTTGGCCGCCCCGGCTGCCGTGCCGCTGACCCTCGTCATCGATACCAAGGGCGCCGTCGTTGCGCGGCACGCCGGGCGCATCGCGCCCGAGGCCTGGGACGACGTCGCGGGCCTGATTCCTTAGCCGACGGACTTCTTGGGCATCAGCGACAGGAACTCGCGGCGCAGATTGGGGTCGGTCAGGAAGGCGCCGCGCATGACGCTGTTGGTCATGGCCGCCTCGATGTCCTTGACGCCGCGCCAGTGCATGCAGAAGTGGTCGGCTTCCATCACGACGGCCAGGCCGTCGGGCTTGACGCGGGCCTGCAGCTCGTCGGCCAGCATGGTGACGGCCTCTTCCTGGATCTGCGGGCGGCTCATGATCCAGTCGGTCAGGCGCACGTACTTGGACAGGCCGATCAGGTTGGAATGCTCGTTGGGCATGATGCCTATCCAGACCCGGCCGATGATGGGGCAGAGGTGGTGGGAGCAGGCGCTGCGCACCGTGATGGGCCCGACGATCATCAGCTCGTTGAGACGGCTGACATTGGGAAATTCGGTGACCGACGGTGCCTGGGCGTAACGGCCGGCAAAGACTTCGCGGACGAACATCTTGGCGACGCGCTTGGCCGTCTCCTGAGTGTTGTGGTCGCTGTCGGTGTCGATGACCAGGCTCTTCAGCACCTCCTGCATCCTGGCCTGCACCTCGGCCTGCAGCGCGTCCAGCTCGCCGGCTTCGATATAGGCGGCGATGTTGTCGTTGGCGTGGTGGCGGCAACCGGCCGACACGAGGCGGTAGCGGATGCGTTCGGAGACGGGGGCGTCGGCGGCAGGTGCATTCATGGGCGCGGATTCTGCGGCCAAAGGGCACTTCTACACTGGCGCCATGTCCCAAAGCCCCCACCCGGCGCCCCAGTCGGCCCCCCTGCACCGGCTGCTGTCCCAGGCCGCCGACGCCGTGCAGGGCGTGCGCGAGGGCAAGTCCCTGACCGAACTGCTGGCCCGCGTGCCGGCCGACCTGCGCCCCGGCACCCAGGCCCTGGCCTTCACGGCCCTGCGCCGCCTGGGCGCCGCCGAAGCCGCCCGCAAGCAGCTCGCGCCCAAGGCGCCGCCGCCGCGCGTCGACTCGCTGCTGCTCGTCGCCCTGGCCCTGCTCTGGCCGGAGCCCGAACCTGCCTACGCTGACCACACCCTGGTCGATCAGGCCGTCAACGCGGCCAAGAACCGCGCCCCGGCCAGCGTCGGCTTCGTCAACGCCGTGCTGCGCCGCTTCCTGCGCGAGCGCGCGGCCCTGGTGGCCGCGGCCGAGCGCGACCCGCTGGGCGCCTTCAACCACCCGGCGTGGTGGGTCGAAAAGCTGCGCCAGGACTGGCCCCAGCAATGGCAGGCCATCCTGGCCGCCAACAACCGCCCGCCGCCGATGACGCTGCGGGTGCACGCCCAGCGCAGCAGCGCGGCCGACTATGTCGAGCGCCTGGCTGCGGCCGGCATTGCCGCGCGGGCCCTCGGCGCGCCCACGCCCCAGGCCGTCGTGCTGGACAAGCCCGTGCCCGTGTCGGCCCTGCCGGGCTTTGCCGAGGGCCTGGTGTCGGTGCAGGACGCCGCCGCCCAGCTCGCCGCGCCGCTGACCCTCGGTGCGGGCCTGAAACCCGGCGCCCGCGTGCTGGATGCCTGCTCCGCTCCGGGTGGCAAGACGGCCCATCTGCTGGAACTGCAGCCCGATCTGCAGCTGACGGCCCTGGATGCCGATGCCCAGCGCCTGACGCGCGTGCAGGACAACCTGAACCGCCTGGGCCAGACGGCGACGCTGAAGGCCGCCGACGCCCGCCAGACCGCCACCTGGTGGGACGGCCAGCCCTTCGACGCCATCCTGCTCGATGCCCCCTGCAGCGCCTCGGGCATCGTGCGCCGCCACCCCGATGTGCGTTGGCTGCGCCGACCCGACGACGTCGCCGCCCTGGCCAGGATCCAGGCCGAGCTGCTGGACGCGCTGTGGCCGCTGCTGGCGCCGGGCGGTCGCTTGGTCTATGCCACCTGTTCCGTCTTCCGCGCCGAGGGCCAGGCCCAGCTCGACGCGTTTTTGCAACGCCAAGCTGACGCGAAGTCCCACGCCGTGGCCGGGTTCACGGGTCACCTGCTCCCCGTCGCCGAGAATGCCTCACAACCCTCGCCGCCCCTGGACGGCTTCTTCTACGCCCTGCTGACCAAGCCCTGATTTGTTCGCCCGGATCGCCATTGCCGCCTTCTTTGCCGCGCTGCTCGCCCTGCTTCCGGGGCAGGCGCGGGCCGAGGGCATCGAGCTGTCCCAGCTCTCCACGCGGCATGCCGACGACGGGCTGGACCTGAGCTTCACGACCCATTTCGAGCTCAGCCGCGCTGCCGAAGACGCGCTGCACAAGGGTGTCCCCCTGTATTTCGTCGTCGAGGCCACCGTGCTGCGCAACCGCTGGTACTGGCGTGACGCCCGCGTCGCCCGCGCCGAACGCACCTGGCGCCTGGCCTGGCAGCCCCTGACCCGGCAGTACCGCGTCTCCAACGGCGGCCTGCACCAGAGCTTCGCGACGCTGGAGGAAGCTCTGACCGTGCTGCGTGGCCAGAGCGCCTGGCATATCGCCGAGTCCAAGGACATCGAGGACAGCGGCAGCTACTACCTCGAGTTCAGCTACAAGCTCGACGTCACCCAGTTGCCGCGGCCCATGCAGATCGGCCTGCAGTCGGGCTTTGCCCTCAACATCGAGCAAAAGCGCAACTTTGCGCCCGACTTCAGCCTGAAGTGAAGCCCCTCGTCCAAGGAATACTTGGCCGGTCCCCCGCGGGGACGGCGATGCTTGCCGGCTCGACCGGCAAGCACATCGCCATGACGGGCCGGCTAGGGAGCGGCCCGGCGCTCGGCCCGCGAATTCGGCGCCGGAGCTACTGAGATGACCAAAGTGGCTCGATGGGGCTGGGTCATCACGCTGGTGACCCTCACCGGCGTTGCCGGTGTGCTGGCCTTCCTGCTGTCCGTCGGCACCACCTCCGAGCGCGGCTTCTTCGAGCGTCATTACCACTGGCTCTACTGGGTCAACGTGGGCGTCGCCGCGGTGCTGACCCTGGTCATCCTGACCGCCGCCGTGCGCCTGGTGCTGCGAGTGCGCAGCGGCCGCTTCGGCAGCCGCCTGCTGTTCAAGCTGGCGGCCATCTTCGCCCTCGTCGGCGTCGTGCCCGGCGTGATGATCTACGCCGTTTCCTACCAGTTCGTGAACCGCAGCATCGAGACCTGGTTCGACGTCAAGCTGGCCAGCGCGCTGGAGGCCGGCCTCAACCTCGGGCGCGGCACGCTGGACGCCCTGGTGGCCGACCTCGGCACCAAGACCCGCGACGCCGCCGATCAGCTCGCCGAGAGCAGCACGCCCCAGCTAATCGGCCTGGAGCGGGTGCGCGACAAGCTCGGCGCCCGCACCGTCGCCCTGGTGGGCGGCAATGGCCAGATCCTGCTGGAGAGCGGCGGCGACACCCGCCAGCTGACGCCCGACCGTCCCAGCGGCACCATGCTGCGCCAGGCCCGCGGCGGCGGCGTGGCCAGCCAGCTCGAGGGCCTGGAGGACGAGGCCGCGGCGGTGCAGGGCGGGGCCCAGATCCGCACCCTGGCCCTGCTGCCCAGCACCGAACTGCGCCTGGGCCTGGGCGAGCGCTACCTGATGGTCATCCAGCGCATTCCGGCCAGCATGCTGGCCAACGCCCTGGCCGTGCAGACGGCCAACAGCGAATACCAGCAGCGCTCGCTGGAGCGCGTCGGCCTGCGCCGCATGTACCTGGGCACGCTGACCCTGGTGCTCATCCTGGCCACCTTCGCGGCCCTGCTGCTGGCCGTCACCCTGGGCAACCAGCTCGCTCGCCCCCTGCTGATGCTGGCCGACGGCGTGCGCCAGGTGGCCCAGGGCGACCTCTCCGTGCGCCCGGTGCTGGCCTCGCGGGACGAACTGGGCGGCCTGACGCGCTCCTTCGCCGACATGACCGGCCAGCTCGCCGACGCCCGCGCCCAGGTGTCGCGCACGGTGGCCGAGCTCGATGCCGCCCGCACCCATCTGCAGACCATCCTCGACAACCTGACCGCCGGCGTTCTCGTCTTCGACGCCGACGGCGGCCTGGAAACCGTCAACCCCGGCGCGACGCGCATCCTGCGCCTGCCGCTGTCCGCCTACGTGGGCCGGCCGCTGGCCGACGTGCCCAGCCTGGCCGAGTTCGCCGCGTCGCTGGACCAGCGCTTCGAGCAGCACATCGGCCGCGACAGCGGCGAGCGCGACATGGACCGGGAGCTCTGGCAGGACTCCTTCGAGCTCCAGCTCGACCCCAAGCAGGACCCGCTGACCCTGCTGGTGCGCGGCGCGCCGCTGCCGCATGGTGCCCGTCTCGTCGTCTTCGACGACATCTCCGAGGTCGTGTCGGCCCAGCGCTCGGCCGCCTGGAGCGAGGTGGCGCGCCGCCTGGCCCACGAGATCAAGAACCCGCTGACGCCCATCCAGCTCTCAGCCGAGCGCATGCAGCACAAGCTCGAGGCCAAGCTCGAAGGGCCTGACCAGGCCATGCTGGTGCGCTCCGTGGCCACCATCGTCAACCAGGTGCAGGCCATGAAGCAGCTCGTCAACGAGTTCCGCGACTACGCCCGCCTGCCCTCGGCGCAACTGCACCCGCTGGACCTCAATGCCCTCATCCACGAGGTGCTCAGCCTCTACGCCGAGCCGCAGGAGAAGGGCCGCCTGACGGCCGAACTGGCGCCGCGCCTGCCCCACATCAAGGGCGATGCCAGCCAGTTGCGCCAGGTCATCCACAACCTCGTGCAGAACGCGCTGGACGCCGTCCACGAGCGCGCCGACGGCCACGTCACCGTGCGCTCCTCGCTGTCGCTGACCGAGACTGGCACGCCGCGCTCGGTGCGCCTGCACATCGTCGACAACGGCCCCGGTTTCGCCGAGAAAGTGCTCAAGCGCGCCTTCGAGCCCTATGTCACCACCAAGGCCAAGGGCACCGGCCTGGGGCTGGCCGTCGTCAAGAAAATCGCCGACGAACACGGTGCCCGCATCGCCTTGCGCAACCTGCATCCCGCTTCCGATGCGGGTTCTCCCGCTGATGGCAGTCTCGAGGCTGTCGTGATCGGGGCGCAAGTTTCGCTATCATTTTCGAATCTGGTCGCCGCCACCGAGCCCGGTGTGCAAGGCGCCAAGACCTAAGGATTCATGGCCACGATTCTTGTTGTCGACGACGAGCTGGGCATCCGTGCTCTGCTGTCCGAAATCCTCAGCGACGAGGGACACACCATTGAGCTTGCCGAGAACGCCACTCAGGCGCGGGCAGTGCGCGAGCGCATGCGCCCCGATCTCGTGCTGCTCGACATCTGGATGCCCGACGTCGACGGCGTGACGCTGCTCAAGGAATGGGGCGGCGCCGGCCTGCTCACCATGCCCGTCATCATGATGAGCGGCCACGGCACCATCGACACGGCGGTGGAAGCCACCAAGTTCGGTGCCATCGCCTTCCTCGAAAAACCCATCACGCTGCAGAAACTGCTGCGCGCCGTCGAGCAGGCCCTGGTCAAGACCGCGCCACCCCGGCCGGCGCCCGCCAGCCCCGGCATGCCCAGCTACACCCGCCCCGAGATGAGCCCCGGCCTGCAGGCGGCGCCCGTGAGCCTGGCCGGCAACAGCCACATGCCCGGCAACTCGCTGGCGTCCGAGCAGAGCTTCGAGCTCGACCGCCCTTTGCGCGAGGCGCGCGACGCCTTCGAGAAGAGCTACTTCGAGTTCCATCTCGCCAAGGAAAACGGCTCCATGACCCGTGTCGCCGAGAAGACCGGCCTGGAGCGCACCCATCTCTACCGCAAGCTCAAGCAGCTGGGCGTCGACCTCAGCCGCAACAAGCGCGGCGGGGCCGGGTGAGCTGAAAACCCTGTGCTATAGTCATGGACTTCGCTGAGCGGCGCCAGCCGTTCACGAACCAGATCAAGGCCTGGTAGCTCAGTTGGTAGAGCAGCGGATTGAAAATCCGCGTGTCGGTGGTTCGATTCCGCCCCAGGCCACCAAATGCAAAACGGCTCCCCACGGGAGCCGTTTTCATTTGGGGTGGCCTGGGGCGGATGAGAACCACCGAGTGGTTCGCTCAAGGCAGTCCAGTGGACTGCCTTGGACGTGCGCCAGCACGGGCCTGAGCGGGGCCGCTCAGGCCGAGGGATCGGTCCGACCGATCCCGAGCATTCCGCCCCTCTCGGCAGCAACCCGCCGATGTTGGCGTTTCAGGTGTCGCCCCCTGGGCACCTCTCCTTCGGCAGCGGTTCGGTGCTTGCACTGGCTCCTCTGTCCCGGCGCCCGCCGCCGGTGTTCGCCGGTCCGCCCATGGACTTTCGACAGTGCCAATCCCCGTGGGTTGTTGATCGATCAAGGACCCACCCGTGGCCGCTGCAAACACCCCCTCGCACGACGAACTGCTGGCGCTCGTCACCCAGACCCTCTGCACCCGCCCGCTGACCCGCTTTGCCGAAGAATCCCGGCTCGACGGCGAAAGCCTGAAGGACGCCGTGCAGCGCTACGAGATCGATTACGCCTGGCAGGTGCTGGGCTCCGACCGCCTGCGCAACGAGACTGTCGCGCTGCTGGAGGCCAAGCTCAAGCAGCCGGCGACCGACGCGCAGAGGACCTGCGTGGCCGAAGTCCTGAGGGCCGCCGCTGCAGGCCAGGCTTCCGACCTGCTGATGAGCTTTGACAATGATGTGCCCGAGCACTTGGCGGCCATGCTGTGCGCCCGGCATGAACGCAGCGCGGCTGCTGAAGCTGAAGCGGTGAGCTGAGTCGGCACAGGCGACCAGAAGAGCACCTGGCAAGAGCCCCGCGCAGTTCACCTGCCCGGGGCTTTTCTACGATTCGCCGCGGTGTCTGCAGATCCGCTGCACGTGCTACGTGCGGCGTGACAGGGCTTGACGAGTTCGCGAGCCGTGGGCGTCATGGGCGCCCACGCTGGGCGAAGTTCGCCAACGTAAGCTTGGAAAGGACTTCAATGTCGAGGGGCGAGGCTGGATCCAAGGCAAGGGAGCCAAGAATTGCCTTCGCCTCTGCCGCCTTGCCTTGCTGTTGAAGGGCTGTGGCCCTGTTAATCAAGAGAAAGCCTTTTGTTTCTGCGTCAGGGTCGGCCGCAAGGCCTCTGGCGATGTAGCCCAAACGCTTGTCCAGGTCCGGCTCGCCATAGGCGCGTGCCTTCCAGCCGGGCGCGAACGCGGGCACTTGGTCGACCAGGGCTTGAATGAGCTTGGCTTGCTGTTCCGGCGCCACCCATTCCAGGCTCAGATAGGCCAGATAGGTGCCCTCGGGGAGGGTTCCGTCCTTTTCCCGTTGGAGCCAATGAACGGCCGTCTTGGAGGTGAAGAAGCCTCGCGGAGCCAGTCGATCTGCCTGGCGGTAGAGATCGAGCGCCTTGACGTATTGACGTTGCAATAGATAGGTGAAGGCGGCGTCGTAGAGGGGGTAGGGCCAATCCGGGGCCGCCTTGGCTGCGCGGGAGAAGTATTCAAGAGCAGCTTCGTTCTTGCCCTGCTGGCCTGCGCGCCGTCCGAGGTCATGCAGTTCCCTGGCGGCGGACGGAACAGGCTTGCTGGACGCAATCTCCCAGTTGACCTTCCCGGTGGTGCCCTCGAGATCGCGTTTTGTCAGCACGCGTCCGCTCTTGTCCTTGAAGATGATCTCCGGCTCACCAGACAAGACAGTTGGCGTTGCGGCGAGGAGAGCAAGCGAGGCGACAAGAGGGAGGAGGTGGCGCGGCATCATGGCTGAGGTGCTTCTGCGAGTGGCCATGGTGCGCCGAGGTGTCAGCGACGCCAGAGAGGGCATGACCCTGTGCATTTGCGGAAGTGCGCCATCCTATGTGACCGGGTCTCAAGCCGAACCTCACCTCACCCGCTTCGCCTCCAACTCCCCCCTCAACTTCTCCGCCTGATCCTCGAAGCGCACCGCCGTCAGTCCCAGCACTGGGTCCTGCAGCAGCGCCGTATCCACCGCCGACTTTCCCTGCCATCGCTTCACCAGCTCCTGTCCCAGCGCATAGAGCTGATGGTTCTTGGCCTCGGCGTCGGCGAGAGCCTGGGTGCTGCGTTCCAGCAGTTGGGTGATGGCCTGGTTGGCCTGCAGGCGCGAAGCGCTTTCCTGGCGAGCGGCCAACACTTGCTGCTGCAGGGTCTGCTCTCGTTCGCCGGCCCTGGCCTCGGTCTCCTGCTGTGCCTGCCTGGCGGCCTGCAGCTGGGTGTGCAGCGTCTCGAGCTCGGCCTCGCGGGCCTTGAGCCTGGCCGCGCCACCGGCGATCTGGGCCTTGGCGCCAGCGGCTTCCTTGTGAGCCGCCGCTGCATCGGCCTCGGCCCTGGCCTTGTCGGCCTGCAGGCTGGACTGCTGCTCCTGCGCGGCGCGCAGCGCGGCCTGGGCACGGCGCAAGGCCTCGCGTTCCTTGGAGACCTTGGTGTCCTGGGCCTGGGCGCCGCAGCTCAGACCGATGGCAAGCAGGAGGAGGGCGAAGCGCTTCATCGTCAGAACCTCACGTTCAGGTCCAGCTGCAGCACATCGATGCGCAGCGGCGCGCTGCTGAGGTTGCCGCTGAGCGAGGTCGGGTCGGTCGGCACGGCCAGGAAGCGCACGCCGTCGTCCAGGTTGCGCGTGCTGGTCCAGCGCGCACCGAGCCAGAAATTGCGGTCCAGGCCGTAGTTGCCGCCGATGGACCAGCCCTTGTAGTTGGTGCCGCCCAGATGCCAGGTCGTGTCGGTGAAGCCATCGACCCAGGCATCGCGCTGCACGACGCGGAAGGCCGCGATGGCCTGCCAGTCGCCGCGGCGCGCGAGCTTCGGGCTGCCGACCTGCATGCGGCCCTGCACCGCCGTCGTCTTCTCTGCGAGTTCGGGCATGGCCACGCCGGCGCGGGCCTCGATGTCCTGGCGGTTGAAGCCGGTGTTCCTGATCCAGTCCAGCGTGAAGCCGACCGGCACGGGCAGCAGCGAGTCGAGCTGCAGGCCCATCGTCAGGTTGATGGGGCGGAAGCGCGAGGCCAGGCCCCAGGTCGGCGCGGCGGTGCTGGTCGGGTCGTTGATGTTGATCAGCGTGTTGCCCTTCAGACGCAGGCTGCTGGCGTATTGCGAGGCGAAGTAGTTGGTCGTGCCGTTGCGCGGGCCGCCGGGCGGCGGTGTGGATTCGCGCTGGCCGGCGATGTGGCGGAACTCGTAGCCAGCCAGGCCGAGCTTGAACTGCACGCCGCGGGCGAGGTCGATCTCGCCACCCAGCTGGCCGCCGAGCAGCCATTTGTCGTGGGTCGACAGGTTCAGCTCCTCGAGCGGGAAGACGCCGACGGTGGCGAACAGCGAGCGCTGCGGCGTGAAGGCGTGGCTGAGCTTGGTGGCGACGCCGTCGAAGGCGAGGTCGTCGGGCCAGGCCAGGTCGCTGCTGTAGAAAGGGTTGGGCATGCGGCCAAAGTCGGCCGACAGGCCGTTGGAGAACAGCGGCGGCTGCCAGTGGATGTAGGCGCGGTCCAGGCCGATGGTGTAGCGGTTGAAGTCGCTGCCCAGGGTCTGCGACGTGGACGTGGCGCCGTTGCCCGTGCTGCCGGTGGCCAGGCGCATGCTGGCCAGCACCTGGTCGCTGAGCTTGGCGTCGACCTCGAGGCGGCCGCGCAGCGTCAGTCGCTGGCGATCGGTCGTCGTGTTGGTGAGGTCGGGCGCCCAGGTGGGCGAGGTGGTCTGGGCGCGGTAGACCTCGGCGGGCACGTTGTGCTCGTCGAAGAACTCGCTCTGGGCGCGGGCGCGGATGTCGCCACTGACCTTCACACGGCCCACCCAGTCAGGCAGCGCGTCGGGCTGGCCCCAGCGCTCGCCCTTGGCCTGGGCCAGCACCTCGGCCTTGATCTCGTCGCGCATCTGCTGGCGCACGGTCTCGGGCACATACGGGATGCGCAGCACCTTGGGCGCTTCTGCCTGGGCCGGCTGCGGCGCGGGTACGGCGGCGCTGGCCTGGGCCTGCTTGAGGATGGCCTCGGCCTTGTCGCGGGTCAGCAGGCCCTGGGCGACCAGCGCGTCGATGAGGGCCTGGGTCGTCGCGCGCAGGCGGGCGATCTCTTCCTTGTCTGAGGTTTGCGCGCCCGCGGGCAGAGCAATGAGACTGGCAGTCAGCAGCGTGAGTAGGGGTTTCATGGCGGGAGGCAAAGGTCGGAATCAGGCTTGCGGCCGCACGCTGAGGCGAAAGCGCAGCGGCTGCGAAAGGGCGAGGGCCGGCGGGGGCGGCAGCTTGAACTGGCGGCGGGTCTCGTCGAGGGCGGCGCGCAGTGCGTTGTCGGCGGTGTCGTTGCCGCTGGGGCTGAGTTCGTAGCGCTGGATGCCGCCGTCCTTCTCCAGCCAGACGGCGAAGGTGGCGGTCAGGGCCTCGCCGTCGGACTTCAGATGCCGCTCGATCTCGCCCTGCAGCAGCTGGCGCGCGGTGTTGGCATAGAAGCGCTCCTGGGCACGGTCGGCCGCCGTGCCGGCGGGGCCGCTGGCACCGCCCGTGCTGGGCGCGCCACCGCTGTACTCCTTGCCGACGCTGCCCGCGGCGAAGGCGCTGGGGCCGTCGCCGGCTGCGCCTTCCATCTTGATGGCCTCGGCGGGCTTGGGCGCCTCGACCTGCTTGATCTGCTCCTCGCGCATCACCTGCTTGGGTTCGTCTTTCGGCGGCTCGGGCTTCTTCTCGTCCTTGGGCGGAGGTGGCGGGGGCGGTGGCGTGTCCGGCAGGATGGCGATCTTGGCGACCTGGCGCTTGGGCGTCTCGGCCTTCATGTGCTTGATGCCCCACCAGGCGGCCAGGGCCAGCAGCAGGAAGCCGGCGACGGCCAGCAGCTTGAGCTTGGACGTGCTCATGTGCCGATCCGGCTCGTCACCAGGCCCATGTTGACCTGCAGCTTGTTGCACAGGTCGATGACGGCGATGACGCTGGCGTACTGGGTGCGCGCATCGCCCTTGATGGCGACCGACATCTGCGCATCGCGCGCCTTGGCGGCGGTGAGCTGGGTTTCCAGCTCGGCCAGGCTGACGCCGACGCCGTTGAGCAGCACGCCGCCGTCGGGCATGACCTGCACGATCTTCAGCTCGTGCTTCTCCGTGCTGGGCTTGTTGCTCGGCTTGGGCATGCTGATGCTCAGGCCTTGCACCGAGGCCGTCGTCATCAGGATGAAGACGACCAGCAGCACATAGGCCAGGTCCAGCATCGGCGTCACATTGATGCTGTCGTAGGGCTTGGCGTCCTGGTTGACCTGCATGTCAGCTCCCCGCCCGCTTGGTCACCAGGCCGATCTCGGTGATGTCCAGCTTCTTGGCCACCTCCAGCACCTGCATGACCTTGTCGTACTGGGCCGCCGCATCGGCCTTCAGCACGACGGGCAGGGCCGGGTTGGCCGACTTGTACTGGGCCAGCGAGGTGCGCAGCTGCTCCATGTCCACCGGGTAGGCGTCGAGGTAGACACCGCCGTCCGCGGTGATGGTGATGGCGCGCGTCTGCGGCTTGGCCAGGTTGTTGGCCGCCTGCGTCTCGGGCGACTTCACCTTCACGCCCTGCACCGACGCGGTCGTCAGGATGATGAAGACGACGAGCAGCACATAGGCCAGGTCCAGCATCGGCGTGACGTTGATGTCGTCGTAGGGCTGGTTGTCGCCCTTTACATCACCGGCCATGACCGCCGCTCCTGCATTCGGGCCGAGCGCTGGGCCTGCCATGGGCCAGAGGCCCATGGCCTTCCGTAGGCACAGGCAGTCCGCAGGGACTGCTTGTGTCCGACTCCAGTTCCCGAGCCGGCCCGCCGTGGCGATGTGCATGCGGCTCGACGCCGCATGCATCGCCGTCCTCTCGGAGGACCGGCCAACGTCTGCGTTGGACGAGGAGCTTCATTACTGCGCCCCGTACAGTTCTGCAACGCGAGTGATGAACTCGTCGATGAAGATCTGCATGTCCGACGTCGCGTTCTTGATCTGCGACGCCAGGTAGTTGTAGCCAAACAGGGCCGGGATGGCGACGCTCAGGCCGGCCACCGTCGCCAGCAGGGCGGCGGCAATGCCCGGCGCAATCGCGTTGACGTTGACGTCGCCCGCGGCCGCGATGGCGGCGAAGGTGATCATCACGCCCACCACCGTGCCCAGCAGGCCGAGGAAGGGGCCGCCCGAGATGGCAATGGTCAGCAACACCATGCCCGAGTTCAGCTGCGCGTTCTCGCGCACATAGTCGGCATCGACCGAGGCCTTCACCGCGTCCAGCGATGCGCCCGACAAGGGCTTGGCGCCTTCCTCGCCGACCTTGCGCTTGGCCAGCTCGCGCACGCCGGCCTGGTAGAGGCGGTAGATGGGCGAGTGCGGATGCGGCGCATGCTCCTCCAGCTTCAGCAGCTCGTCATTCGCCTCGCGGAAGCGCAGCACGAAGCTGCGGTTGGCCTTGGCCACCTTGGTCACGAGCACGCCCTTGCTGACCATCACCCAGCAGGCGATGGCGAACATGATGGCCAGGATGATGATGACGGCCCAGGCGTCGGGCGTCAGGTTCTTGACCAGGATGCCCATATAGCCGTGGCTCTCGCCTTCGGCCTCGGCGGCGTCCTTGGCCTCGCGCGTGGATGCGACCAGCTTGCTTTCGGCGCCCTGCGCGCCAGCGGCGACGGCAATCCAGTCGGCGCTGCGCAGGGCCGCGGCCACCTGCACCTCGTCCATCAGGCCGCGTGCACCTTCACCCAGGCGCAGGCTGCTGCCCAGGGCCGGTGTCGCGGCGTCGCCCTGGGCCACCTGGGCGCCGTTGACGAAGAGGGTGGCCTTGCCCAGGCCCAGGCGCAGCGCGACCTGGGTCCAGCGCGCTGGCGCCACCTCGCCGCCGCTGATCTCGGCCTTGTCGGCTCGCGCGACCAGCTTGCCGCCGTTCAGGCTCAGTGTCATCCCGCCCCAGTTCAGCAGCGTCGCGCGCTGCACGTCGTCGAGCTTGACCCAGAGGCTGACCGTCAGCTGGTTGCCGGCGTCGACGACGGGCTTGTCCGACAGCGCATAGACGATGGCCTCACCGCCGAGCTTGGCGCTGGCGGCCAGCAGGCCGTTGGGCTCGGTCAGCAGCGTGCCCTGGGGCTTGACGGCGCCGAGCTGATCGGCACCCGCCGGCTTGTCGCTGAAGTGCAGGGCGATGACGGTGGCGGCATCGAAGCCGCTGGCGTCTGCTTCGGCCGCAGCCTTGGCATTGCCGCCGTAGACGTAGAAGAGGTTCTTGTCGCTGCCCGGCAGCACGCTCGGCACTTGCACCCACAGCACGGCCAGTTCGTTGACGGCATCGAAGCGCTCGATGCTGAACTTCAGCGGCGTCTTGTCGTCGCCGGCGACGACGCGCAGGTCGCTGCCGTCCTCCTTGGCCGCCGTGAAATCGAAATTGCCCGAGTGCAGGCGCACGGCGACGGCGACGCCGCTGGCGGCCTCCTTGGTCTCCAGGCCCTGGGCCGAGGTGTTCAGCGTGATCTTGGCGCGCTCGCTCCAGTCGGCGTTCCACCAGGCGTGGGCGCTGGCGGGCAGCAGGGCGGCGAGGACGAGGGCGGTGAGGGCTTTGCGCATGGGTCTGCTTTCGTGAATCACTGGCCGCTGTTGCTGGCGCTGCCGAAGCCGAGGAACTCGAGGATGAGGTTGCGGCGGCGGCGCTTCTTCTTGTTGTCTTCGCCCGTGTCGTCGGTGTTGGCCGCCACGACGGACTTGTCCAGCGTGGTGTTGCCCGGTGCCGAGATGACGGGCGCGGGCACGTCGACCTTGCCGCCGCCCGTGGTCTTGCCGCCGACCTGGATGTCGATGGCATTGACCAGGCGCTCGGCGGCGAGGAAGGCATTGCCCTTGGAGCGGATGCCGGCTTCGCCGGCATTGATGTCGCCGGTGGGGGCATAGAGGTCGAGATCGCTGCGACTGCTCAGCACCGCGATGCCCGAGCCGCTGAAGGAGCCCGAGGTGTCGTAGACCAGGCGGCCCTGGCTGTCCAGGCGCAGCACCGGCGCGGGTGCGCCGACGACGGTCTTGGCGCCGCGGCCGGCGTCGATGCTGCCGGCGCCGGAGAACAGCAGCAGATTGCCCTGGCCCAGCGTGAACACGCGGGACTGGTTGACGGCGAAGTCGTTCTTCACCAGCGCGGAGATGTCGCCGCCGTTGACGGTGACGATGCCGAGCTGGCTCGGTGACTTGGTGAGGCCGCTGGCCACCACCTCGCCCGCATTGGCGCCGCCGCCCGGTGCAAACAGGTCGATGTCGGCCTGCTGCTGGGTCTTGATCTGGCTGGCGGGCAGGACCAGGTCGCCGTTGGGGCGCTGGGCCAGTCCGTCCAGAGGGAAGACGGTGTTCACGGCCAGGTAGGCGTTGGCATAGGCCAGCCAGCGCTCATCGCCCTGCAGTGCGGCTGCCGCACGGCCGGCGTTGCGCAATTCGGCCACCAGCTGCGTGTTCAGCCACGGGACCTGACGCTCGATGGGCAGGCTCTCGAAGCGCGCCAGCGCCTCGGCATCGGAGAGCTGGGGCTGCTGCGTGACGCGGCGCACATAGTCGCCCAGCGCGTCCAGCTGCGCCGGGCTCGCGGTCGCCAGCAGCACCTGCTGGCGCGTGGCCGTGGGCAGATTGCCGAAGCGGGTCAGCAGCAGGCTGGTGACGGCACCGGTCTTCTGGGCCTCGGACAGGCCGTCGAAGGCCTGCGCGGCCTGGCTGGCGCTCAGCTCGCTCCATGCCGGCAGGGTTGTCTTGCCCACGGCCTTGGCGAAGGCCGCGACCGCAGGGTCGGACACGGGCTTGCCCAGCAGGGCGGCGATGCGCAGGGCCTGGTCGCCCGCGTCGGCGCGTGCCGGCAGACCCCGCACATAGCTGGCGATGCCGGCCTGGTAGTCGCTGGCACCGATCAGCACACGCAGGGCATCGAGCTGGCCGGGCGTCTTCAGCGCGGCGAAGCCGGGCACATTGCCGCCCACCGCCGCGTAGAGGCTGGCCAGCCGGCCCTCCCAGCCGCTCACGCCCATCAGCTGGAAGCCCTGGCGTGCGGCGAGCCGATAGTCCACATCGTCGCCGCGCAGGCCGGCAACGGCACTGATGTTGGCGGCGCGGGCCGGCAGCAGATTGCTGTTGTTGACGTTGCCCGAGGCCTCGATGCCCGACTTGCTGCCGCTGTCCAGCTGGATGTCGCGGCCGGCCAGCAGCACCAGGTCACCGGGGCCGGCGATGTTGAGGCTGAGGCCGGCAATGTCCCGTCCCGCCTTCAGCACGCTGATCTCGCTGACCGCCGCTGTGGCGGACGGATTGTCCAGGCGCTGGTCCTGCTGCTGCACGCGGATGGCGGCGGTGCTGCCGGAGAGGTTGATGTCGTGGCCGGCCTCGATGTCCAGCGGCCGCGCGGAGCCGAAGTTGTTGGTCAGCACGACGTCGCCCAGCACGGCGAGCAGGCGCACCGGGTTGCGGTCGCTGTTGTCCAGCACGGCCGGCGACGGTGCGGCCACCGGCGTGCCCGCCACGTCGGGATTGCGGGCCGGTGCCGAGTAGCTCTGCGTGGCGTTCGCCAGCACCTGCAGATAAGGCGTTCGCGCATAGGCACCGGTTGGCAGGGCCGGGCCCTGGGCGCCGATGGCCGCATTGCCGACCGTGATGTTGTTCTGCGCCAGCAGCACGGTGCGGGCCGACTGGTTGGGCATCTGGTTGAGCGACTGGTCGAACTGGATGCTGCCGTCCGGTGCGGTGACCTGCACCGAGCCGGGCAACAGCAGGTCCAGCGCGTCCGGTGCGCCGCCGTTGCGACGCCCCGCGGTGCTGCTGATGCGCACGTCGCCGCTGGCGCTTTGCACCGTCAGCGAGGCGCCCGTATCCAGTCCCCCGAGCGCCAGGCCGAGGCCCAGGGTGTTGGAGCCGGTGCTGCTGTCGGGGCGGGCCAGCGCGGCACTGCGTACCGCGCCCATGTCGATGTCCGACGCCGCCTGCACCTGCACCTGCGTGCTGCCGTACAGCAGCTGCAGGCGCGCATCTTCCGCGCTCGTCGTCGCGGCGTCGTCGCTGGCAATGCGCCGGCCCGAGCCGACCTGCAACGCACCGTCGCTGGCGAACAGGCGTCCGGCCACGATGTCGCGCCCGGCCTGCAGGCTCACGCTGCCGCCACCGCGGGTGAAGGCGCCGGTGGTGGTGTCGGCCTGGCCGGTGGGCACGCCGCGCCAGCCGTTGCTCGCGGCCGAGGCGTGGACCTGCACCGCGTCGCGGCCGGCGCTCAGCGACACGTCGCCGCCGCCGAAGGTCGCGATGCCCTGGCCGAAGAGGTCATAGCGCGACCACCAGGCCGTCGGCTGGCCGGCCCGCCACCACCATTGCGTGACGTCGCGCTGGGTGCTGCCCAGCACCGCGCCGCGCAGGTCCCGCTCGGCGCGGATCTCGATGCGCCCGCCACCCTGCAGGAAGGGCGTGCGTCCGGCCACCTGCAGATTGGCGTTGAGGGCGGCCAGGTTGAGGCCGAGCTGATCCTGCGCCAGCGGGTCGCCGGTCTGGGGCGCGGTCGGCGTGGGGGCTGGAGCAGGTGCAGGCGTGGGCGATGGGGCGGGAGAGGGCGAAGGGCTCGGCGAAGGAGTCGGGCCCTCCACGCCGGGAGCGACTGGCGGCGGGGGCGGCAGGGTGCCGTGAGTCGTGTCGTTGCCATTGCCGGTGGACGGCAGAACGGTGACGGCAGCGGCGCTCGCCAACTGCATCTGCGCATTGACCGCGGCGTTTGCCGGTTTGACCGTCGGCGGCAGCGGCGGGAGCTTGATGCGGGTGCTGTCGTTGCCGTTGCCGGCCGATGGCGATGTCGGTGCGGCAACGGGCGCCGCGGTCGGCGGCGGTGGTGGCAGCACGGGTCGGGTGGTGTCGTTGCCATTGCCGATGGACGGCGACGTGGGCGCTCCAGGCGGTGGCGGTGGGCCGTTGTTGGCGCCGGGCGGCGAAGGCGGGTTGACGGTCGACGTGTCGCTGCCGTTGCCTGTGGAGGGCATGGGTGGCAACGGGCCCGGCGGCGGCCCGGGCGGCAGCGGCACCGGTGCGGGCGCGGGCGCGGGCGCCGGTGGCGCGGGAGGCACCGGGGCGGGCGCTGGTGCGGGTGTGCCCGGCGGCAGCGGTGGATTGGTGGTCGAGGTGTCGCTGCCGTTGCCGTTGGAAGGCCCGGAGGGCAGCGGCCCTGAAGGCGGGCCCGGTGGCAGCGGCACCGGCGCAGGAGCCGGCGCGGGGGCGGGCGCAGGTGCGGGTGCGGGTGGCGGCGGTGGTGCGGGCGTACCGGGAGGCAGCGGTGGGTTGGTGTTGGCGGTGTCGCTGCCGTTGCCGGTCGACGGTTGGGTCGGCGGCGCCGGCGTTGGGAACGGCGCGGGTGTCGGGGCTGGCGAAGGCGACGGTGCGGGGCTGGGTGCTGGTGCGGGCGTGGGGGCTGGCGGCGGTGGCGGCGGTGGCGTTGCGACCGCCGGCGCTGCCGGCAGCAGCTCGGCCAGCGGGTCCTGCGACAGCACGGGCACGCCGGTGGTGTAGACCTTGGCGCCGGTATTGAGCAGCACCACGTCACCGGCTGATGCGAATCGCAGGGCTCCGGTGCTGCTGCGCACGGCCACGGTGGCGGGCGCACTGTTGGGCGTGGGCGCGCGGCCAATGGTCAGGGTGGCCGTGCTGGCGCCGGCCAGCGTGGACAGGGTGTCGGCGGCGCCGAGGTCGGCCCCGGCCACGAGGCGGATGCCGCCGGCCAACGCGCTGCTGGCCACCCAGCTGTCCGGGTTGGTGGCCGTGGTGGCGGAGCTGGCCGCAAAGCCCGTGCTGATGCCGTAGTTCAGCGTCAGCGAGCCGGCGGCTCGCAGCGTGACGGTGGTCTCGGCCGCGTGGGGCGTGGCGGTGCGGTCGGCCTGCAGCAGCAGTGGCAGATTCCACTCGGTGGCCAGCGTCAGGTCACCGCTGGAGCGGATTTCCACCGCCGGTCGTACGCGCAGATTTTCGAGGTGGCCACCGAGCAGGCGCTGCGCGATGGGTTCTGCGGCATGGGCGATGAAGTCACTGCTGTCGGCGTTGATGCTGGCGATGCCGAGTTGGCCGGGCACGGGAGCGGGCCCCGGGGCCGGTGATGGCCCGGGGCTTGGGGGCGTCGGCGTGGGAGCGGGGGCCGGCGGGCCGCCGACGCCGGGCGCCACCGGGGGCGGTGGCGGCAGTGTGCCGTGGGTGGTGTCGTTGCCATTGCCCGTCGAGGGCTGCGGAGCCGGCGTGGCGTTGGCCTGTGCGTCGGCCGCGGCCGCGATAGCCATCGTGGCCGTGGCGGGCGCCTGTGCCGGCTTGACCGTCGGCGGCGAGGGCGGCAGCGTGCCGCGCGTGGTGTTGTTGCCGTTGCCGTTGGAAGGCGTGGTCGCGGGCGGTGCTGGCGCTGCAGTCGGCGGCGGCGGCGGCAGCGTCGGGCGCGTGGTGTCGTTGCCGTTGCCCGTCGAAGGGCTGGTCGGCCCCGGCGCCGGGGCCGGCGAAGGCGCGGGACCGCCGGCTCCGGGCGGTGTGGGCGGATTGGTGTTCGAGGTGTCGGCCGGATTGCCGACCGGTGGCGTCGGCGCCGGCGCTGGTGCGGGCGACGGACTGGGAGAGGGGCTCGGAGCAGGCACCGGCGCCGGGGCGGGTGTCGGGCTCGGCGCGGGTGAGGGCGCCGGCGCAGGCGGCGGGCTGGCGACGGGCGGTGTCGTGCCGGCGGCGATGACGCTGACGCCGGCATAGGTCTTGACGGCCTGCACGTCGATCAGCGCGACATGGTTCAGGCTGGCGGCGATGGGGGCGATGCGGACGTCGGTGCCGGCGCCGCTGTTGTCGGCGCCCAGGCCGGTGCGGGCGGCGCGCAGCGTGAGGACGCCGCTGCTGTCGGCGCCGGAGCCGCCGCCCAGATCGATGATGGCGTTCCTGAGCAGGCTGACGGTGCCGGCCGTGCTGGCGAGTTCGGCGCTGCCGCCATTGCCCTGGGCATCGGCGGTGGCGAGCAGTTGCGCGCCGGCTTGCAGGGTCAGGTCGCCGCCGGCAGCCAGCAGCAGCCGGCCGGCCGGCGCGCTGCGCGTGTCCAGCAGGCTGCCGCCGGCCAGGGTCAGCCGGCCCTGGTCGCTGACGAGGCTGATGTCGTGGGCGGTCAGGGTCGTGCCGGCGGACAGTTGCTGGTCGCCCTGGCGGTTGCGAACGGTCAGCGAAGCAGTGAAGTTGTTGGCGCCGGCGAGCTGGGCGGCCAGTTGGGCGAGGTCGGTCGGCGTGGCGCTGTCCAGAAACAGGCTGGCGCTCTGGGCCGTGGGGGCGGCGCTGCCCAGCAGTTGTCCACCCATGCTGATGCTGCCCTGCGGCGCCAGCACGGCGAGGCGGCCCGCGTCGCCCTGGCCGGCGCCGGACACATCGATGACGGCGCTGGCTGCCTGTTCCAAGGAGCCCGTGTTGCTTTGCAGGACGAGCTGGCCGGCGGGCAGGTCGACGGCGGTGTCGCCGAGCTTGACGGTCTGGCCACGTACCGAGGTGGTGGAGCCCGCGGCGAGGCTGAGGTCGCCCTGGGTGGCGGTGATCTGCACCTTGCCGGCCGCGAAGTCGATGCGGCCGCCCTGGACCACGTCCGAAGCGTTGATCTGCAGCCGGCCGGCCGGCGTGAGGGGGGCAGCCGCTGCGGTCGACGCCGCCGGTGTGCCGAGCAGGCTGAAGCGGCCCGCGATGGAGAAGCTGGCATCGGCGCCGGCGCCACTGCCGAGCACCGGTGCGCTGACGGTCAGAGCGCCGCCGAAGACCAGGCTGCTGGCGCCGTCCAGGCGCACCAGATTGCCGGCCTGCCACTGCGTCAGTGCGGCGTCCACGCTCTGCGCGCCCCCGGCTGTCGACAGCAGATCGCTGGCGACGATCTTGAGGCTGCCGGCCGCAGCCGTGCTGCCAAGGACGGCAGGTGTCAGGCCGCTGCGATTGGTCAGCGTGACCTTCGCCGCGCTGACGCTGGCGCTGCCGCTCTGCGGGCCGCGCAGCAAGGGGCTGTCCAGGGTCAGCTTGCCGAGGCCGGCACCGCCGATGTCGTTGCCGGGCGCGAAGTCGATGGACTGGTAGCCGCGCAGCGTCAGGCTGGCGACGGTGTCCAGGCCGGTGAAGCTGCTCGGATCCAGCAACCAGCTGGCGCTGTCCCGCACGCCGCCCAGGCCCAGGCGGCCGGCGCCGAGGTCGACGCTGCCGGCCTTCAGGCTGAGGCCGCTGCCGACGCTGGCCTGGGCCGAGCTGTCCAGCGTGATGGCACCCGAACCGCTGTCGAGCAGCAGCTTGTTGCCGAGGCTGAGCAGCGGGTTCGAAGTGAGGGTCGGGCTGCGCAGCAGATGGACGCCGGCCTGCGTGCCGAGACGCAGGGCCGCGCCGTCGCCGTTGATGCGCAGGTCGCCCACGCTGGTGGCGCCCAGTTGCGAGGGGTCGGGGCGGGCCAGCAGCTGCGCGCCGTCGCCGACACCCAGGGCGCCGCTGGCCGCCAGCACGAGGTCGTTGGCCTGCAGCCGGGTGCCCGCCGCGACGCTCAGCGTGCCGGCGCTGACATTCAGCCCCTGCGCGTCCGGTGCGGGCGTACCTGGCACCGCGCCGAGGACCAGCAGGTTGGCGCCCAGGGCGTTCAGCTGCGCCGGGTCCAGCACCAGGGTCGAGGCGTCGGTCGATGAGCCGCCCACCTGCAGGGACGAAGCGGCGATGAACACCTGCGACCCGCGGCCCGGCAGGGCATCGCCCGAGGGCTGGGGCGTGGTGCCCGGCGCGCCTTGCAGGGTCAGGCCCAGGTTGAGGGAAGGCGCGTTGATCACCAGCCGGCCGGCATCGGTGCTCAGTGCAGGCGTGACCACGCCATCGCGCTGGGCGGCGGCGCCGAAGAAGGCGTCGACGCTGCTGGTGCGGATCTCCGAACGCTTCAGGGCCTGGCTCGAGCTCTGCACCCACCAGGTGCTGGTCAGCGCAGACTGGAAGGCAGTACCGGCGTCGGCCAGGCGCGCGCCGACATAGCTGCTGCCGTCGGCCAGCAGCTGCGAGCTGCCCAGGCCCAGGGCGGTGCCGCCGTTCACCGGTTGGACCAGGAAGGCGCCGGGCAGGATGGCGTAGCGGGCCGGCAGCAAGGTGTAGCTGCCGGCGGGGATGGGGCCGCCATCGCCCAGCGTGAGCTGCCTGCCCAGCCCTGGCGTCGACGCTGCGAGGCCCATGTCGAAAGCGCCTTGCAGCTTGAGGCTCGGGATCAGCGCGAAGGCGCCGTTGCTGCCGGTGAAGGCGTCGGTCGAGCCACCCGGGCCGGGCACGAACTGCCAGGCCAGCAGCTGACCGCCGCCGCGCAAGTCGATGACGCTGCCGGCTTGCAGATCCGTCACCGGCGCCTGCAGGCTGATGGTCTTGACCGGCGGGCTGGCCAGCGTGCCGCTGCCCTGTTGTTGGGGGCTGGACCAGCCGGCGCTGCTGAAGCCGCCAAAGAGCAGGTTCTGGCCCGCACTGCTGACCGAGATCGAGGCGCCGCCGTGCTCGCGGATGGCGCTGCTGGCGACGATGGAGATGGCACCACCCGGGGCACGCAGGCGCCCGCCGATGTCGACGGTGTCGGCCTGCAGCTTGAGAGTGCCACCGGCACTCAGCGGCGCATCGGGCACGGGCTTGTCCGTCGGGCTCTGCAGCGTGAGCTGATGGCCACTGGCGTCGACGGTGAAGACCGTGTCGGTGGCCGGGTAGATCTGGGCAGCGCTCAGCGTCGTGTCGGCGCGGGTGATGAGGCTGCCGGTGAGGGCGTTGCTGCTGTCGAAGACGCGAGACTGGAGCCGCATGTCGTTGCTGGCCGTCAGGCCCAGCGTGCCCACGCCCTGGGTGACGATGCGGTCGCTGAGCACGACATTGCCGGCCGACAGCTGCAACTGGCCGTTGCCGCCGCTGGCGTCGACGACTCGCCTGTCGTTGCCTACGAAGGACGCGGGCTGTGCGAAGCCCCATTGCAGTTGCGTGGCCGACAGCGCCGCGCGGCCGCCATCGGCCATGCGCAGATAAGGCGTGTCGATGCTGAGCAGGCGCGGCAGGGCGAGTTGGACACCGTTCTCGATGAAGAGGCCGTCCTGCAGCGAGAGGTTGAGGTCAGCCGCGCCTGAGGCCGCGATCTGGCTGGCGGAGATCGACGCCGCGGGCAGCAGGGCGCCGGGCGCGGACAGATGGTCCGGGGTCAGCGCACCGCTTGTCTGCGTGGTTTGCTGGGTGAGGGCGAACTCCACTAGCTTGGACGGGTTGCCGATGGTGTCGGTGCCGCTGGTCAGGGTGACGTTGACCTGACCGCCGGCGCTTGAGGGGCCGCCGCCCGCGGCGCGCAGGCTTCCCTCCAGGCGCATCACGCCGTTGCCGGTGAAACCGATGCTGCCGCCCGTGCTGGTCACCGTCTGGCGCAGCACGCTGACGGTGCCGGAGCCGGCGAGGGGCACATCCAGCATGCCGGCGCTGCCGCTGGCGTCGATGACGCTGCCGGTCTGCCAGATCAGGCTGGAGGACAGCGGGCTGCTCGTGGCGAGGCTGACCGTCCCGCCGTTCAATACCTGGCCGTGCAGCAGACCATCGGTGCTGGGTGTCAGCACGGTGGTGCCGGCCACGTCGATGACGCTGTTCGCGCCCAGCCACAAGTACAGGGGCACGGTATTGGCCCGGTTGGAGCTGGTGCCGCTGGCCAAGCTGACGCGACCGCCCGCAGCCTTGATCTTGCCGTCGAAGTCCAGGCTGGTGGCCGCCGACAGCGACAGGCTGGCGGTCGGCTGCAGGTCAAAGCGGCTGCCAGTCTGGACGCTGAGCCGGCCGTCGGGCTGCTCCACGCCCAGGCCGCTGGAGCGCAGGTCGAGGTTGACGACCTGGGCCATGCGGTTGCCCGGCAGGCCGGTGCCCGCAAAGCCGACGCTGCCGCTGGCGGTGGCCGCGGTCCGCGGGCCGATCAGCCAGTAGTCCGCGACCGGCGCGATGACGGTGCCGGCCTGCACGTCGAAGGCCTGGCGGCCATCGAGGGTGTAGCGGGAGAAGCCGCCCTGGTTGAAGAAGGCGCTGGACAGGCTGAGGCCACCGGCATGGCTGGCGGCGTCGCTGGTGTTGGTCGTCAGGCTGGACGCGAAGTCGCCGATGACGATGCTGGGCGCCGTCAGGCTCAGGCTGCCGCCTTGGGTGGTCGAATAGCCGCGCAGCTGGAGGCCCTCGATCAGCAACTGGCGCTGGCTGGGCGCGGGGCCGTCAACGGCGGTGGGGTTGGAGCCCGAGCTCAGCGCGATGCTGCCGGCATTGCCGCCGCGCACCGTGCCGCCCGCGTCGACGAAGGCGCCGCCCGACACGTCCAGCGTGCTGCCCGGGGCGGCAATGACGCTGCGCTGCGAATTGAGCGTGATGCTGCCGCCCGCCGTGCCGCTGGCGGAGCCGGCGCCGTCGAGCTGCGCATTGGTCCAGGCGCCCGAGACGTCCAGGGTGACCGGGTTGTCGTCGGCCTGCGACGTGCCGACCTGGATGTCGCCGTTGAACTGCGTCTGCACCGTCAGCCTGCCGCCGGGCAGGCGCAGCGAACTGCCGAGGATCACGTGGCCGTTCTGCGAGTTCAACGTCAGGCTGGCGAGGGCGGGCAGGGTCAGTGTTGCCCGAGCCGGCAGGCTGAGATCGCCGACCGTGCTGAGGGTGATGTGGCCGAAGCCGCTGCTGCCCAGTTGCTCGGTGGAGAGCCGCGATGTCAGGCCGGCCGGGCTGGCGAGCAACTGGTCCCAGTCGAGGGTGGGCGTCTTGCTGCTCAGCTTGAGCGCGCCCAGCACCGCGCCGGCATAGGCCGTGTTGCCGAAGGCGAACTGGTGGAAGCTGGTGCCGAGTTCCAGCGAGGCGGCTGTGGGCAGGGCGTCGACGCCATTGGTCTGGCGCTGGCCGCGGGTCGTCGTGCCCAGCAGCTGGCCGCCCAGCACGGTGCTGGGCGCCAGCACCGACAGCGAGCCGCCGGCGCGGCCTTCGTTGTAGCCCGATTCGATGCGGCCTTGCGGCTGGGCACCGAAGGCGACGGCGGCGCCATTGCGGTTCCAGGCATTGACGTTCTTGAGCGCATTGGCCGTGCCGACATAGGCCAGGTCCCTGGGCGCGCTGTTCAGCGAATAGTTCTGGCCGGTGGAGGACGTCAGCTGCGTCGGGCTGACCAGGGCATCGGTGTAGCTGACCTGGCCGCCGGAGACATTGATGCTGGCGCCATTGGCCATCAGCACCGCGTCACCCGCGAGCAGGCTGAGGCCGCCGCCGGCGGACAGGCGTTCGCTGGCGCTGCGCTGCAGGGCGCCGCGGTAGTTGCTCAGGTCGCCGAGGATGGGCGAGCTGCCGCGCACGTCCAGCGTGACCTTGTTCTGGTAGAGCAGGCCGCTCTTCTGCAGCGGCGCATCCTTCAGGTCGTTGCTGCCCAGCAGCTCGGTGGTGACGAAGAAGCGGCCGACGCTGGCCGTCGTGTCGCTTGTGCCCGAGACATCGATGCTCGCGCCGGCGGCGATGGTCACGCGGCCCGCGTCGGGCGTGAAGGCGTCGAGCTTGCCGGGCTGGTCGTCGTAGATCGGCTTGGTCGTGGCGCGGATGGAGGCCTGGGCGCCGGGCGCCACGATCTGCGCGCCCGACTGCAGACTCACGTTGGCGCCGTTGAGCTGCAGGCGCGAGGTGACGAAGGTGGAGTTGTCGTCGGAGGTGAGAGGCTTGCCGTCGGCGCCGTTGTTGTCGGGCAGGATTTCCGTGCGGCTGCCGGTGGCCAGCACCAGCTCGCCATTGGCCTGGGCGCGCTTGTAGCGGTCGTCGCCCGGGCCGATGCCGGTGGTGGACGCGCTGCCCTGCGCCAGCAGCAGGATGGAGCCGTTCTGCGACACGCTGGTGGTGGCGCTGAGGCGACCCGCCTGGTTGACCGCCATGCCCACCAGCGTGGTGTTGCCGCGCGGCGTGCTGATGACGCCGCTGGCCTGGTTGGCCACGCTGCCGTCACCGGCCGTGCTGAGGCCGGCATTGCCCATGTCCACGAGCAGGCCGCGCAGCGAGGGCACGGCCGGGTTGACCTCGGAGGCATAGAGGGCATCGCCGGTGGGCAGGCGCAGATAGGCCTCGGCACCCGCGCCCAGCACGACTTGGCCGCCGGGCGATGTGATGCCGCCCGCGTTGTTGACCTGCTTGGCGAACAGCAGGATGCGGCCACCCTCGCCACTGCTGATCTGGGCGCCCGGCGCCACCTGCACATAGCTGCTGCCGTACAGGCCGGCGTCGGGGGCTGGGTCGTAGTGGTAGGAGAAGGCCGGATCGGAACCCAGCACATTGGCCGAGAAACCGCTCTTGAAATCAGCGTCGCGCGGGCTCAGCGTCGTGGCGATGAGGCTGCCGACATTGACGGACGAACCGCTGCCGAACAGGATGCCGTTGCGGTTGTAGAGAATGATTTCGCCGCCGTTCTTGCCCGTGCGCAGGCTGCCGAAGATCTGGCTCGGGTTGGCGTCGTGGATGCGGTTGAGCGCGCTGCTGCCGCCTTGCGCCATGTCGAAGGTGACCGAGCTGGACTCGCCGATGTTGAAGCTGGCCCAGTTGTAGATGGCGCGCGGGTCGGACTGCTGGATGAGCATGTCCCGGCCACCCTTGGCATTGGGCGTCGCGGTCGGCAGCTGGCTCTGGCCGCTGCCATAGGTGCGCCAGCCCACCACGCTGGAACCCGCCGGCACCGGCAGAGCGGTGGGCGCGGGCTTGGCCGTCTGGGCCATGGCCTGCCATGGCAGTGCCGTCGCCAGCGCGAGCACAAGCGGCTGCAGGGCGGCATGGCCCCAGTGCGGAGCGGGCGGTGCCGGCGGCGCCGGGCGAGGGTGCGGCGGCTGGGTCAGGGGCGGGCGGAGCGAGGCGCGCGGCATGGGGGGCTCTCAGAACTTGACCGCCATGCGGGCGTGGACGCGGCGCTCGGCCCGGGCCTGGTTGGCCAGGGCCTTGTGGGCCTGGGCGAACAGCAGATCGAAGTTGATGCCGCTGCGCAGGCCCAATTGCAGTCCGCCGCCCGTGCCGAGCAGGGGCTGGCGGCGGTTCTGGCCGGCGTCAGGGTTGAGGGTTTGCAGGCTGCCGGCGTCGATGAAGGCGAGCAGGGTCAGGTCGCTGAAGTCGTCCAGCGCGGGGCCGGGATTGGCACGCCTGATACCGGGCGCCAGGTTGGGGCTGCGCAGCTCGACGGACGCGAGCAGACCGTGGTCGCCCACGGCGGCGCCTTCGACATAGCCGCGCACCGTCTCGCTGCCGCCGAGCGAGAACTGCTCTGCGCTGGTGAGCTGCTGCGAGGCGACCTGGCCCGCCAGGCGAAGCGCCACCACGGTGCCACCCAGGGTCTCGAAGCTCTGCGTATGCCGCAGGTCGACGCGCAGCGTGGCGAAGCCGCCGTCGGCGCCCTTGCGCTTGCAGCGGAACTGGTCGTCGTTGCCGAGGCTGCCGTCCTCCAGCTCGCAGCCGTCGATGCGCCGGGCCATCAGCGGCCTCAGGCCCAGGGCCAGCGTGGCATTGAGCTGGGTCAGCGTCGTCTTGCTGAACCAGCTGCCGGCGAAGCCGAGCTGCAGCGGCAGATAGCGCAGCGGCTTGGCGATGGTGGCATTGCCCAGCTTGAGCTGCTCCTGAACGTCGCGGTAGTCGGCGCCCAGGCTCAGCGTGTGGCTGCTGGCCTCGCCGGGCTCCAGCCGGGTGATGTAGCGCAGGCCGTAGGTGCTGCCCTTGCCCAGCACCTGCGTGCCACCGAGCGTGTCGACACTGCTGTTGGAATGGACGGCGGTGAACAGCAGGTTGCGGCCGCCCTCCAGCGGCACGCTGTAGTTCAGCAGGGCCACGGTCGATTGCGCGGGCGCGAGCGGCGCCGTGATCAGCGTCGCGGCGATGCTGTGACCGAGCTGCCAGAGGTTGTCGTAGTGCAGGGACGCGGTGGCGCGCATCGGCTCGGTGTTGGCGCTGCCGGTGTTGGCGAGCTCGACGCTGCCGCCCAGTGGCAGCTTGTCCTTGACCTGCAGTTCGGCCTCGACCGTGCCCGGCAGCCGGCCTTGCCGCAGCACCGGCTGCACCTGCCTCTCCTCGCCGGTGTTGACGCTGGCGAGCTGGCGCTGCACTTCGTTGAAGTTGGGCACGCTGCCGGGCGCCAGCTCGGCGACGCGCTGGCGGATCTGGCCCTGGTCGTAGTAGCGCGCACCCGTCACGGCCAGGCGTTCGATGCGGCCTTCGAGCACGGTCAGCCGCACGATGCCATCGTCCACGCGCTGCTCGGGTAGGTCGACGAAGACGGTCAGGTAGCCGGCCGCCTGGTAGGCCTTCTCCAGCGCAGCTCGCGCCGCGTCGGCGTCCTCGATCTGGCGTTGCGGTCCCATGAAGGGCATGACGGCCTTTTCCACGGCCGCGGCGCTCAGTACGGTATTGCCCTCGATCTCGAACTCGAGGATGTCGAAGCGCGGCGCCGGTGCGACTTGCGCCCCGGACAGCAGCGGCGCTAGCGCCATCGACAGTGCAATCAGTTCTCGGTTCAACACGGCGGCGCCCGTCCCGCGCAGCGGCGCAGACGGCTCTCTGGAGCAATGGGTTTCAGTGTTCCGGTTCGCGGTGAACCGGCAATGAAGTGGCGTGAGCCGAATGGATCACGCCAGCAGGTTCAGCTGCGCTTGCGTGCGCGAGCAGCGATGCCCAGCAGGCCGAGGCCGAACAGGGCCCAGCTGGCGGGCTCGGGCACGGCCGTGACGGCGCCATCGAAGTTCAGCAGCCGTGCGCTTCCGGCGCCCGAGGCAAAGTCCGTCGTGGCGACGCGTTGAATGCCAAGTGCCGTCGTGGCGCTGTTGGCGGCGGACTGGGCGGCCGCCTGCGTGAAGCTCAACTGGTAGGTGTTGCTCGACGTGAAGGCCAGTCCCCAGTAACCGTTGGACGTGAGGTTGTCGAACTCGTCCGTCACCACGCCGCCGCCGGCCGCAGCGTTGGTCACGTAGTAGAACCAGGAGGACTTGTTGACCTCGTTGGTGAGGTCGTAGAGGCCGCCGAAATAGCTGCCCTCGCTGCCCGGGTTGTTCTTGGCGTAGATGGTGCCGTTGTTGGCGAAATAGCGCGTGCTGCCTGCCGAATGCAAGGCACTGCCGTTGGCCGTGCTCGGATGGGTGTTCTTGGTCGCGTCGTCGCCACCGCCCAGCGAGTTCAGGTCGCGGTACCAGCGGCTGCCGGCGCGCTGGGTGGCGTTCAGGAACCCGTCGGCGGGCATGCCGGTCAGGTCCTGCCAGTTCGGGTTGACCGTGCCATCGCCCGGCCCCTGGCGCAGCGTCGTGTAGAGCTTGTTGTCGCCCGGCGTGCTCGAGGTTGGATTGCTCTGCACGGCCAGCACGGCCCAGCGCTCGTTGGCGATGGTCGGCGACAGCGTCTTGAACGCGGCAAAGCGCGCGTCCGAGGTCTGCAGCGTGAAGGCCGGATAGCTGTAGCCCGCGTCCTGCTGGGCATAGATCCAGAAATCGTTGGCCTTGAGGCCCAGGTCCAGCGTGTAGGCCGCGTGCGTGGACGTGTCCCAGAGCACGAAGAGCAGCTCCGCGCCGCTGTCGATGGCGACGTTCGCGTGGGCGGCCTGCGGCAGCGACAGCAGGGTCAGCGCCGAGGCGGCGAATGCGGCTGCGCGGGAGGCGGTGTGGACGAGAGGTTTGATCATCATGTCCGGCTCCTCAGGCGCCCAGTCGCCGCTGGCGGCGCACCCAGGCGCCGATCAGCGCGCCGCCCAGGGCCATCAGGGTGAGGCTCTGCGGTTCGGGCACGGCGCTGATGGAGGCGCCCACGTCGACGCCGACGAGGCGGGCGCTGCCGAAGGCGGCGGAATAGTCGGTGAACGACAGGCGGGCGCGGCCCTCGTCGGTCGACACCAGCGACTTCGGATTGCTGCCGGGCAGGGTGTAGCTGAGGATGTATTTGCTGGAATTGGGGTCCTTGATGAAGCCCCAGTAGCCGTCGTTGGTGAGGTTGTCGAATTCGTCGGCGGTGACTTTGGTCAACGAGCCGGCAGAACCACCGTTCGGATTCGGCGTCACCGCGACCTTGTAGAACCAGGACGAAATTCCGATAGGGTTTCCTACGCACACATTGCTGTTGAAAAGGCAATCACCATCGGTGGTGGTGTTGCTCCCTTGGAAACCACCCGACTTGCCGGCATAGGTTCTGGGATAGGCGCTGCCCGAGAGGCTGCTGCCAAACGTCGCGCTGCTGTTCAATGTCGACGAAATAATGTCGACGCCGACGGTGGCGGTATTCAGATATCCAATATATCCAGGGAATGTCAGGCTCGAACGGAAAGTGCCGTTTGTCAGGTTGGAAAATACTTTGTTGTAGTTTGCCGTTTGTACGCTCACCGAGCCCAGACGAGTCGTCGGGTCATAGTTGCTCAGCGTGTTGTAAAGAATACGCTGGTCCGGCGAGGTTCCCTCCGTCAGCCCGAGGACGGCCCAGCGGGTGCTGGACAGAGTGGCGGTGCTGAGAAAACTCTGCAGATTTGCATCCTTGCTGGGATCCAGAGTGAAGAATAGATAGCTGCCGGTGTCCTGTTGAGCATTGATGTAGAAATCTGCTGCCCGCACGTTCAGGTCAAGGGTGTAACTCTTTTGCGAGTTGGCCTGGTCGTACAGGGTCAGAAACAGTTCGGGATTGCCGCTGGTGTCGATGCCGGCTTGCGCGCCGCCGGAAAGGGCAGCAAGCGCAGCGATGCACGAGGCCGCGCGAACCCATCGGCTACGCAGTGGGCGGGTGGCAAGTGAAAATTGCATATCAATTCCAAACTTGTTTCAATATTGCAGCGATTGCCCGGAAGTACAGGGTTTGACCGCCTGTTGCAGGACGATCCAGAGTCTCGGCAGATAGGGCCTGTCTGCGGGTAGGGGCTGAACAGAGAAAGCCGGCAGGCGCCGGCTTGATGGATGCAGCGGTGACGAACTTCAAGTTCGCGAAGCATTCGGGCCCGGAGCAAGTGATCGGCACCTGCTCCGGAATCGAGGCTTAGAACGTGTTGTAGATCGTGCAGCTGTCGCTCACGCCATTGGACTGACCGGTATGGAGCAGGCGCGAGGCGTAGGGCTTCTGGTTGGCGCTCAGGCTCGTCCAGCTGCCGGCGATGTTGGACCACACCAGGGGCGTGGCCATCACGCCATCAGGCGAGTTGGCCGAGCTGGTGGTGGGCAGCACGCGGATGGCGTCGGGCGTGTTGGAGTTCGTCGAGATGGCTTGCAGGGCGGCCAGCAGGTTGGCGTTGCCGGCCAGGGCCATCTTGGCGGTGTTCCATTGCATGGTGCCTTCGCCGACGAAGTCGTAGCTGCCGTTCACGGCGCCGGTGGGAACCGTGCTGCCACCGTTGTCGATATAGCGGTTGGGCAGCGCGCCGTCGATGCGGACATAACGCCACTTCTTGCCGGTCTCGACGTTCTCGCGGCTGAACATGCCCAGCGCGTAGGCGGTGGAGGCATTGTCTTCAGCAGCACCCAGGCAGTTCAGCACGTCGCCCGTGGCGGAGTTCTCGATGGCGAGAACGCCGCCGGCATTGGCATCCGGGGTCGGCTTGCTGGCGCCGGCCTGGCGGATGGCTGCGAGCTTGTTGTTGGTGTCGCAGGGGTTGCTCAGGAAGTAGGCCTGGGTGGTGGCTTGCGTGCCGGAGCCCGGGTCGCGGCGGCAGATGTTGACGGTCTTGCCGTTGCCGCCGGTGCCGAGCACCAGGCCCCAGCCTTGCAGGCCGCTGGCGCTGGTGTCGACGTTGCCGGTCAGGGCGGTGCGGATCCAGTTCTTGGACAGGCTGGGACGGTTGGCGTCGGTGTCGTCCTGGACCAGGCCCTGGGCGTTCTGCAGGGCGCGATAGGCCTTCAGGTTGACGGCCACGCCGAAGATGGCTTGCCAGTACGGGGCCACGGTCAGGGTCGAGATGTCCACCGGCAGCTTGGAGCCGCTGCCGGGGTTGCCCAGCACGTTGTCGATGAGGTTGGGCGCCTGGTTCAGCAGGTTGGGTTCCAGGTCGGAGAAGCCGGCGTCGGGCGCCACGGTCTCGGTCTGCGTGCAGGTGGAGGTGGCCGTCGTGATGTTGGTGAAGGCAGCCGGGGCCGGGCAGGACGCAGCGCTGACCTTCATCATGACGGTGCTGGCGTCGTTGGTCGCCACGTTGGTCACGCCGATGATGGAGCCGCCGGTGTCGCGCTTGTGGATCAGGATGGGCGTGCCGGCCGTCCAGTTGCCCAGGGCCGTGCCCAGGGTGCAGGAGTAGGCACGGGCGCCAGAGCCGGCGCCGTCGCCGGCGGCGATCAGGTTGGCGGCGGAGAAGAAGACGTCGATGGTGCCGGCCTGGCAGATGGTCTGGATGTGGCCGGCGATAGCCAGGCGGTAGGCCGACGAACCCGTCAGGCGGATCTCGCGCAGGGTGCCGTTGGTGCGGGCGGCGTCGATGGCGGCGGGCGTCAGGGCGTGGGCCGAGCCGGCGGCGGCCAGGGCGGCCAGGGCGATGAGCTTGAGTTTCATGAAGGGACTCGCAATGTTGAGATGAGCCGAACACTCCCGCGCGAACGCAGGATCGAAATGGGGCGAGGCAGGATTGCCCGCCGGACCGTGCCGGCGGGCGGAGCAGGTTTAGACCGAGGAGCGGCGGCGGGCGATGAAGCCCACGGCGGCGAGGCCGGCCAGCAGCATGGCGTAGGAGCTGGGCTCCGGAACCGGGCTGGTGATGGTCAGCGTCGCGCCATCGAACGAAGCGGTGTAGCCGGCCATGACCGTGTTGGGCACCTTGGCCAGCGAGCTGGTGGCGTTCGGCTTCCAGTCGATCAGCGTGGAGGTCGTGCCCACGGTGTTGCCGATCTGGTTGCTGCCTTGGGCCAGGTTGAAGAACGGCGAGCCGAAGTAGCCGGCGGTGCCGACGGGGTTGTAGCTGCTGCCATTGGCCTGGCTGATGTGCGTACCGGTCGTCACGGCCGACTGGGCGACCGAACCGGTCTGGTTGAAGACCGAGCTCTTGAAGGTGCTGTTGCTGATTTGCGCCGAGCTGGCCAGGCCGGTGTTGAAGGTGGACACCAGCTCGAGCTGGCTGAAGCCGGCAGTGCCCGTGCCGTCGAACACGGCCAGGCCCCACAGCGGCGTCGTGCCGGCAGCGAAGCTGGAGAAGCCGGTCAGGGCGGTGAGGTTCTGCGAGTAGCCGGCGAAGGAAGCGCTCTTCAGCGCGTTCACGGTGATGCCGGTGTCCAGCAGGAAGGAACCCTTGTCGTTGCCGAGAACGAAGAAGAGCTCGGAAGCACCGCCGGTGAGGACCTGGATGTCGGCGAGGGCCGGGGTGGCCGAGGCGGCGGCGAGGGCCGTGACGGCGGCGATGTGACGAAGTTTCATGATCGGGACTCCACAGTGATTTCGGGTCGTTGGGGGGCCGCGGCCGTTGCAGGCCGGGGCATTTGGACAGGTCTGAATGAACACCTGGGTCGTCGGCGGCGATAGCAAGCCAAGGGGTTGGCGAGGACCGGCTACAGAAGGTTTGGGTGCTGGGGAACTTTTGACGTTCCCCCGGTTCAAAGAGCGGTTGTCCTGAGACAGCACGCACTGTCGCAACGGCCGATGACACGGTGGGGTAGCGCTTCGCCGCGAGGCAGTCCGTTCGGACTACACGGGGCTGAGAAATGCCCGCCAAGAGCCCCCTAGGTCGAATAGGAGGTTTCCCTTGATCTGCTGGCCTGGGGCGTCAGCGGCAGTAGTCGGTAGAGAGGGAAATCGCGGGCCGCAGGCGTGGCCGCCGTGGCGAAGGCAGACTCAGTCGTCGCGCTTGCTGCTGCTGAGCAGATTGAGGCTGATGGCGATGGCCACGGCCTGGGCGCGGTTGCTGGCGTTGAGCTTGCGCAGGATCTTCTGGACATGGTTCTTGACCGTCAGGGCGCTGATGCCCAGGCCTTCGCCGATGCGCGGGTTCGAGAAACCCTCGCGCAGCCAGCGCAAGATCTGGCGCTCGCGTTCCGTGATCTGGCTGGTTGCCGGGCTGCGATGGTTGCCGGGCGGCGGTAACGCCTTGAGTTCACGCTCGAAGCCCTGCACCCGTTGCCAGGTGGTGTGCAGATGGGGCATCAGCAGCTCGCAGCACAGCTTGTGGCGGGGGCCGTAGCGCTGCTGCCAGGCGAAGACGAAGAAGCTCTCGATCTCGCTGCGGCGCTGCGGTCGCGACACGCCATGCAGCAGCAGCTCCTGCAAGCCTGCGGCGCGCAGGCCCTGGCGAAGCCCTTCCATGCCTTCTCCGGGCAACTGGTCCACATCCAGCACCACGGGCTTGCAGTGACCCGCCAGCCAGTGGTTTTGCAGACGGTTCATGGCCACGCCGCCGTCATCAGCGAAGCGCCCGAACAGCGCGGAGTCGACAGGCACGGAGTTGAAGGTGTCGTACACCAGTTCATGCCGGTGGCGCAGGTAGGCACCGCAGATGGCGAGCTGGTGTGGCAGCAGCACCTGAAGGCTGCCCTGGGTCCAGACGAAGAACTGATAGCGGCGGCTCACGTCCAACGCGCTCTCGGCCGATGCGACCACGGCTTCGACATGGACGTCCTGCAGCACGGTGGCGCCGTGCGGCGCGTCGGCCATGGAGGGAGGAGCGGGTTGGGAATTCACAGATGGGTCCGGGAGCCGGGTGGAGGGAGTTTTGTCGAGTCGCTGAAAATCAAAGGGGCGGCCGCAGAGGCTATTGACCACGCATGACCCGGGTTTGAAGCTTTCTCGTCAACTTGGTCCATTCGGACTACGTCCAGACCCTGAGGCGGGCTGTTCCGCATGACTGGGACGTGAATGAAGGCACCGTGACAGTGGGGGTGGGCCGATCGGCCCATGTCATGGACGGTTCACCGCACGTCCTTAAGGTGCCGCCCCGTGAAGACACCACCCTTGACCCCACCGCCCCGTCCCGCTCCAAGCGGTCTCCGTTTCAACCGGCTCGTCGCCGCGGCAACGGTGGCCTCGGTGGCAGCCTCTGCTGTCGGCCTCGCCGCCTTGACGCGTCCCTCGATTGCCGCCCAGGCCAGCGAAGGCTCGACCTTGATCGTCAAGCTCGCCGACGAAGGTCGCGACGGCGCGCAACAGCAGGCCCTGCTGCGCCGCGTGCTGGCCGATGCCGGCCTGCCGCTGACGGCCGATCGCCCGCTGGGTGCCGGCTGGTGGCGGCTGCAGGCCGGCAGCGAGGTCGACGCCGCGGCCAAGGCTGCCTGGCTGGCCACGCTGCGCGCCGATACGCGGCTGGCTCATGCCATGTCCGACGTGCGCGAGCAGCGCGCCGCCGTGCCCAACGACCCGCTGTTCCGCAGCACGACCGACCCCACGTCCAGCCAGTGGTGGCTGGACGATCAGAACGACACGAGCAACGCCGGCGCCGCGAACTTCACCAAGGCCTGGGACACGACGACCGGTTCCGCGGCCACCGTCGTCGCCGTGCTCGACTCGGGCGTCACGGCGCATGGCGACCTGAACGCCAATCTGCTGACGGGCTACAACTTCGTCAGCAAGCCCGAGTACGCCAACAACGGCGGCACCGGCCGCAGCGCCGGTGCCAACGACCCCGGTGATGCGCTGAGTCAGGCCGAGCACGACGGCAACCTCGCGTTGTGGGACGGCTGCCTCGTCAACGCGAACAGCAGCTGGCACGGCACGCTGGTGGCCGGCCAGCTCGGCGCCGTCACCAACAACGCCGGCGGCGTGGCGGGCATCAACTGGAATGCTCGCATCCTGCCGGTGCGGGTGTCGGGCAAATGCGGCGCGTCCGTCGCCGACATGGTCGACGGCATGCGCTGGGCTGCAGGCCTGTCGGTGGCTGGCGTGCCGGCCAATGCCAATCCGGCCAAGATCCTCGTCATCGGTTTTGCCGGTGTCACCTCCTGCAGCGCGACGGACAGCAACCCCGACGTCGCTGCCGCCGCCAGGCTCTACCAGGACGCCATCGCCGAGCTGCGCGCCAAGGGCGTGCTCATCGTCGCGGCGGCCGGCAATCTGCGCAGCAGCGTGGGCCGCCCGGCCAATTGCAGCGGCGTGTTCGGCGTCGCCGCGGCCAACCGCCAGGGCTTCAAGTCCATCTATTCCAACTTCGGCCCCGAGGTGCAGTTGCTGGCACCCGGCGGCGACGCCGACTACGGCCGCAGCTGCGACACCGAACTGGCCGACAGCGGCGTCGTGTCGACCATCAATACCGGCAAGACCACGCCCCTGGTCGCGGGCTACGGCGCCGTCAGCGGCACCAGCTTTGCGGCACCGCAGGTGGCCGGCGCGGCGGCGCTGATGTGGGCGGCCAACCCGGCCCTGACGCTGGCCCAGGTCGAAGCCGGCCTCAAGGCCAGTGCGCGGCCCCATGTGACGGCCTACGCCCTGGGCTATTGCACGACCGCCAACAACAGCCGCTGCACACTGCAGGCCACCACCGGTGGCGCCGGCCTGCTGGACGCCGCCGAGGCCGTGAAGTTCGCGCTGACGCCAACGACCTATATCGCGCCGACGCGCACCTCCCTCGGTCTGCAAAGCGACAACCTCAGCCGCTGCGGCCAGATTCAGGGCAGCACGCCCATTCCGATCACGCCGCCGCCTCCTCCTCCTCCCCCGCCTCCGCCTCCGCCTCCGCCCCCACCGGCTCCCACGCCGCCGGCCCCGGCGCCTTCATCGGGCGGCGGTGGTGGCGGTGCGGCCTCGGGCTGGTGGCTGCTGGGTTTGGCGGGTGCTGCGGCCCTGCTGCGTCCGCCACGCCCCCGCGTTCGTCGCGGCGACTGAGGGCGGTAGATCGGCTCAGGCCCGGGCCGACATGGCCTCAGTGATCTCCCAACACTTGCTTCACCCCCGCTGCCTTCAACGCCTCCACGACCTGCGCATCGGCGCCGGGGTCGGTCACGAGCAGATCCACCTCCGCCGGCGGGCAGATCTGAATGCGGCTGGTCTGCCCCAGCTTGCTGGCATCAGCCAGCACGACCCGCTGGCGTGAGCGGGAGAGCATGGCGCGAGCCAGGGTGGCTTCGTTCCACAGATAGTCCATCGCACCGTTCACGGCATCGAATCCGACCGGCGAGACCAGCGCCCAGTCGACTTGCAGACGGCCGATCTCGGCGACGGTCTGTTCGCCATAGGTGGCGGGAACCTCGGTCTCCAGTTGCCCACCCAGCAGCCTGACCTCGTGGGCACCGCTGCGGGCCAGCACGGTCGCTGCGTGCAGCGAATTGGTGACGACGATCAAGCCTTCGCGCCGTGCGAGTTCCTCCGCCAGGGCCAGGGTCGTCGAGCCCGCGTCGAGAAAGCAGGCCTGGCCGGGCTGGATCAACGCAGCGGCGAGCCGGGCGATCTCACGCTTTTGCGCCAGATTCAGGCCGGTGCGTTCCGAGTAGGCCGGCTCGGGCGGCACGGCGGGCGCGGCGGTCGTCGGCGGGACTGCGCCGCCATGCACGCGCGCCAGCTGCCCGGATCGTTCGAGCTCGATCAGGTCGCGCCTGACGGTTTCCTTGGAGACGCCCAAGGCCTCGGCGAAATGTTCGGTCGTCAGCCGCTGATGGGCTTGGAGCAGGTCCAGGATGCGTTGATGTCTTTCGGCAACCCACATGTGAGGCAAGAGAAGATGGATGGAGCGCGGCCCGAGTGGGCCCGTCCTGCGTTGTGATTGTGTGAATTCGAGGTTGGATGTGGATATCCGTGGAAATCAGCCCACGGACAGCGATTTGTCGCGGAACTGTCGTGGATTTTTGTGACATTGCGGCCCGTTACGCGGCCGACCTCGGGTCTTCCCCGGGCCGGTGTCCTCAGCCTCCACACACGCGCAATGCGCCCCACATCATGCGATCTGCAGCCCACGCCCTCTCCCCCCTGGCCGCCCTGCTGGCTCTGGCCTTCACCGCCGTGCCGGCCCTGGCCCAGAGCAGCGACACCACCGAGCTCGAACGCGTCACCGTGACGCTGGGCCGCGGCCAGATCCGCTCGGTGCAAGGCCTGACCAAGGCCGACTTCGAGGCCGCCGCCGCGGCCGGCCAGAGCCCGCTGGCCACCGTGTCGCGCCTGCCCGGCGTCAACTTCCAATCCGCCGACCCTCTGGGCAACTACGAGTGGTCCACCCGCTTCACGGTGCGCGCCTTCTCGCAGAACCAGCTGGGCTTCACGCTGGACGGCGTGCCGCTGGGTGACATGAGCTACGGCAACCTCAACGGCCTGCACATCAGCCGCGCCATCTCCAGCGAGAACGTGGCCCGCGCCGACCTGTCGCAGGGCACCGGCTCGCTGGACACGCCCTCGTCCAGCAACCTCGGCGGCACGCTGCAGTTCTACTCCTCCGACCCGGCCAAGGCCTTCGGCCTGCAGGCCTCGCAGACCCTGGGCAGCGAGAGCAACAGCCGCACCTTCGTGCGCCTGGACAGCGGCCAGTCCGAGCTCGGCGCCGTCTACCTGAGCTTCACCCACCAGAACGCCGACAAGTGGAAGGGCCACGGCGAGCAGCGCCAGGACCAGTTCAACCTGAAGTACGTGAAGGACTTCGGCGAGAACCGCCTATCGGCCTTCATCAACACGTCCAACCGCCGCGAGATCGACTACCAGGACATGTCGCTGGAGATGGTCAACCGCCTGGGCTACAACTGGGACAACTTCTATCCCGACTTCACGGCCGCCGTGAAGGCCTCCAACACGCTGTGCGGCAACAACGGCAGCGTCTATGTCGCGCAGTGTGACGACGCCTACTACGCCGGCTCCGGCCTGCGCAAGGACACGCTGGCCGGTGCCACGCTGGACGCCAAGCTGGCCGACGGCCTGCGCCTGAAGACCACCGTCTACCACCACAAGAACGACGGCCGCGGCCTCTGGTTCACGCCCTACACCAAGTCTCCGGACGGCACGCCCATCGCGCTGCGCACCACCGAGTACGCCATCAAGCGCAACGGCCTGAACGCCGTGCTGGACTACGAGATCGCCGGCCACCAGCTGCGCGCCTCCTTCTGGCACGAGAACAACGACTTCGACCAGGCCCGCCGCTTCTACGCCACCAGCACCAACGCCATTCCCGACCCCTACAGCTTCCCGAGCAACCCCTTCTTCACGCAGTGGCAGTACGCCTTCACGACCAAGACCGACCAGTTCTCGCTGTCCGATACCGTCGCCCTGGCCCAGAACCTGACGCTGGGCGCCGGCTTCAAGTCGCTGCACGCCAAGATCGACGCTGACCGCCAGGTCGGCAGCGGCCCGGTGGGCAGCATCACGGCCAGCAAGGGCTTCCTGCCCCAGGTCGGCCTGAACTACCAGCTCAGCCGCAACGACGAACTCTTCACCAGCGTGTCCAAGAACATGCGCGCCTACCAGGGCGCCGCCACCGGCACCACGCCGTTCGCGACCACCCAGGTCGGCTTCGACGCCATCAAGGGTTCGCTGCGCCCCGAGACCTCGACCAACTTCGAAGCCGGCTGGCGCACCACCAGCAAGCTCTACGAAGCCGCCGTCACCGCCTACGTCGTCGACTTCAAGGACCGCCTGCTCGGCGTCACGCAGGGCTCGGGCATCCAGGGCAACCCCACGGTGCTGAGCAACGTCGGCGGCGTGCGCACCAAGGGCCTTGAGGGCGCGCTGTCGCTGCGCCTGCAGCCGGGCCTCAGCTGGTACAACAGCCTGAGCCTGAGCAACTCGACCTACCGCGACAATGTCGTCAGCAAGGACGCCAACAACCAGACGACCACCGTCGCCATCGCCGGCAAGCATGTGGTCGACGCGCCCGACACCATGCTCAAGTCCATCCTGAGCTATGACGACGGCCATTGGTTCGGCAACTTCGGCGCCGACTACATGTCCAAGCGCTACTTCAGCTACCTGAACGACGCTGCCGTGAGCGGCCGCACCCTGTTCAACGTCAGCGGCGGCCTGCGCACCAAGTCGCTGGGCTTCCTGTCCGAGGGCAGCGTTCAGGTCGGCATCACCAACCTGGGCGACCGCAAATACATCTCGACGATCGGCAGCAACGGCTTCGTCAACAGCGGCGACAGCCAGACCCTGCTGACCGGCACGCCGCGCCAGTTCTTCATCACGCTGACTGGCAAGCTCTGATGAGCACGCCCGCCCAGCTCGACCGGCGCCAGCTGATGCTGGCCGCCGGGCTGGCGGCGGTGGGCGTCGGCGCCCAGGCGGGCTCGCGCCCGCTGGCGCTGGCCGCGCCCACCGACCCGCACAAGCTCCGCATCGCCTTCGGTTCCTGCGCCAAGCAGTCCAAGCCTCAGCCCATCTGGGCCGCGGTGCGGGCCGCGCGGCCGGAGCTCTTCCTCTTCCTCGGCGACAACCTCTATGCCGACGCCAAGGACGCCGACACGCTGCGCCAGCGCTATGCCGAGTTCCGCCAGGTCGAGGCCCTGCAGTCCTTCCGCCGCGATGTGCCGCACCTCGCGATCTGGGACGACCACGACTTCGGCGACGACGACGTCGGTGGCGACTACCCACTGAAGGCGCTCTCGCAGCAGCTGTTCTGCGACGCCTGGAACGAACCCGCCGACTCCCCGCGCCGCACGCGGCCCGGCGTCTACGAGGCCTATCGCATCGAACGCGGCGGCCGCAGCGTGCAGCTGCTGATGCTGGACCTGCGCTTCAACCGCACGTCGCTGGTCGCCGACCCCGCCTTGAAGCAGGGTTATGCCGCCATGTATGCCAAGGCCAAGCTGGGCGGCGGCGCCATGAAGGGCTGGTATCTGCCCAATCTCGACCCCGCCGCCACGCTGCTGGGCGAGACGCAATGGGCCTGGCTGGCCGAGCGCCTGGCCGAGCCGGCCGACGTGCGCCTCATCGTCTCCAGCGTGCAGCTGGCCGCCGAGGGCACGGGCTGGGAGGGCTGGAGCAACTTCCCGCTGGAGCGCCAGCGCCTGGTCGACCTGATCCGCGAGAAGCGGGCCGAAGGTGTCGTCGTCATCAGCGGCGACATGCACTACGCCGACCTGTCGCGCTGGGACACCCCGGCCTGCTACCCGCTGTGGGACCTCACCTCCAGCGGCCTGACCGAGGTCTGGGACATCCCGACGCCCAATGCGCGCCGCGTCTCCGACGTCTATGCTGCGATCAACTTCGGCCTCGTCGACCTGGACTTCTCCAAGCCCGTGCCCGAGCTGACCCTCGGCATCCGCGATGTCAAGGGCGAGACGCGGCTGCAGCAGCGCCTGAGCCTCGACCAACTTCGATTCCCCAGCAAGGCATGAGCAGCTTCACCCGCCGACATCTCCTCGCCAGCCTGGCGGCTTCCGGCCTCGCGCCTTTTGCGCATTCGCAGACCCCGGCGCTGTTGGCGGCCGCTCGTGCCGAGGGCCGTGTCGCCAGCGTCGGCATGCCCGACGACTGGGCCAACTGGCGCGCCACCTGGGCCGACCTGCAGCGCCTCTACGGCCTGGCCCATGTCGACACCGACATGAGCAGCGCCGAGGAGATCGCCAAGATCGAGGCCGAACGTGCCAACGCCAGCATCGACATCGGCGACGTCGGCTTCGAGTTCGGCCCCATCGCCAAGGCTCGCGGCATCACGCGCGCCTACAAGCCCGCGACCTGGGCCCAGGTGCCCGACTGGGCCAAGGACGCCGACGGCCACTGGGCCCTGGCCTACACCGGCACCATTGCCTTCGCCGTCAACAAGCGGCTGTTGAAGGAGGTGCCGCGCAGCTGGAAGGCGCTGTTCGCGGCCCAGCCGCGCGTGATGATCGGCGCCGTCGGCCGCGCGGCCCAGGCCAATGCGGCCGTGCTGGCCGCGGCCCACGCGCTGGGCGGCGACGAGACCAGGCTGCAGCCCGCGCTGCAGGCCTTCGCCCAGCTCGCCAAGGCGCGCAAACTGCTCAGCACGGACCCCTCGCCCGCGCTGATGGAGCGTGGCGAGGCCGAGGTCTTCCTGCTCTGGGACTTCAACGCGCTGAGCTACCGCGACAAGCTGCCCAATGCCGCCGATTACGAGGTCCTCATCCCCAGCGACGGCTCCATCACCAGCGGCTACACGACGCTGCTCAACACCTACTCCAAGCGGCCCAACGCCGCCAATCTGGCGCGCGAGCACATCTTCAGCGACGCCGGCCAGCTCAACCTGGCCCGCGGCAACGCGCGGCCCATCCGCGTCGACCACCTGGTCCTGCCCGACGACGTGAAGAAGAAGCTGTTGCCTTCGGCCCAGTACCAGGCCGCCCGGGCGCTGAAGCCGCAGCTGTGGACCGAAGAAGTCAAGAAGCTGCCGCGCGCCTGGCAGCGCGAGGTTCTCGCGTGAGCCCCTCGTCCCAGGAGTACCTTGGCCGGTCTCCCGAGGGGACGACGATGCTTGCGGCATCGAGCCGCAAGCACATCGTCATGAGCGAGCCGGCTCGGGAGCGGCCCAGCGCTCGGCTCGCCAAAGACACCACATGAACAAACTTGTCCTCCTCCTCGTCGATGGCCTGCGCGCCGACACCGCCCGCGACTACATGGGCTATGTCCAGGCCTTGAACGAGGCCGGCCGTGCGCACTGGACCTCGCTGCGCTGCGAACTGCCCAGCCTGTCGCGCCCGCTCTACGCCACCGTGCTGAACGGCCGCACGCCGCTGCAGCACGGCATCCTGGGCAACGGCCAGGCCGGCCAGCGCTGCGGCGACACGCTGTTCGACGATCTCGCCGCCGCCGGCCGCAGCTCGGCCGTGGCGGCCTACCACTGGGTGTTCGAGCTGCTGACCGGCGCCGTCTTCGACCCGCTGATGCATCGCGAGACCGCCTTGCCCCAGCTCGGCATCGAGGCCGCGCGCTGGTACTGGGAAGACGACTACCCCGACTCCCATCTGCTGGCCGACGCCGAGGCCCTGCGCCAGGCGCAATTGCCCGACTTCATCCTCGTCCACCCCATGGGCCTGGACCTGGCCGGCCACCGCCACGGCGGCGAGTCCGGCGGCTACAGCATGGCCGCGCGCAAGCTGGACATGGTGCTGGCCCAGGCCTTGCCGCGCTGGCATGCCGCCGGCTACGACCTGCTGCTGACCAGCGACCATGGCATGCATGCCGACCACTGGCACGGCGGCCCGCTGCCGGTGGAGCGCGACGTGCCCCTGGTCTGGCTGCCGCACACGGGCGGCGCCGAAGCCCCCGCCGGCTGGCCCACGACGCAGACCGGCATCCGCGGCTTCGTCACGCAGCGCCTCGGATGTCGTTGACCCCGGCCCGCGCCTGGCTGGCCGCCGGCCCGCTGCTGCTGCTGATGGCCGCGGCCCTGCTGCTGCCCTTCGGCTGGCGCAGCGTGGTCATGCTGCAGGCCTGCGCAGGCGGCGCTGGCTGCGCGCTGCAGGAGCTGTGGGCCGACAGCTTCTACATCGACGCCATCACGCGCACCGTGGCGCTGTCGGCGGCTTCCACCGCCCTCGGCCTGGTGCTGGGCCTGGGCGCGGCCCTGCACCTCGTCGCTCACCCGCGCTGGGAGAAACCGGTCGCCGTGCTGGCCGGCCTGGGTGCGAACTTCGCCGGCGTGCCGCTGGCACTGGCCTTGACGCTGCTGCTCGGCAGCCAGGGCGTGCTGACGACGCTGGCCCAAAAGAGCCTCAGCCTGGCCGGCCTGCCGCTGGGCTGGGATCTGAACAGCGACGCCGGCCTGCTGCTGGCCTTCACCGCCTTCCAGGTGCCGCTGGCCGTCGTGCTGCTGATGGCACCGGTGCGCATGCTGGACCCGGCCCTTGCCGAAGCCGCCGCCACGCTGGGCGTGCGGCCGGCCACCTACTGGCGCCGCGTCGGTCTGCCGCTGCTGGCGCCCAGCCTCGTCGAGACGGCCAGCCTGCTGTTCGCCAATGCCGCCGCGGCCTACGCCACGCCCTTCGCGCTGGCCGGCACCGCCAGCCCCGTGCTGGCCGTGCGCATCGCGGCGGCCGTCAGCGGCGACATCTTTTCCCAACCCGAGCTGGCCACGGCCCTGTCCCTCGTCATGGCCGTGCTGCTGCTCGTCGTCATCGTCGGCGGCCGCTGGTGGTCCGCCCGGCTGAGGCGTCCGGCATGAGCGTCAACCGCCCCTGGCGCCTGCCCGCCTTCGCCTTCTGGGCCGCGGCCCTGCTGGTGCTGCTGCCGCCGCTGGCCGTGTTCGCCTACGCGCTCAGCGAGCGCTGGGACCAGGGCCTGCTGCCCCAGGGCGCCACGCTGCACTGGCTGGCGGGCCTGGCGGCCGACGAGCGCGTGCGCACCGCGGCGTGGAATTCGGTGTGGATCTCCGGCGCTTCGGCCGCACTGGCCGTCGTGCTCGGCGGTGCGGCCAGTCTGGCCGGCCACCTCGCATCGCCGCGGCTCAAGTCGCTGCTGGACGCGCTGGCCCTGATGCCCTATGCCATCCCGCCGGTCGTCGTCGCCATCGGCGCGCTGGACCTCTTCGTCGGCCGCTGGGGCGATGTACTGGACCTGCGCCTCGTCTACATCGGCGTGCTGGCCGCGCTGCTGTTCCCGCTGGTCCACCAGACGCTGTCGGCTGCGCTGCAGCAACTGGACGCCAAACCCCTCATCGACGCCAGCCGCACGCTGGGCGCCTCCGACGGCCTGCTGCTGCGCCGCGTGCTGCTGCCGCTGCTGCTGCCGTCGTTTGCCGCCGCCGGCCTGCTGGCCTGGACGACGGCGGCCATGGAGTTCGCCATCGCCAACCTGCTGCTGGCCGGCTCGCTGGAGCTGCTGCAACCCCTGGTCAACGGCCTGCGCGGCGCCAACGGCCACCTCGCGGCGGCGCTGATCGTCGTCAGCCTCGTCATCGTCACCCTGCTCGGCATCCTTGTGCATCTGCTCACCTCATGGCGAACCCCAGCGCGCTCCTAGTCCACCAGGCCCGGCTGGCCCTCGGCGGCCGCGACATCCTGCAAGGCATCGACCTCGACTTGGCCGCCGGCCAGGTGCTGGCCCTGCTGGGCGGTTCGGGCTGCGGCAAGACCACGCTGCTGCGCGCCATCGCCGGCCTGCAGGCGCTGGATGGCGGCAGCGTGGCCCTCGATGGTCGCGACGTGTCGGCCCTGCCCACGGCCCAGCGCGGCATCGGCGTCGTCTTCCAGCACTACGCGCTGTTCCCCAACCTCAGCGTGCAGGACAACATCGGCTTCGGCCTGCAGGCCCGCGGCGAGGGCGAGGCAGCGCAACGGGCGCGCATAGCCGAGCTGCTGTCCCTGGTGGGCTTGAGCGAACACGCTGCCAAGCGACCCGCCCAGCTGTCGGGCGGCCAGCGCCAGCGCGTGGCCCTGGCCCGGGCCCTGGCGCCGCGGCCTTCGCTGCTGCTGCTGGACGAGCCTTTCTCGGCCCTGGACGAGTCCTTCCGCATCCCGCTGCGCCGCGCCTTCCGCCAGCTGCAGCGCGACCTGGGCCAGAGCTGCGTGCTGGTCACCCACGACCGCGACGAGGCCTTCGAGCTGGCCGACCAGGTCGCCGTGATGTTCGACGGCCGCATCGAGCAGTGCAGCCCGCCGGCCGAGCTGTGGCAGCGTCCGCGCACGCTTCGCGTCGCCGACTTTTTAGGCGCCTTCAACCGGCTGGATGCACGTGGCTTGCCGGAGCCGTGGCGACGCGAGGCGGGCTGCTGGCTCGCTCCGATCACCGCGCTGAAGATCGCCGCGCCGGCTGCGCCTGCCGATGCCTGGCGTTTCAGTGCCCGCGTGCAGGCCGTCCACCCCGGGCTTCAGCACACGGCTGTCGAACTGCTGGCCTGGAACGATCAGCAACTCACGCTGCAACTGTCTTCCGGCACACCGGCGCCGACGCCGGGCATGCAGCTCGACCTGGCCCTGCCGTCCGCAGCGATGCAGTGGCTGGACGCTTGAGCGGAAGGTCTCAGGCCCAGGCCGACATCACTGTCTCGGCGCGCGAGGTCATCGAGGCGGATGCCGAGACCTCCCGGGCCGGCTGACACCGCATTGCCCTATTTGCGGGCAGCTCAAGCCTGGGCCACGCGGGACAAGGACTTGGCCGCGCTCCGCCCAAGTTATCAACAGGGTTGCCCACGGTCGCGATGGACAACGTCCAACCGCGACAGCTCGTCCTGCAAGGTGAAGAGTGCATCCCGGGCGCTCTTTTGGCGCACTTTGATCTTCAGCAGCGCGTCGTCCGGCGCGTGGGGGTAGGCGTTCAAGTCGCCCTCCAGGGTGGCGATCCAATGGACGATGCACCGATTGATGAGGTGCTGGGCCTGGGCGCGGTCGCGCTGCTCGGCGGACATGAAAACATCCAGCAACTGGTTCACCGGGTAGCCGTCCAAGGCAGGCGCAAGCCGCGCCAACTTGTCCAGCACCGACAAGCCCGCCGAGTCCATCGGCACCTGGTTTTGCGAGTCGTCCACGGTTCTTGCCCCTAGGGTGAAGACGCGGCGCGAGACCTGGCCGGCGCAGCGGACACCTCGCACCCGACCGACCGAGCTATAGGCTGCCCGTGACGGCGCTGTCAGAGGCGACGTGGCGGCGCAGCATAGGTCTGCTGGCCGCCGGGCGAGGAGCAAGACCTTGACGACAGTTGGGGCGTCATGAGAAACGACTTCCACAACCGCGCGCAAGCCGTTGAGAGGAGTCGCTTGAAGCAGCTCGGGGCCGGAGCTTCAACGCATGAGCTGTCGCTGAGGCCGCGGTCGAGCGCCAGGTGGTGCGCATCGGCGCGCGCGCCGGCGGCGGTATTACACCCAGGTACACGCCTACCATCCCCGCGCCCTCCCTCGTCGCAGGCGCGCCCTGCCGCCAACCCATGACCCACACCCCCGCCCCCCAGCGCTACGACCGTCAGCCCTATCGCCGCAGCGGGCGCAGCGGGCTGCTGCTGCCCACCTTGTCTCTCGGCCTGTGGCACAACTTCGGCGACGTCGACCGCTACGACGTCGCGCGCGAGATGGTGCTGGGCGCCTTCGACCGTGGCATCACGCACTTCGACCTGGCCAACAACTACGGGCCGCCGCCCGGGTCGGCCGAGCTGACGATGGGGCGGCTGCTGCGCGAGGACCTGCAGGCCCATCGCGACGAGCTGGTCATCTCCACCAAGGCCGGCTACCGCATGAACCCGGGGCCGTATGGCGAATGGGGTTCGCGCAAATACATGCTCGCCAGTCTGGACGCGAGCCTGAAGCGGCTGGGCCTGCCCTATGTCGACATCTTCTATTCCCACCGCCCCGACCCGCACACGCCGCTGGAGGAGACCATGGGTGCGCTGGACCACGCGGTGCGCAGCGGGCGGGCGATCTACGCCGGTCTGTCCAACTACTCGGTCGAGCAGACACGCGAAGCGAGCGCCATCCTGCGCCGGCTTGGCACGCCCTGCGTCATCCACCAGCCGCGCTACAGCATGCTGGACCGCCACATCGAGGCGGGCCTGCTGGAGACGCTGGCCGAAGAAGGCATAGGCTGCATCGCCTTCTCGCCGCTGGCCCAGGGCATCCTGACCGAGCGCTATCTGGCCTCGGCCATTCCGGCGGACTCGCGCGCCGCGCGCGGCGCCTTCCTGAAGTCGACCGACATCACGCCCGGCCGCCTGGCCGTCGTGCGTCGGCTCAAGGAGTTGGCTGATGCTCGTGGCCAGAGCCTGCCGCAGCTGGCCTTGAGCTGGGTGCTGCGGCACGCGGGCATGACTTCGGTGCTGGTCGGCGCCAGCCGGCTGGCGCAGATCGACGATGCGCTCGGCGCGGCCAACGGCGTGCCGCTGACCGACGAAGAACTGGCGATCGTGGAGCAGGCTTTGCGGCTGGAGCAGCAGGCCTAGCGATTCAAGGGACGAGGGGCGAGCGCTTCCCTCGAGGCCCTGGGCGAGGAGAGAGCCCGGCTATTTCTCGGCGAGGCCGGCCACCAGCAGGATGAGTTCGGCCACGTCGAAGGGCTTGGACAGATGGGCCTGGAAGCCCGCCATCAGCGAGCGCTTGCGGTCCTCGGGCCGCGCGAAGGCGGTCAGGGCCAGGGCCGGAACACGGGCCTCCCGCGCCTCGGTGGCGCGCAGCGCGCGGATCATCTGGTAGCCGTCCATGCCGGGCATGCCGACGTCGCTGACGATGACGGTGGGCCGCGAGCTCTGCACCGCGTCCAGCAGTTGCTGGGCCGAGGCAAAGGCGGTCGTGCGGGCGCCCTGGTCTTCCAGGATGCGGCACATCAGGCCGCGCGCATCGGGTTCGTCGTCCAGCACGAAGACATGCACGCCCTCCAGGCGCGGCAGGGCGAGGTTGTCGCTGGCCCGTCCCTCCTCGGCCGACGGGTGTTCGCCGGCGCGCTCCTCGGCCGTCTGCAGGATGGACAGTGGCAGCGTGACGAAGAAGCTGGCGCCCTGGCCCTCGCCGGCGCTCTCGGCACGGATGCGACCACCATGCAGCTCGACGAGCTGCTTGCAGATGGCCAGGCCCAGCCCCAGGCCGCCATGAGCGCGCGAGGCCGAGCCATCCTGCTGGGTGAAGCGGTCGAAGACACGCGGCAGGAAGGCGGCGGGGATGCCGATGCCGGTATCGCTGACGCTGAACTCGACGTGGGAGTTGATGCGTTGCAGCAGCACCTGCACCTTGCCGCCCGCGGGCGTGAACTTGATGGCGTTGGTGAGCAGGTTCCACACCACCTGCTGCAGCCGGCCGGCGTCGCCATTGACGCTCGCGGGCGCTGGGTCCAGCAGCGCTTGCAATTGCACGCCCTTGGTCGAGGCCGCCAGCGCCGCGGACTCGATGGCGGCCTGCATGACGTCGGTCATGGCCAGCTGCTGCAGGTCCAGGCGCAGCTTGCCGGTCATGATGCGATTGAGGTCCAGCAGGTCGTCGATGAGCTGGACCTGGGCGCGGGCATTGCGGTCGATGACTTCGATGGCGCGCGGCACGTCCAGGCGCGTGTCGCCGGGCTTGGCCCGCAGCAGCACCTGGGTCCAGCCGAGGATGGCGCTCAGCGGCGTGCGCAGCTCGTGCGACAGGGTGGCCAGGAATTCGTCCTTCATGCGCGTGGCGCGCTGGGCGGCGATGCGGGCATTGCGCTCGGCGTCGAGGATCTCCTCATGCTGCCGGTTGGCCTGTTCCATGGCCTCGATGCGCATGGACTCGGTCATGTCGCGGGTCAGCTTGGCATAGCCGACCAGTTGGCCACCCCCGTCGCGCAGGGCCGTGATGGTCACCTGGGCCCAGAAGCGGCTGCCGTCCTGGCGCAGCCGCCAGCCGGTGTCCATGAAGCGGCCGGTTTCCTGGGCCTGTTGCAGCTCGTAGTCCGGCCAGCCGCTTTCCGTGACCTCGGGCGGGTAGAAGATCGAGAAATGGCGGCCGAGGATCTCGTCGGCCGCGTAACCCTTGATGCGCTGGGCCCCCTCGTTCCAGGAGGCGACGCGGCCGTTGACGTCGAGCATGAACAGGGCATAGCCGGCCACGCCTTCGACGAGGAGACGAAAACGCTCCTCGCTGCGCTTCAGCGCTTCCTCTTGGCTGCGTCTTTGCGTCTGGTCGCGCGTGATCTTGGCGAAGCCGACGAGCTGGCCGGAGGCATCGCGCAGGGCGGTGATGACGACGTTGGCCCAGAACAGCGAGCCGTCCTTGCGCATGCGCCAGCCTTCGTCCTCGAAGGCGCCGTCGCGTCGCGCCATGGCCAGTTCGTGCGTCGGCAACCGGCGGGCCAGGGCCTGCGGTGGGTAAAAACGCGAGAAGTGACTGCCGATGACCTCGTCGGCCCGATAGCCCTGGATGCGCTCGGCGCCGATGTTCCAGGTGAGGACGTGGCCTTCGATGTCGAGCATGAAGATGGCGTAGTCCCGCACGCTGTCAACCAGCAGGCGAAAGCTTTCCTCGCCCTGGCGGTAGGTCTGGGTCGGCGTGTTCAATGGGAAGTGTTCCTCGTCATCCGGGCGCGCGGGCAAGTGGCGTGCCTGCCGTGGCATTCGGGCCGCCGGGCCGCCTTCGTGATTGTCCAGCCGGACCGCCTTGCGGAGTTCGAGGCGTGGCTCCGACAGCTTGCCGTTGCCTTGCCTGCGAGCGTCCTCGCCGCGGCCGGGCCCTAAACTCGAAGCTCCCAGCAGTTCTCCTGTCCTGCCCCGATGCGCCTGCCTGCCTTCGCCGCCTCCCTGTTGTTCCTGACCGCCTCCGGCTCCGCGCTGGCCGCGGACCGTGACGTGTTGTGGAAGATCATCGACGGCGGCTGCGTGCCCGCGGCGGCCAGCGGCGTGATGCCGCCGCCCTGCACCCGCGTCGAGATGCCGGCCGGCCGCGAATTCGGCTGGGCCGTCATGAAGGACAGGCGTGGCGTGCTGCAGTACCTGCTGCTGCCCACGGCCCGCATCAGCGGCATCGAAAGCCCGGAGCTGCTGCAGCCCGGCGCGCCCAATTTCTTCGCCCAGGCCTGGCATGCGCGCGACCTGCTCGACCAGCTCAACGGCCGCGCCCTGCCGCGCGAGGCGGTGTCGCTGACGCTGAACCCGGTGCGTCGGCGCAGCCAGGACCAGTTCCACATCCACATCTCCTGCATCCGGCCCGACCTGCAGGCGCGGCTGCAGGCCGCCGAGGCGGAACTCAAGCAGGACTGGGCGCCGCTGTCCGGTGGCTGGCAAGGCCACAGCTGGTTGGTGCGGCGTGTCGACGGCGACAGGCTGGACGCCGTCAACCCCATCACCGACATCGCCGCCCATGTGCCGGGTGCGGTGGCCGACATGGGTGCCATCGGCATCGGCGTCGTGGCAGTGAGCTTCAAGGACGGCAAGCCGGGCTTCGTGCTGATGGCCACGCGGCGCGACGACAACGACCCGACCAGCGGCATCGCCGAGCATGACGTCCAGGAGCACGACTGCGCCGTCGTGAAGGGCGCGGCGCCGGCGTCCGGCAGCTGACAGCGGCGGCTCAGTTCGCGGCGAAGCGCGCGCCCACCAAGGCGAGGACCTGCGCCGGCTGTTCGCGGTGAGGCATATGTCCGGCGCCTTCCAGCAGCGCCACCTGCACCGGCCCGCTGGCGAGCCGGCGAATCATCTCGGGATGCCGGGGCGATCCGTATTCGTCCTCGCCGCCATGCAGGGCCAGCACCGGGCCTTGCACGCGGGGCAGCACCGCCTCGAGTGACCATGCCGCGAAAGCCGGGTTCAGCCAGGTGCCCAGCCAGGCCTCCAGCACCCAGGCCGCCTTGTCGCCGTGGTAGCGGGCCAGCCTCTCCATCTGGCCCGCTTGCTTGAACTGCTCCCGCGCCGCGAGCAGGCCCTGCACGGTCCTGTCCTCGACAAAGGCCTGGGCCGACTCGGTGATCAGCGCCTCGCAGCGCCCGGACAGCTCTGCCGCGCAGTTGACCGCCATGCCGCCGCCCACGCTGTGGCCGAAGACGACGAAGCGATCAATGCCGAGCTGCTCCAGCACGACCGGGAAGAAGCTCTTGGCCTCCTCGGCGATGAAGTCCAGCGGCATGCCGCCTTCACGCCCATCGGAGCGACCGAAGCCCAGGCGGTCATAGGCGACGACGCGGCGGCTGGTGGCTTCGGCCAATGCGGCAGGGAAGTCCCGCCACAGTTCGACGCAGCCCAGCGAGTCATGCAGCAGCACGAGGGGCGCGGCATGCAACTCGCCCGCCGGCGTCCACGAGCGCGCGAACAGCCGGCCGCGGGGATGGTGGACCCAGTGCTCTTCGACGCGCATCGCTGCATCATCCCAGGCCTAGCCCTGGCGCATCGCCCGCTTGGCCGACAAAGCCATGAAGACGGCGAACACGACCACCACCACCAGGCCGGTGGCCAGCGAAGAGTGCTCGGCGACGAGGCCGATCAGCGGCGGGCCGGCCATCATGCCCAGATAGCCCACGCCCGACACGGCGGCAATGCCATGGGCCGAGGACACGCCAGGCACCTGCGAGGCCGCGCTGAACAGCACCGGCACGACATTGGACAGGCCCAGGCCCACGAGGGCAAAGCCGAGCAGCGCCACCCAGGCCGAGGGCACGGCCAGGGACAGCGTCATGCCGGCCGCGGCCAGAGCGCCGCTGGCCCGCATCAGCCGCGCCGGCGTCACGCGGGCGCGCACCCAGTCGCCGCCGAAGCGGCCGATGGCCATGGCGCCGCTGAAGCTGGCATAGGCCAGGGCCGCGGTGCTGGCCTCGCTGGCGCGCTCCTGCTTCATGAAGAGCACGCTCCAGTCGTACATGGCACCCTCGGCGATCAGGCCCATGGAGGCCAGCACGCCCAACAGCAGCAAAGGTCCGCGTGGCAGGCTGAGTGGATGCTTCTCCTCGGCCTCCTTCTCGGGCACGGGCAGCATGGCGCGGCTGCCCACCAGCACGACGGCGGCGCCGAAGCCGGTGGCGACGAGCAGATGGGCCTGGGGCGACAGGCCGAGGGCGGGCGCGACACTGCCCAGGCCCGCGCCGGCCATGCCACCGAGGCTGAACATGCCGTGGAAGCCGCTCATCAGCGGCCTGGCGGCCAGGCGCTCGATCTCGGTGGCCTCGGTGTTGATGGCCACGTCGACCAGGCTGCCGGTGATGCCGAACAGCAGCATGACGGCCAGCAGGGCGGCATAGGCCGAGCCCGCCAGCAGGCAGGCGATGGAGGCGCAGCAGGCCACGCCCATGACGGCGGAGACGGCGCGCGGCCCCCAGCGGCCGACGACGCGGCCGGCCTGGGCCAGGGCCATCAGCGCACCGACGCCACCCGCCAGCATGGCGATGGCGAGAGCCTGTTCACCCAGGCCGTAGTGGCCCTTGACCGTGGGCACGTGGACGCCCCAGGTCGCGAACATGACGCCCAGCACGAAGAACTGCGCGCGCAGGGCGCGTGACGCACCGACGACAGGGCTCACTTGGCGTTCGCGGCGATGCGGGTGAAGAAGTCGTAGACGCCCTGGTCGCCCATCTTGCGCGCGTCGGCCAGCTCGCCGCCTTCGGTGGCATAGAGCAGCTTGCCCTGGGGCGACAGCACGGCGACGGCGGGAATGCCCTTCTTCAGCGGCACGCGGTAGCCCTCGGCGATGTCGACATTGCGGTCGAAGCGGCCGACGTCGACCTTGACGACCTTGAAGTGCTGCGCGATCAACGGGGCGCTCGGGCCGTGCTTGAACGTGTTGTCCAGCATGCGGCAGTCACCGCACCAGTTGGCGCCGAAGACGACCAGGACGGGGACCTTGGCCTTCTCCGCCTCGGCCAGGGTCGCCTTGACGGCGGCCTTGGCGTCCACGCCTTCGTCGTAGATGGGCGGCGGGCCGCCGGCCGTGGCGGCGAGGCTGGTGGCGAGAAGGAGGGAAGCGGTCAGAAAACGCATGGCGACACAGTATGGGGCAGGAAATTGGAAGCGATTCCAGGCAGGGTTATCGGGAGGCCTGCTCGAAGAAGCGCCAGATCACATCGTTGGCGTCCAGGGCCTGCGAAGCCGCCTCCTTGCCCCGGCGCACGCTGGCCGCGCCGGGCCAGGAATGACCGCCGGTCTCGGTGACGCAGAGCTGCACCTGCGTGCCGCTGGCGCAGCCGCTGTAGCTTTCGCAATAGGCTCCCGCCTTCTCCAGCGTGCGTTGAGGCGACGCGGTGCAACGGTCGCGCTGCACCCAACGCGAAATGGTCTCGGGCACGGAGACGAAGTTCATGACCTTGCTCTCGTCGCGGAAGGCGCCGGGGCCGGCGCCGCCGTTGAAGAGGACGTGGTCGTCGTCCTTGGCATGGATGTGCAGCACGGCGATGGGCCGGCTCGGCGTACAACTGGCCGTCGCATCGGTGCCGGCGACCGAGGCCACGGCGCGGAAGACGTCGGCGGCCTCGCAGGCCAGGCGGTGGCTCATCATGCCGCCGTTGGACATGCCGGTGGCGAAGACGCGTGAGGCGTCGATGCTGTAGCGGCCCTTGATCGCCGTGACGGCGGCTCGGACAAAGGCCACGTCGTCCACGTTCCTGTCGCGTGCATCGCCGCAGCAGCCGCCGGCATTCCAGGTGGCGAATTTGCCGCCGGGCAGCTTGCTGTAGCCGTTCGGAAAGGCGACGACGAAGCCGGCCGCGTCGGCCTTCTTCTGCAGGCCGTATTTCTCGTCGTCGGCCATGAACTCGGCCCAGCCACCGCCGCCATGGAAGGCCAGCACCAGCGGCGCGGGCCGGGTGGCGTCATAACCTGCCGGCAGGTGGACCAGCACCTTGCGGCCCTGCACCTGCAGCTCCTGCAGGCCGGCCGGCGCCTCGCCGCCGGCGCGGCGCTGTTCCATGCGGGCCTTGATGCGGTCGCGCAGCGTGTCTTGCGCCTGCGCCGCCGGCAGCAGCGTGGCCAAAGCGAGGGCGAGCAGCAGGCCTCGCATGGTGATCAGCTCCCGCCGCCCCCGAGGGCGCGGTAAAGCGTCACGAGGTTCTGGGCGCGCTGGCTTTGCACCTGCACCAGGCTCTGCTGGGCCGTGAACAGCGAGCGCTGGGCGTCCAGCCGATCCAGGGCGCTGGAGACGCCCGCCGTGTAGCGCTGCTCGGCGGCATTCAGGCGGCGCGTCTCGGCGTCCACCTGCGCGGTCAGGGCTTCGCGCTGTTCGGCCAGCGTGGCACGGCTGCTCAGCCCGTCGGCGACCTCGCGGAAGGCGGTCTGGATGGCCTTCTCGTACTGGGCCAGGGCGATGTCGCGGCTGGCGCGCGCGCCGCTCAGGTTGGCGCGGTTGCGGCCGGCGTCGAACAGGGGCTGAACCAGCGAGGGTGCGAAGCTCCAGGCCGAGTTCTTGAACAGGTCGGACAGATGGCCGCTGGCCGTGCCGACGCTGCCGGTCAGCGTGATGCGCGGCCAGAAGGCGGCGCGGGCGGCGTCGATGTTGGCGTCCGTCGCACCCAGCTGGAATTCGGCCTGGCGGATGTCGGGTCGGCGCGCCAGCACGTCGCTGGGCAGGCCGGCGGGCAGTTCCGCAAGGGGCTCGAAGTCCGCCAGATCGCCGGTCGGCGCGGGCAGGTCGGCCGGCAGCGGGCCGCCGATCAGCAGGGCCAGCGCGTTCTCATCCAGGGCGCGCTGGCGCTGGGCCTGGGCCAGCACGGCGCGGGCCGACTGCCAGGAGGACTCGGCCGAGCGCAGGTCCAGTTCGTTGGAGACCCCACCCTCGAAGCGCTGGCGGGTCAGCGACAGCGACTGCTCGCGCGTGCCCAGGGTGTCGCGGGTGATTTTCAGCAGGGCCTCGTCGGCCTGCAGCGCGATCTCGGCATTGGCGACGGCGGCCACCAGCGCCGTGCGCACGGCCTGCTGGTTGGACTGGGCCGCCAGCACCTGGGCAGCCGCGGCGGCGCTCAGGCCGCGCAGGCGGCCGAACAGGTCCAGCTCATAGGCCGACACCTGCAGGCCAGCCTGGTAGAGGCTGTTGATGCCGCCCGCCGCCGTCGGGGTGCGCGAACCGCTGATGCCGGCGTTGACCGTCGGCCAGAGGTCGGCGTCGCGCGCCGCGGCGCTGGCGCGGGCCGTCTCTATGTTGAGGGCGGCAACGCGCAGGTCACGGTTGTTGGCCAGGGCCAGCGGGATCAGCTTCTGCAGGCGCTCGCCCTTGAAGGCCTGGGCCCAGGGCAGCGCGGCGGCGGCCGTCGCGCCGGGACCGCCGGCCTGCGGGAAGGCCTGCGGCATGGCGGCGGCGGCGGCTTCTGACGCGACCGGCCGCTTGGGTTCGGGGCCGGCGCAGGCCGCCAGCAGGGCTGCGACGGTGATCAGCGAGAGCGCAGCCTTCATGCCTGGCTCCCCGATTCTTCTTCCGCCTCGTGGGCGTCGCGCTTGCGCTGCCGCTCGCTGCCGGGGAAGAACTTGCGCACGACGACGAAGAAGACGGGCACGAAGAACACGGCCAGCATGGTGGCAGAGATCATGCCGCCCATGACGCCGGTGCCGATGGCGCGCTGGCTGGCCGAGCCGGCGCCGCTCGCCAGCACCAGCGGCAGCACGCCGAGGATGAAGGCCAGCGAGGTCATGACGATGGGGCGGAAGCGCAGGTGGGCGGCTTCGCGCACCGCTTCGTAGATGCTCTTGCCATGGGCCTGCAGGTCCTTGGCGAACTCGATGATGAGCACGGCGTTCTTGGCCGACAGGCCGATGATGGTGATCATGCCGACCTTGAAATAGACGTCGTTCTCCAGGCCGCGGAAGGTGGCACCGAGCACCACGCCCAGCACGCCCAGCGGCACGACGAGGACGACGGCCAGCGGGATGCTCCAGCTCTCGTAGAGCGCGGCCAGGCACAGGAAGACGGCCAGCAGCGAGAAGCCGAACAGGATGAAGGCGGTGGAGCCCGAGAGCTTCTCCTCGCGCGACTGGCCGGTCCACTCGTAGCCGAAGCCGTCGGGCAGCTGGGCCGCCAGCTTCTCCATCTCGGCGATGGCCACGCCGGTGGACACGCCCTTGGCCGGCTCGCCCAGGATGCGCACGGCCGCATAGCCGTTGTAGCGCACCGTCTGCATGGCGCCGGTGATCCACTTGCTGGTGGAGAAGGCGCTCAGCGGCACTGGCTGGCCGGCGCTGTTCAGCACGTTCAGGCGCGCCAGGTCCTCGGGCTGCATGCGCGCGGGTGCGTCGGCCTGCACGATGACGCGCTGCAGGCGGCCGGCGTTGGGGAAGTCGTTCACATAGCTGGAACCCAGCGACGTGCCCAGCATGGCGTTGATGGCGCCGATGTTGACGCCCAGGGCCTGGGCGCGGTCACGGTCGATGTCGAGCTGCAGCTGGGCGGCGTCTTCCAGGCCGTCGGGTCGCACCGCCGTCAGCAGCGGGTTCTTGGCGGCGGCGCCCAGCAGCTGGTTGCGCGCGGCCAGCAGTTCGGCCCGCGTGTGGCCGCTGCGGTCCTGCAGGCGGAAGGCGAAGCCGTTGGCGCGGCCCAGATCGCGGATGGGCGGCGGGCTGGTGGGGAAGATGATGGCGTCGCGCACCTTGCTCAGCGCGCCGAAGGCCCGGGCGGCCAGGCTCTGGGCCGAATGCTCGGATCCGTGGCGCTCGTCCCAGGGCTTGAGCGTGACGAAGGCCAGGCCCGCGTTCTGGCCCGCGCCCGAGAAGCTGAAGCCGACCACGCCGACCATGCTCTCCACCTCGGGCTGGGCGAGCATATAGCCCTCGACCTGCTTGACGACCTCCAGCGTGCGTGCCTGCGTGGCGCCCGGCGGCAGCTGGATGTTGACGAGGATATTGCCCTGGTCTTCATTGGGCACGAAGGAGGTGGGCAGCTTCTGGAACACCAGCACCGCCGCCGCGATGACGGCGGCGTAGACGATGGCCATGCGGGCACCGCGGTAGATGAACTTGGACACCCAGCCCTCGTAGCCCTTGGCCGTGCGCGAGAAGCCACGGTTGAACCAGCCGAAGAAGCCGCGCTTCTCCAGATGGTGGCCGGCCTCGACGGGCTTGAGCAGGGTGGCGCACAGGGCCGGCGTCAGCGACAGGGCCAGGAAGGCCGAGAAGGCGATGGCCGAGACCATGACGGCCGCGAACTGACGGTAGATGTTGCCGATGGAGCCGCTGAAGAAGGCCAGCGGCACGAACACGGAGATCAGCACCACCGTCACGCCGACGATGGCGCCGGAGATCTGGCTCATGGCCTTGCGCGTGGCCTTGAGGGGCGACAAGCCCTCCTCGCTCATGATGCGCTCGACGTTCTCCACCACGACGATGGCGTCGTCCACCACGATGCCGATGACCAGCACCATGCCGAACATGGTCAGCACATTGATGGAGAAGCCCAGGGCCAGCAGCGTGGCGAAGCTGCCCAGCAGCGCGATGGGCACGACCAGCGTCGGGATGACCGTGTAGCGGATGTTCTGCAGGAACAGGAACATCACCAGGAACACCAGGAACACGGCCTCCACCAGGGTCTCGACGACCTGGGAGATGGAGATGTCGATGAACAGCGAGCTGTCGTAGGGGATGCTGGCCTTCACGCCCTGCGGGAAGTAGGGCTCGAGCTGCTTCAGGCGCTGCTTGATGAGCTTGGCCGTCTGCAGCGCATTGGCCGACGGTGCGAGCTGCACGCCCACGCCCACCGACGGGTTGCCGTTCAGCCGCGTGGAGCGGCCGGTGTAGCTGTCGGCGCCCAGCTCGATACGGGCGACGTCCTTGAGGCGCACGCTGGAGCCGTCGGCGTTGGCGCGCAGCACGATGTTGCCGAACTGCTCCACGCTGGTGAGCTGGCCACGCACCACGACCGTGGCCGCCACCGGCTGGCCCGGCACATTGGGCAGGTCGCCGATGGAGCCGGAGCTGACCTGGGCGTTCTGGGCCTGGATGGCCGCGTTGACGTCGGCCGGCTGCAGGCGGTAGCCCACCAGCTTGGCCGGGTCCAGCCAGATGCGCATGGCGCGCTCGGTGCCGAACAGCAGGCCCTGGCCGACGCCGGGCACGCGCTGGATCTCGGGCAGCACGGTGCGCGAGGCGTAGTCGCCCAGCACGATGGGGTCGTAGGCGGGGTTGCTGCTGGACAGGATGATGAACAGCAGGAAGTTGGGGTTGGCCTTGTCCACCCGCACGCCCTGCTGGATGACCGCCTGCGGCAGGCGCGGCGCAGCGCGCGCGTAGCGGTTCTGCACATCCACCTGGGCCAGGTCGGGGTTGGTGGCGGGGTCGAAGCTCAGCGTGATGGAGCCCGTACCGTCGGCCTGGGCGACGGCCTCCATGTAGATCAGGCCGGGCGAGCCGTTCATCTCGCGCTCGATGACGCTGATGACCGAGTCCTCCAGCGTCTGCGCGGAGGCGCCGGGGTAGGACACCGACAGCACGATGGAGGGCGGTGCCACCGGCGGGTACTGGGCGATGGGCAGCTGCGTGACCGCCACCGCGCCGATGACCGTGATGAAGAGGGCGATGACCCACGCGAAGATAGGTCGGTTGATGAAGAACTGCGCCATGTCAGGATTCCCGCAGGGCCGTCCCAAGGGAAGCCAGCACCCCCGCGGGGGGCAGTGAACGAAGTGAGCGTGGGGGCATCATTTCTTCAGCCCTTGGATGCCGCAGAAGCGGGGGCAGAGGCAGGCGCCGAGCCCGCCGGCGACCACGGCACCGGCCTGGCTTTGCCGCCGGCCTTGGTCTTCTGCAGGCCATCGACGATGACCTTCTCGCCGGCCTTCAGGCCGCTGAGGATGAGGGCCTTGCCGTCCTGGGCCGGGCCGAGCTTGACGGGCCGTGCGCTGACGCTGCCGTCATCGGCCACCACCAGCACGGTCTCGCCCGTGGCGCCTCGGGCCACGGCCTGCTGGGGCAGCCAGACGGCGTCGGCCACTTCGGCCTGGGCCAGGCGCACGCGCACGTACAGGCCCGGCAGCAGCAGGCCCTTGGGATTGGGCAGTTCGGCGCGCAGCGTGATCTGGCCGGTGGCGGCGTCCACGCTGAGGTCGGAGAACAGCAGCTTGCCGGGCTGGGCGTAGACGCTGCCGTCTTCCATGAGCACCTGCACCTTGGCGGCTTCGCCGCCGCCAGCACGCTGCAGCTTGCCGTCGGCCAGGGCCTGGCGCAGGCGCATGACTTCGGCCGCCGACTGCGTGAAGTTCACATACAGCTTGTCGATCTGCTGCACGATGGCCAGCGGCGTGGCCTCGCCCTGGCCCACCAGGGCGCCTTCGGTGACGAGGGCGCGGCCGATGCGGCCGGCGATGGGGGCGGTGACGGCTGAATAGCCGAGGTTGATCTGGGCCGTCTGCACGGCGGCCTTGCCGGCGGCGACGTCGGCCTTGGCCTGCATGGCGGCGGCCTGGGCGTTCAGTGCCTCCTGCGCGCTGACGGCCTGGGTCTTGGCGAGCGGCGCGTAGCGGTCGGCCAGGGCCTGCGCCTGGGTCAGGTTGGCTTCGGCGCGGGCGAGCTGGGCCTGGGCGCTGGACAGCGTGGCGCGGTAGGGTGCCGGGTCGATCTCGAACAGGGCCTGGCCGGCCTTGACGTCACTGCCTTCGGTGAAGAAGCGCTTTTGCAGGATGCCGGCGGCGCGGGCGCGCACCTGGGCAACGCGGAAGGCTTCCAGGCGACCGGGCAGTTCGGCGGACAGGTCGGCGCGGCCGGGCGCCACGGTGACGACGCCCACTTCGGGTGGCGGCGGTGCTGCCGCGGCGGGCTTGCTGTCGCCTCCGCCGCAAGCGCTCAAGCCCAGCCCCGCGACCACTGCGGCCAAGACGCTCAACCGAGCGCCGCTACCCCATGCCAACTTCATCTTTGCGTCCTGTTCGAATGCTTCTCGAGCGCGGGCCCCGCGCCGCCGTTGGCGCACGAGGCAAAACCGCAGACTTTAGCCATGCAATCGCTTTCATGCTGGTGAAGCAACGCAAAGCCCTAACTAGAGGCCGCGTTGAGGGCGGCCAAGCGCGCACGCTGCACGGCGCGGCCGATGTCCGGCCCCTTGGCGCCGCGGGCAATGGCTGCGGCGCTGGCGGCGGCCAGGTCGACGGTCAGCGTGGCGCGCAGATCGGCCAGCAGCCGCTCGCGCTGCGGGTAGTCGCGGTCCTCCAGCCCGAGGCGGCCGCGGGCGTCGCATTCGCAGGCCCAGAGCATTTCGGCAAAGCGATCGGGCCGGCGCCAGGCGTCGCAGCGCTCGAGCAGGCGCAGCCGCGCCTCCGAGCCGAAGCTGCCACTCTGGTGCACATGGGTGTGTTCGCGGGCGACGAGCTCGGCCAGCTCGCGGCAGTCGCTCGGCACCTTCCAGCGCGCGCTGACACCGCGGGCCAGCTTCTCGCTGCGCACCTCGTGGGCGATGTGGCGCGGCAGCTCTTCCTTGCGCGTCGTGCCCTTGCCGAGGTCGTGGCAGAGGCAGGCATAGCGCACGGTCAGCGGCGCGTTCAGCAAGGCGCATTGGTCCAGCACCATCAGCAGATGGATGCCGGTGTCGATCTCGGGATGGTGGGCCTCGGGCTGGGGCACGCCGAACAGGGCCTCGACTTCGGGCAGCAGCTTCTGCAGGGCGCCGGCCTCGCGCAGCACCTCGAACATGCGCGAGGGCTTGTTCTCCATCAGGCCGCGCGACAGCTCCTGCCAGACGCGCTCGGCCACCAGGGCGTCCACCTCGCCGGCGGCCACCATGGCCCGCATCAGCTCGACGGTCTCGGGCGCCACCGTGAAGTCGGCGAAGCGCGCGGCGAGGCGGGCCAGGCGCAGGATGCGCACCGGGTCTTCGGCAAAGGCGGGCGACACATGGCGCAGCACCTGGGCCTGCAGGTCGCGCTGGCCGCCGTAGGGGTCGACGATGTGGCCGGCATCGTCCTCGGCCATGGCGTTGATGGTCAGGTCGCGGCGCGCCAGGTCCTGCTCCAGCGTGACGTCGGGCGCGGCGTGGAAGGCAAAGCCGTGATAGCCGGCGGCGGTCTTGCGCTCGGTGCGGGCCAGGGCCACTTCCTCATGCGTCTCGGGATGCAGGAAAACCGGGAAGTCCTTGCCGACGGGCTGGTAGCCGGCATCCAGCAGGTCCTGCGGCGAGGCGCCGACGACCACCCAGTCGCGGTCCTGCACCGGCAGGCCGAGCAGGCGGTCGCGCACGGCGCCGCCGACCAGATAGGTCTTGAAGGAAGAAGAGGAGGACATCGCGCCATTCTGCGGCCACACTCACGGGCATGAAGACCCTGAACGAACACCTGGCCTTCGGCGGCGTGCAGCGCTTTCATCAGCACGACTCGGTCGAGATCGGCCTGCCCATGCGCTTCGCGCTGTTCACGCCGCCCGAGCCCAAGGCGCTGCTGGTCTATCTGGCGGGCCTGACCTGCACCGAAGAGACCTTCACGATGAAGGCCGGCGCCCAGGCCGTGGCGGCCGAACTGGGCCTGGCCCTGCTGATGCCCGACACCAGCCCGCGCGGCGCCGGCGTGCCCGGCGAGAGCGAGTCCTGGGACTTCGGCGTCGGTGCCGGCTTCTATCTCGATGCGACGCGCGAGCCCTGGGCGAGACACTGGCGCATGGAGAGCTGGCTGATGAAGGAGTTGCTGCCGCTGGTGCAGCAGCAGACCGGGCTGGAGCGCGTCGGCATCTTCGGCCACTCCATGGGCGGCCATGGCGCGCTGACCCTGGCCCTGCGACACCCGGGTCGCTTCGCGTCGCTGTCGGCCTTCGCGCCCATTGCCGCGCCCCTGCAATGCCCCTGGGGGCAGAAGGCCTTCAGCGGCTATCTCGGCGAGGACCGTGCGGCCTGGGCTGAACACGACGCCAGCGAACTGATGCGCCGCCAGACGGCTGCGCCCTATCCGAAAGGCATCCTCATCGACCAGGGCCTGAACGACAAATTCCTGGCCGAGCAGTTGCATCCCGAAGTCTTCGAAGCGGCTTGCGCTGCGGTGGGCCAGCCGCTGACCCTGCGCCGCCAGGAAGGCTACGACCATGGCTATTACTTCATCGCCAGCTTCGTCGACGACCACCTGCACCACCACGCCAGCCAGTTGTTCTAGGGGGCGGTGTTGCGTGATGTGGGAAGCCACAGTCGCCAGCGGCCGTCTTCTTTTCTAAGCTGCCGCCCAAGCCGGTTCCGTTCGAAGAACCGATGGAGACAGCATGCAAGCCATACCCACGGGCCGCCCGCCCATCTACCGGTCCCTGTACGCCCAGGTCATCACGGCCATCGTCATCGGCGTTCTCGTGGGCCACTTCTTCCCGCAGACGGGCGAGGCCCTCAAGCCCCTGGGCGATGGCTTCATCAAGCTGATCAAGATGATCATCGCGCCCATCATCTTCTGCACGGTGGTGGTGGGCATCGCGGGCATGGAAGACATGAAGCGCGTCGGCAAGACCGGCGGCTATGCCCTGCTGTATTTCGAGATCGTCTCGACCATCGCCCTCATCGTCGGCCTCGTCGTCGTCAATGTGCTGCAGCCGGGCGACGGCATGCATGTCGACCCCAAGACCCTGGACACCAAGGGCATCGCCGCCTACACCGGACCGGGCAAGCTGCAGGGCACGGTGGACTTCCTGCTCGCCATCATCCCGACCACCGTGGTGGACGCCTTCGCCAAGGGCGAGATGCTGCAGGTGCTGCTGTTCGCCCTGCTGTTCGGCTTCGCCCTGCACCGCTTCGGCGGCCGCGGCACGCTGGTGTTCGACGGTATCGAGAAGACCTCGCACGTGCTGTTCGCCATCGTCGGCATGATCATGAAGCTGGCCCCCATCGGTGCCTTCGGCGCGATGGCCTTCACCATCGGCAAATACGGCGTCGGCTCGCTGCTGTCCCTGGCCAAGCTGATGGGCGCCTTCTACGCCACCTGCCTGATCTTCATCTTCATCGTGCTGGGCACCATCGCCAGGCTGCACGGCTTCTCGGCCTGGAAGTTCATCAAATACATCAAGGAAGAGCTCTTCATCGTGCTGGGCACCTCGTCCAGCGAGTCGGTGCTGCCGCGCATGATGGCCAAGCTCGAGAACCTGGGCGTGCGCAAGTCCACCGTCGGCCTCGTCATCCCGACCGGCTATTCCTTCAACCTCGACGGCACTTCCATCTACCTGACCATGGCGGCCGTCTTCATCGCCCAGGCGACCGACACGCCGATGACGCTGACCCAGCAGCTGACGTTGCTGGGCGTGCTGCTGCTGACCAGCAAGGGCGCCGCCGGCGTGACCGGCAGCGGCTTCATCGTGCTGGCGGCCACGCTGTCGGCGGTGGGCGGCGTGCCGGTGGCGGGCCTGGCCCTCATCCTCGGCATCGACCGCTTCATGTCCGAGGCGCGGGCTCTGACCAACCTGATCGGCAACGGCGTCGCCACCGTCGTCGTTGGCAAGTGGACGGGTGACGTCGACATGACGCGGCTGCAGGCCGTGCTGAACAACGAGACGCCGGCCGAGTCGGATGAACCCGAGCAAGTGCTGGACGCCAAGAACCCGCACATGGTCAATAACCCGGCGCCTCACTAAGGATTCCGCACGACCGTGCTAAATTGCTGGCATGGAAACCCGCAGCGAACGCGCCGAAACCACGCTGGCCGCCATCGTGGATGCCGCCCTGGCCATGGCCTCGGAAGGCGGGCTCGAGAGCCTCTCCATCGGTGAGGTGGCCAAGCGCCTGGGCCTGAGCAAGAGCGGCGTGTTCTCGCGCGTCGGCTCGCGCGAGCAGCTGCAGGTGGCCGTGCTGCTGGAATACGACCGACGCTTCCAGCAGGACGTCTTCGTGCCTGCCATGCGCGAAGCGCGCGGCCTGCCGCGGCTGGACCTCATCATGCGCCGCTGGCTGGCCCGCGCCACCAATACCGACCGCACGCGTTCCTGCCTCTACACGGCGGGGGCCTTCGAGTACGACGACCGCGAAGGCCCGGTGCGCGACCAGTTGCTGGACGGCGTGCTGAGGCTGCGCGTGGCCTTGCGCCGCACCGTGCTGCAGGCCATCGAGGCCGGCCATCTGCGCGCCGACCTCGATGTCGAGCAGTTCGTCTTCGAGATGGATGCCCTCTTCACCGGCCTGCTGCGCGACACGCGCTTCCTGCGCGATCCCGGCGTTCACCAGCGTGGCATCCGCGCCTGGGAACGCCTGCTGTCCAGCGCGAAAGCGCCGGCCCAAACGAGTCCCTGAATTTTTTTGCCAATTCGTCGCACGGTCGTGCGAAAAAAGGAGCCCCAGAGATGAGCACCCACAACCCCGCCGCCGCCTTCTTCGCCTCGCCGGTCGCCCGCGGTGTCGCGGCCCTGTTGCGTGGCCTGCAGCATGTCTCGCCAGCGCTGGGCACGCGCCTGGCGCTGGGCATCTTCTTTACGCCCATGCCGACCAAATGGCTGGCCCGTTCGCGCGCGGTGCCACGGCCCTGGGTCGAGCGCCGGCTGCCCTTCGAGGGAGGCCATGTCAGCGTCTGGGAGCGCAGTGACATCGAGCCCGGGCGGCCCAAGGTGCTGCTGACCCACGGCTGGGCCGGCGACGCCCAGCAGATGCGACCGCTGGCCGATACCTTGGCTGCCAACGGCTTCGAGCCCGTGCTGCTCGACCTGCCGGCCCACGGCCGCAGCAGCGGCTGGCGCAGCAATCTGCTGCAGTGGGTGAGGGCGATGTTCGCCGTGACGGCGCGCTTCGGGCCCTGGGAGGGCGTCGTGGCGCATTCCCTGGGCGCGATGGCCCTGTCGCATGCGCTGGCGCGCGGCCTGCCGGCGCGGCGTGCGGCCCTGGTGTCGCTGGCGCCGGCGCCCTGGCAGTTCCTGCGCTGGTTCGCCCAGGCCATGGGCACCAGCGAAAGCTTGGCGGCGCGCATGCGCGGGCATTTCGAGCAGCGTGAGGGCGCCTCCCTCGGTCATTTCGAACCGAGCTGGCTGGGCGTGCGCGTGCACCAGCACACGCTGCTGGTGCACGACCGCGGCGATGTGACGGCGCCCATCGCCGGCAGCGAGAGCCTGCTCGCCGGCCTGGCTGCCGGCCGCTTGCACAGGACCGAGAACCTGGGCCACCGCCGCCTGCTCAACGACGCGGCGGTCATGCAGCAGGTCGTCGCGCATCTGAGTTCAACCCCGGCGCTGCGGGCGATCTGAACCGCCGGGGGACAATCCCCCCATGGCTGTTCTTTCCCTCACCAATGCCCATCTCGCTTTCGGCCACGTGGCCCTGCTGGACGGCGCCAATTTCTCTCTCGAAACCGGCGAGCGCGTCGGCCTCATCGGCCGCAACGGCACCGGCAAGTCCTCGCTGCTGAAGATCCTCTGCGGCCTCGAGAAGCTCGACGACGGCCTGCTGCAGCAACAGCAGGGGCTCACCAACGTCTATGTGCCGCAGGAGCCCGAGCTGCGCAGCGACGCGACCATCTTTGACGTCATCAGCGAAGGCGTGGCCGAGGCCAAGGCCCTGCGCGAGCGCTACGAGCGCCACGACGAGAACGACGATCTGGCCTGGGTGCAGGAGCGCATCGAGCACATCGGCGCCTGGAACTGGGAGCAGCGCGTCGACGAGACCCTGCACCGCCTCGGCCTGGACGGCGAGCGCCTGGTGGGCAGCCTGTCCGGCGGCCTGAAGAAGCGTGTGGCCCTGGGCCGTGCACTCGTCGCCCAGCCCGACGTGCTGCTGCTGGACGAGCCCACCAACCACCTGGACCTGGACGCCATCACCTGGCTGGAAGGCCTGCTGAACGACTTCAAGGGTTCGCTGCTGCTGATCACCCACGACCGGACCTTCCTGGACAACGTGGCCAATCGCATCGTCGAACTGGACCGCGGCCAGCTGCGCGGCTACCCCGGCAACTACGCCGCCTTCCAGGCTGCCAAGGCCTACGAGCTGGAGAACGAGGCGCTGTTCAATGCCCGTTTTGACAAGCTGCTGGCTCAGGAAGAGATCTGGATCCGCAAGGGCGTCGAGGCCCGCCGCACGCGCTCGGTGGCACGCATCCAGCGCCTGGAGGCCATGCGTCTGGCGCACGCCGCACGGCGTGACGTGCAGGGCAAGGTCAGGCTGGACATCGACACGGGCAGTGCCAGCGGCAAGATCGTGGCGGAGCTGGAGGACGTGTCCAAGAGCTACGGTGAGCGCGCCATCGTGCGCGGCTTCACGTCCACCATCCTGCGGGGCGACAAGGTCGGCCTGATCGGCCCCAATGGCGCGGGCAAGACCACGCTGCTGAAGATGATCCTCGGCGAGTTGCCGCCCGACAGCGGCACGGTGCGCCTGGGCTCGCGGCTGACGGTGGCCTATTTCGACCAGATGCGCGACACGCTGAACCTGGACGCGACGCTGGCCGACACCATCAGCCCGGGCTCGGAGTGGATCGAGATCGGCTCGCAGAAAAAGCATGTGAAGAGCTATCTCGGCGACTTCCTGTTCTCGCCGGCGCGGGCGAACTCGCCGGTGCGCACGCTCAGCGGCGGCGAGCGCAACCGCCTGCTGCTGGCGCGCCTGTTCGCACGGCCGGCCAATGTGCTGGTGCTGGACGAGCCCACCAACGACCTCGACATCGAGACGCTGGAGCTGCTGGAGGAATTGCTGGCCGACTACGACGGCACCGTCTTCCTCGTCAGCCATGACCGCCGCTTCCTGGACAACGTCGTCACCTCCACCATCGTCTACGAGGGCGAGGCGCGCTGGCGCGAATACGAGGGCAGCGTGCAGGACTGGCTGACGCAGTCCAGGCGCGCCGCGGCGCTGCAGGCCAAGGCCGCACCGGCCGCCGCCGCACCTACGCCGCCGCCCGCACCCGAGCCGGCCCCGGTCGTCGCCACCAAGCGCAAGCTCAGCTACAAGGAGCAGCGCGAGCTCGACGAGATCCCCAAGCAGATCGCTGCGCTGGAGGCCGAGCAGACGCAGCTGAACGCGCTGATCGCCGGCAGCGAGCTCTACACCCAGGGCGCGAAGCGCATTGCCGAAGTGACGGACCGCGCGGCGGAGATCGACACCGAGCTGCTCGAGTTGATGGAGCGCTGGGAAATTCTGGAAGCCAAGTGATGAACGCCCTGCATCAGGAATGGCTGGCCCTGCAGACCCAGCACGAGCGCTACGAGGCCCTGGCCCTGGGCGTGAAGCTGGTGGCCTTCGCGGCCACCGTGCTGGTGCCGGACAACACCCTGGCCGTGGCGCTGCTGGCTCTGCTGTGGCTTCAGGAGGCCGTGCTCAAGACCTTCCAGGGGCGGTTGGGCGACCGGCTGCTGGTGGTGGAAGCGGGCTTGAAAGCGGGCGGCGATGCGGTCGCCATGCAGTTGCACAGCGAGTGGCTCGCCAGCCGCCCGCGCGGCATCGGGCTCGTCACGCAATACCTGAAGAGCGCGCTGCGCCCGACGGTGGCACTGCCCTATCCGCTGCTGATGCTGCTTGTTGTCGTGGTCTGAGCGTCGCGGCCGTCGCGCCTTGCTTCGGGCCGAGCGCCGGGCCGCCCCTAGCCGGCCCGTCTGGCGATGTGCTCGCGGCTTGATGCCGTGAGCATCGCCGTCCCCTCGGGGGCTGAGGCCGGACACATGGCGCCCAGTGGGCGGCATGTGCCTGCGGAAGAGCTGTGGCTCAGGCCGCAGCGCGGTCTGCGAGACCGACCAGACACGCTCGCGTTCAGCGACGCGTGACTGGGCGGGGGGCCTCGGCTTCAGCCGGGCTGAAGCTTCTCCAGCGGCACAAACCCGTTCTGGCCTTTGAGCTGCACCACCGTCTCGCCATGGCGGTGCACGACATACTGGGCCACATGGACGCCGCCTTGGTAGCGGACCTTGTCGCCCGGCTTGATGACGGGCTGGGGCGGGATGACGGGCAGCACCGGTCGCGCCGCGGGCTTGGCGCTCCGCATCGTGTCCCTCACCTGGCCATGCAGGCCGGGTGAGTTCTTGGCCAGGGCTTCCAGCGAGCGGTTCATCTCGGCCTTGAGCTGCTCGGCCGTGAAGGGCTTCTTCAGCAGGAAGTGCGCGCCGTGCGCCTCGGCCTCGAACTGGTGCTCGGGCGTGACCTCGAAGCTCAGCAGCGACAGATGCAGGGTCGGCTGCACCTCGCGCAGCCGCTGATGCAACTGGATGCCGGTCAGCGGCGCCTTGGGAAACCAGTCGGTGATCAGGAAGTGGGGCTTGAAGAGCAGGCCCTGGGCCAGCGCGGCGTCCGTGTCGGCGCAACAGAGGATGCTGTCGGCCGCGAAACCATGGCTTTGCAGCAGTTGGCGCGCAAAGGTTTGCACTCCGGCCAAAGGATCTACAACAAGGAATTTCAAGGGGTCTGTCATGGCCGAAGCGGCCGCGGAAACGATTTCGCAGCGGCAGGATTTTGCCGCCTGCGGCGTCTCGGGCCCGTGACAAACCCCCGGTCAGCGAGAACTTTTCAGCGAGAACTTTTCGTCAGCCTTGCAGGCGGCAGAAGTCGGCCCGCAGGCCCTGCGGCGTGCGCGCCAGGTACAGGGACAGGGACTCACCACCGTCGAGGGACAGCTGGCGCAAACCATCGCCCATGCCGGCGGGCAGCGGGCCCGCGAAGCTGAGGCTGAACTGCTCGCCTGGCTGATGGCTGGCCTTGCGGCTGACGGCCTGCAGCGTGACCGCATGGCCGTCGACCTCGAAGCGCTGGCCGACATGGGCCTGCCAACTCGTCGCTCCGGCCAACTCGCCGAGGCGGGGGCGCACGGCCGCGAGGCTGGCCGTCGTGCCGGCACTGGCGACGATTGCGGTCGCGCTGCCTCTCAGGAAATCGCGCTTGTTGATCATGGCAGGCACTCCTCGGGTTGGGGCTGGCGGGCCGGGACCGGCCGGTGCATGGCCTGGTGCAGGCCCTGCGGCTGGCCATCGGCGACAAAGCCCAGCCGCTCGTAGAGCCGTCGGGCGGGGTTGTGGATCTCGACCTGGATGCTCAGGCCCTGGCCTCGGGCCGCGGCCCGCTCGGCCAGTGTCTGCAGGCAGCGGGTGCCCAGGCCCTGGCCGCGCCAGGCGGGCAGCACGGTGATGTCGAGGATGTGCAGCCGGTTGCCGCGCTCGTCCAGCCAGAGCCGGCCGGCGATCTCGTCGCCCTGGACGAGGATGAGGTGGCAGACGGAGAGCGGGAAATGGCGGGTGTAGTGGACTTGCTGGGCGCGGTGCTGCTGGCGCACGAAGGCCTCGCACTGCGACGCCGGCCAGCCGGTCAGGGCCAGCTCTTCGGCGCGGGTGCTGGCGTAGATCGCCAGCTGCCAGTCCTCATCGGCCGGCGTCGCCGCGCGCAAGCGGTAGTCCATGGCCTGCGTTTTAGTTGCGCGACGGGAAGATGCCCTGCATCGCGATGCAGAACATCAGGCCGAGATAGGGCTGGCGGTTCTCGTGGGGCTGGCCGCCGCCTGACGCGCCGATGCTCTCGCCCGCCATGGGCGCCGTGGGGCCCGGAAGGTGGTAGACGCTGGCCCCGGTGCTCGGTGGTGCCATCGCCGCATTGGCCGGGCTGACGGTGAGGCCGGAGGCGCCGCCCATCAGGCCGTGGCCGTGGGCCGGCATCTCGCTGCTCTGCAGCGTGACGGCGGCCTGGCCGACGGTCTGGGCCAGATCGCGGTTGCTCAGCCCGGGGCCTTGACCGGCGTGCATGGCCATGCGGTCGCGCAGATTGGGCAGGGCGAAGTTGTTGATGCCATTGCCACCGTAGTTGGTGCCCAGCAGCGAGAAGAGGGCGGTGTTCTGGCTGATAGGCAGCAACTGGCCGTCGCAACTCGCCCAGCCGCGCGGGGCGAAGTTGTAGGGCATCACGCGGATCTCGGCGAGGAAGGGATCGGACATGTCGGGCTCCTCAATTGCGCGAGGGGAAGATGCCGAACAGCGCAATGATGTAGTTCAGCGCCATGGTCGGGGCCATGTTGTCGTGGGGCTGGGTGCCGCCGGTGTTGCTGATGGCGCCGGCCGCCATCGGCACGCCGGCGGCAGAGTTGTCATAGCTGTTGACCGAAGTCGCGCCGAGCAGGGCGCCGGCCGGCGTCGAGCCCGCGGCCGCCGTCGTGCTGGCGCGCAGCGCATGGCTGTGGGCTGGCATCTGCGTGGACAGCAGCGTGACGGTTTCGCTGCCGGACACCTCGCCGATGTCGCGCGGGCTCAGGCCTGGGCCCTGGCCCTGGTGCATGGGCACGCGGCCGCGCAGATCGGGCAGGGCGAAAGTGGTCTGGCCGTTGCCGCCGTACTGGGTGCCGAGCAGGCTGAACAGTGCTGTGTTCTGCGCAATGGACATGATCTGGCCTTCGCAGAAGGCCCAGTCGCGGGGTGCGAAGTTGCCCGCGAACAGGCGGATCTCGCCGATGAAGTAGTCGGACATGACGGTCTCCTCGGTTCAGTTGCGGCTGGGGAAGATGCCTTCCAGCGCGATCAGCCAGGACAGCACGAGATAGGGCTGCATGTTGTTGTGTGGCTGGCCGCCCCCCGTCGCTGCCACGGAGCCGGGCGCCATGACGGTGTTGCTGCCGGGCGGCGAGTAGCGGTTGATGCCGCCGCGCGGCTTGGCCGCCGGCAGGGCGCCGCCGGGGGCGCTGGCGTTGGCGAGGTCGCTGCTGCCGGCCAGCGTGTGGCTGTGCGAAGGCAGCTGGCTCGTGGTCAGCGTGACGTTCTCGACGCCGCCCTGTTCGCCCAGAGTCACGCTGCTGCCGATGTGCACCGGCACCCGGCCCCGCAGGTCGGGCAGGGCGAAGGTGGTCTGGCCGTTGCCGCCGTAGGTCGTGCCCAGCAGCGAGAACAGCGCCGTGTTCTGCGCGATGGGCAGCAACTGGCCATTGCAGAAGGCCCAGCCACGGGGCGGGAAATTGAAACCAGCGAGCTTGAGTTCGCCGAGGAAGGGAGTTGCCATGGCGGTCTCCTAGCCGAAAACGGCTTCGTAGTGCAGGCCGGCGGCGGTGCGGGCCACGGGCACAAGAAAGATGTCCATCGCCTCGAGCTGCGGATGCTCGAGCCGGTAGATGCTTTGCGGCAGCGCGGGTTCGGGCGGCGCCTCGAAGGTCAGGCTGAACGGCTGGCGGCCGCCAGCCGTTCCACCCCGGCCGGCCTGGGCCTGGATGAGCTGGGCCGGCAGCTCCGCCGCATCATCCAGCCGCAGGGTGAAGCGGCTGCCGACCAGCGGCTCGAAACTGGCCAGCGTGAGCAGGCCCTCAGGCACGACGCCGCGCCGCACGGGCGCCGAAGGCGGCGATGGCGAGCAGGGCCAGCGTGGCGGGCTCGGGCAGGTTGTTGTTGCCGCCGCCGCCGCCGCCACCGCCGCTGTCCTGCGTGATGAGGTCGATGCGGAAGTCGGCGTGCGCCGTGCTCGTGCCGGAGCCGCGGTTGACGAACAGGATGCTGTCGAGATCGATGCTGATGGTGTCGGCGTCGATGAGGTGCACAAGGCTGGCCGCGGCCGGGCTGGCCAGGCCGCTGAAGCCGCTCGTCGCATAGCCGTCGAAGGCATAGACGGTCAGGCCGACGATGGTCTTGCCGGCGATGCTGAGGCCGTCGAACTCGTAGCGCGCGTGGTCGCCGCCGCTGCCGAGATAGCCGGTCATGATGCTGCTGCCGCCGCTGCCCAGGTCGTCCCAGCCGGCGTAGCTGCGCACATGGATGGAATCGCCGTTGAAGGTGACCTCTTCACTGGCCAGCATCCAGCCGCTGCCGATGGCACCGCCATCGCCGGACTGCACGCCGGTGGTCAGGCTGCCCGAACTCACGAGTTGGGACACGCTGATCGGCGTCGCGTCGCCCTGGATGCCGCCAGGCGCGATAAGCTTGACCGTGATGTCGCTCTGGAAATCGGCGCGGGCCGACATCGAGGACAGCGCGAGCAGCGAGCCGACGATGGCGCCGGCCAGGCTGCGAGCGGGGAACAAAGCGAGGCGCATACAACCCTCCCACACGTGATCCGTGGCGGGAGTTGACTCGCCGTGCACCGGCGGCGCCAGTGCTTGCCCCGTGAATGAGGGGGACCAAAACTAGGGGGGTGTCGTCGGGCCCTGGATGTCGTCGACGGCCGCGCGCAGTGCGCGCCAGAAGGCCGGGTCCTGCGAAGTCGCCATGTTGATGCGCATCAGCGAGCCGGGTCGGCGCGTGGCGCTGAACAGGGCGCCGGGCGCGGTCAGCCAGCCGCCGTCGAGCAGCGGTTGAGCCAGCCTCTCGGTGTCGACGCCGACGTCCAGCCAGCCGAACAGGCCGTCGGGCGGCGCGGCCCATTGGAAGCCCTGCTTGCTGGCGAGCGTGGAGATGCGCTGGCGTGCCGTGGCCAGGCGCTCGCGCAGGCGCTGGGCATGGCGGCGCAGGCGACCCTGCTCCAGGCACAGGGCGACGGCGCGCTCCATCACGGCGGAGCTGGTCAGGCCGTCCAGCAGCTTGGTGTCGGTCAGCGCGTGCAGGCGCTCGGGCGCCGTGGCCAGATAGCCGACGCGCCAGGCCGGCGTCAGCACCTTGGAGAAGCCCGACACATAGGTCACGCGGCGCAGCCCGTCCAGGGCCGCCAGCCGCGGCAGATGCTCGGGGGCGAGGAAGCCGTAGCTGTCGTCCTCGACGATGAAGAAGTCATGCTCGTCGGCCAGGCGCAGCAGCTTGTGGGCGCCGGCCAGGTTGAGGCTGTGGCCGGTCGGGTTGTGCAGCACCGACACGGTCAGGTAGGCGCGCGGCGAGTGGGCGGCGGCCAGCGCGCCCAGCACGTCCAGATCGGGCCCGTTCGCGCCGCGCGGCACCGGCAGCAGGCGGATGCCAGCCTGGATCAGGCGCGCGAACATGACGGCCCAGCCGGGGTCGTCCACCAGCACGGCGTCACCGGGCTGCAACTGGGTGCGGATGATGAGGTCCAACGCATGCGTGGCGCCATTGGTGGTCAGGATCTGGGCCGGACCGGCGTGGATGCCGAGGTCGTGCAGGCGCTGGCTCAGCGCGGTGCGCAGGCGGACGTCGCCACTGGGGTCGCCATAGCTGGTCTGCACGGCCAGCGCATCGGTGGCGTTGAGGCGGCGCAGGGCCGACTGCAGCAGCGTCGGGTCCAGCCAGTCGGCCGGCAATGTGCCCAGGCCCGGCGAGCGCGCCGCATCGGCCTCGAACATGCCCCGGATCAACGCGGTCGCGTCCATGGGCGCCTGGCGCGGCATGGCGGTGGCCGGAGCGCGGGCCGGGTGGTTTCGGCTCGTGGCAGGCCGGCTTTCTCGCACGAAGAAGCCGCGCTGGCGACGGGCCTCCAGCAGACCCGCGGCTTGCAGCTGGTCGTAGGCCGCGACGACGGTGTGCGGGCTGACGCCGTTCTGGCGGGCGCAGTCGCGCACCGAGGGCAGGCGGGCGCCGGGCAGCAGCAGGCGTTCGCGGATGCGCTGGGCATAGCGTTCGGCCAATTGGCCGGCCAGCGAGGAGCTGGCGCCGCGTTGCAGTGGGGTGGATGTACCGGTCGGCATGGCAGTACAGATTCGTGGTCTGGTGGGTTGACTGTACTGGTTCTGTATCGGTTTCTTGCCTCAGACTGAATCCATGCCAGGGTTTTCCACATCCACCGCGATCTCCACCACCAGCGCCTCCGATGCGACGCGCGGCCTGCTGCTCGGCGCCGCTGGCGTGCTGATGTTTGCACTCAGCATCCCGATGACGCGCCTGGCCGGCGGCAGCGCCGCGGCGCCTCAGCTGGACCCGTTCTTCGTCGCCTTCGGCCGGGCCGTGGTGGCCGGCCTGCTGTCCCTCGTCTATCTGTGGGTCACCGGTGCGCGCCGGCCGCGCGGGACGGAATGGCGCTTGCTGGCCTTCACGGCCGCCGGCGTCGTCTTCGGCTGGCCTCTGCTGCTGGGCGTGGCCGTGCGGCATGTGGATGCCGTGCATGCTTCGGTGGTGTCCGGCGTGCTGCCGCTGGCCACGGCCGTCATCGCGGCCCTGGTGCTGCGGCAGCGGCCCAGCCTGGGTTTCTGGCTGTGTGCGCTGGCCGGCCTGGCCCTGGTGGTCGGCTTTGCGGCCTGGCGTGGTGCGGGTGGGCTGGAGATGGCGGATGCGCTGCTGCTGGGCGCCGTGGTCTGCGCGTCGGCCGGCTATGTGAGCGGTGCGAGGCTTTCGAAGGCCTTCACGGCCGAGCAGGTGATCTGCTGGGTGCTGGTCATCAGCCTGCCCATCACCGTGCCCCTGGCCGTGCTGACGCGGCCGACAGCGCCGGTCGCGCCCTCGGCCTGGTTGGGTTTCGCCTATGTTTCGCTGTTCTCGATGTGGATCGGCTTCTTCGCCTGGTATCGCGGCCTGGCCCTGGGTGGCACGCTGCGCGTCAGCCAGGTGCAGGTGCTCCAACCGTTTCTGTCCATGCTGTTTGCCGTGCCCCTGCTGGGCGAGTCTCTGGATGCGATGACCATGGTCTTCGCCGCCGCCGTGCTCGCCGTGGTGTGGCTCGGAAAGCGGCAACCGGTTCACTGAAGGAGGCAAAGCCATGAACGACAGCTTCACGACCCGACTCGCACCCGGCCAGGCCCTGACCCTGGCTGCCGCGCGCACGCCGCGCCGCCTCGTCGTCATGGGCGGCCGGATGTGGCTGACGATTTCGGGCGGCACCGACGACCACTGGCTGTGTGCTGGCGAAGGCCTGACGCTGGCCGCCGGCCAGGAAGTGGTCATTGAGGCCTGGCCCGAGGCCGAGTTCCAGTTGCTGCAGCCGGCGCCCAGGCGCAGAGTCCAGGCCAAGCCGGCACGGGGTTGGCGGATGAACCTGGCGGGTGCGGCATGAGCCGCGCCGCGCCGGGCCGCCCCAAGCAAGCGGCTGTCTCCTCGGGAGACCGGCCGATGTACCCATCGGACGAGAGGCAGACATGAAGACGCTGGGCATCCTCGGTGGCATGAGCTGGGAATCGACCCAGCATCTGTATGCCTTGATCAACCGCGGCGTCGCCGCCCGCCTGGGCGGCCTGCACAGCGCCCAGCTGGTGCTGCACAGCGTCGACTTCGCGCCGATTGCCGCCCTGCAGGCGGCCGGCGACTGGGCTTCAGCCGCGCGCGTGCTGGGCGACGCCGCCGCCGGCCTGCAACGCGCCGGCGCCGAGGCGCTGCTGATCGCGACCAACACCATGCACCTCGTCGCCACCGAGGTCGAGTGCGCCGCCGGCCTGCCGGTGCTGCATATCGTCGACGCGACGGCCGAGGCCTTGCGTGCCGCCGGCGTCAAGCGCGCCGGCCTGCTGGCCACGCGCTTCACGATGGAGCAGGGCTTCTACCGGGAGCGCATGCGGGAGCGCTTCGGCATCGAGGTCATCACGCCCGACGAGGCCGGCCGCACCGAGGTGCACCGGCTGATCTACGAGGAGCTGTGCCGCGGTCGCTTCGAGCCGGCCTCGCGCGAGGCCCTGCGCGGCCAGGTGGCGGCGCTGGCCGACCGAGGCGCGCAGGCGGCCATCCTGGGCTGCACCGAACTCGGCCTGCTGCTGCCGGCTGAAAGCGCTGCCGCGCTGCCACTCTTCGATTCCACCGATTTGCAGGCCCGCTCGGCAGTCGACTGGATGCTAGGCTGAGCGTCTTGAAATCCAACGTAACCACCATTCCCATGAGCACCGTCTGGACCCAAGCACGCCGCGCCGCGCGCATGAACCCGTCCATCATTCGCGAGATCCTCAAGGTCACCGAGAAGCCGGGCATCCTGTCCATGGCCGGCGGCCTGCCGAGCGCGGACACCTTTCCCGTCGACGCGCTGAAGGCGGCCTGCGACCGCGTGTTGAGCAAGTCGCCGCGCGAGGCCCTGCAGTACGCGGCCAGCGAGGGCTTTGCGCCGCTGCGCGAATGGGTGGCGACGCGGGTCGCCTCGCTCGGCATGACGGTCGCGCCCGACCAGGTGCTGATCACCAGCGGCTCGCAGCAGGGCCTGGACCTGGTGGGCAAGATCCTCTGCGACGCCGGTGCGCCGGTGGCCGTCGAGACGCCGACCTATCTCGGCGCCCTGCAGGCCTTCACGCCCTTCGAGCCGCTGTTCGCGAGTCTGGCCAGCGACAGCGAAGGCCCGCGTCCCGAGGCCATTGCCGCCCTGCCGCACGATGCGCCGGGCACGCGCTTCAGCTATCTGCTGCCCAACTACCAGAACCCCACCGGACGCGTGATGAGCGCCCAGCGCCGTGTCGAGGTCGTCGAGGCCTCGCGCCGTGCCGGCGTGCCCATCGTCGAGGACAACCCCTATGGCGACCTCTGGTTCGACGAGCCGCCGCCGGCCTCGCTGTCCAGCCTGTGGCCCGAGGGCTCCCTCTATCTGGGATCGTTTTCCAAGGTGCTGACGCCGGGCTTCCGCCTCGGCTATATCGTCGCCCCGACCGAGCTCTACCCGAAGCTGCTGCAGGCCAAGCAGGCCGCCGACCTGCACACGCCGGGCTTCAACCAGCGCGTCGTCCACGAGGTCATCAAGGACGGCTTCCTGGACAGCCACATCCCCTCCATCCGCGCCCGCTACAAGGCCAACCGCGACGCCATGGCCGAGGCCCTGCGCGAATTCCTGCCCGCGGGTTGTGACTACCTGTCCCCCAAGGGCGGCATGTTCTTCTGGATCCGCCTGCCCGAGGGCCTGGACGCGATGGCCCTGCTGCCGCGCGCCGTCGATGCCGGCATCGCCTTTGTTCCCGGCGCCGCGTTCTACGCCCAGCAGCCCGACCCGCGCACTCTGCGCCTGAGCTTTGTCACCCTGACGCCGGACCTGATCCGCGAAGGTGTCGAGAAGCTCGGCCGTGTGCTGCACGAAGCGCTGGAGCCGGCCGTGGAGCACGCGCCTTAATCCCCAAGCCTGACGCGTAGCTGAAGCCCCGGCCTTTACCTTTCTTCCGGGTTTCCATACTCCCAATTTGTCGCTGCTCTGGCATCGTATGCAGTCGGCCCTGGCAAAGGCGCCAGGCTTTTCGCATAACGACAGACGAGGCAACGATGAAGCAAATCTGGACGGCCGTGGCCACGGCGGTATTCGCGTGGGGCGCGCAGGCAGCAGAGCCGATCAAGATCGGCGTGGCGGGGCCCTTCACCGGCGGTTCTTCCTCGATGGGCGTCAGCATGCGGGACGGCGTGCGGCTGGCGACGGACGAGATCAACAAGGCCGGCGGCGTGATGGGCCGGCAGATCCAGCTGGTCGAGCGCGACGACGAGGCCAAGAACGAGCGCGGCGTGCAGATCGCCCAGGAGCTCATCAACAAGGAAAAGGTGGCGGCCACCGTCGGCTACATCAACACCGGCGTGGCCCTGGCCTCGCAGCGCTTCTACCAGGACGCCAAGATTCCGGTCATGAACAACGTGGCCACGGGCTCCATCGTGACCAAGCAGTTCGAGGGCCAGCCCGACAACTACATCTTCCGCAACGCGGCGCACGACTCCATCCAGGCGCCGATGATCGTGGAGGAGGCCATCACCAAGCGCGGCTTCAAGAAGGTCGCCATCCTGGCCGACAGCACCAACTACGGCCAGCTCGGCCGCGCCGACCTGGAGGCGGCGCTGAAGCTCAAGGGCATCACGCCGGTGGCCGTCGAGAAGTTCAACATCAAGGACGTCGACATGACGGCCCAGCTGCTGAAGGCCAAGGAGGCCGGCGCCGAGGCCGTGCTGACCTATGGCATCGGCCCCGAGCTGGCCCAGATCGCCAACGGCATGACCAAGCTGGGCTGGAAGGTGCCGATGGTGGGCTCCTGGACCCTGTCCATGGCCAACTACATCGACAACGCCGGCCCGGGCGGCGAGGGCGCGCGCATGCCGCAGACCTTCATCCAGGAGCCGACGACCCCGAAGCGCCAGAGCTTCATCATCAATTACCTGAAGACCTTCAACCCCAAGAACTCGCGCATCGAGTCGCCGGTGTCGGCCGCCCAGGGCTATGACTCCATCTACCTGCTGGCCGCCGCCATCAAGCAGGCCGGCTCCACCGAAGGCCCCAAGATCAAGGCCGCGCTGGAAGACCTGAAGACCCCCGTCGACGGCGTCGTGACGACCTACAACAAGCCCTTCTCCAAGGGCGACCACGAGGCCATCACGGCCAACATCCCGGTCATGGGCGAGGTCAAGGGCCAGCGCGTGGTCTACGCCTACACGGACGACTTCAAGAAGGCCTCCGATGTGCGCGTGAAGGATGTCAACGCCAAGGGCGCGCTGGAACAGAAGAAACGTCAATAAACGCGCCCACCCCCTACCGGCTTCGCCGGCCCCCTCAAGGGGGCGCCGCCAGCGGCCCGGCAAAGCCGGTTCCGCGGCGGCCGCTGGGGAAGGCACTACGCATTGGATTGACATGCAGATATTGACCCAGCTCGTGTTCAGCGGCATCGCGCTGGGCATGATCTACGCCGTCATCGCCTTCGGCTACCAGCTGACCTTCGCGACCAGCGACACCCTCAACTTCGGCCAGGGCGACGCGCTGATGCTCGGCGCCCTGGTGGGCTTGAGCCTGGTCGGCTGGGGCGTCAACTACTGGATGATGATTCCCCTGGTCTGCCTGTTCGGGGCGGTGCAGGGGGTGGTGGTGGAGCGCATCGGCGTGCGGCCCGCGCTGAAGATCAAGAGCGAATTCGGCTGGATCATGTCCACCATCGCTCTGGGCATCATCTTCAAGAACGTGGCCGAGAACGTCTGGGGCCGCGACGACCTGAAGTTCCCCTCGCCCCTGCCCGAGGCACCGATGAAGTTCCTCGGCGCCAATGTGCTGCCGATGGAAATCCTCGTCATCGTCGGCGCCATCGGCATGATGCTGGCGGTCGAAGTCTTCAACCGCAAGAGCATCTACGGCAAGGCCGTCGTCGCGACCTTCAACGACCGCGACGCTGCCAAGCTGATGGGCATCAACACCGGCCTCGTCATCACCTTCTCATATGCGCTGTCGTCGCTGACGGCGGCCTTCGCCGGCGTGCTGATCGCGCCGCTGACGCTGACCGGCGCCACCATGGGCGCGGTGCTCGGGCTCAAGGCCTTCGCCGTCGCCATCATCGGCGGACTGACCAGCGGCATGGGCATCATCGTGGGCGGCATCATTCTCGGCGTGGCCGAGACGACGACAGGCTTCTACCTGTCCACCGGCTACAAGGACGTGCCGGGCCTGGTGCTGCTGCTGATCGTGCTGGCGGTGAAGCCCGCAGGGCTGTTCGGCAAGACCGCGATCAAAAAGGTCTGACGCGCGTGAATCTCAAGAAATTGATCCTTGGCATCGCGGCCATCGCCGTGCTCGCCGTCTTCCCCCTCGCTTCCGGCAACCCGTACTACATCCACCTGGTCGAGACCATCATGATCTATGCGATCGTGCTGTTCGGCCTGGACATCGTCGTCGGCTACACCGGCCAGGTGTCGCTCGGCCATGCGGGTCTTTTCGGCATCGGCGCCTACACGGCCGGCGTGCTCATCCTCAAGCTCGACGCGCCGGTCTACGCGACGCTGCCGGCGGCCATCGCGGTGGCGGCCGTCTTCGGCGCCATGCTGGCCCTGCCGGCCCTGCGCGTGACGGGCCCCTATCTCGCGATGGTGACCCTGGCCTTCGGCACCATCATCCAGATCCTCATCAATGAGATGACCTTCCTGACCGAAGGTCCCATGGGCATCACGCTGACCAAGCCGACGTTGTTCGGCCATCAGCTCGACGAGACCGAGTACTACTGGCTGGTGATGGCGTGTTTGCTTGCGTCCCTGGTCTTCGTGCACCGTGTGCTGCACTCGCAGCTCGGCCGCGCCTTCGAGGCCCTGCGCGGCAGCCCGGTCGCGTCGGACTGCATGGGCGTCTCGGTCTACCGCTACAAGGTCTATGCCTTCGTCATCTCGGCGGCCCTGGCCGGCCTGGCGGGGTCGCTGTATGCCTATTCCGAGCAGTACATCAGCCCCAACACCTACAACTTCGAGCTGACGGTGATGTTCCTGCTGGCCATCATCATGGGCGGCCGCAAGACCCGCACCGGCGCGCTGCTGGGCGCGGCCATCATCGTCATGCTGCCCAAGCTGCTGGACGACCTGGAGGTCTTCCGCATCGGCGCCGTCGTGCTGGCCGTCATCGTCGCCGTCTCGGTCGCGGTGGGCCTCAAGCGTGGCAAGCTCAGCAAGCAGGCCGCGGCCATTCCGGTGGTGGGCAGCGTCGCGCTGGCCGCCATCTCCTTCAAGCTGCAGACGATGACCGACTGGCGCCTGTCCATCTTCGGCCTCATCACGCTGTTCGTCGTCTACTACCTGCAGGACGGCATCGTCGGCTTCGTGCGCAATGCGCTCAACCTCAAGGCCAAGGTCGACGCGGCCACCGGCGAGGCCCCGGGCACGGCACTGACGCGCGCCAGCAGCCAGGGCGAGGCGGAGCTGCTCAAGGCCAGTGGCGTGCTGATGCAGTTTGGCGGCCTGAAGGCGCTGAACAACGTCGATCTCGTCGTGCAGCGCGGCAGCATCCACGGCCTCATCGGCCCCAACGGCTCGGGCAAGAGCACGATGATGAATGTGCTGACGGGCATCTACCAGCCGACCGCCGGCACGGTGGTGTTCGCGGGCAGCACGGTCAACGGCCGCACCTCGTCGGACATCGCGCTGTCGGGCATCGCCCGCACCTTCCAGAACGTGCAGCTCTTCGGCGAAATGACGGCGCTGCAGAACGTCCTCGTCGGTCTGCACCACAGCTTCAACAGCAACCTCCTCGACGTCGCCCTGCACCTGCCGCGCTATCTGCGCGAGGACCGCGAGCAGCGCGCCCGCGCCCGCGCCCTGCTGGACTTCGTCGGCCTGGGTGCCCTGGCCGCGGAAGAAGCGCGCAACCTGCCCTATGGCAAGCAGCGCCTGCTGGAGATCGCCCGCGCCCTGGCCCTGGACCCGCAGTTGCTGCTGCTGGATGAACCCGCCGCCGGCCTGACCGCACCCGACATCAAGGAGCTGCTGGAGATCATCCGCAAGATCCGCGGCGCCGGCGTCACGGTCATCCTCATCGAGCACCACATGGACGTCGTCATGAGCCTGTGCGACCGCGTCTCGGTTCTGGACTTCGGCCAGAAGATCGCCGAGGGCCTGCCCGCCGAGGTGCAGGCCAACGAGAAGGTGATTGAAGCCTACCTGGGGGGAGGCGCCTGATGCTGACCATCAAGAATCTGCAGGCCGGCTACGGCAAGGTGCAGGTGCTGCATGGCATCTCGCTGGAGGTCGCCCAGGGCCAGGTCGTCACCCTGATCGGCTCCAACGGCGCCGGCAAGACGACGACCATGCGCGCCGTCAGCGGCATGATCGCGCCCACCGGCGGCGAGATCACGCTGAACGGCAAGCGCATCGACGGCCAGGAGAGCTACACCATCGCCCGCCAGGGTCTGGCCCACTCGCCCGAAGGCCGGCGCGTCTTCGCCACCATGACGGTCACCGACAACCTGCGCCTGGGCGCTTTCCCGCGCTACACCGGCGCGCGGCCCAAGGGCGACGTCGAGGCCGACCTCGAGAAGGCCATGGAGCTGTTCCCGCGCCTGAAGGAGAGGCGCATGCAACTGGCCGGCACGCTGTCCGGCGGCGAGCAGCAGATGCTGGCCATGGCCCGCGCCACCATGCTCAACCCCGAGGTCGTGCTGCTGGACGAACCCTCCATGGGCCTGGCGCCCATCCTCGTGGAAGAGGTCTTCCGCATCATCGAGAGCCTCAAGGCGCGCGGCGTGACCATGCTGCTGGTCGAGCAGTTCGCCGCCGCCGCTCTCAAGGTGGCCGACTACGGCTATGTGCTGGAGAACGGTCGCATCGCCGTGCATGGTCCGGCGGACAAGCTGCGCAACGACCCTGCCGTGCAGGCCGCCTATCTGGGCGGTGGGCATTGACGTGGAGAGGCCCGGTTATCGCCTCAGCTTCGCCGCCGAGGACATCGACACCGTCGCAGCCCATGCCTTCCTGACGACGGCGTACTGGAGCGAAGGCATCCCGCTGGCCACCGTGCAGCGGGCGATCGCGAACTCGCTTTGCATCGCCCTGCATGCCGACACGCAAGGCCAGGTCGGCTTCGCCCGCGTCGTCACCGACCGCACCACCTTTGCCTATCTCTGCGACGTCTACATCCTTGAAGCCCACAGGGGGCAGGGTCTTGCCGATTGGATGGTTCAATCCCTGCTCGCCCATCCCGATCTGCAAGGCCTGCGCCGCTTCATGCTGTTCACGCGAGACGCCCACCCGCTCTACGCCCGCCATGGCTTCAAGGGCCTGGCGACGCCGGATCGCGGCATGGAGGTCGTGAGGCCGGGCCTCTACCTCCAGCCGATCGGGCCGGACGCCGGGCCGTCCCAAGCCGGCCCGGCATCCCCTCGGGGGATCGGGCAACGTACTCGTTGAACGAGGGGCACCAATGACCCAGCTCCGCCGCTTTGCCCAAGTCGATGTCTTCACCGCCCGGCCCCTGAAGGGCAATCCGCTGGCTGTCGTCGTGGACGGTAAGGGCCTGAGCGACGCCGAAATGCAGGCTTTCGCGAACTGGACCAACCTCAGCGAAACCACCTTCCTGCTGCCGCCGACGGACGCCGCGGCCGACTACCGCGTGCGCATCTTCACGACGGCGCGCGAGCTGCCCTTTGCCGGTCACCCGACCCTGGGCAGCTGCCACGCCTGGCTGGCGGCCGGCGGCCGTCCCAAGGGCGAAACCGTCGTGCAGCAATGCGGCGTGGGCCTGGTGGCCGTGCGCCGCGACGGCGAGCGCCTGGCCTTCGCGGCGCCGCCACTGCTGCGCAGCGGGCCGCTCGATGAGGCCAAGCTCAGCCAGATCCGCGCCGGCCTGGGCCTGCGGCCCGAAGACATCGTCGCCCACCAGTGGGTGGACAACGGCCCCGGCTGGTGTGCCGTGATGCTGGCCTCGGCCGAACAGGTGCTGTCGCTGAAGCCGGACTGGTCGCGCATGGCCGGGTTGGAACTGGGTGTCGTCGGCCCGCACAAGGTCGGTGTCGTCGCCTCGCGGACGGACGAGCCGCAGTTCGAGGTGCGCGCCTTCATCTCGGGCGACGGCGTGCCGGAGGACCCGGTTACCGGCAGCCTGAATGCGGGCCTGGCGCAGTGGCTGATCGGCGCCGGCCTGGCGCCCGATGCCTATGTGGTGGCCCAGGGGACGGCCCTGGGGCGCGCCGGTCGCGTGCATGTGCAGCGCGCAGGCGAAGTCATCTGGATCGGTGGCGATGTGACGCCGGTCGTGCAAGGGCAGGTGACGCTGTGAGCATGGAACTCGACCACCTCGTCGTCGGCGCGGCGACGTTGGAAGAGGGTGTCGCCTGGTGCGAACGCGTGCTCGGCGTGACGCCGCTGCCGGGTGGCAAGCATGCGCTGATGGGTACGCACAACCGCCTGCTCAACATCAGCAGCGCCAGTCATCCGCGGGCTTATCTGGAAATCATCGCCGTCGATCCCGAAGCGCCGCCGCCGGGCCGGGCGCGCTGGTTCGATCTCGATCAGCCCACGCTGCGTGAAGCTCTGGCCCGAGGGCCGGGCCTGATCCACTGGGTGTCCCGCGTTCCGAATCTCGATGCGGCCCTGGCCAACTGGCGCGGCGAGGGCGTCGATGCCGGCCAAGCCATCGAGGCTTCGCGCGGTCAGCTGCGCTGGCGCATCGCCCTGCGCGAGGATGGCCGTCGCCTGCGCCGCGAGGCCCTGCCGGTGCTGATCGAATGGGGCGAGGCCCACCCAACCGACGGCATGGCCGAGTCGGGCGTGCAACTGCGGGGCTACGAGGTGCGGGATGGCTTCAAGGCGCGCCTGTCCACGCCGCGCGGCGAGGTCGAGCTGGAGGTGATGGCCTGATGAAGACCGAGGATGTTTTCCGTGAAGACGCGACGCTGCTGGGCTGCGACGCGACCGTCATCGCCCAGGGCGAGGGTGGCGTGCTGCTGGACCGCACCGTCTGCTATCCGGTCGGCGGCGGCCAGGCCGGCGACACCGGCTGGCTGATGGCCGGCGAGCAGCGTTGGCGTGTGACGGACACGCGCAAAAGCAAGGAACACCCGGCGGCCATCGTCCATCTGATCGAAGGCGAGGCGCTGCCGCCCGCTGGCACGGCTGTTCGGGTCGAGGTCGATGCCGGGCGCCGCATGGCGCATCGGCGCTTCCACACCGCCACGCATCTGCTGTGTGCGCTGCTGCCCTATCCGGTCGACGGCTGCTCCATCACCGAGACCTATGCGCGGCTGGACTTCCACACCGACGAGCCCTTCGACAAGGAGGCCATCCAGGCCGGCCTGGACCGGCTGGTGGCGGAGTCGCATCCGGTCGGCCATCGCTGGATCAGCGAGGAGGAGCTGGACGCCAATCCCGGGCTGGTGCGCTCCATGAGCGTGCAGCCGCCGCGCGGCTTGGGTCGAGTGCGGGTGCTGGAAGTTCAAGGCGTCGATCTGCAGCCTTGCGGGGGTACGCATGTGAGCAACACGGCCGAGATTGGCGCGATCGTCGTGACCAAGATTGAGAAGAAGAGCGCCAAGACCCGCAGGGTCGTGCTGGGCTTTGCACAGCCAAGCGCAGCTTGAAGCGCTCTTCTTCGGGGAGCACTCATGTTTGCTTGCGAACGTGAGTGATCACCAGAAGAAATCAGCCAAGACCCGCCGCGTGGTCTTGGGATTTGCGGCCTGAGTTCGCTGGCTAAACTGCGGCGCCTATGGCCGGTCCAGACATCCAGCTCGTCACACCCGAATCTCCTGAGGACTGGCAGGAGGCGCGACTCGTCCTGCAGGACTACGCCAACAGCCTCGATGTCGATCTGGCTTTCCAGGGTTTCGAGGAAGAACTGGCCGGCCTGCCCGGCGTCTACGCGCCGCCCGGCGGCCTGATGCTGCTGGCCACCGTCGACGGCTCAGTAGCCGGCAGCGGCGCCTTCCGGCCCCTGCCCGACGCCGACTATCCCAACGCCTGCGAGATGAAGCGCCTGTTCGTGCGCCCGGCCTTCCGCCGCTTCGGCCTGGGTCGCATCCTGGCCCAGGCGCTGATGGATCGCGCCACCGAGGCCGGCTACTCGTCCATGCTGCTCGACACCCTTGACGACATGGAAGCCGCTCGCGGCCTCTACGAGAGCCTGGGCTTCGTCGAGGTGCCGCCCTTCTATTTCAATCCCATCCCCGGCGCCCACTATCTGAAGGCCGAGCTGGGCGCTTTTCGCCCGAGTTACTTCGGATAACCGCCTAGAGTGGCAGGATGGCCTCTCAAGACATCCAAGCCCTCGGTTCCCACCGCTGCCTGCTCGGCGAATCGCCGCTCTGGCATCCCACGGAACAGCAGCTCTACGCGGTCGACATCCCCGGCCGCCAGGTGCTGCGCTGGCGCGCGGGCGTCGACACGCCCGATGTCTGGCCGCAGGATGCCGAACCCGGCTGCATCGCCGCTCGCGCCAGCGGCGGCCTGCTGGTCGCACGTCGTGATGGCCTTTGGTCGCTGGACACGACGACCGGTGCGCAGGCCCTGGTCGCCGCGCCGCCCTATGACCCGGCGCGGTTGCGTTTCAACGACGGCAAGGTCGACCCGGCGGGGCGGCTGTGGATCGGCAGTATCTCGGACGCGCGTGAGCCCGAGGCAGCGCTCTACCGCTTCGACGGCACGGCCTTCGCCGCCCAGGTGCCCGGCCTGACGACGTCCAACGGCCTGGCCTGGAGCCCCGACGGTCGCCGCGTGCATTGGTCGGACACCAAGGCCCACCGCATCTACGTCGCAGACTTCGATGTGGCGACCGGCGCCTTGTCCAATCCGCGCGTCTTTGCCGAGTTCAAGCCACGCACGCCGGGTGAAACCTATGGCGGTCGCCCCGATGGCGCGGCCATGGACGCCGACGGTTGCTACTGGTCGGCCATGTTCGAAGGCGGCTGCGTGCTGTGCATCGCGCCGACCGGCGAAGTGCTGCAGCGCATCGACCTGCCGGCGACCTGCCCGACCATGCCCACCTTCGGCGGCCCCGACGGGCGCACCCTCTTCATCACGACGGCCCGGGAAAAGCGCCCCGCCGACGAACTGGAACGCGAGCCGCTGGCCGGTGCCGTACTGCAGCTGCGCGTCGACGTGCCGGGCTTGCCCGCAACCCTGACAGGCGCCTGAACGGGGCCTGAATCCTGGCCCCGCGAGGGGGCGTATTTACCCCGGTGTAACTAGTCACCTATAATGAGTGGCTTTGTTGGATGGCGCCTGTGCGCCGTCCCGGTGCAATCGGCCCCCGGTAGTTTTGGAGGCTGAGCCGCCCACCCCAGGACCTGGCGCCATGACCGAGAACGGCCCCCGAAAGACCTGGCCCCCCGCTGTTTCGACGGCCGGCGGCTGGGACGACGACCAAGAGGAGCCGCCCGTCAAGGCCCTGAGCCCCGAGGAGGCGGCAGCGCTGAAGTCCGCGTTGCCGATGCTGTCGCCCTGGCGTGTGCTGGGATGGCAGCTGATGGCAGGTCTGCTGTGCGTGGCCGTGATCCGGCTGTGGACGGCGTCCGGCGTGGCCATGGCCTCGGCGCTCTACGGCGTTGCGGCGGTGGTGGTGCCGAACATGCTGCTGGCGCGGGGCATGACGAAGCGAGTGAACTCGGCGGTCAGTGCGGCTGCGGCGTTCATGGCCTGGGAATTTTTGAAAATCGGTGCATCGATCGCGATGCTGGTGCTGGCGCCAAAGGTGGTGCCGGGCCTGAGCTGGCCAGCCCTGCTGGTCGCCCTCGCGGTGTGCATCAAGGTGAACTGGCTGGCGCTCGCGTGGCGCGGCCGCAAATGAACTGACGAGGCAGAACTGAACATGGCAGCAGAAGGCCACGCCGAACTGGCACACGGAGCAGCGCCGACCTCCGGTGAATACATCGTTCACCACTTGCACCATGCCCAAAGCGGCACGATGAAGGGCATCGTCGACTTCTCCGTCGTCAACCTCGACTCCCTGTTCTTCAGCATCGTCATCGGCGTGCTCGGCTGCTTCTTCCTGTGGCGTGCCGCGAAGGCTGCTACATCGGGCGTCCCTGGCCGTTTTCAAGCCGCTGTCGAAATCCTCGTCGAGATCGTCGCCGACCAGGCCAAGGGCATCGTCCACAACGCCAACAGCCGCAAGCTGGTGGCGCCGATGGCCCTGACCGTCTTCGTCTGGATCTTCCTGATGAACGCGATGGACCTGCTGCCCGTCGACCTGCTGCCCTGGATCTGGCAGAACATCGTGGGCGACCACGAGGCCAAGCTGCGCGTCGTCCCGACGGCCGACTTGTCCATGGCCCTGGGCCTGTCCGTCGGCGTGCTGATCACCTGCCTGATCTACAACGTCAAGATGAAGGGCGTCGGTGGCTGGGCCCATGAACTGGTGTCGGCACCGTTCGGCGACAAGGTCGTGCTCTATCCGGTCAACTTCGCCATGCAGATGGTCGAGTTCATTGCCAAGACCGTCTCGCACGGCATGCGGCTGTTCGGCAATATGTACGCCGGCGAACTGATCTTCCTGCTGATCGCGCTGATGGGCGGCGCCTGGGCCAGCGTGGGTCCCGTGGGCGGCGTGCTGCTGGCCACCGGCCACATCATCGCCGGCTTCATCTGGGCCGCCTTCCACCTGATCATCATCACGCTGCAGGCCTTCGTCTTCATGATGCTGACGCTGGTCTACATCGGCCAGGCCCACGACGCGCACTGAGCGTCATCCCAGTTTCCCCAGCAGTTTTCCCTCAACCCTTTTCTCTAGTCCCCTAAGGAGTCATCGTGGAAGTCATTAGCTTTGTTGCCCTCGCCGCTGGTCTGATCATTGGTCTGGGCGCCTTCGGTGCTTGTATCGGTATCGGCATCATGGGCAGCAAGTACCTCGAGTCCGCCGCTCGTCAGCCCGAGCTGATGAACGAACTGCAAACCAAGATGTTCCTGCTGGCCGGCCTGATCGACGCCGCCTTCATTATTGGTCTGGGTATCGCCCTGTGGTTCGCCACGGCCAACCCCTTCCTGAGCCAGATCGCTCAAGTCGTCGCCAAGTAATCGACGTTGCCGCCCCGCCCTCGGACTCCTGGGGGCGGCTTCAAGCACTCGAAACTTTGTGAGGCACCCAGGTGTTTATTAACGCATCGCTCATCGTTCAGATGATCGTGTTCCTGCTGTTGGTCGGGTTCACGATGAAGTTTGTGTGGCCGCCGATCACCAAGGCACTCGACGAGCGCGCCGCGAAGATCCGTGACGGCCTGTCCGCCGCTGACAAGGCCAAGGCCGAGCTGGCCGGTGCCGAAGCGCAGATCGCCAAGGAGCTGGCTGCGACCAAGGCCGAATCCGGCAAGCTGATCTCGGACGCCGAGAAGCGCGCCGCTGCCATTGTCGACGCCGCCAAGGGCAAGGCCGAAGAAGAAGGCGCCAAGATCCTGGCCGCCGCCAAGGCCGACGCCGAGCAGCAGGTTTCCCGCGCTCGCGAAGTCCTGCGCGAGCAAGTCGCCGCGCTGGCCGTCAAGGGCGCCGAGCAGATCCTGCAGAAGGAAGTCAACGCCGGCGTTCACGCCGAGTTGCTGGCTCGCCTGAAGACGGAGCTGTAAATGGCTGAACTCGCCACCATCGCCCGGCCCTACGCCGAAGCCCTGTTCCAGGTTGCCAAGTCGCAAGACCTCGCCGCCTGGGGCCGTCAACTCGACGCGCTGGCCCAGGTGGCGCAGGACGCCGATCTGCGCCAGTTCGCCGATCACCCCAAGGCCCAGTCCGAGCAGGTCGTCGCGGTCATCACCGCTGCCGCCAAGCAGACCCTGGCCGCGGGCGTGCAGAACTTCCTGCAGACCGTCGTCGAAAACGGCCGCCTGGCCGCGCTGCCCGAGATCGTGGCCCAGTACCACGTGCTGGCCAACGCCGCCTCCGGTGTGTCCGACGCGCAGATCTTCAGCGCCTACGAGATCAGCGACGCCCAGCTCGCCGACCTCAAGGCTTCGCTGGAAAAGCGCTTCGGCCGCAAGCTCGACACCCATGTGCAGCTGGAGCCCGGCCTGATCGGTGGCGTTCGCGTCGTCGTCGGCGACGAGGTGCTGGACACCTCCGTCAAGGCCCGCCTGGAGCGCATGAAGGTTGCGCTGACTGCCTGATCCGCAGACCGCCACGCAAGACATTCCGATTTACCCCGCGTCTGACCCCGCCCTTGATCCGGCGAAGGTTCGGCAACCTGGGAGACCTAGCATGCAACTGAATCCCGCTGAAATTTCCGAACTGATCAAGAGCCGCATCGAGGGTCTTGGTGGCAGCACGGACATCCGCAACCAGGGCACCGTCGTGTCCGTTTCCGACGGCATCGTCCGCGTCCACGGCCTGTCCGATGTGATGCAGGGCGAAATGCTCGAATTCCCGCCGACCGCTGACGGCACGCAGACCTTCGGTCTGGCCCTGAACCTCGAGCGCGACTCCGTCGGCGCCGTGATTCTGGGTGCCTACGAGCACATCTCCGAAGGCGACACCGTGAAGTGCACGGGCCGCATCCTGGAAGTGCCGGTCGGCCCCGAGCTGATCGGTCGCGTCGTCAACGCGCTGGGTGAGCCGATCGACGGCAAGGGCCCGATCAACGCCAAGATGACCGACGTCATCGAGAAGGTCGCCCCGGGCGTGATCGCACGCAAGTCGGTCGACCAGCCCGTGCAGACCGGCCTGAAGTCCATCGACTCCATGGTGCCCGTCGGCCGCGGCCAGCGCGAACTGATCATTGGTGACCGTCAGACGGGCAAGACCGCCGTCGCCATCGACGCGATCATCAACCAGAAGGGTCAGAACATGACCTGCGTCTACGTCGCCATCGGCCAGAAGGCGTCGTCGATCAAGAACGTGGTGCGCTCGCTGGAGCAGGCCGGCGCGATGGAATACACCATCGTCGTCGCTGCCTCGGCTTCGGAATCCGCCGCCATGCAGTACGTGTCGGCCTACTCCGGCTGCACGATGGGCGAGTACTTCCGCGACCGCGGCCAGGACGCCCTGATCGTCTACGACGACCTGTCCAAGCAGGCCGTGGCCTACCGCCAGGTCTCGCTGCTGCTGCGCCGCCCGCCGGGCCGCGAAGCCTTCCCCGGCGACGTGTTCTATCTCCACAGCCGCCTGCTGGAGCGTGCGGCCCGTGTGAACGCCGACTACGTCGAAGCCTTCACCAAGGGTGAAGTCAAGGGCAAGACCGGTTCGCTGACGGCCCTGCCGATCATCGAAACGCAAGCCGGTGACGTGTCCGCCTTCGTGCCGACCAACGTGATCTCGATCACCGACGGCCAGATCTTCCTGGAAACCTCGCTGTTCAACGCCGGTATCCGCCCCGCCATCAACGCCGGTATCTCGGTGTCGCGCGTCGGCGGTGCCGCCCAGACCAAGCTGGTGAAGTCGCTGTCCGGCGGTATCCGTACCGACCTGGCCCAGTACCGTGAACTGGCTGCCTTCGCGCAGTTCGCTTCCGACCTGGACGAAGCCACCCGCAAGCAGCTGGACCGCGGTGCCCGCGTGACGGAACTGCTGAAGCAGGCCCAGTACTCGCCGCTGTCCATCTCGCTGATGGCCGCTTCGCTGTACGCCGCCAACAAGGGCTTCATGGACAGCATCGAAGTGAAGAAGGTCCTGGCCTTCGAACACGGCCTGCACCAGTACCTGAAGACCAGCCACGCCGCTCTGCTGACCAAGCTCGAGAACGACAAGGCGATGGACAAGGACGCTGAAGCCGAACTGAACGCCGCGATCGCTTCCTTCAAGAAGTCCTTCGCCTAAAGCCACGGAACACGCGGGGCACAGCCTCAAAACTAGCCCCGCACTGAACTAGGAGTTCGAATGGCTTCAAGCAAAGAAATCCGCGGCAAGATCAAGTCGGTCGAGAACACCAAGAAGATCACCAAGGCGATGGAAATGGTCGCCGCGTCCAAGATGCGCAAGGCGCAGGAGCGGATGCGGTCGGCTCGTCCCTACGCTGAAAAGATCGGCAACATCGCGGCCGAACTGGCCAAGGCCAACCCCGAGTACCGCCATCCCTTCCTCGTCAAGAACGAGGCAGCGAAGACGGTCGGCATGGTCGTCGTCACGACGGACAAGGGCCTGTGCGGTGGTCTCAACACCAACCTGCTGCGCGCGGCCACGGCCAAGCTCAAGGAGCTGGAAGGTGCGGGCCAGAAGGCCGAGGTCGTCGCCATCGGCGGCAAGGGCCTGGGCTTCATGAACCGCATCGGCGCCAAGGTCGTGGCTCACGCCACGCAGCTCGGCGACCAGCCCCACATCGAGGCCCTCATCGGCCCCGTCAAGGTGCTGCTCGACGCCTACGCCGAAGGCAAGCTGTCCGCCGTCTACCTCTGCTACACGCAGTTCATCAACACGATGAAGCAAGAGGTCAAGGTGCACCAGCTGCTGCCGCTGAAGGCCGCCGACATGGCGACCGACAAGCAAGGCCACTCGTGGGACTACCTCTACGAGCCGGACGCTGCCACGGTCATCAACGAGCTGCTCGTGCGCTACTCGGAAGCGCTGGTCTTCCAGGCCGTCGCCGAAAACATGGCCAGCGAGCAGTCCGCCCGCATGGTGGCCATGAAGGCCGCGACCGACAACGCCGGCACGCTGATCGGTGAGCTGAAGCTGGTCTACAACAAGACCCGCCAGGCAGCCATCACCAAAGAGTTGTCCGAGATCGTCAGCGGCGCGGCCGCGGTGGGCTGATAGGCCCGAACGCAAAGATTTGAATTGAAGGAACGCACAAATGTCTAACACTCAAGCAGTCGGCAAGATCGTTCAGTGCATTGGCGCCGTCGTTGACGTGGAATTCCCGCGCGACAAGATGCCCAAGGTCTACGACGCCCTGAAGATGGAAGGCGCAGCCCTGACCCTGGAAGTCCAGCAGCAGCTGGGCGACGGCGTGGTCCGCACCATTGCCCTGGGTTCGTCCGACGGCCTGCGCCGCGGCACCGAGGTCTACAACACCGGCGACACCATCCAGGTGCCGGTCGGCAAGGCCACCCTCGGCCGCATCATGGACGTGCTGGGCAACCCCATCGATGAACGTGGTCCGGTTGCCTCCAGCCTGACCGCCTCCATCCACCGCGCCGCCCCGGCCTACGACGAGCTGAGCCCGTCGCAGGACCTGCTGGAAACCGGCATCAAGGTGATCGACCTCATCTGCCCGTTCGCCAAGGGCGGCAAGGTGGGTCTGTTCGGTGGCGCCGGCGTCGGCAAGACCGTCAACATGATGGAGCTCATCAACAACATCGCCAAGGCGCACAGCGGTCTGTCCGTGTTCGCCGGCGTGGGTGAGCGCACCCGTGAGGGCAACGACTTCTATCACGAGATGTCGGACTCCGGCGTCGTCGTGCAGGAGAAGCTCGAAGACTCCAAGGTCGCCATGGTCTATGGCCAGATGAACGAGCCCCCGGGCAACCGTCTGCGCGTCGCGCTGACCGGCCTGACCATCGCCGAGTCCTTCCGCGACGAAGGCAAGGACGTGCTGTTCTTCGTGGACAACATCTACCGCTACACCCTGGCCGGCACGGAAGTGTCCGCTCTGCTGGGCCGCATGCCTTCCGCCGTGGGCTACCAGCCGACGCTGGCCGAGGAAATGGGCCGCCTGCAAGAGCGCATCACGTCGACCAAGGTCGGCTCGATCACGTCCATCCAGGCCGTCTACGTCCCTGCGGACGACCTGACCGACCCGTCGCCTGCCACGACCTTCGCCCACCTGGACGCCACCGTCGTGCTGTCGCGTGACATCGCCTCGCTGGGTATCTACCCCGCCGTGGACCCGCTGGACTCGACCAGCCGCCAGATCGACCCCAACGTCGTCGGCGAAGAGCACTACACGACGACCCGTGCCGTGCAGCAGGTGCTGCAGCGCTACAAGGAACTGCGCGACATCATCGCCATCCTGGGCATGGACGAACTGTCGCCGGAAGACAAGCTGTCGGTCGCTCGCGCCCGCAAGATCCAGCGCTTCCTGTCGCAGCCCTTCCACGTCGCCGAAGTGTTCACGGGCACCCCGGGCAAGTACGTGCCGCTGAAGGAAACCATCCGCGGCTTCAAGATGATCGTCAACGGCGAGTGCGACTCGCTGCCCGAGCAGGCTTTCTACATGGTCGGCACGATTGACGAAGCCTTCGAGAAGGCCAAGAAGATTCAATAAGACATTGCGGGACAGACCTGGCGTGCAGCGGCAGCTCTGTCCCCAACTGACTTAGCACTGAATCTTCCCAACCCTCAAGCCCAGGACGATTGATATGGCAACCCTCCACGTCGACGTGGTCTCCGCCGAAGAGCAGATCTTCTCCGGCGAGGCCAAGTTCGTCGCCCTGCCGGGCGAGAGTGGCGAGCTCGGCATCCTGCCGAAGCACACGCCGCTGATCACCCGCATCAAGCCGGGCGCCGTGCGCATCGAGCGACCCGATGGCAGCGAAGAGTTCGTCTTCGTCGCCGGCGGCATCCTCGAAGTCCAACCCAACCGCGTGACCGTGCTGGCCGACACCGCCATCCGCGGCAAGGATCTCGACGAGGCCAAGGCCACCGAGGCCATGAAGCGCGCCGAGGAAGCGAAGAAGAACGCCAAGAGCGACATCGACTTCGCCGCGGCCCAGGGCGAGTTCGCCACCATGGCCGCGCAGATCGCGGCGCTGCGCAAGTTCCGCGCCAAGCGTTAAGGGCATTCCCTGCCCGAACCGGAACCCGCCTCATGGCGGGTTTTCTACTTTCTGACCCAGCCATGATTTCGCCCACCGCCGATTCAGCCGCTGCCCCGAACGGGCCGGTCCTGCACGTCGAGCAATGGGCGGCGTGGGCACCGGGTCTGGCCACGCAGGACGACTGGCAGGCCTGGCTTCGCAATCCCCAGCCTCTGCCCGCCGATGCTCCGGCGTCGCCGCCGCTGCCGGAGATGCCGGCGATGGCGCGCCGCCGCATCGACCCCCTGGGCCGCGCTGCCCTGCAGGTGGCCTACTGGGCCCAGGCGGATGTCGACGCCGCCGCGCTGCCGGCCATGCCGCTTGTGTTCGCGTCGCGCTGGGGTGAACTGGCGCGCTCGATCGGCATGCTGCAGGAACTGGCCCGCGGCGAGGCGCTGTCGCCCACCGCCTTCAGCCATTCGGTGCACAACGCCATCGGCGCCCAGTACTCCATCCAGCGCGGCATCACGGCCAATGTCAGCGCCGTGGCTGCGGGCGAAGTCAGCGCCGCCGCCGGCTGGGCCGAAGCCCAGGCCTTGCTGGCCGCCGGCGCGCCGGCCGTGCTGCTGACGGTTTTCGACGCGCCGTTGCCCGAGCTCTATGCCTCTACCGGGCTGGACGCACCGATCGCGCCGCCCCATGCCTACGCGCTGCGGCTGCGGCGGGCTCGTGCGGGCGAGGCCGGCGTGAGTCTGTCGCGCGAGCCGGCCCTGGCGCATGCGACGCCCGACGTCCGCATCGCGCCCAATCTGCAGGTGCTGCAATGCCTGCTCGACCCCGCGGCGGAACTGCGCCAGGCCGACGGCGCCGCAGACTGGCACTGGCGCCATGTCCTTGCTCGCTAGGCTGTCCTCGGCCTGGTCGCGCGCCTGGCGCGTGCCGGCCACGGCCTTCAGCTTCGCCAGCTTCGGCATCGGCGGTCTGCTGATGGGCGTGCTGCTGTTCCCCCTCATCAACCTGCTGGTGTGGGAGCCGGTGCGCCGCATCCGCTGGTCGCGCGCCCTGGTGGGTGCCAGCTTTCGCGGCTTCATCGGCTTGATGACGCTGCTCGGCCTGGTGCGCGTGCGCTGGACGGGCGCCGGGCGCCTGCAGCGCCAGGGCCTGCTGGTGCTGGCCAACCATCCGACGCTGATCGACGTCGTGGCCCTGATTGCCCGCACGCCCAATGCCGACTGCGTCGTGCGGGGCGGCCTGGGCAACAACCCCTTCACCTGGGGACCGGTGCGGGCCTGCAACTACCTGCGCAACGACCGCGGCAGCGAGGTGTTGGCAGGTTTCAACGCCAGCCTGGCTTCGGGCAGCAATCTGGTGATTTTTCCCGAAGGTACGCGCAGCGTGCCGGGTCGTGCTTTGCAGTTGCAGCGCGGTGCGGCCCAATTGGCCCTGCGCAGCGGCGTGGCCATCACGCCGGTGCGAATCCGCTGCGAGCCGCTGGGGTTGAGCAAGGGCTGGCCGTGGTGGAAAACCCACGACCGGCCGTTACAGCTGAGTCTGGATGTGGGCGAGGACATTGCCGTTACACCCTTTCTAGAGGGGGCTCACGGAGAATTCCCGCTCGCGGCCAGGCGGCTCACGGGATACTTGCAAAGTTATTTTTCTAGGGGACAGGGCGATGGAACAGAGCCTGGAACTTGAAATCAAGACCTTGCTCATCGATGCCTTGAACCTCGAGGACATGAGCGCAGACGACATCGACGCCGAGCAGCCGCTCTTCGTCGAAGGCCTCGGCCTGGATTCCATCGACGCGCTCGAGCTGGGCCTGGCGCTGCAGAAGCGCTATGGCGTGACCATGTCGGCGGATTCGGAGGAAACCCGCCGGCATTTCCGTTCGATCCGGGCGCTGGCCGCCTTCGTGGCCAACAGCCGCAAGAGCTGAACCGCCAGGGGAGTACTTCATGACCGAACAAGACATCTACACGCGGCTGTCGGCCATCCTGGTCGAGACCTTCGACATCGAGCCCGAGCGCATCCGCCCCGAAGCCCGCCTGTACGACGACCTGGACATCGACTCCATCGACGCGGTGGACCTCATCGTCAAGCTCAAGCCCCTGGTCGGCAAGCGCCTGCAGCCCGAGGCCTTCAAGTCGGTGCGCACGCTGCAGGACGTCGTCAACGCGCTGACGGCGCTGCTGCAGCTGAGCGACGAAACCACCGGGGAAGACGAGGCCGCGCTGCAGCGCGCCGCCTGAGTCAGACTCCTCCTTCTCCCGCTCCAGCGTGCGCAACATCCTCTGGGTGGCGCTGACCGCCCTCTATCCCGTTCTCGTCTACCTGGGGCTCGCTCATGCCGAACCCCGGGTTTTGGCGCTGCTGCTGCTGGCCCTGGCCCTGGCGCGTTATCTCGCATCGCGCAGCCAGCAGGCCCTGGCTGTGGCCCTGGCCGGCCTGGTGCTGGCGGCGCTGACGGCCTGGTCCAACCAGCTGCTGCCGCTGAAGATCTATCCGGTCGCGATGAACGTGGCCATGCTGGTGCTGTTCGGCGCCAGCCTGCTCAAGGGCCAGACCGTCGTCGAGCGCCTGGCGCGCCTGCACGACCCCGAGCTGGACGCCCACGGCGTGGCCTACACCCGCCGCGTCACCATCGTCTGGTGCGGCTTCTTCATCCTCAACGGTGGCATCAGCCTGGCCACGGCCCTGTGGGGCAGCGAGCAGACCTGGGCCCTGTACAACGGCCTCATCACCTATGTGCTGATGGGCACCCTGATGGGCGGCGAGTGGCTGGTGCGCCGCCGCGTGCGAGCCGGCAAGCATGTGGCGTGAACTCCGACTCGGCCTCGCCGGTGCGCAGAGCCCGGCGCGGGCCGCCCAGCCGGTGGGCATCCGTGCCGGCCGCAGCATCCTGTCAGCAGAGTTCCTGGCCCAGGCCGCCGGCTGGTTCGCCCACTTCCAGGCCCTGGCGACCGGCGACGTCGCCCTGTATTTCGAAGACACCCTGCATGCCGCCGCCGCCCTGCTCGGTGCCTGGCATGCGCGCAAGACCGTCTGGTGGCCCGGCGATGCGCTGCCCGCCACCGCACAACGCCTGTCCGACAAGGTGGGCGCCTTTGCCGGCGACTGGCCCGGCCGTGCCGACGCCCAGGCCACGGTGGCCGACGCGCCCCTGCCCAACTGGCAGGCTTTGGACCCGCAGGCCCCCCAGCTCGTCGTCTTCACCTCCGGCAGCAGCGGCGAGCCCACCGCCATCGTCAAGCAGCTGCACCAGCTCTTCGATGAGGTGAGGGCGCTGGAGGCCGAGTTCGGCGCGCGGCTGGACGGTGCCACCATCCATGCCACCGTCAGCCACCAGCACATCTACGGCCTGCTGTTTCGCGTGCTGTGGCCGCTGGCTGCCGGCCGGCCCACGGCGGCCCAGCGCGTCGCCTATCTGGAAGACCTGCACGGCGCGCCCGGCCGCATCGCGCTGATCGCCAGCCCCGCCCATCTGAAGCGGCTGCAACTCGCCAACACCGGCGACCTGCCGCAGCGCCTGACGGCCGTGTTCAGCTCCGGCGGCCCGCTGCCGGCCGATGCCCTGGGCCCGTGTGCCGAGCGCCTGGGCCAGACGCCCATCGAGGTCTATGGCAGCAGCGAGACCGGTGGCGTCGCCTGGCGCCAGCGCCCACCCGGCGCCGGTGACGCCGAACCCTGGCGCGCCCTGCCCGGCGTCGAGTGGCAATTGAGCGACGGCCAATTGCAGCTGCGCTCCGCCCACATCGGTGGTGACGACTGGTACACCGCCGCCGACCATGCCCGCGCCGAGGGACCCGGCTTCGTGCTGCTGGGCCGTGCGGACCGCATCGTCAAGGTCGAGGAAAAGCGCGTGTCCCTCGCCGCCGTCGAACAGGCCCTGACCAGCAGCGGCCAGGTGCTTGAAGCCCGCGCCCTGCTGCTGCCGGGGTCGCGCCAGGAACTGGGCGTCGTACTGGTGCCGACGGCGGAGGCCTGGACCACCATCGAGCAAGCCGGCCGCAATGCCTGGCTGGCACCGTTGCGTGAGCGCCTCGCCGCCCAATTGGAAGCCACCGTGCGCCCGCGCCGCTGGCGCCTGGTCAGCGAGCTGCCCGCCAACACCCAAGGCAAGGCCACGCAGGCGGCCCTGCAGGCCCTGTTCGACCCCATGCGCCCGCCGGCGCGCGTGCTGCTGCGCGAGCCGCTGACAGCGCGCCTGCGCCTGGACATCGAGGCCCGCCACCCCGGCTTCGACGGCCATTTCGACAACCAGCCCGTGCTGCCCGGCGTCGTGCAGCTGGACTGGGCCGAACGCTTCGCTCGCGAGCTGTTCGCCTTGCAGCCGGACTTCAAAGGCCTGGACCAGCTGAAGTTCCAGCAGGTCATCCGCCCCGGCACGGCCGTCGACATCGAGCTGACCGTCAATGCCGACGGCAGCGAACTGCGCTTTGCGCTGACCAGCGAGCGCGGCGCCCATGCCAGCGGCAAGCTGCGCTTCGGAGCCGCGGCGTGATGAAGGTCTGCGCTGTCATCCCCGTCTACAACCATGGCGGGACCGTCGGTGCCGTCGCGGCCCGGCTGCGCGCCCAGGGCCTGCCGGTGCTGCTGGTGGACGACGGCAGCGAGGCGGCCACCGCCACCCAGCTCGATGCGCTGGCCCGGCAGGACGGCATCCAGCTGCTGCGTCTGCCGCACAACCAGGGCAAGGGCGCGGCCGTCATCGCCGGCATGCGCCTGGTGGCCGAGCAGGGCTATACCCATGGCCTGCAGATCGATGCCGACGGCCAGCATGACGCCGGCGACGCATCGCGCTTCGTCGCCGCGGCTGAAGCCAGTCCCCAGGCTCTGATCTGCGGCTGCCCCATCTACGACGAGTCGGTGCCGCGTGCTCGTCTCTATGGCCGCTACGCCACCCACATCTGGGTCTGGATCAACACGCTGAGCTTCGCCGTGCGCGACTCGATGTGCGGCTTTCGCATCTATCCGCTGGCCACCACGCTGCCTCTGCTGGCGCGGGCGTCCATGGGGCGGCGCATGGACTTCGACACCGAGATCGCGGTACGCCTGGTCTGGGCCGGCGTGCCCGTCGTCAACCAGCCCACGCGCGTGCACTACCCGGTGGGCGGCATCTCGCATTTCCGCGTCTGGCGCGACAACGTGCTGATCTCGGCCATGCACACGCGGCTGTTCTTCGGCATGCTGCTGCGCAGCCCCATCCTGCTGGCGCGCAAGCTGCGGAGCGGCGCATGACCGCACGTACTCAGCACTGGGCGTCGTTGGGTGAAACGACGTTCGTCAGCGGCATCTGGCTGCTGTACGGCGTGCACAAGCTGTTCGGCCGCCGCCTGGTGCGCTGGGCCATGTTCCCGGTCGTGCTGCTGCACTGGCTGACGCGGCCGGCGCTGCGGCGCTCATCGCTGGAATACCTGCGCCATCTGCACCGCGCCGAGCCCGGCGTGTTCAAGCGCGAGCCCGACTGGCGCGAGGGCCTGCGCCACGTCGCCTGCTTTGCCGAGACCATGCTGGACAAGCTGCTGGCCATGGCCGGCCGCTACCCGGTCGAGGCCGTGCGCGAGCAGGACTTCTCCGTGGTCGACGCCATGCTGGCCCGCGGCCAGGGCGGCATCCTGATCACCGCCCACATGGGCTGCCTGGAGCTGTGCCGCATGATCGGCAAGTCCAAGCATGGGCTCAAGCTGACGGTGCTGGTGCACACCCGCCATGCCCAGGCCTTCAACCGCATCCTGAAGCGGCTGGACCCGAACTCGGCCGTCAACCTGCTCGAGGTCACCGATTTCGGCCCCAACATGGCCCTGCAGCTCAAGGCCCTGGTGGACGGCGGTGGCTGGGTGGCCATTGCCGGCGACCGCGTGCCCATCCATTCGGCCCAGACCGTCAGCGTCGACTTCCTCGGTGCGCGGGCGCCCCTGCCCGTCGGCGCCTATGTGCTGGCCGGCGTGCTGCACTGCCCGCTGGTGCTGCTGACCTGCCTGCACAAGGACGCTGGTTACGAAATCCGTTTCGAGCTGCTGGCCGACGAGGTCAAACTGCCGCGTGCCGGCCGTCGCGAGGCTCTGGCCCAATACGCCCAAACCTACGCGCAGATCCTGCAGCGCCGCCTGCGCGAATCGCCTTATGACTGGTTCAACTTCTACGCCTTCTGGGACAGCCCCCATGCAGCCGCACCCGCCGTCTGAAATCCTCTTTGACGGCCGCTCGCTGAGCCTGGACGACATCGCTGCCATCTCCCGCCGCGAGGCCCGCGCCCGCCTGAGCGACACGCCGGAGTTCGTGCGCCACATCGACGCCGGTGCCGAGTTCATCGCCCGCCTGTTGGCCGAAGACGGCGTCGTCTACGGCGTCACCACCGGCTATGGCGACTCCTGCACCGTCAGCATCCCGCCGGCCCTCGTCGCCGAGCTGCCGCGCCATCTCTACACCTATCACGGCATCGGTGCCGGCCCCATGCTGGCGCCCGAGCAGGTGAGGGCGGTGCTGGCCGTGCGCCTGCAGTCGCTGGCGCAAGGCGTGTCGGGCGTCAGCTACGCCCTGTTGCAGCAACTGGCCGCCCTGCTCGAGCACGACATCCTGCCGCTGATCCCCAGCGAGGGTTCGGTCGGCGCGAGTGGCGACCTGACGCCGCTGAGCTATGTCGCCGCCGTGCTGTGCGGCGAGCGCGAAGTCTGGTTCCAGGGCCAGCAGATGCCGGCGGCCCAGGCCCTCGCGGCCGTCGGCCTGAAGCCGCACACGCTGCGCCCCAAGGAAGGCCTGGCCATCATGAACGGCACGGCCGTCATGACGGCCCTGGCCTGCCTGGCCTTCCAGCGTGCCGAGCGACTGTCGCTGCTGGCCACGCGCATCACCGCGGCCAATGTCGTCGCCAGCGCCGGCAATGCCCATCACTTCGACGAGCGCCTGTTCGCCGTCAAGCCGCATGCCGGCCAGCAGCGCGTCGCCGCGCGCCTGCGTGTCGACCTGGCCAGCGACCGGCCCTCGCGCAATGAACAGCGCCTGCAGGACCGCTACTCGCTGCGCTGCGCCCCCCATGTCATCGGCGTGCTGGAAGACGCGCTGCCCTGGCTGCGCCAGCTGATCGAGAACGAACTGAACAGCGCCAACGACAACCCGCTGGTCGACGCGGTGGAAGAACGCGTGCTGCACGGCGGCCATTTCTACGGCGGCCATATCGCCATGGCCATGGACACGCTGAAGACGGCCGTCGCCAACGTCGCCGACCTGCTGGACCGCCAGCTCGCCCTGCTGGTGGACACGCGCTTCAACCACGGCCTGCCGTCCAACCTGAGCGGCGCCCTGGGCGAGCGCGCCGCCATCAACCATGGTCTGAAGGCCCTGCAGATCAGCGTCTCCGCCTGGACGGCCGAGGCCCTGAAGCAGACCATGCCGGCCTCGGTCTTCAGCCGCAGCACCGAATGCCACAACCAGGACAAGGTCAGCATGGGCAGCATCGCCGCCCGTGATGCGCTGCGCGTGCTCGACCTCAGCGAACAGGTCGTCGCCGGCCTGCTCATCAGTGCCCGCCAGGGCCTGGGCCTGCGCCAGCGCCTGGGTGGCCTGCAGCTGAGCCCGTCGCTGTCGGCCTGGTATGAGCAGCTCTGCGCCCGCCTGCCGCTGATCGACGAAGACCGCGCGCTGGATGCCGAGCTGCAGATGTTGCTGCGCGAGATCCGCTTGCCCGCCGGAGCCCTGCATGCGCCTGCGTGAGGATCCCCGTCTCGCCCACGAGATCGAGATCACGCCCGCCTTCCATGATCTCGACCCGATGGAGATCGTCTGGCACGGCCGCTATGTGCAGTACCTGGAGCAGGCGCGTTGTGCCCTGCTGCAGCGCTTCAACTACGACTACCCCGAGATGCGCGCCAGCGGCTATGCCTGGCCCATCATCCATCTGCAGCTGAAGTACGTGCGCTCGGCCGAATACGGCATGCGCCTGGGCGTGCGCGCCTGCATCACCGAGTGGGAGCATCGCCTGCGCATCGACTACACGGTTCGCGACCTGGCCACCGGCGAGTGCCTGACCAAGGGCCACACGCTGATGGTGGCGGTGGACATGCGCACCAAGGAAATGCAGTTCGCCAGCCCGCCCGTCCTGTTCGAAAAACTGGGCATCCCGCAAACATGAAGCCCCCACGCTCGCTTCGCTCACTGCCCCCCGAGGGGGCGTCCAGCGCCTTCGGGCGGCCGTGCGCCGCTGGCATGAAGCGCCGCACCCTCCTCCTCGCCGCCCTGCCGCTGCCGGTTCTGGCCGACACCATCGCGCAAGTCCAGCAGCGCTTGGTCAGTGGACCTGTGCAGCGTGGTCGCTTCGAGCAGGACAAGCAACTGGCCGGCTTCGCCAAGCCGTTGAAGAGCCAGGGCGACTACCTGCTGGTGCGCGGCAAGGGCCTGATCTGGCGCACCACGGCGCCTTTCGCCAGCCAGTTGGTGCTGACGCGCGACCGCATCGCCGGCGGCGCCGGCATGCAGCTCGATGCCAGCAAGGAACCCGGTATCCGTGTCGTCACCAGCCTGATGCTGTCGCTGCTGGATGGCGATCTCGGCGCGCTGCAGCAGGCCTTCGAGGTGCAGGCCAGCCTGGTGGGCGACAAAGGCTGGCGCGCGGCGCTGAGACCGAAGGCCGCGGCCCTGGCCCAGCTCTTCAGCCGCATCGTGCTGGAAGGCGACCGCCAGCTGCGCCGCATCGTCATGACCGAAGCCCAAGGCGACACGACGACGCTGCGCTTCGACGAGCAGGCGCGCGAGCCCGCCGCCCCCAGCGCCGACGAGGCCAAACAGCTTGGTTGATCGGCCCAGCCGTCTGGCGCCCTGGCTGTGGGCGCTCGCGCTGCTGCTGATGGCCGCCGGCCTGGCGCTGGCCGCATGGAATGGCCGCGTGCGCATCAACACCGATGTGCTGGCCATGCTGCCCAAGGACGAGCGCCGGCCCGAGGTCGAGCAGGCGCTGGCGGCGCTGGCCAAGGCCGGCGAAGGCCGCGTCATCGTGCTGCTGCGCGCGCCCGACCACAGCGAGGCGGTGATGGACCGCTTCATCAGAAAGCTGCAGGCCGCGGCGCCCGGCATCAAGCTGCGCCATCAGGTGTCGGACCAGCAGCAGGCCGACTGGCTGAAGTTCTTCGCCCCGCAACGCGGCGCGCTGTTGACCGACGCCCAGCGCCAGTCCCTGCAGAACGACCCTTCGGAGGCCCTGGCCCAGCAGGCCCTGACCGGCCTGATGCAGCCCATGGGCCTGCCGCGCGTGGGCCGCTGGATCGACGATCCCTTCAACACCCTCGGCGCCTGGCTGGCCGAGCGCGCGCAGAGCAGCAAGGTGCGCGCCCTCGACGGCCGCCTGCGCCTGGCCGATGCCCAGGGCGACTGGATGCTGGCCCTGATCGACAGCGGCGCCAGCGCCTTCGCGCTGAGCGACAACGAACGCATCGCCAACGCCCTGGCCCAGGCCCGCGCCACCGTGCCCGAGGCCCAGGTGCTGGCGGCCGGCGTGCCCCTGCATGCGCATGCGGCCGCGGCGCAGGCCCAGCATGAGATGCACCTCATCGGTGTGGGCTCCCTCATCGGCGTGTTCGCGCTGAGCTGGTTTGCCTTCGCTCGCATCCGGCCGCGCCTGCTGGTGCTGCTGTCGGTCGGCAGTGGACTGCTGGTGGCCGTGGCAGCAACGCTGGCCGTGTTCGGCGAGCTGCACCTGATCACCCTGGTTTTCGGCGCCAGCCTCGTCGGCGTGGCCGAGAACTACGCCAGCAGCCACTACAGCAGCCGCATCGGCCAGCCGCCGGCGCAGCGCTTTGCGCTGATGCGCGAGCAACTGCCGACCATGGTGCTGGCCCTCAGCACCACGCTGGCCGGCTATGCCCTGCTGGCGACGACTCCCTTCCCGGGCCTGCAGCAGGTCGCGCTGTTTTCCGCCGCCGGCCTCACCGCCGCCTTCATCAGCACCTGGCTGTGGTTCCCGCATCTGGACGCCGGCTCCGTGCCCGAGCGGCCGCTGACGCGTGCTCTCGGCCGCGCCTGGCGACGCTGGCCGCAGCTGAGCTGGCGCGGCGGCCTGATCGGCGGCCTCGTCATCGCCGCGCTGCTGGCTGCAGCCGTCTGGCGCGGCCATGCCAATGACGACATCCGCCTGCTGCAGAACACGCCGCCGGCGCTGATGCAGGAGCAGATCGACATCGGCCGCCGCCTGGACCTGCCCAGCCCGGCCCAGTTCTATCTGCTCACGGCCGGCACCGAGGCCGTGCTGCTGGAACGCGAGGAAGCCCTGAAGGCCAAGCTCGCCGCCGTGCCAGGTGTGGCCGGCTGGCAGGCCGTGTCCGACTGGGTGCCGTCACCGTCCCGCCAGGCCGCCGACGCGGCCCTGGTGCAGCGCCGCTGGGCCGAGGTCTCGCTGCTGGTGGCCGAGCAACTCGGCCAGCCCCTGCCGCAGCGCGACGCCGTTGCCGCGCCGGTGCTGACGGTCGAGGCCTGGCGTGCAGCGCCCGTCAGCGAGGCGGCGCGCCATCAGTGGCTGGGCCGCGATATCGAAGGCCGCTGGCACAGTGTCGTGATGCTGCGCGGCGTGTCGCGCGAGGTGCTGCCGCAACTGGCCGCCCTGGCCGACAACGACACGGTGCGCTGGGTCGACAAGGTGGCCGACGTCTCCGAGTTGCTGGCCCGCCAGCGCATCCGCATGCTGGGCGTGCTGGTCATCGCCGTCGGCGCCGTCGCGGCCCTGCTGGCCTGGCGCCTGGGCGCGGCGTGGTGGCGGGCCCTGGTGCCGACCCTGCTGGCCGGCGGCCTGTCCCTGGCCGCCACCGCGCTGCTCGGCCAGCCCTGGCAGCTCTTCCATGTGCTGGCCCTGCTGCTGCTGCTCGGCGTGGGCGTGGACTACGGCATCTTCCTGCTCGCCCAACCCGCTCGGTCCGACCTGCGCGGCTTCGTCTCCATCACGCTGGCGGCCGCCAGCACCTGGCTGTCCTTCGGCCTGCTCGCCCTGTCCGGTACACCGGCCTTGCGAGCCTTCGGCCTGACCCTGGGCCTGGGCATTGCCCTGGCCTGGTTCCTCACCCCCTTCTTCATCACCGACCATGACTCTCGAAAAGACTGACGTCTGCATCATCGGCGCAGGCCCTGCAGGCGCCGTCGCTGCAGCCCTGCTGCGCCGCCAGGGCCTGGCCGTCACCGTGCTGGAGCGCCAGACCTTCCCGCGCTTCTCCATCGGCGAGAGCCTGCTGCCGCAGTCCATGGCCTATATCGAGAAGGCCGGCCTGCTGCAGGACGTCGTCGAGGCCGGCTTCCAGTTCAAGAACGGCGCCGCCTTCTGCCGTGGCGAGAAGCGCACCGCCTTCGACTTCCGCGACAAGTTCACCGCGGGTTGGGGCACGACCTACCAGGTGCAGCGCGCCACCTTCGACAAGGTGCTGGCCGACGGCGCCGCCAAGGCCGGCGCCGACGTGCGCTACCGCCACGAGGTGACGGCGGTGCGCGTGGGCGCTGGCCAGCGCCCGCAGCTCGATGTGCAGCCGCTGGACGGCGGCGAGGCCTACACCGTCGAGGCTGGCCATCTGCTGGATGCCAGCGGCTTCGGCCGCACCCTGCCGCGCCTGCTGGACCTGGAGACGCCGTCTGCCTTCCCGGTCCGCGCCGCCACCTTCACCCACGTGCAGGACCGCATCAGCGACCCGACGTTCGACCGCACCAAGATCCTCGTCACCGTCCACCCCGACGACGTCGACGTGTGGTTCTGGACCATCCCCTTCAGCAACGGCCGCTGCTCGCTGGGCGTCGTTGCGCGGGCCGAGTATTTCGACCGCTTCCCCGAGGACCCGACCGAACGCCTGAAGGCCGTCGTCGCCGAGACGCCGACGCTGGCCGCGCTGCTGAAGGACGCCGTCTGGGACACGCCGGCCAACCGGCTGCAGGGTTATGCCGCCAACGTGAAGTCGCTGTGGGGCCCGGGCTTTGCGCTGCTGGGCAATGCCGGCGAGTTCCTCGACCCGGTGTTCTCCAGCGGCGTGACCATCGCCGTGAAGTCGGCCGACCTGGCCGTGACGGCCCTGCTGCGCGAGCGTGCCGGCGAGACGGTGGACTGGGAGAAGGACTACGCCAAGCCGCTGCGCGCCGGCGTCGATGCCTTCCGCGCCTTTGTGGAGAGCTGGTACCGCGGTGGCTTCCAGGACGTCATCTTCCACCAGGACCAGAACCCCGACATCCGCCGCATGATCTCGTCCATCCTGGCCGGCTACGCCTGGGATCTGGCCAACCCCTATGTCGCTCAGCCCGAGCGCATGCGCACGCTGGAGCAGTTGTGCGCCCCCTGATCCTGCTCGCGGCGCTGCTGCTCGCGGCCTGCCAGACCCTGCCGCCGCCGGCCCAGCTGCCGGCGCTGCAGATCGCGCCGGCCGCCTTCGGTGCCGAGCTGTCGCTGGCCCAGCGGCTGACGGTGACCGACGCGCCGGACGACCCGAATGGCGCCGTCACCGAGCGCCAGCTCGACACCCTGCTGCAGGTCGACGCCCAGCAATTGCAACTGGCCGGTCTCGCCTTCGGCCAGCGCGTGCTGACGATGCAATGGGACGGCCGCGAACTGCAGGTCAAGCGCCACCCCATGCTGCCCGCCGCCGTCGACCCCGCGCGCGTGCTGCGCGACGTGGCCCTGGTGTTCGCGCCGCTGCCCGCGCTGCAGGCGACGCTGCCCGAAGGCTGGACGCTGATCGACGCTGGCAACGAGCGCACGCTGCGCCAGGCCGGCGAGGTGCGCCTGACGGTGCGCTACCTGGACGGCCGCAAGCGCGTCGAGATCGACAATCGCGCCGAGCACTATCAACTGCGCATTGAATCCCGCCCGCTGGAGGGCGGTTGATTGATGATGAATTTCTACCTGAACGCCCTCGGCGTCGTCTGCGCCGCCGGCCATGACGCCGCCACGCTGAGCCAGGCGCTGTGGGCCGACACGCCCAGCGGTGACGAGCCCGAAGCCTGGCGCGGCCGCAGCCTGCACCTGGGCCGCGTGCGCCAGCCTTTGCCCCTGCCCGATGCCACCGCCCAGCGCAGCCGCAACAACGCCCTGTTGCTGACGGCCCTGCAACCCATCCGCGCGGCCGTCGACGCCGCCATCGAACGCTTCGGCCCGCTGCGCGTGGCCGTCGTGCTGGGCACCAGCACCTCGGGCGTCGGCGAGAGCGAGGCGGCCTGGACCCACCACCAGGCCGAGGCCAGCCTGCCGGCCTGGCACGACGTGCGCCAGCAGGAGATCGGCTCCGGCGCGTCCTTGCTGGCTGCCGAACTCGGCGTGCTCGGCCCCGCCTATGTCATCTCCACCGCCTGCTCGTCCAGCAGCAAGGCCCTGGCCAGCGCCGCGCGCCTGCTGCAGGCCGGCATGGCCGATGCCGTCGTCTGCGGCGGCGCCGACAGCCTCTGCGACTTCACCGTCGCCGGCTTCGCTGCGCTGGAGGCCGTCAGCGATGCGCGCTGCAACCCCATGAGCGCCCAGCGCTGTGGCATCAACATCGGCGAGGCGGGTGCGCTCTTCCTGATGACGCGCGAAAAAGGCGACGGCCCGGCCGTGCGCCTGGCCGGCTGGGGCGAGACCAGCGATGCCCACCACATCTCGGCCCCGGAGCCCAGCGGCCGCGGTGCCGAGGCCGCCATGCGCGCGGCCCTGGACATGGCCGGCCTCGCGCCCGCCGACATCGGCTACCTGAACCTGCACGGCACGGCCACCCAGCACAACGACGCGATGGAGAGCGAGGCCGTGGCCCGCGTCTTCGGCCTCGACACGCCGTGCAGCTCCACCAAGCCGCTGACTGGCCACACCCTGGGCGCCGCCGGCGCGCTGGAGGCTGCCATCGGCTGGCTGACCCTGCTGGGCGATGGCGCCCTGCCGGCCCACCATTTCGATGGCGAGCGCGACGCGGCCCTGCCAGCCATCCGGCTCGTGAAGCCGGGCGAGCGCCTGGACAGCGCGCCACGCGCCGTGCTGTCCAATTCTTTCGCCTTCGGCGGCAGCAATGCCGCTCTGGTCCTCACTCGTGAAGACTGATCTCGACATCTCCGATCTCGTGCCGCACGGCGGCCCCATGAGCTGGCTCGACCGCGTCATCGAGGCCGATGCCGAGTCGCTGCTGGCCGAGGCCACGCTGCGCGCCGACCATCTGCTGGTGCGCGACGGCCAGCTCAGCGCCGCCGCGGGCGTCGAGTACATGGCCCAGGCCGCCGCCGCGTGGGCCGGCTGGCAGCGCCACCTGAAGGCAGACGACGGCGGCGCGGCCCGCATCGGCTTTTTGCTCGGCACGCGGCGCTACCAATGCGACCGCCCGGCCTTCCGCGTCGGCGACGTGCTGCGCATCCATGTGCAGCGCCTCTTCCAGGCCGACAACGGCCTGGGCCAGTTCGAGTGCGTCATCACCATCGATGGCACCGAGGCGGCCCGCGCCAGCCTGAATGTGTTCGGCCCGGACGATCCCGAGGCCTTCCTGAACGGACAGACCCCATGAGCAGTAACAACACCGTGCTGGTGACCGGCTCCAGCCGCGGCATCGGCCGCGCCATCGCGCTGCGCCTCGCGCGCGACGGCTACGACGTCGTCATCCATTGCCGCAGCCGCCGCGAAGAAGCCGAGGCCGTGGCCCAGGCTGCCCGTGAGCTGGGCCGCAACGCCCGCGTGCTGGCCTTCGACGTGGCCGACCGCGCCGCCACCGCCGCCGCGCTGGAGGCCGATGTCGAGGCCCACGGCTGCTATTACGGCGTCGTCTGCAATGCCGGCATCGCCCGCGACGGCGCCTTCCCGGCGCTCAGCGGCGAGGACTGGGACGCCGTCATCCACACCAACCTCGACGCCTTCTACAACGTGCTGCAGCCGCTGACCATGCCGCTGGTGCGCCGCCGCAAGCCCGGCCGCATCGTCACGCTGGCCTCGGTGTCGGGCCTGATGGGCAACCGTGGGCAGGTCAACTACAGTGCCGCCAAGGCCGGCATCATCGGCGCCACCAAGGCGCTGGCCGTCGAGCTGGCCAGCCGCAAGATCACGGTCAACTGCGTGGCGCCGGGCCTGATCGAGACGGACATGATCGACAACGAGGTGCTCGAGCACGCGATGAAGTTGATCCCGGCCCAGCGCGTCGGACAACCCGAAGAGGTGGCGGCGCTGGTGGCCTTTCTGATGAGTGAAGACGCGGGCTACATCACGCGTCAGGTGATTTCGGTGAACGGGGGGATGTTGTGAACAAGAGAGTCGTCATCACCGGCATCGGGGCGCTGTCGCCGCTGGGGCATGACGTCGAGACCGTCATGGACAGCCTGCGCGCCGAGACCAACAAGGTCCAGCGCATGGCCGACTGGGCCGACTACGAGGGCCTGAACACCCAGGTCGGCGTGCCCTGCGCCCCCTTCGAGCTGCCGTCCGACCGCTACAACCGCAAGACCATGCGCAGCATGGGCCGCGTGGCCCAGATGGCCACCCGCTCGGCCGAGCTGGCCCTGGAACAGGCCGGCCTGATCGGCGACCCGCTGCTGACCAGCGGCCGCATGGGTGTCAGCTACGGCAGCTCCAGCGGCACGCCCAGCGCCATCGGCGACTTCGGCCGCATGATGACGGTCAAGAGCATCGAGGGCATCAACGCCAACACCTACGTGAAGATGATGTCGCACACGGCGACCGTCAACATCGCGGTGTTCTTCGGCATCACCGGCCGCATCATCACGACCAGCAGCGCCTGCACCTCGGGCAGCCAGGGCCTGGGCTATGCCTACGAAGCCATCCAGAGCGGCCGTCAGGTCGCCATGCTGGCGGGCGGCGCCGAGGAACTGGACCCGACGCAGGCGGCCGTCTTCGACACGCTGTTCGCCACCAGCACCAAGTACAACGACCAGCCGCGCCTGACGCCGCGCCCCTTCGACGCCGACCGCGACGGCCTGGTGCTGGGCGAGGGTGCCTGCACCTTCGTGCTGGAGGAGTACGAGCACGCCAAGGCGCGCGGCGCGACCCTGCTCGGCGAGATCGTCGGCTACGGCACCAACTGCGACGGCACCCACGTCACGCAACCGCAGTCGGCCACCATGGCCCAGGCCATGCGCCTGGCGCTGGAAGACGCCGGCCTGCCGCCCGGCGTCATTCCCTACGTCAACGCCCATGGCACCAGCACCGACCAGGGCGACGTGGCCGAGAGCCAGGGCACGCACAGCGTGTTCGGTTCCGGCGTCGCCATCTCGTCGCTGAAGAGCTATATGGGCCACACCCTGGGCGCCTGTGGTGCGCTGGAGGCCTGGATGACGCTGGAGATGATGAAGGCCGACTGGTTCGCGCCCACCATCAACCTCAAGCGCGTGGACCCGCGCTGCGGCGAGCTGGACTATGTGCCGAGCGGCGGTCGCGTGCTGCAGACCGAATACGCGATGACGAACAACTTCGCCTTCGGCGGCATCAACACCTCGTTGATCCTGCGCCGTCTCTGATTTCAATCCATGCCTGGGAGGGCCACCTGATGAAGCGCAATGTCTTGGCTGTCGTGTTGATGCTGGCGGGGGCTGCGGCGCAGGCCGGGTCCACCCCCGAGCAGGAGTTGGCCGAGGGGCGCAGGCTGGCGGCTACTTTGTCGCAGGAGGGTCGTGACCTCTGTGTCTTCGACAACGGCGCGCCATCGGACATGCCGCACCAGATGCTGCAGAAGCTCAAGGTCGCCAAGGGCACCTATGGCGGCGTCAAGGAGCTGCTGCCTTCGCTGGTGCAGCAGGCCCTGGCGGCCAAGGCGGATGCCCTGGTCGACTACAACAGCTCGCAGCGCTTCGGCTTCTGGCCCTGGCGCGTCGTGCGCCCCGTCGTCACCGCGACGGCCATCCGCTGGAACGAGGCGCCGCGCAAGTCCTGCGAGGCCATGGGCGGCGTGCGCATGGAGGTCATCCTGACCACCAACCGCAGCCCCGAAGCCCTGGCGCGGAGCGCGCCACCCCAGGCGCCCGCCGCCGCCACCCCCGATCAAGCGGCCTCCGCGCCGCAGTGAACCCGCAGCCCGACCCCCTCTCAAGGAGCTTGTTGATGAAGTCTCGTCTTGTCGCCCTGGCCTTTGCCTCCCTGCTGTCCCTGCCCGCCTTCGCGCGCGACACGGTGCTGCACATCCCGCTGGCCGACGTGCTGGAACTGCCCGAAGCCAAGGAGAAGCTGGACCCGGACTTCAAGTTCTACCTCGACGGCCAGGCCACGCCGAAGCGCGTCAAGCGCCTCAGCACCGATGTCAGCAACCCCAAGACCAATGGCTTCAACAAGAGCGACGACTACGGCTGCAAATGGGCGGCACTCAGCGCCCTGATCAGCCTGCAGAACGGCGCCAAGCGTGAGGGAGCCAATGCCGTGGTCGACATCGTCAGCTACTACAAGAAGGTCGAGTACAAGAGCGCGACCGACTTTGAGTGCCATGCGGGCGCCTTCGTCATCGGTGTGGCGCTGAAGGGCACCTACGCCAAGATCGAGTGAGCCTGGCGCGCGGCCCGAGGGCGCGGTGACGCTGCTTTGCCTGCTGGCTGCCGAGCCCGAGGTGCGGGCCGGCATGCCGGCGCCGGAGGGCTGGTTGACGCCCTCGGAGCAGGCCCGGCGGCAGTCCCTGGGCACCGAGGCGCGCCGCGCCACCTTCCTGGCCGGCCGCTGGCTGGCACGTCGCGCGGTGCAGCGCTGGCTTGGCAGCGAAGGCCTGCCCGCGCTGGAGGTGGCCGACAGTGGCGCCTGCCGCGTGGCCGGCCGCGGTGATGTCTTCGTGTCCATCAGCCACAGCGGCGGCAGCGTCGCCTGCGCGACGGCCGGCGTGCCGGTTGGCGTGGACCTGGAGAGCCTCGCGCGGCCGCGCGACCACCTCGCACTGGCCGAGACCGTGCACAGCCTCACGCAACAGGCCCGTTTGGCGGCACTGCCGGTGGCGGCGCGGGCCGAGGTTTTCCTGCAAGCCTGGACAATCAAGGAGGCTTGGCTCAAGGCGCGCGAGCAGGGCCTGGACTTCGCGCTGATGCGTGCGCTGGACTTCGACGACGACCCGCAGGGCGACGTGGCGGTGGCCGGCGTGGACGGCCTGGTGCTGGCGGTCGCCTGCAATCCCCAGTTGCCGCTGCGCATCGAAGGTCCCACGAATGCAGTGTGGCGCCGCTGCAGGACGCGAACGACGCCCACCTAAACTGCGCGCCCCGAAAAGTTGTACGGAGAAATCATGGCGCGGCGATGGCGCTCCTGGATGGTGATGACAGGCCTGGCGTTGGTCGCGGCAACGCGGGTCGCGGCCGACCCCTCGCCGCTGGCCGAGCATGTGTCGGTCAGCGCGCCGGTGCCCATCCGGCTGCTGCTGAGCTTCGACGACGGCCCGAGTGCCCGCGAAGAAGACAACCCCACCGTCCAGATCCTCGACGGCCTGGCGCGCAACACCGTCCAGCCGGGCATCAAGGCCGTGTTCTTCGTGCAGACCGGCGCCCTGAATGGTGGCGCGACGCTGCGCGGCCAGGCGCTGATGAAGCGCACGATGGACGAGGGCCATGTGCTGGGCTTTCATACCGCCACGCCGGGCCATACCAGCCACACCCGGCTCAGCGACGAGGTGCTCGAGATCAGCCTGAGACAGGGCCTGGCCTCGCACATCGAGCTGACCGGCCACGCGCCGGTGCTGGTGCGGCCGCCGCACTGGGCCTATGACGCGCGCACCTTCGCGGCCTATCAGCGCCACGGGCTCAACCTCGTGATGACCGATCTGTCGGCCAACGACGGCAAGATTCCCTGGCCCAACGCCAGCCTGCGCCGCCGCTCCCACTTCGAGCACCAGCTGCGCGAACTGCGCCGCCGCGTCAACGAGCTGCCCGTGGTGGATGGCGTGCGGCCGGTGGTGGTCACCTTCCACGACGCCAATCCCTTCACCGGCAGCCATATCGACGAGTATCTGGAGATCCTCGTCACCGGCGCCAACAAGGCCGGTCTGATGCTGGCCGATCCGCCCTTCTACGCTTCCTCCGAAGCGGCCGAGGCCGCGGCGCAGGCCCGCGCGTTGACCGACCCGAGCGTGCAGATCCGCATCCCGGGCTTCTGGACCTCGCTGCTGGCCTGGATCCTGCCCGAGAAGCCGCTGGACTGAGGCGTCAGCCCGGCTTCCTCGCGACCGCGTTGAGCAGGGTCTCTTCGCGATTCTTCGGCAGGCCGAATCCCAGCCATTCGCGCGCGCCCAGGTCGCTGCGGCTCCACCACAGATAGGGCGTGCTGATGCGGTCGGCGTCGACCTGGAAGCCGGCCTCGCGCACCAAGGCCAGGAATTCCTCGGCCGTGCGCTGCACATGCATGGGGTGGCGGAACAGCAGCCGGATGATCCAGCTGTGGATATAGGCGCGGGTGCTCTCGGCCAGCAGCAGCAGGCCGCCCGGCTTCAGCACGCGGAAGACCTCGGCCAGGGCCGCGCCCTGGTCGACGATGTGGTGCAGGGTCTGGTGGCAGAGCACCATGTCCACCGAGTTGTCGGGCAGAGGGATGCGCTCGGCGTGGGCGGCATGCAGGGTGACCGGCACGGGGCAGGCCTTGACCATGTCGGCGCAGCGGGACTCGAAGTCGGGTTCGGGGTCCAGCGCATGGATCTGCGACGGCGCGAAGCGCGCCGCCATCTCGGGCAGGGAATGGCCCTGGCCGGTGCCGATGTCCAGCATGACGCCGCCACGCGGTGCGTCCGGCGCCATGCGCTGCAGGTCGCTCAGCGCGCGGCCCAGCACGTGGACACGCCAGGTGGCGGTGGACAGGAACCACAGGCCGAAACGGGTTTCCGGCACGAAGGCCAGTTTCTTGGGGGAGGGGGCGCTGGCAGTGGTCATCGCGGCTGGAGGCGGGCGCCCGTTGGCGCCCCGAAAAACAAGTCGGCGATGATAGAGCGTTGACCGCCGCGCACCTGTCCGCCCCATGAGCACCGAAGCCTCCCGCATCACCCTGCAAAGTCCCGATGGCGCCAGCGCCGAACTCAGCCTGCATGGCGGCCACCTGCTGTCCTGGAAACCGGCCGGCGCCGGCGAGCAGCTCTATCTGTCGCCGCGCAGCGAGTTCGTGCCCGGCAAGGCCATCCGCGGCGGCGTGCCGGTGTGCTTTCCGCAGTTCTCCGATCGTGGTCCCCTGCCCAAGCATGGCTTCGCACGGACGTTGCCTTGGGAATTGGTCAGCCAGGAACAGGGCAGGGACGATGCGCTGGTGGTCATGCGCCTGCGCGACAACGGCATCACGCGCGCCCTCTGGCCGCATGCCTTCGAGCTGGAGCTGAGCGTGCGCATCGGCGGCCGCACGCTGGACGTCGAGCTGGCCTGCGAGAACCTCGGCCAGCCCGGTGATGGGCCGCTGCAGTTCACCGCGGCCCTGCACACCTATCTGCGTGTGCTGGACCTGGACGCCGTCAGCGTCGAGGGCCTGGCCGGCCTGCGCTACTGGGACAGCATCAAGAAGGCCGAGGCCCTGCAGCGCATGGACCTGTTGCTGACCGGCGAGAAGGGCGTGCTCGATCTTGACCGCATCTACTTCGGCGTCAAGGAGAGGCCGCTGCTGGTCACCGAAGACCGCCGCCAGCTGGCCGTGCGCCAACTGGGCTTCGAGGACGCCGTGGTCTGGAATCCCGGCCCCGAGCGCTGTGCCCAACTGGCCGACATGCCGCCGGAGGGCTGGTCGGAGATGCTGTGCGTCGAGGCCGCCACCATCGGCCGCCCCGTCGAACTGCCGGCCGGCGAAAGCTGGGTGGGGCGGCAGAGCCTGGTGCTGCTCTGAACTCCGATAATCCCGGGATGTCTTTCGCTGCCCTCCAAAACGACAGCTTCCTGCGCGCCTGCCTGCGCCAGCCCACCGAGCACACCCCCATCTGGCTGATGCGCCAGGCCGGCCGCTACCTGCCCGAGTACCGCGCCACGCGCGAGAAGGCGGGCAGCTTCATGGGCCTGGCCACCAACACCGACTACGCCACCGAGGTCACGCTGCAGCCGCTGGAGCGCTTCCCGCTGGATGCGGCCATCCTGTTCAGCGACATCCTGACCGTGCCCGATGCGATGGGCCTGGGCCTGTCCTTCCAGCAGGGCGAGGGCCCCAAGTTCGCAAGGCAAGTTCGCGACGAGGCCGCCGTCGCGGCCCTGGAAGTGCCGGACATGGACAAGCTGCGCTATGTCTTCGACGCGGTCACGTCCATTCGCAAGGCCTTGAACGGCCGCGTGCCGCTGATCGGTTTCTCGGGCAGCCCGTGGACGCTCGCCTGCTACATGGTGGAGGGCGGCGGCTCGGACGACTACCGGCTCGTCAAGAGCCTGATGTATGCCCGCCCCGACCTGATGCACCGCATCCTGGACACCAACGCGCGCTCGGTGGCGGCCTATCTGAACGCCCAGATCGAGGCCGGCGCCCAGGCCGTCATGCTGTTCGACTCCTGGGGTGGGGTGCTGGCCGACGGCGCCTTCCAGCAGTTCAGCCTGGCCTATTCACGCCAGGTGCTCAGTGCAGTGAAGACCGAACACGCCGGCGTGCGCATTCCGCGCATCCTGTTCACCAAGGGCGGCGGCCTGTGGCTGGACGAGATCGCCGACGCCGGCGCCGATGCCATCGGCCTGGACTGGACCATGAACCTCGCCACCGCCCGCGCCCGCGTGGGCGACCGTGTCGCGCTGCAGGGCAACCTCGACCCGAATGTGCTGTTCGCGCCGCCCGAAGCCGTGCGCGCCCAGGCGCGGGCCGTGCTGGACAGTTTCGGCAAGCCGGGGGCCGGCCAGGGCCATGTCTTCAACCTCGGCCACGGCATCAGCCAGTTCACGCCGCCCGAGAGCGTCGAGGCCCTGGTGGACGAGGTTCACCAGTACTCCCGCCGCCTGCGCGCGACGGTCTGACGGGGCCGTCAAATCTGCACTTGCGCGGCGACTTATCCCCAAAAACTGGGGGGCGAGGGCGCCGGACTGTCGTTGGTGCGGCGCACCTAAGAGTTTTCCCGAATTCGTGCTAAGTGCTTGATTTTCAAGGCGACAGGCAAAACGCACCAAGGACTGAATTTGGGCAGGCCCGGCCCGTGTCGGTGCGCTCGTGGCCCGGGCAGGGCGATTTGCTCACAAACTTATCCACAGAAATTGTGGGCAACCCAAGAGCCTTTCTAAATCATGCACTTGCGGCCATTTGCTGAGCCACTGCTTCACAAGAAGCGTGGAGCTGCGCATGGCTGAAATGCCAGGCCCCATGACGGTGCGCGTCGCCGTCGACGCACCCCAGCACAGCGGGTTGAATGGCCCGCTTGACTACGCCAGTGAGCAGGCGCTCGCATCGGGCTCGCTGGTGCGGGTGCCGCTTGGCAAACGCGAGTTGCTGGGGGTGGTCTGGCCCGGCGAGGCCACGCCGGCCGAAGGGCTGGCGCTGAAGCCGGTGGCGGCGGTGTTCGATGCCCTGCCGCCCTTGGCCGCCGACTGGTGCCGCCTGCTGGACTTCGCCGCCGGTTACTACCAGCGCAGCGTCGGCGAACTGGCCAGCGCGGTGCTGCCGCCGCAACTGCGCGAACTGTCGCCCGAGCAACTGGCGGCGCGGCTGCGCAAGCTGGACCGCAAGGCCGCCAAGGCCGTCGCCGTGCCCGAGCCGGTCAAGCCCGAGCTGGCGCCCGAGCAGGCCGAGGCGGTGGCACGCATTGCCGCCCAGATCGCCGGCGGCCCGCCCAAGCCCGTGCTGCTCTTCGGCGTGACCGGCAGCGGCAAGACCGAGGTCTATCTGCGCGCCGCCGAGGCCGCGCTGGCGGCCGGCCGCCAGGTGCTGGTGCTGGTGCCCGAGATCAACCTGACGCCCCAGCTCGAGGCCCGCTTCACCGAGCGCTTCGCGGCCCTGCTGCCCGAGCCGCTGGCCATCGTCTCGTTGCACAGCGCGCTGACGCCGGCCCAGCGTCTGCAGAACTGGCTGGCTGCCCATCTCGGCCGCGCCCGTCTGGTGCTCGGCACGCGGCTGGCCGTGTTCGCCTCGCTGCCCGAGTTGGGACTCGTCGTCGTCGACGAGGAGCACGACCCTTCCTACAAGCAGCAGGACGGCGCGCGCTATTCGGCCCGCGACCTGGCCGTCTGGCGCGCCCATGACCTGCGCATCCCCGTCGTCCTCGGCTCGGCGACGCCATCGCTGGAGAGCTGGCAGCACGCCGAGAGTGGTCGTTATGAGCGCCTGACGCTGGCCGCCCGCATCGGCGGCGGCGCCCTGCCCAGGGTGCGCCTTTTCGACATGAAGGCCCTGCCACCCACGGCCGGCGTGACCACGGCCCTGACGGCGCCGCTGCTGGCCGCGCTGAAGGAAAGGCTGGAGCGCGGCGAACAGAGCCTCGTGTTCCTGAACCGCCGCGGCTATGCGCCGGTCCTGCATTGCGGCGAATGCCAGTGGAAGAGCGACTGCCCGCATTGCAGCGCCTGGCGCGTCTTCCACAAGCGCGACCGCACGCTGCGCTGCCACCACTGCGGCTTCACCGAGCGCGTGCCGAGTGCCTGCCCGAACTGCGGCAATCACGACATCGCGCCCATTGGCCGGGGCACCGAGAAGCTGGAAGAGCAGTTGAGCGAGGCCCTGCCCGGTGCGCGCGTGTTGCGCATCGACGCCGACTCGACGCGGCGCAAGGGCGAATTGGAAGCCCAGCTCAAGGCCGTGCATGACGGTGACGTCGACATCCTGGTCGGCACCCAGATGGTCACCAAGGGCCACGACTTCCGGCGCATCCGCTTCGTCGCCGCGGTGAACCCGGATGGCGCGCTGTTCAGCAGCGACTTCCGTGCTCCCGAGCGCCTGTTCGCGCTGCTGATGCAGGCCGGCGGCCGGGCCGGGCGTGACGCCGCGGGCGAAACGCCGGCCGAGATGTGGGTGCAGACCTGGCACCGCGACCATGCCCTCTACCAGGCCCTGGCGCGCCACGACTATGTGCGCTTCGCCAGCGACCAGTTGGCCGAGCGGCGCTCGGCCAGCCTGCCGCCCTTCGCCCATCTCGCCCTGCTGCGGGCCGAGGCGCGCACGGCCGAAGCCGCCAAGGCTTTCCTGGATGCGGCAGCGAATCTGTTGCAGGACGAGCAGGTGCTGGTCTATCCGCCGGTACCGCATGCCGTCGCCCGGGTGGCCGACGTGGAGCGCATGCAGATGCTGGTGGAGGCCACGCAGCGTGCGCGGCTGCAGGCCTTTCTGCGTGCCTGGGTGCCGGCCTTGATTGCGCTCAAGCGCGAGCACAAGGCGGTGCTGCGCTGGGCCGTGGACGTGGATCCTTTGGCCATCTGAGCGCCATCTGACGGCGCCAGAATGCAGAGATGGACACCCATCGCCGCCATCTGCTGCAACTGTCGCTGGCCGCCGGTCTCGCACCCGGTTTTCTGCGCCATGCGCGCGCCGACGCCGCGCCGCGCTTCGCCCTCGGCATCGCCTCCGGCCACCCGAGCGCCGACGGCATGGTGCTGTGGACGCGGCTGACCGGCACCGACCTGTCGGAGCGCGTCGAGGTGCGTTGGGAAGTGGCGGAGGACGAGGCCTTCAAGCAGCGCGTCGCCTCGGGCACCGAGACCGCTGAAGCGGGCTGTGCCCACAGCGTGCATGCCGAGCCCGCGGGACTCAGGCCGGGCCGCTGGTACTGGTACCGCTTCGAGGCCCTGGGCCAGCGCAGCGCAGTCGGCCGCACGCGCACGGCGCCGGCGGCGGAGGCGCTGGAGCCGCTGCGTTTCGCCATTGCGAGCTGCCAGCGCTGGGACCATGGCTTCTTTGCTGCCTGGCGCCATATGCTGGCCGAGGAGCTGGATCTCGTCATCTTCCTCGGCGACTACATCTACGAATACGGCGCCGCGCCCGGCCGCGTGCGCAGCGTCGAGGGCGGCGACACGGTGACGCTGGCCCAGTACCGCGCCCGCTATGCCCAGTACAAGGCCGACCCGGCCCTGCAGGCCATGCATGCCGCCGTGCCCTGGCTGTTCGTCTGGGACGACCATGAGGTCGAGAACGACTATGCCGGCCTGCGCGGCGAGAAGATCGCCCAGGACTTCCCGGCCCGCCGCACGGCCGCCTACCAGGCCTATTGGGAACACCAGCCCCTGCCCAAGGCCTGGCGTCCGCGGGGCCTGGACATGCGCATGCATGGCCGCCATGCCTGGGGGCGCCTCGCCGTCATCCATGCGCTGGACGACCGCCAGTACCGCGATCCGCAGCTCTGCACCAAGGCCGGCAAATACGGCAGCAACACGCTGCCGCTGCGCGAATGCCCCGAGTTGCTGGACCCCAAGCGAACGCTGCTGGGTGCGAACCAGGAGCGCTGGCTGTCCGAGGGTTGGGATACGACGCCGGGCCGCTGGAATCTGGTCGCGCAGCAGACGCTGATGGCGCGCATGAACTGGAGCGCCAAGGAGCCCACCTACTGGACCGACGGCTGGGATGGCTATGCGCCCGCGCGCAACCGGCTGCTGAACGTGGTGCGTGAGCGCCAGGTGCCCAATGTCGTCGTGCTGGGCGGGGATGTGCACAGCCACGTCGTGGCCGATCTGAAGGCGGACTTCGACGACGCGGATTCACCGGTCGTGGCCAGCGAGTTCTGCGGCAGCTCCATCACGAGCTGGGGTGGCAAGCAGTCGCTGGATGCGCTGCGGGCCGTGAACCCGCATCTGCACTACGCCCGCAACGACCAGCGCGGCTATATGGCCTTCAAGCTGGATGCGCGCGAGGGGCTGCAGGCCGCGGTGCGGTCCTTGGACGATGCATTGAGGCCGGACAGCGGCATCGCCACGTCAGCGCGTTTTGCCGTGGCACCGGGTCGCCCCGGTGTGCTCAAGGCTTAGTGGCGATTCAGCGTCGCCGCCAGCGCCGTGGCGCGGCGAGCCTCGGCCTTGCGGCGCAGCGAGCGCGGCAGCAGCAGGCAGCCGGCCAGCGCGGCGAAGCTCAGGGCCAGGCTGCCCGGCTCCGGCAGGCGACGCACGCTGACGTTGTCCAGGCTGCCGCCCAGGCCGTCACTGGTGCCGACGGCGGCGAAGCTCAACAGGTTGTTGCCGGCCTGGGCCGTCAGGCTGAACTTGACCTCCGTCCATTGGTTGCCGCTGGCGCCGAGGCCGCTCAGCACGGGGCCCAGCTGCACGCCGTTCCAGTAGGCCTGGATGCCATTGGTCGAGGCAGCCTGGAACTCGCGTGGCGAGTACCAGAAGCTCAGTTCGAACTGAGTGCCGGCCGTCAGATTGGCCAGGGTCTGGCCGATGGTCGTGTTGCCGTTGGTGTCGAGCTCGAGGTAGTTGCTGCCGTTCTGAGCCTGGCCCGCGACGTTGTTGCGGATCTCGAAACCGGTGCCGGGGCCGGCCAGCCAGGTCCAGCCCGGCGTGGTGGCGACGTTGACCCAGTTGCCGTTGGCCACGGCGGTGCTCTCGAAGCTGCCGTTGACGAGCAGGTTGTTGCCCACCGGGCCGGGGGCGGCCAGGGCGGAAGCGCTTAGGGCGATCAGGGCGAGCAGGGAGGCGACGCGTTTCATCGGCAGGGCAGTGGTTGGAGTGATTGGCCGCGATTCTTCGGCCTGCCCTGCCGGGCGCCGGGTGCAGAGTTCACACCTGCGAGAACACCCCCCTCAGACCGGTGTGCGGGCTGTGAAGCAATTCACTAAAACGCAGCGCCCTCGTCCAGGACATTGTTTGGACGAGACCACGCCGCGGCTGGTGCCGCGGTGTCGGAAGATCGAAGGGGGAAGCCGCTTAGGCGCGGGGGGTGTGGCCCAGGGTGCTGGCCAGCGCCGTGGCGCGGCGCTGCTGTTCCTGGCGGCGCAGGGCGCGGCTGACGGGGCGGGCGATGGCCAGGGCGAGGGCGCCGAGAACGATCAGCAGCGTGCCAGTGTCCACCTGGGCGGGCAGGACGTCGAATTCGGTGTCGGCCTGGCGGGTGGCCGGCGTCCAGTGGGCGTTGCCATTCAGCGACGTCAGGCTGGCCGAGCCCAGGCGGCCCGCGTCGGCGATCACGGTGGCCGTCGTCGTGTCGACGATGGGTTGGCGCACATCACGGCCGGCACCGGCAGGGGCGGTGGTACTCAGGGCAGCGAGGGCGGCAGCAAGGACCAGGGCTTTCATGTGCAGGCTCACCGGAAAGAAGGGCTGGATCGCATTGTTCGCAGCCTAGCGTGATGAAGTTGTGAAGACTTCACGCGCTCAGGGGGGACCCCCGCGAATGAGCGCCTCAAGCTTGAAAAATGTAGGCCACTCGTCCAGGGGTACCTGGCCGGTCCCCCTGGGGGGGCGGCGACGCTTGCGGCATCGAGCCGCAAGCACATCGCCAGCGCGGGCCTGCTCGGTGAACTGGAGTCGGACACAAGCAGTCCCTGCGGACTGCTTGTGCCTACGCAAGGCCATGGGCCTCTGGCCCATGGCAGGCCCAGCGCGCGGCCCACATCTGTGCACTACGGCCACGAACTACTGGGATGACGCCCGGGCGGCTGCCTTGGCGGCCAGTTCCTCGCGCATGCGCTTGAGCTTTTCCCGGGGATCCTCGCGGGTGATGCCCTCGTCGAGCTTCATTTCGGCCAGGAAGCGGCTCGGGATGCCCACGACGGTGTCCCGGCCTTTCTTGCGTCGGCGCAACGTTGACACGGCCAGGGTCGTGCGGGCGCGGGTGATGCCGACATACATCAGCCGCCTTTCCTCCTGGAGAGCCTCGGCCGTCATCTCTTCTTCATCGCGCTTGAAGGGCAGCAGGCCCTCGTTGACGCCGGCCAGCACCACATGGGGCCACTCCAGGCCCTTGGAGGCGTGCAGGGTGGTCAGCGTCACCTGGTCCTGCTCCTCGCCGCGCTCGGCCAGCGACAGGATGACGGAGATGGTCTGGGCCACGTCCAGCACGCTCTGCTTGGGTTCGGTGAAGCTGACGCCGTCTTCCTCGCTGTGCTGGCCGCCGCAACGCTTGGCGATCCAGTCGACGAAGTCCAGCACATTGCCCCAGCGCGCCTGGGCGACCTTCTCGTTCTCCTCGTTGTCGATGAGATGGGCTTCGTAGGCGATGTCCTTGAGCCACTCCATCAACATCGCATGCGCCGCGGTGTGGCCCTCGGTATGTTTGGCCTTGTATTGCAGCTCGTTCACATAGCGACCAAATTCGTGCAACTGAGCCAGCGCCCGGGCCGTCACGGCCGTGGCCAGGCTCTCTGAGAACAGGGCCTCGAACATGCTGCACTTCCATTGCGCCGAGAAGCTGCCCAGGGCCCCCAGCGTGGTGTGGCCGATGCCGCGCTTGGGGGTGGTCACAGCACGCAAGAAGGCCGGGTCGTCGTCTTGATTCACCAAGAGACGCAGCCAGGCGCACAGGTCCTTGATCTCGGCCTTGTCGAAGAAGCTCTGGCCGCCCGAGACCTTGTAGGGAATCTGCGCGCGGCGCAGGGCCTGCTCGAAGATGCGGGCCTGGTGGTTGGCCCGGTAGAGGATGGCGAAGTCCTTGAAGTTGGGACCCTTGCCGTCGGCGCGCAGCTGCTGGATGCGCGCGACGGCGCGCTCGGCCTCGTGCTCCTCGCCGTCTGCCTCCAGCAGCGCGATGGGCTCGCCGTCGCCGTACTCGCTCCACAGCTTCTTCTCGAACAGCTTGGGGTTGCCGGCGATGACGTTGTTGGCCGCGCGCAGGATGGAGCCCGTCGAGCGGTAGTTCTGCTCCAGCGGAATGACCTTCAGCGCCGGGTAGTCGGTCGGCAGGCGCTTGAGGTTCTCGATGGTGGCGCCGCGCCAGCCGTAGATGGACTGGTCGTCGTCGCCCACCGCCGTGAACATGCCGCGCTCGCCCACCAGGGCCTTCAGCAGCTCGTACTGCACGGCATTGGTGTCCTGGTATTCGTCCACCAGCACGTAGCGGAGCTTGTTCTGCCATTTCTCGCGCGCCTCGGCGTCGGTCGTCAGCAGCTTCAAGGGCAGGGTGATGAGGTCGTCGAAGTCGACGGCCTGGTAGGCCGCCAGGCGCTCCTGGTAGCGCACCATGACGGCGGCGGCCGAGCGCTCGTCCTCGTCCTGGGCGACCTGGGCCGCCTGGGCGGGACCGAACCCCTGGTTCTTCCACAGCGAGATGGTCCACTGCCAGCGCTGCGCCTGCTTCACGTCCGTCGTGCCGCCGGCGTCCTTCAGCACGTTGAGCACGTCGTCGCTGTCGAGGATGGAGAACTGCTCCTTCAGCCCGACGCGCGAGCCTTCCTCGCGCAGCAGGCGCACACCCAGGCTGTGGAAGGTCGAGATGGCCAGGTCCTTGGCCGCCTTCTTGCCCACCAGGGCCTTGGCGCGCTCGCGCATCTCCTGCGCGGCCTTGTTCGTGAAGGTGATGGCGGCGATCTGGCTGGGCCGGTAGCCCGACGCCAGCAGCTGGGCGATCTTGGTCGTGATGACCTTGGTCTTGCCCGAGCCGGCCCCGGCAATGACGAGGCAGGGGCCGCTCAGGTGGTGGACGGCTTCGAGCTGGGCCGGGTTGAGGCCGGCCGTGGGGGCGCCGGAAGGGGGTACTGCGGACATGACGGGGGCAAGGCGAGGCCGCGCATCATGCCACTCGGGCCACACCCTCTCCCGGCAAGGCGCGCAACCCGAGGCCGAGCAGCAGCAGCGTGAAGAAGATGAAGCCGATGCGCGGAGCGTCCAGCAGGCTGTCGAAGGCCCCGACGGCGCCGAAGCCGATCAGCGCGGCGACGATGGCCGGCGCCAGTGGGTGGTCGCGGCCGCGGCCGAAGGACAGGCGCACCAGCACCAGCAGATAGGCGCCTCCCAACAGCGCCAGGCCCACCAGGCCCTGCTCGAACAGCACGTGCAGGGCCGCGTTCTTGATGTGCCAGGGCAGGTGGTGGCGGTCGCTGGAGAAGAACCAGTGCGCCATCTCGCGGTTGAAGTCGCCGTTGACCAGCAGCTGGCGGCCTTGGGCATCCTGCATGGCGATGCGGTCGATGTCCACGCGGGCGCCGCGCGTGTCCAGCGCCATGGAGAAGGTCACGAAGCGCGGCGCCCACCAGTCGCCGCCCAGCTTCGGCACGCTGCCGAGCTGGAACTGGCTGGTCTGCCAGGTGCCCATGCCGGTGGCGGGTGCGGTCGCAGCCGTCGCGCCGGCGCTGTCTTCGACCGGCGGGGTTTCGGCGCGCAGCGGCTTCAGCGTCGGCTGGATGCTGCTGCAGTTGTCGGGGTAGATGAGGTTTTTCTCGCAGACCTGCAGCACCAGGATGGCATCCGCGGCCGTGCGATGCACCAGGGTGATGGAGACGGGCCCGGGCGCCGGCGCGGGGATGCGTTGGCTGATGCGGAACTGTTCGCCGCGGCCCAGCACGTGCTTGCCCGCAGCCAGCGCCAGATAGGACTCGTTCGGGTCGTGGCGCAGCCGGTAGTCGCCGATCTGGCTGCTGACCGGGCCGTCGTAGAAATTGCTCGGCACGAAGCGCCCGGACCCCTTGCCAAACAGCCACTGGCGGCCGCCGTGCAGCAGGTGCAGGCCGTCGCGCCAATGCGTCAGGCGGGTCTGGCCGTCTTCCTTCCAGGTCGCGACGCGATCGCGCAGATAGCCGCCGCCGCCCAGGGCGGCGACGATGGCCATGACCATCAGCAGGCCGGCCACCAGCAGGGCGCGCTTGCGCCAGCCGGCTCGGCCCTGGCTGCCCGCGCCTTGCAAGGGCCACAGGCGCTGCTCCAGCAGCATGGCCGCCCACAGGCCGCCAAGGGCCAGGCCCGCAGCGCCCGCCGTCCAGCGCCCCGAGGTGCCGCCCCAGTAGTCGGCCACGATGACCATGGTGGCCAGCAGCCAGAACCAGGCCGTCGTGACGATCAGCGCATAGATGGGGCGCACCTGCCCGGGCTCGTCGCGCCAGCGCAGCACGGCGCAGCAGAGCAGGGCGACGACATTGAGCACATAGGCCGCCTTGGGCACCGCCAGGGACAGGGCCCAGCTCGCGCCACCGAGCAGCAGGGCGAGCAGCCCGCCCATGAGGACGGCTGTCAGGCGCTGGCCGAAGCTCGGCAGCCACAGGCTGGCGGGCATGGTCAGCAGGATGACCATGGCGAAGAACAGGGCCAGCAGGCCGCGATAGCCGCCGCCGCCGAAGACCAGGGCCGCTGCCAGCGCAAAGGCCGCGGCCATGGCCAGGGCGCCGATCTTGGCCAGGCGGGGCAGCGGCGCGTCGATGGCGCCGAGGCTGCTGTCGATGCTGCTGCTCTCGGGCCCGGAGGCCACCGCGCGGCGGCGCTGGGCGTCGGCCAGCATCACCATGGGGATGAGGGCCAGCGGCAGCGCGAGATAGACGCCGCGCGAGAAGGTCGTCAGGCAGGCATAGGCCGCCAGCAGGGCGACGCCGATGCCGACGGCGAAGCGCCAGGGCGAGCGCGTGCGCAGCAGGGCCAGCAGCGCGAACGGCAGGGTCAGCACCAGGAAGCCGTCCAGAGCCGCGCCGCCGACATGCATTTCCCAGAACAGCGCCGTGGTGCGGTAGTCGGTGGAGAAGTCCAGCAGGCCGGGATAGGCCAGGCGTTCCCACAGCGCGGCGGCGCTGCCGCCGGCCAGGGCCAGCACCAGGCCCAGCAGCAGGCCGCGCGAAAAACCTCGCGGACGCGCGGTGGCCGCTGCCGTCCACAGCGGCAGCAGGGCCAGGGCCAGGAAGATGGCCTTGGCATTGCGCACCGAATTCATGGCTTCGTGATAGCCATGGAACCAGCCGAAGGCGAAACCGCCGGCGTCGGCGAAGCCGCGCCTCATGCTCCAGGCGGCGGACAGCGCCAGCGCGATCATCAGCACGATGACGACGGGCGAATAGACCAGGCCGTGCCGCCAGGCCGGGGCGCGGTCGCGCGCGTTCAGCTGCAGCGCATAGGCGAGGTAGCCGCCGCAGCCGCAGGCGGTGACCAGCAGGTCCATTTCCTCGAAAGTGATCCAGCCCGTCCAGGGCGCCAGGCCCACCAGGGGCAGGGGCGCGAACAGCAGCACGGGGGTCTTGACCCAGAACAGCGCGGCCAGCAGCACGACGACGCCCCAGGCCGCGAGCGCCAGCGGCCCCGACAGCGGGTGGTGCCAGGCCAGCTCGGCGCCGACCAGGCCCAGGCCGACGCCGGCCACCAGGGCCAGCCATTGCGTCCGGGTGGCGGGCAGCCTGAGCTGCAGTTCGCCGAAGCCCAGCAGGCCCGTGGCGATGGTGGCGGGCGCGGCCCCGACGGCGGCCATCAGCGTGCCTGCCGGTTCAGGCCGGTCGGGATAGCGACAGAAGGGGTCACGTACAACGGCGCAAGCAGCGGGCAGGTCATGGAGCCTCCGGGGAAGCGCGCATTGTTGCCGAGCACCGGCGGCTCGGCATCCCGGGCAACCCCGGCCGCCGGACCGGCTTCAGCGCCCGCGTCGCAGCAGCGCCAGCAGGCCCAGGCCGCCCAGCAGCAGGGCAGCGCCGGTGGGTTCGGGCACGGCGGAGACCTGGATGTTGTCGATGCCGACGACCTCGGTCACGCCGGCATGGAACTCGCCCTTGATCGTCAGGCTGGTGACGTTGGACAGCACGGGGGAGGACGGCAGCACGAAGCTGTAGCGATGCCACTGGCCGTCGGCCGGCGGGCTGCCGGGGGCCGCCATGTCGAACACCAGGCTGCCGCCGGTACCGGTGATGGTGACCTCACCGAAGGGCGCCCAGTCCGGGGCATCGCCGTTGACGTTCCTGGCGTCGAAGGACAGGGTGCGGCCGGCGTTGGCCGACCAGTTGCCCAGCCAGGCGACCGGCGCGTTCAGCAGGAAGTCGTCGTTGCTGCTGTCGGTGATCTGCAGCCAGCCGCCGCCGTTGCCGCCGCTGGCCATCCAGACCTGGTCGCCGCCGTTGCTGGTGGTCCAGCCTTCGGCATCGGTGTTGAAGCCGGCCGCGAGCGTGGCCGAGGCGGCCAGGGACAGGGCCGCGGCGGCGACGAAGGGCGCGAGGAGAGAACGGGCCATGAGGGCGCTCCAGGATCGGATGGGCGCGCATTGTTGGCGAAGCGATGCTGGGGGCGACATCCCTAGTCAGTCGCCCGTCAGTCGGGGTCAACCCGGGGATTGGCTCTGGGTGCCGGCCGTGGCCGCCGGGCGGTCCGCGACATGGGCGGCCATCGCCAGCAGCCCGAGGCCGGCAGCGGCACCCAGCCACAGCCAGCGCTTCCACCAGGGGGGGGGCTTGGCCTTGTCGGCCGCCTCGGCAGGCGTGGCCGCGTTGGCGGCACTGCGCGAAGGACTGAGGCCCAGCCATTCGCGCAACTCGTCGGCGAGGCTCTCGGCGCCGCGCATGCGCAGCTCCGGCGAGTCGGCCATGGCCGAGCGCAGCACCGCATCCAGCTTGATCTGCTGGGCTTCCTTCATCGCCGGCCATTGGTCGGCGGCGCTGCCGCGCAGCGGGGCCAGGCCCTTGGGGGTGTCTTCCCAGCCGCAGATGAGGACGCGGGCCAGGGCGCCGAGGCCGAAGACTTCGCTGGCCAGGGTCGGGGGTTCACCGTTGCGGCGCTCCGGCGCGACGAAGGCCGGCGAAGCGCCCAGGCTCAGGCCGCGGTCGAAAGGGTCGGTCGGGTCGGGAATCTTGGCCAGGCCCAGGCCCATCAGGCGCACATCGCCCTTGGGGTCGAGCCAGATCATGGCGGGATCGATCTCGGCCAGCAGCCAGCCCTGCTGGTGGGCCGAACGCAGGGCCTCGCAGAGCTGCACCAGCAACTCGACGCGGGCGCGCAGGGCCAGCTGATGCAGTTGCGGCAGCAGGGGCTCGCCGTGCTCGCCTTCGACGATCAGGTAGGGATGGGCATCGGGGGTCACGCCGCTGTCGCTGGGCACCGCGATGTGCATGTGCTGCAGCTTGGCGAGGTCACCGGCCTGGTCGGCGTAGCGCAGCATGACGCCGGCGCCCTGGTCGCTGCGGTCCAGCACGAGGACTGCCGACTTCTGCTCCTTGGCCATGGCGTGATGGGCGCTGTACCACTGGCCCGCATGCGCCTGCTCGCCGTCGGGCAGGGGCTTTTCCAGCCGCCACACGCCCAGGGCCTGCCCTTCGTCCAGGGGCGCGGCGGCGGCTGGGGGTGGCAGGGTGAGATTGGGCATGCGCATGGCGCGGCATATTAGGGGTGACCCCAGGGGGCTCGCCAGCCCCCGTTGTTACAAACGGCGACCGTCCGAGCATTCGCTCACGCGCGCTGATACTCGCGGGCGACCATGCTTGCCGTCCTCGCAACGACCTTTCCCTTCTTCGCCCTGGTGCTGTGCGGTTGGCTGGCCGCCGAGCGCGGCCTGCTGCCCGACAGCGCCATTCCGGGCCTGAACGGTTTCGTGCTGTTTTTCGCGCTGCCCTGCCTGCTGTTCCGCTTCGGGCGCGACACGCCGCTGCTGCAGTTGCTGAACCCGGCCCTGCTGGCCGTCTACGTCAGCTCGGCCCTGCTCATCGTCTTCTTCACGGTGGCGACGACGCTGTCCGAGCGCGTGCGCATGAAGGATGCGGCCTTCGGCGCCCTGGTCGCCGCCTTTCCCAACACCGGCTTCATGGGCGTGCCGCTGATCGTCGCGCTGCTGGGCAGCGCCGCCGGCGGGCCGGTCGTCAGCACCATCCTGGCCGACCTCTTCGTGACCAGCTCGCTGTGCATCGCCCTGGCCCAGGCCGGTGCCAGCGGCCACGCCGGCCGTGCCGCCTTCGTGCAGGCCCTGAAGGCGGCGGCCTCCAACCCGCTGCCCTGGTCGATCGCCCTGGGCGCGCTGCTGGGCGCCAGCGGCCTGGCGCTGCCGGGGCCGCTGGCCAAGGTCATCTCCATGCTGGGCGACGCCGCCTCGCCGGTGGCCCTGTTCACCATCGGTGCGGTGTTGAGCCGTTCGGGCCGGGCCAACCGCAAGGCCGGCCGGGTGACGCCGCCGGCCCTCTACCTGCCGGTGGCGGCCATCAAGCTGCTGCTGCACCCGGCCCTGGTATTCGCACTGGGCGCCGCGGCAAGGGGGCTGGGGGCGCCGCTGGCCTGGCCCCAGCTTGTCGCGCTGACGCTGGCGGCAGCCCTGCCCAGCGCCAGCAATGTGTCACTGCTGGCGGAGCGTTATGGGGCCGACAACGGCCGCGTGGCGCGCATCATCCTGGCGTCCACGGCCCTGGCTTTCCTGACGTTCAGCGGCCTGGCCACCGTCCTCATCGAGCCTGCTGCGGCAGGCTGATGACGACGCGCAGGCCGCCGCCGTCGCGATTGCTCAGCGCGATGCGGCCGTCGTGGGCCTCGGCGATCTCGCGCACCAGGGCCAGGCCCAGGCCGGTGCCGCCCTGCGAGCCGGGCTCGGAGCGCTTGGTCGAATAGAAGGGCAGCAGGGCCTGGGCCAGCACGGTCTCGCTCATGCCGGGACCGCGGTCCAGCACCTCGATGCGCAGCTCGCTGCCCGCCAGGCCCAGGCGCAGCGCGATCTCGTCCGGATCGCTGCCCGACTCGTGGGCGTTCTTGATCAGGTTCAGCAGGGCCTGCTCGATCTGGGCCGCATCGAACCAGCCCGGCTGGGCGGGCACCTCGCCATCCAGGTTGAATTCGCCCAACGTGCCCAGGCGGTTCAGGAAGGTGGCCCAGTCCACCGCGTCGCGGCGCGGCGCCGGCAGCTTGGCGAAGCTGGCATAGCCCGACAGGAAGCCATGCAGATGGGCCGCGCGCTCGCCGATGCTGGCCAGCACCTGGGGCAGGCGTTCGGTGTCGCCGCGCCGCGCCAGCTCGGCGCCGCTGTGGGCCAGCGAAGAGATGGGCGCCAACGAGTTGTTGAGCTCATGGCTGAGCACGCGGATGACGCGCTTCCAGGTCGCCACCTCGGCGCGCGACAGCTCGCGCGTCATGCGCCGCAGCAGCCGCAGCCGGTGCGGCTGGCCCTGCAGCCGGAAGGCGCGCGTGCTGTGGTGGAAAGTCTCCTCCGAGCCGTCGGGCAGCGTCACCGCGAAGAGGCGGTCGCCGTCGCCCTCCAGGGCTTCGCGCAGGGTCTCGGGCAGGTCGGCGATGACGGTGGCGAAGTCCAGGCCGGTCAGGCTGCGGCCGTCGCCCAGCAGCTGGCGCGCGGCCAGGTTGGCGATGGCGATGCGATCGCTTGGCGCCGTCAGCACCAGGGCCACGGGGGTGTTCTGCACCACGGTGTCCAGCAGCAGCTCGCGCTGGGCCAGGTGCTGGCGCTGCTCGCGCAGGGCCAGGCCGAGCTCGGCGTGCAGCTGCGTCAGCATGGCCAGCTCGGGCGGGCCGTCCGGCGCCAGATTGAGGCTGAAGTCGCCGTCGCGGTAGCTCAGCACGGCGCCTTCGAGGGCGCGCGTGAGGCGCAGCAGTGGCGAGATCCAGAACGCGGCCAGCCAGGCGATCAGCGGCAGCATCACCAGCACCGCCACGGCCAGCGCGATGCCGGCGTCCAGGCCCATGCGGCGCACGCCGAGGATGACCAGCGGTGGCACGACCGCGGCCAGGCCGAGGGCCAGCAGGGCGCGGGCGCGCAGCGAGAAATGGGCGCGCATCAATGGGCTCGTAGGCGGTACAGGAAGTTTGCGGGCCGAGCGCCGGGCCTGCCATGGGCCAGAGGCCCATGGCCTTCCGTAGGCACAAGCAGTCCGCAGGGACTGCTTGAGTCCGACTCCAGTTCCCTGGCCGGCCCGCGCTGGCGATGTGCTTGCGGCTCAACGCCGCAAGCATCGCCGTCCCCTCGGGGGCTGAGGCCGGACACATGGCGCCCGGTGGGCGGCATGTGCCTGCCGAAGGGTTGCGGCTCATGCCGCAGCGCGGTCTGCAAGACCGGCCAAGGTAGTCCTTGGACGAGGGGCCTCACGTTGCGATCCCGTAACGTTCCAAGCGGCGATAGAGCGCCTGGCGCGACAGGCCGAGCTGGCTGGCGGCGCGGCTGACGACGCCGCCGGCTGCATTCAGCGCGGCAACGACGGCCTCGCGGCTGGGCTCATCCAGGTTGCGGTAGGCGCCGCCACCGCCGTTGGCCTCTTCCAGGCCGAGCAGTGCCGGCGTGATCTCGCCCCCCTGGCAGAGCAGGGCGGCGCGCTCGACGGCGTTCTTCAGCTCGCGCACATTGCCCGGCCAGCGGTGCGCCAGCAGGGCTTCGCGTGCCGCCTCGCTCAACGGCGCGCGGCCGGCCAGGAAATGCTCGGCCAGCGGCAGCACATCGTCGCGGCGCTCGGCCAGGGCAGGGAGCTTCAGCTCGATGAGGTTGAGGCGGTAGAACAGGTCTTCGCGAAACTGACCTGACTTCACCATCGAGCGCAAGTCGGCGTTCGTGGCCGACAGCACGCGCACCTTCACCTGGCGGGTCTTGCTCGAGCCCAGGCGCTCGAACTGGCCGGTCTCCAGCACGCGCAGCAGCTTGACCTGGCCGGCCAGCGGCAGGTTGCCGATCTCGTCGAGGAAGAGGGTACCGCCGTCGGCGGCCTCGAAGCGGCCGACGCGCGCCTTGGCCGCGCCGGTGTAGGCGCCGCTGTCGCTGCCGAACAGTTCGGCCTCGATGAGATCGGCCGGCAGGGCGCCGCAGTTCAATGCGACGAAGGGCCCATCGTGCACCGTTGAATTGGCGTGCACAAAGGCCGCCACACGCTCCTTGCCGGCGCCATTGGGACCGGTGATCAGCACCGGCACCGGTGCCGCGGCGATCTGGCCGGCCAGCTCCAGCAGATTGGCCGTCGCATCCGAGCCGAACACCAGGCCCGCGAGGTCGTAGCGGCGCGCCAATGCGGCGCGCCGCTCACGCCGCGCCTCGCGCAACTGGGCGATCTCGCGATTGACCTCGTCCAGCTCCAGCAGGTTCTCGACGGTCGCGATCAGCTTGGCATCGTCCCAGGGCTTGGCGAGATAGTCGGCCGCGCCGGCTTTCACCAGCGCGACGGCGGCGTCCAGCCGCGTCCAGGCCGTCAGCAGGATGACGGGCAGGTCGGGGCGGCGTGCGCGGATGGCGCGGAAAAGCTGTTCGCCTTCCTCGCCCGAGGTCGTGTCGGCCGTGAAGTTCATGTCCTGGATGACGAGGCCGTAGGCACGCTTGTCCAGCAGTGCCAGGCCTTCCTCCGGGCTGGTGGCCACGCTGGCTTCGATGTCGTGCAGGGAGAGCAGCAGCTCCAGGGCCTGGCCCACGCCGGGGTGGTCGTCGATGATCAGAACGCGTCGCATGGCGCGGGAGGATAGGCCGGTTTGGCCGCAGGGCCCGCGGGCACGCCTTAACCCTCTGTTACCTCTGACCGGTTGGTCTAGGTGTTTACCTGGGCGGCTTTACATGTCAGCGAAATAAGTCGCACCGTATCCTGCGCCGCTTGCGCGCGAAGACGCGTGACTCCAAATGCCGCCGGGGCGCGGCCCAACAATCGTCGAAGGGAATCTCACCATGTCCTCTGTGGGAATTGATGCCGTGCCCGGTCCGGGCCGGAGTGCCGGTCTGCTCGACAAGGAGCGCACCATTGCCGGCGTTGGCTTCAACCGCTGGTTGGTGCCGCCCGCGGCCCTGGCCATCCATCTGTGCATCGGCATGGCCTATGGCTTCTCGGTGTTCTGGCTGCCGCTGTCCAAGGCCCTGGGCATCAAGGAGGCCATCAAGTGCGGCCCCGAGATCGGCTTCTTCCAGGAGCTGTTTGTTTCGACCTGCGACTGGAAGGTTTCCACGCTGGGTTGGATGTACACCCTGTTCTTCGTCTTCCTGGGTTGCGCTGCGGCCATCTGGGGCGGCTGGCTGGAACGCGCCGGTCCGCGCAAGGCCGGCGTCGTGTCGGCCCTGTGCTGGTGCGGCGGCATGCTGATCTCGGCCCTGGGCATCCATCTGCACCAGTTCTGGCTGATGATCCTGGGCAGCGGCGTCATCGGCGGCATCGGCCTGGGTCTGGGCTACATCAGCCCGGTGTCGACGCTGATCAAGTGGTTCCCGGACAAGCGCGGCATGGCCACCGGCATGGCCATCATGGGCTTCGGCGGCGGCGCCATGATCGGCTCGCCGCTGGCGGCCGAACTGATGAAGCTGTTCGCCACGCCCTCCGACGTCGGCGTGACGCAGACCTTCATCGTCATGGCCCTGGTTTATTTCGTGTTCATGATCGGCGGCGCCTTCGGCTACCGCGTGCCGCCCACGGGCTGGAAGCCGGCCGGCTGGACCGCGCCTGCCGCTCAGGCCGGCAACGCCATGATCACGCAGCGCCATGTGCACGTGAAGAAGGTCTGGGGCATCCCGCAGTTCTGGCTGGTGTGGATTGCGCTGTGCATGAACGTGTCGGCCGGCATCGGCGTCATCGGCATGGCCAGCCCCATGCTGCAGGAGATCTTCGGCGGCTCGCTGATCGGCTTGAGCGGTGACGGGGCCAAGTTCGGCGCACTCGACAAGGCCCAGCTGGCCAAGATCGCCGGCGTCGCCGCCGGCTTCACCGCCCTGCTCAGCCTGTTCAACATCGGCGGCCGTTTCTTCTGGGCCAGCCTGTCCGACAAGCTGGGCCGCAAGATGACCTATGTGGTCTTCTTCGTGCTCGGTGGCGTGCTCTACGCCAGCATCCCGGGCAGCGCCGCGGCGGGTTCCAAGCTGCTCTTCGTCGGCGCCGTCTGCATCATCCTGAGCATGTATGGCGGTGGTTTCGCCACCGTGCCGGCCTATCTGGCCGACCTGTTCGGCACGCAGATGGTGGGCGCCATCCATGGCCGCCTGCTGACCGCCTGGGCCACCGCCGGCATCCTGGGTCCGGTCGTCGTGAACTACATGCGCGACTACCAGCTGGATCTCGGCATCCCGCGCGAGCAGGTCTACAACCAGACCATGTACATCCTGGTCGGCATGCTGGTCATCGGCCTGATCGCCAACCTGATGATCAAGCCCGTGGCCGACAAGTACTTCATGACCGACGCCGAGCTGGCCGAGGAAAAGCGCCTGGCGCACGAGCGTGCGGCAGCGACCGAAGTCGGTTCGGGTTCGGGCGCGGCGGCGGCCACGTCCTCCCTGACCGTGGTGATGGCCTGGGCCCTCGTCGGCATCCCGCTGGCCTGGGGCGTGTACAAAACCCTGATCAACGTCGGCAAGTTCTTCAACTGAACCCACGACGCTGCTAGGCTGAACGGCCCCGCTGCCTGTGAAGGCGCGGGGCCTTTTTCCTGAGTCCGACATGAGCGAACAAAAGATCGAGCTGTACGACGGCCCGGCCGGCGGTTGGGGCGCGCTGAAGAGCGTCGCCAAGCATCTGAACGAGCAGGGCGTGGCCCTCAAGGGCGCCAAGACACTGCTGCACGCCAACCAGGCCGACGGCTTCGACTGCCCCGGCTGTGCCTGGCCCGACCGCGACCACCGCTCGACCTTCGAGTTCTGCGAGAACGGCGCCAAGGCCGTGGCGGCGGAAGCAACGGCGCGGCGCGCGACGCCCGAGGTGATCGGCGCGAAGACGCTGAAGGAATGGGCAGAAGCCTCGGACTTCGAGCTCGAAGCCACGGGCCGCCTCACCGAGCCGATGCTCTATGACGCCGAGGCCGACCGTTATCAACGCACGACCTGGGATGCCGCCTTCGCGCTGATCGCCCAGCAACTGCAAGGCCTGGCCAGCCCCAACGAGGCCATCTTCTACACCTCGGGCCGCACCAGCAACGAGGCCGCCTTCCTCTACCAGCTGTTCGTGCGCGAGTACGGCACCAACAACTTCCCGGACTGCTCCAACATGTGCCACGAGCCCAGCGGCTCGGGCATGCGTCCGACCATCGGCGTCGGCAAGGGCACGGTCACGCTGCACGACTTCGAGCGGGCCGACTGCATCCTCGTCTTCGGCCAGAACCCCGGCACCAACCACCCGCGCATGCTGGGCGAGCTGCGGGCGGCGCGCAAGCGCGGTGCCAGGATCGTCAGCTTCAACCCGCTGCGCGAGCGCGGGCTGGAGCGCTTTGCCGACCCCCAGAACGCGATGGAGATGGCGACGCTGGGCGACTCGCCGATCAGCAGCCACTATTTCCAGCTCAAGGTCGGCGGCGACTTCGCCCTGCTCAAGGGCATGTGCAAGCGTGTCGTCGAAACGGCCAAGCTGGACCAGGCCTTCATCGCCGAACACACGGTGGGCTTCGATGCCTTCGTCGCCGAGCTGCGCGAGCAGCCCTGGGAGCCGCTCGTCGAGGCCTCGGGCCTGACCCGCGCACAGATCGAACAGGCGGCCGACATCTACGCCAGCAGCGAGCGCGTCATCGCCTGCTGGGGCATGGGCATCACCCAGCACCGGCACTCGGTCAAGACCATCCAGATGATCGTCAACCTGCTGCTGCTGCGCGGCAACCTGGGTCGCGAAGGCGCGGGCGCCTGCCCGGTGCGCGGCCACAGCAATGTGCAGGGCGACCGCACCATGGGCATCTACGAGAAGCCCGCGCCGGCCTTCCTCGACAAACTGGGTTCCGTGTTCGGCTTCGAGCCACCGCGCGAGCACGGCTACGACACCGTGGGCGCCATCCAGGCCATGTTGGACGGCAAGGGCAAGGTCTTCATCGCCATGGGTGGCAACTTCGCCGCGGCGACGCCCGACACGGCGGCCACCTGGCGTGCGCTGCGCCAATGCGAGCTGACCGTCCATATCACCACCAAATTCAACCGCAGCCATGTCGTGCACGGCAAGAGGGCCTTGGTGCTGCCGGTGCTGGGCCGCACCGAGATCGACGTGCAGGCCAGCGGCCCGCAGGGCGTCACGGTGGAAGACTCGATGAGCATGGTGCATCTGTCCGCCGGCATGAATGCGCCGGCGTCCGAGCATCTGATTTCCGAGCCCATGCTGGTGGCACGCATGGCCGCCGCCACGTTGAAGCACAGCCGCACGCCATGGCTGGCCCTGGCCGGCGACTACGCCGCCATTCGCGACAAGATCGAGGCCGTGCTGCCCGACTTCGCCGGCTTCAACGAGAAGATCAGGCAGCCCGGGGGCTTTCGGCTGCGCAACACGGCCAGTGAACGCGTCTGGGCCACGTCCAGCGGCAAGGCCGAGTTCAGCACGCACGCCATGCCCACCGACCTGGCCGTGCAGCGCGTCGCCGACCGCCAGCGCGACGTCCGCGTCTTCACGCTGACGACGCTGCGCTCCCACGACCAGTACAACACCACCATCTATGGCCACGACGACCGCTATCGCGGCGTCTACGGCCACCGCCGCGTCGTCTTCATCAACGCCGAAGACATCAAGGACATCGGCCTGAAGGCCGGCGACTGGGTGGACATCACCAGCCTCTACGTCAGCGAGGCTGGCAGCGAGGTGCAGCAGCGCCACGCCGAGCGCTTCCTGCTCGTCGAGTACGACATCCCGCGCGGCTGCCTGGCCAGCTACTACCCCGAGACCAACCCGCTGGTGCCGCTGGAGAGTTTCTCCATCACGGCGCGCACGCCGACGTCCAAGTCCATCCCGGTCGTGCTGACGCCCCATGGAAACTCTGCTGTTGCAGACGCTCAATGAACTCGCGCCCGGTGGCGAGCCGGTCGCGCTGACGCGGCTGGCCAAACGGCTGGATCAGCGCGTCAGTGTGCTGCTGCGCGAGTTGACGGCACTCAGTGACGCCAGCTTGGGCGGCGTAGCCGGGCCCGGCCTCGTACAACTGGCTTGCGACGACGCCGGCCGCTGGACGGTGCGCCTACTCGCCTAGCCTGTCCAGCAGCTCCGCGTCGACGATGTCGATGCTGCGATAGCCCAGCTTCAATGCGCCGGCCTTGGCCAGTTCGCCCAGCTCCTTGCTGAGGGTCTGGCGCGTCAGGCCCAGCATCATGGCCAGGGCTTCCTGAGACACGGGCAGGCGCTGCCGCGGTTCGCTGGCCAGCGTCGCGTCGCCGCGCGCCAGCAGGGCCAGGCGCCGCGCCAGCCGCGCCCGTGTGGGCCGCAGCGTCGCGTCCTCCACCACGCCGAACAGCGTGCGCAACCGGCCCGCCATCAGCCTTGCCAGGGCGGTTGCAAACACCGAGTCCTGCATGAAGCGGGCGAAGGCGTCGGCTGGCACGGCAAACACGACTGTTGCGCCCACGGCGGTGGCGTCATGCACGCGCGGGCCACCGTCCAGCAGCGAGATCTCGCCGAACCAGTTGCCCGGCTCCAGCACCGCGAGGATGGACTCCGTGCCGTCGGCCGACACGCTGCTGGCCTTGATGGCGCCGCGGCAGACGGCATGCCAGTCGCCCGGCGCATCGCCCTGGCGGAACAGCACTTCGCCCGCGGCCAGCTTCTGCATCCGGCCCGCGGCCAGCACGGCATTCGCGAGCGCGGGCGGCAGGGAGGCGAACCAGGGGTTGGCGCGCAGAGGATCGGACTCGGGCATGCCCTGAATTGTCTGGTTTCAGACAGAGCGCCACGCCCCTGGCATGCCCCAATCGCGCCACAAGACAACCGGAGACTGCGATGACGACGAAGGCTGTGCGCGACCAGGTGAGCGCCGAGGAATGGAAGCTGCGCGAGGACCTGGCGGCCTGCTACCGCCTGGTGGCGCTGATGGGCTGGGACGATCTCGTCTTCACCCACGTCAGCGCCCGCGTGCCCGGCCCCGAGCATCATTTCCTGATCAATCCCTATGGCCTGATGTTCGACGAGATCACGGCCAGCAGCCTGGTCAAGGTGGATGGCGAATGCCGCAAGGTCATCGAGTCGCCCCATCCGGTCAACCCGGCGGGCTTCGTCATCCACAGCGCCGTGCATGCGGCCCGGCATGACGTGCAGTGCGTGCTGCACACCCACACCACCGCCGGCGTGGCCGTCAGCGCCCAGGCCGCAGGGGTGCTGCCGATCTCGCAGCAGTCGACCTTCGTGCTGGCGTCCCTGGGCACGCATGGCTACGAGGGCGTGGCCTTCCGCCCCGACGAGGGCCCGCGCCTGCAGGCCGACCTGGGAGCCAGCACCTTCCTGCTGCTGAAGAACCACGGCCTGTTGACAGTCGGTGCCTCGGTCGCCGATGCCTTCCTGGCCATGCACACCTTCGAGGCCAGCTGCCGCATCCAGCTGGCGGCGCAGAGCGGCGGTGGCGCGCTGACCGAGGTCGACCCCGCCATCCTGCGCGGCACCGCCGAGGCCATGCGCGTGCAGACCGGCGGGCTGGGGGGCGCCTTCGTCTGGCCGGCGCTGCTGCGCAAGCTCGATCGCCTCGGCGCGAACTACAAGGATTGAGGTCATGAGCGCCGTCGTCCTGACGAACGCGTTGCTCGTTGCGCTGGGCATCGTCATGGCGGGCCTCGGCCTGTCGTTGACGGTCGACGACTTCCGCCGCCTGCGCGAGCACCCGCTGGCGGCCGTGCTGGCCCTGGCTCTTCAGCTCATCGTGCTGCCGCTGGTCTGTATCGCCGTCATCGCCAGCTTCCGTCTGCCGCCGCTCTACGCCGTCGGCCTGATGCTGCTGGCCGCCTCGCCTGGCGGCATCACGGCCAATCTGTTCAGCCATCTGTTTGGTGGCCATGTGGCCATGAATCTGTCGCTGACGGCGCTGAACACCTTGCTGTCGCTGCTCACGCTGCCGCTGATCGCCAACGGGGCCATCGCCCATTACGCCGGTGGCGGCCAGGTCGTGCCGCTGCCTTGGCAGAAGCTGGTGGAGGTCATCGCCGTCATCGCCGTGCCGGTGCTGGTCGGCATGACGATCCGGCGCGCCCGGCCGCAGCTTGCCGCGCGGCTGGACAAGCCGGTGAAGGCGCTGTCGGCTGTGCTGTTGGTGGTGCTGACCGTGCTGGCCATTGCCAAGGAGCGCGAGGCGTTGATGAATGCCGCCGGCGAACTGGGCGCTGCGGTGCTGGTGTTCAACCTGCTGAGCCTGGGCGCCGGCTACGGCCTGGGCCGGCTGGTGAAATTGCCCCGGCCGCTTTGCATCGCCATCGGCTTCGAGGTGGGCATCCACAACTCCACGCTGGCCCTCTACCTGGCCCTGGGGGTGCTGCAGCAGTTCCCGGTCGCGCTGCCGGCGGCGCTGTACTCCGTCAGCATGTATGTGACCGGACTGCTGTTCGGGATGGGGTTGAGGCGCCTGGCCTGACACACTCGCGGCCATGAAACTCCTTGGTCGCCTCACTTCCATCAACGTCCGCAAGGTCATGTGGACCGCCGCCCAGCTCGACCTGCATCTCGAGCGCGAGGACTGGGGCGCGGGCTTCCGCTCACCGCAGGAAGCGGGCTATCTGGCCATGAATCCCAACGGCCTGATCCCCGTCCTCGTCGACGGCGACTTCACCCTGTGGGAGAGCAACACCATCTGCCGCTATCTCGCCACCCAGCGCTGCGCCACCACGCTGCTGCCCACCGAGGCGCGGGCGCGCGCCAAGGTCGAGCAGTGGATGGACTGGCAGGCCGGCGAGCTGAACAATTCCTGGCGCGTCGCCTTCATGGCCCTGGTGCGCGGCCAGCCGGCCGCGCCCGAGGCCATCGCCGCCGGCGTGGCCAGTTGGAACAGGCACATGGGCCTGCTGGACGCGCAGCTGGCGCGCACCGGCGCCCATGTCTGCGGCGACACGTTCACGCTGGCCGACGTGGTACTGGGCCTGTCGACCCAACGCTGGAAGAACGCGCCCATCGAGCGCGTGGGCCTGCCGGCCGTGGAAGCCTGGATGCAACGGCTGAGCAGCCACCCCGGCTTCGCCGAGTTCGTCGACAACGGCATGCCGTAAACCCTTCCTCAAGTCGCAGGTCAGCCCCCTTGCGGACGCTGGCCGGAAGCCTAGGATGGTCGCACAAAAGCACCATCCGAGAGGGGGATGCCATGCTGATTCCGACGGCCTTCCAGCACGACGGTCACGATCACGCCATCCTGGCGCCACGCCTGTCCCGGCGGCAGTTGTTGTGGGGCGCGGCGGGCCTGGTCGGCGCGTCTCCCGCCTTCGGCGACGACGCCTTGCGCCACGAGACCGCAGAAGACGCCCTCGGGCCCTTCTATCCCTTGAGCCTGCCCAAGGACCAGGACTACGACCTCAGCCTCATCGCCGGGCGCAAGACGCGGGCGCTGGGTCAGTTGCTCTACGTCAGCGGCCGCGTCGTCAACCCGCGCGGTGAACCGATTCCGAACGCCGTGCTGGAGATCTGGCAGGCCAACGCGGCGGGGCGCTACACGCATCCGGGCGACACCAGCGACGCGCCGCTGGACCCCAACTTCCAGGGCTATGCCCGCATCCGCAGCGGCCCCGACGGGAGTTATCTGATCAAGACCATCCAGCCCGGCAATTACGGCCCGCGCACCCGGCACATCCATTTCGACGTGCGCGGCAAGGCCACCCGGCTGATCACGCAGATGTATTTCGAGGGCGAGCCCAAGAACGAGATCGACCCGCTGCTGAAGATGCAAGGCCCCGAGGACCGCAAGACCCTGTTCTCGCGCCCCGGCACGCCGACGGCCAAGCAGGAGCACGATGCCATGGCCGTCAGCTGGGACATCGTGCTGGCCTTCGGCTGAGCCCAGGGCCCGTTGACCTTAGGGTTTGGCCCGCAGGGTCTCGATGATCTGCTGGCCGGCCGTCTTGGCGGCGGCCAGTTGCGCTGGGGTGGGCAGGGCCTTGAGGCGGATGACCTTCTGCTGCATCAGCTGCGTGACCAGGTCCTGGCCCTGCTTGCCGGTCAGCTCGCCATAGGCGAAGAGATAGCCCAGGCGCTCGGCGTCGTCCAGGCCCCAGGCGTCCGGCGCGATGACGGCGCCGAACAGGCTGCCGGAATGGCCGGAGCGGGCATCCCGGCGCAGGGTGTCCAGCACCTCCTGGCGCAGCTCCGGCGCCAGGCTGCCCGGTTGCGTCACGCCGGCGTATTTGGCCGCCGCCTCGCGCACACCGCCGCGCATGGCGCGCAGGGCGAGGTCGCCCAGCATGGCCTGATGCTCGGGCGTGACCGTCTGGCAGCGCCGGCCCTCGGCATCGGCTTCCTGCATCAGCTGGGTCATCATCTCCGGCGACACGCCCATGTTGCGCACTTGCTCGAAGCTGTTGCGCCGGTCGACATTGGAGGCGCAGAGCTGCAACCATTGCATGGCCTCCCAGGCCGCCGCCGCGTCGCCGCCGGCCATCGCGCGGTCGATGTGGGGGCCATAGCCTTCGGAGCCTATGCGCGGGGCGGCCTGCTTGGCGGCGGGCGCGGGGGCCGGCGCTACAGAGGGCTTGATCGGCGCGGCGCTCGCCACGACTGCGCTGCTGGCGACCGAGGCCGTGGCAGGCGGTGGCTTCGAGGGCAGTGCCGTCGCCGGTGAAGATGGAGGCTCAGCGACCGGCGCCTTGGCGGGCTCGCTCAGGCCGAACCACAGGGCTGCCGCGGCCGCGGTGCCGATGGCGATGAGGATGAAGACCCAGCGGATGGCGTCCATGGTGGCTCAGCTCGCGAAGTTGTAGCGTACGACGGCCAGCGTCAGCGCGAACAGATAGCCGCAGGCGAAGCGGTCGATGCGCAGCACCGGATCGCCTCGGCGGGCGCGCCAGAGGCCCATCAGCGTCATCGCGAAGCCGGCGATGACGGGCGTGACGACGAGGTTGACCAGGCGCGGCCAGCCGTCGCGCGTCAGGTGATGGGGCATCAGCCACACGCTCAGCGCGCCGACGATGCCGCCCAGCAGCAGATAGCCCAGCACGGCGACCCAGATATTGGGCTGCTTGCGAAACGGCTCGGCCAGGGAATGCAAGCCGAGTTCGACGAGCAGTTCGCCGAAGACCTGGAAGATGAGTTCGAGCAGCAGTTCAAGCAGGATCTCCAGGGGGGTCTCCGAGGGCGATGGATGGCGCGCAGCCTAGCGCAGGCCGGCGGCGGCGGCCTGGTCGCGGTGAGTTTTCACCGGCCAGCCCGCCGACAGCATCACTTGGCGGCCTGCTCGTTGCCGTAGGTTTTCACGAGGTAGTCGACGATGACCGGGATGTCTTCATCCGCGACGGGCGCCTTGAAGACGGTCTTCATGCGCTTGACCATGGCGTCCCAGTAGGGCCGCGCGGCAGTGGGCGGCTGGTACTGCATGTACTCGGCCGAATGGCAGGCCACGCACTGGGCCTGGGCCTTGGCATAGCCGGGCAGGGCGCTGGCCTTGAGCTGCACGCCGTCGGGCGGCAGCGTGATGCTCTTGGGCGCCGAGCCCGCGGGCAGGGCGAGGGCGGCGGTGAGCAGGGCGGGGGCGATGCGGAGCAGCTTCATGGCGGTCCTCCTCATGCCGCGGTGATGCGGATGGCCTCGACGACATTGCGCATATAGCCGGCCGGCTGCCACAGCGCTTCCATGGGCTGGCTCTGGCCCGAGCGGTTCCAGGCGCGCACGCGCAGGTCGTGCGCGCCGGCCGAGGGCGTGAAGCCGAAGTGGAACTCGCGGAAGGAATAGCGACCGAGGTCGGCGCCCAGCGTCGCCGCGCGCCAGCTCTGGCCGCCGTCGGTGGAGAAGGCCACCTCGCGGATGCCCTGGCCGCCGTCGAAGGCGATGCCCTTGACGGCCAGCGGCGCGCCGGCCGCCACGCGGCCGCCGTCGACCACCGAGGTGATGAAGCTGCGCACATTGAAGCGGCCTATGGGCCGTGTGGAGGCCGGCGCGGTGCCGGGTTCGATGCAGGCGCAGTCGTTGTCGGGGATGCGGTAGGCCGGCTTCATCCAGAAGCCCTCGTAGACCGAATCGACGACCTCGATCTCGCTGAGGTGCTTGACCCAGTAGGTGCCGTAATAGCCCGGCACGATGAGCTTGACCGGGAAGCCGTTCAGGAAGGGGATGTCGGCGCCGTTCATCTGCCAGGCCAGCATGACCTCGCCGTCCATGGCGTGGCCGATGTCCAGCGACTTGACGAAGTCGCCGCCGCCGAACAGGGCCTCGTCCAGGCCGTTGAAGGTGACCTGGCGCGCGGTGTTCCTGGGCTCGGCGCGGGCCAGCACCTCCTTCAGCGGCACGCCCAGCCAGCGCGCATTGCCCATGGCGCCGTTGGCCAGCTGGCCGCCGGTCACGCGCGGGTTGAAGAGGCCGCGGCCGTTGCCCGAGCACTGGTTGACGGCCGTGATCTCGACCGGCTTGAACTGGGTCTTCAGCTCGGCCATCGACAGCGTCAGCGGCTTGCCCACGGCATTGCCGAAGATCTTGATCTGGTGGGTGTCGGCATCGATGGCGGCCGGCAGGCCGGCGTTGTGATACCGCACGAAGAAGGCGTCATTGGGCGTGATGGGCCCTTCATTGAAGACCTCGAAAGGCGTCTCGAGCTGGGGCGGGCGCGAGGTCAGCACGATCAGCGGCCGCTTCTCGGGGAAGGCGACGAGACGCCGCCCGCCGTTGGCGAAGGGATGGCTGAAGCCGGGGCTCTGCGCCAGCGCCGCGGGCGCGGCAAGCAGGCCGGCACCGCCGGCGATCAGCGCGCGGCGGCGCGGGGAGTAGGGGGCGCTCATCGAGGTCTCCTCCAGGCGATGTGGCGCGCTGCATTCTCCGCAGATCGCCGCCCAGGGGAAGAGGCGCAAAAACAAAAAAGGCCCGCGGCGGTGAAGCGCGCGGGCCAGTGCCGGGTGGTGTGCGAGCCACCCGGCCGTCGATATGGAATCAGCCCAGGCGCACCGGCACGAAGATCTGCTGGCCGTCGCGCGCCACCAGCAGGGCCACCGAGGCCGGCTTGCCCTTGAGCGCGTCGCGCACCTGCTCCACGTTCTGCACCGGCTTGCCGTTCAGGGCCAGCAGCACATCGCCGGGCTGCACGCCGGCCAGTTGGGCCGGGCCGGTCACGCGCTCGATCAGCAGGCCATGGTCGAGCCCCGAGCCGCGCAGTTCCTGGCGCTCCAGCGGGCGCAGGGCCAGGCCGAGTGAGCCGCCCTGGGGCGCGGCATTGGCCTCCTGCGTGTCCTTGTCGGCACGGCCCAGGCTCACGGTCTCGCTGACGCGGCTCTTGTCGCGCCACAGCTCCAGCTTGAGCTTGTCACCGGGGCGGGCCAGGCCGACGCGACTGGACACATCGCCCGCCACGCGCACCGGCTCGCCGTCGATGGCGGTGATGACGTCACCCGCCTTCAGGCCGGCCTTGGCGGCGGCGCTGTCGGGCATGACGCTGGACACCAGAGCGCCGTCGGGCGCGCCCAGGCCGAAGGACGAGGCCAGCGGCGCCGACAGGTCCTGCAGCGAGACGCCCAGGCGGGCATGCTCGACCTTGCCGTGGGCGACGATCTGATCCTTGACCTTCAGGGCCACGTCCACCGGAATGGAGAAGGCCAGGCCCTGGAAACCGCCGCTCTGCGAATAGATCTGCGCATTGACGCCGACGACACGGCCCGAAGCGTCGAACAGCGGGCCGCCCGAGTTGCCCGGGTTGACGGCAGCGTCGGTCTGGATGAAGGGCACGACGCTGTCGCCCGGCAGCGAACGGCCCTTGGCGCTGACGATGCCCTGCGTGGCCGTCTGCTCGAAACCATAGGGTGCGCCGATGGCCAGCACATAGTCACCGACCTGCACCTGGCGCGGGTCGCCCAGCTGCACGGTGGGCAGGCCCTTGGCGTCGAGCTTGAGCACGGCGATGTCGGTGGCCGGGTCGCTGCCCAGCACCTTGGCCGAGAACTCGCGGCGGTCGCTGAGCTTGACGGTGACCTGCTTGGCTTCGCGCACCACATGGGCATTGGTCAGCACCAGGCCGTCGGCGCTGATGATGAAGCCCGAGCCCTGGCCACGGAAGGGCTGGGGCCCCTGCTGGGGCATGCGCAGGCCGGGGATGCCGCGGAAGAAGCGGAAGAAGGGGTCGCTGTCGTCGTCGCCGCGACCGCGCGCGACGGGCGCTTCATCGCCGTCGTCCTCATTGCCGACCTTGTGCAGGCCGGCCACGGTGATGCCGACCACGGCTGGCCCCTGGGTCTGCACGATGGCGCGGTAGTTGGGCAGTTGGGCGGCCGGCAGGGCCACGGCCGGCGCGGCCAGCGTGGTGGCTGCGGCGACAGTGGCTGCAGCCGTTGCGGGCGCGGCTTCACCGGCCACCGGCGCGTTGACCGGCGCCTTGCCCTGCAGCCAGGCCGGCGCCGTCCAGCCGGAGGCCGTGGTGGTGACGGTGACGCCGGCCGCCAGCAGCGCGGCGGCAGTGGCGATCAGCGTGGTCTTGGCGGTCTGGGTCATCGATGGCTCCTCAAGCGGGGCTGCGGTTGCAGCCGATGCCGGGAGTCTGGGGAGGCCAGATGAGGGCTGGGTGAGGCGAAGGTGAGGCGAAAGTTAAGGCGGGCTCAAGGCGGCCGCTGCCGGCGCAGCCGCCTGGCGGCGAGTGCCGATCTCGGCCCTCGCCTTGATGCGGCCCAGCAGAATCAATCGGGAGGCGATGCCGCCTTTGGAGCGATCATGAGACGCGGTAAGCGCGGCCAGATCGGCCCCCTCGTCAAAGGCTTCGAGAAGGCGCTGATCCTCTTCCTGCGACCAGGGCTTGCCGGCCTGGCCGGGTTGCGCCCTGGCCACTGTGCTGCGAGATCCCTCCAACGCTCGCGACGCCACGAACAGGGCGCGGATCACGGGCGGCTTCAGAAGAACGCTTTCTTCCGGGAAGAGCTCGCCGGTGTCAGGGTCCACGCCATCGGCAAGGGCATCGATGACGCGCTGGGCTTCGTGAGGAGTCATGGCTTTACTCCGGTTGATGCTGTGTATTTGTACAGTCATGCAAACCGAATAGCTAGCGGAACCCGACCGTGCCGTCCTCAAGTTAGACGATGCCCGTTGCTGGCCAGGCGATCTCCACCCTTAACCCACCGGCCGGCGAGGTGTCCAGCGTCACGCCGGCCCCCTGCCGCCGCGCCGCCGCCTGCACGATGGCCAGCCCGAGGCCGCTGCCTTCGACCGTCGAATCCTCGCCGCGCTGGAAGCGGTCGAAGACGCGCTCGCGGGCTTCGAGCGGAATGCCCGGGCCGTCGTCGTCCACGCGCAGCAACGGCGCACCACGCGGGCCCCGCAATGCGCTCACCTGCACCGTTCGGGCGCCGTACTTCACCGCGTTGTCGATGAGGTTGCGCAGCGCGCCGCGCAGGGCCTGAGGATCGCCGGCCAGCGGCAGCGGATCGGGCGCGGTCAGCGACAGGGTGACACCGGCCTTGTCGGCCAGGGGCTGGACGTCGGCCATGGCGAGGCGGGCCAGCTCGGTGAGGTCCAGCGGCAGCTCGGCCGCCGCGGCGCCGGGTTCGGCGCGGGCCAGGGCCAGCAGCTGCTCGACGAGGTGGACGGCGCGATCGATGCCACCGCGCAGGCGGGCGATGGCGTCGTCCTGCTCCTTGCCGGGCGCCGAGTCGCGCAGCAGCCCGAGCTGCAGCTTCAGCGCCGTCAACGGCGTGCGCAGCTCGTGGGCGGCGTCGGCGACAAAGCTGCGCTGGGCATCGAAGGCCGTGCCCAGACGACCAAGCAGACCGTTGAAGGCCTCCACCAGCGGCGCCACCTCACCGGGCAGGCCGGTCGTGGGCAGCGGGTCCAGCGCGTTGGCGCCGCCGGCCTGGGCCGCGCGGGTGACGCGCGCCAGCGGCGCCAGCGACACGCCGAGCAGCCACCACACCGCCGCCGCCACCAGTGGCAGCGCCACGGCGACCGGCACGACGCTGCGCAGCGCCGCGACCGCGGCCAGGCGCTGGCGCACGGCCAGGGGCTGGGCCACCTGCACGACGCGCAGCGGCGTGGCCGCGCTGAAAACGCGCCAATCCTGACCGCTCAGGTGCAGATTGGAATAGCCCAGCACCGCGCGCGGCGGCAGGGCTTCGGACATGCCTTGCGGCCGGCTGGAATAGAGCTCCAGCCCCTGCACCGACCAGATCTGCACCAGATAGTCCAGGCTGGGGTCGGCCAGGGCGGCGGCCTCGTCGGCGGCAACGCGGCCCTGGTCGCGCAGCGAGAGGGCGGTCTGGCGCAGTTGGTAGTCGAACAGCTCGTCGGCCTGAGCGCGCACGCTGACGTAGGTGGCGCCGCTGACGGCCACGGCCGTCACGGCGCCGAGCACGGCCAGCAGTGCGAACAGCCGGCCCCTCAAAGTGCCGAGCAGCTTCATGATTTTTCAGGCCCGGCGTAGTAGCCCAAGCCACGCACGGTGTGCAGCAAATCGGCGCCGAGCTTCTTGCGCAGCTGGTGCATATAGACGCTGATGGCGTTGCTCTCCAATTCCTCGCCCCAGCCGTAGAGGCGGTCCTCGAGCTGGGCGCGCGACACGATGGCGCCGGGACGCTCCAGCAGGGCTTCCAGCAGGGCGAACTCGCGCGCCGACAGCAGGATGGGCTTGCCCGCGCGCGTGACCTCGCGGGTGGCGGGGTCCAGGCGCAGGTCGGCCACGCTCAGCGCCGTGTCGGTGCGGCCGCCATGGCGGCGCGTGACGGCGCGCAGCCGCGCCAGCAGTTCGTCCAGCTCGAAGGGCTTGACGAGATAGTCGTCGGCGCCGGCGTCCAGGCCCGCGACCTTGTCGGTCAGCGCATCGCGTGCCGTCAGCACGATGACCGGCGTCGCGTCGCCGCGCGCGCGCAAGCTCTTCAGCACCTCGACGCCGCTGCGCTTGGGCAGGCCCAGGTCCAGCAGCACGGCGTCGAAGCGCTCGCCGCTGGCCAGCACCGCGTCGGCGGCCTGGCCGTCACGCACCCAGTCGGCCGCAAAACCCTGGCGGCGCAGCGCTTCGCGCAGGCTTTCGCCGATCATGGGGTCGTCTTCAACGAGCAGCAGGCGCATGGTCGTCAGCGGGCGAGCAGTGCGATGGCGGCGCCGGTGTCGATGACGCTGGCGTATTCGCCGTGCAGATTGGCCAGGGCCATCTGGTGGACCTCTTCGGCCGCATGGTGGATGCCGCGCAGGTCGGTCAGCGCGAAGGCGAAGCAGGCGTCGGCCACGACGCGGGTGGCAAAGCCCAGGTTGCCGGCGCTGCGGGCCGTGGACTCGACGGAGTTGTTGGTGCTGACGCCGCCGATGACCAGATCACGCTGGCCGCGTGCATGCAGCCAGCGCTCCAGGCCGGTGTGGGCGAAGGCATCAGGCACGTTCTTCTCCACGACATGCTCGTCGTCGCGCGGCGCCAGTGCAGCCTGGAACTCGGCGCCCGGCTGGCCGGGCCAGAAGGGGGAGCCGGGTGTGCGCGACATATGGCGCACATGGACCACGGTGGCGCCCGCGGCCCGCCAGGCGGTGAGCAGCTGCGCGATGTTCGCCTCGGCCTGCGGGTTGTTGCGCGCGTCGGCGTCGGGCCAGGTCATGCCGACCTGCATGTCAATGATCAGAAGAACGGGCATGGGCAAGCTGGAGGGGGTGTCCGCGGCAGGCGGTCGAGCCCGCGCTGCCGGTTCCGCCGCTCAGGCGGACTGCATCGTAAGACGTCCAGGCGCCCGGGCCCGGCCTGGCTGCCGATGCGCTGCAAGGAATTGCGCCCCGTCGGAAGGACGTCGAAGACAATCGACGTCCGGGCTGCGCCTGGTCGGCCCGACGGCCCGTCCCCCTCTGCAGCCGGTGCCTTCAGACCGCCCATGACCGACGCTCAATACACGACCCTGCCGCCCTGGCCCCAGGCTTATCCGGCCAGCGGCGCCAGCGCCACCCTGAAAGCCCTCAACGAGGATTTCATCGTCACCGAGCTGCCGCTGCAGCTGCCCTCCGGTGCGGGCGAACATATCTGGCTGGACGTCGAAAAGAACGGGGCCAACACCGCCTTCGTCGCCCAGCGGCTGGCCGAGGCCGCCGGCGTGCAGGAATGGGACGTGGGCTATGCCGGCCTCAAGGACCGCTACGCCATCACCCGCCAGTGGTTCAGCATCTATCTGCCCAAGGGTGAGACGCCCGACCTGACCGGGCTTCAGCACCCGGAATTCAAGGTGCTGAGTCAGAGCCGCCATGTGAAAAAGCTGCGCCCCGGGGATCTGCAGGGCAACCGGTTCCGCATCGTGCTGCGTGACGTGACCGGCGACCGCGATGCCATCGAGGCCAATCTGAAGGCCATTGCCTCGCAGGGTGTGCCCAACTATTTCGGCGCCCAGCGTTTCGGCTTCGAGGGGGGCAACGTCGAGCAGGGCCGCGCCATGCTGGCGCGCGAGATCCGCGTGCGCAATCCGAAGAAGAAGGGCATCTACCTGTCGGCGGTGCGCTCCTTCCTCTTCAATGAAGTGCTGGCGCTGCGAATCCGGCAGGGGCTCTGGGGCCAGACCCTGGCCGGTGACGTGATGGACGAAGCGGGCCGGCCCACCGGACCGCTCTGGGGCCGGGGCCGCGTGACCACCACCGATCAGGCGCAGGCCCTGGAAAACGGCGTGGCCGAACGTCACGCTCCCTTGTGCGACGGCATGGAGCACGCCGGGCTGGACCAGGAGCGCCGCGCCCTGGTGGCGAGCCCGGTGGACATGTCATGGGAATGGCCGCAAGCCAACCAGCTCGTGCTCGCGTTCGCCTTGCCCGCCGGGAATTACGCCACGTCCGTTCTGAACGAAATCCTCCTCACCACGGAGCCCGAGCGGCACGCAGAGAACGAGTCGGCGGCTGTCGAATGACGCCGAGAGCGGATGGGCGATGGAGGCGCTAGAAGGCGCTCTTGGTCGTCCCCCCGTCCACCCGCAGCGCGGCACCCGTCGTGGCCGAGGCCAGCGGGCTGGCGACATAGGCCACCATCGCCGCCACCTCCTCGGGCGTGGCGAAGCGCTTGATCAGCGAGGTGGGCCGCACCTTCTCGAAGAACTCGGTCTCGAACTCGGCGAAGCTCTTGCCCTGCGAGACCTGCTCGACGAAGTCGTTGACGCCGCGTGAGCGTGTCGGGCCGGGCAGCACGCTGTTGACGGTGATGCCGGTGCCGGCCAGGGACTCGGCCAGGCCGCGCGAGACGGCGAGCTGGGCGGTCTTGGTCATGCCGTAGTGAATCATCTCGGCCGGGATCTGCACCGCGCTCTCGCTGGAGATGAAGATGATGCGGCCCCAGTCCGCCTCCTTCATGGCCGGCAGCACCAGCCGCGCCAGGCGCACGCCGCTGAGCACGTTGACGTCGAAGAAGCGCTGCCAGTCGGCGTCGGGAATGTCCTCGAAGGGCTTGGCCTCGAAGATGCCGAGGTTGTTGACCAGGATCGCTATGCCGGGATGCTGGCGCACCAGAGCCTCGGCCACGTCGGGCTGGCTGAGGTCGCCGGCGAAGCCGAGGGCGTCCTGGCCCGTGGTGCTCTTGATCGACGTGACGGCCGCGTCGACGGCCGGCTGCGTGCGGCCATTGACGATGACGCGCGCACCCTCGGCAGCGAGTGCCTGGGCGATGGCGAAGCCGATGCCGGCGGTGCTGCCCGAGACGAGGGCGAGGCGGTTCTTCAGTTGCAGGTCCATGGCGGTCCTTTCGGTGGGGTGGCGCTGTCGTCGGTGTAGCCGATGCGGAACGCCCCGATTCGCGCTGGGGCTGTTCGGCACCGTGCTAGTGCAGCGGGCCGGGGTGCCGGCCCAGTTTTGTGCGCAGGACTTGCATACAAGCCAGATGAGCCCTGGCATGGAAGCTGCATCGAGCTGGGCATGGGCATCTCCGCCACCGACATCAGCCAGCGCATCGTCGAAGCCGTGCTCGCGCAGAAGCTCGCGCCCGGCGCTCGCCTGGGCGAGCAGCAGCTGGCGATGCTCTTCGACTGCAGCCGCACCATCGTGCGCGAGGCGCTCACAAGGCTGGCGGCGCGCGGCATCGTCACGGTCAGTGCGCGGCGCGGCTGGTATCTCATTGCCCCCTCGCAGGACGAGGTCCGCGAGGCCTTCGAGGCGCGGCGCGTCATCGAGCTGGGCCTGATCCGCGGCCAGTCCAGGCTGCCGGCCGAGGCGATCACCCGCCTGAACCAGCATCTGCAGCAGGAGCAGGCAGCCCTGCAGGGCGACGACGTCGGCGCGCGCAGCTTCCTGCTCGGCGACTTCCACGTCTGCCTGGCCGAATGCCTGGGCAACGGCCTGCTGGCCGACACGCTGCGCGACTTCACGGCGCGCACCACGCTGATCGCGATGCGCTACCAGTCATCCCACGACGCGGCCCTGTCCTGCCAGGACCATGTCGCCATCGTCGCGGCCCTGGCCGCCGGCGACAGCGCCCGTGCCGAAGCGCTGATGGCCGAGCACCTCCGCAGCGTGCAGGCCGCCCTGCGCCTGCCCGCCGATGAAGACCCGCTGCAGCAACTGCGCCAAGCCCTCGCGCCGTTGCCGACTTCCGTCACCACAGCCACCGAACCCGCCTATCTAGGAGCCCTGCTATGACCCCGACCTTCTCCCGCCGTTTTCTGCTGACCCTGGCCGCCGGCCTGTTCACCCTGGGCGCCCAGGCACAGACCGCGCTGGACGGCATCCACAAGAGCAGGACCATCAAAATAGCCATCCCGACCGACTACCCGCCCTATGGCTTCGTCGGCCCCGACATGGCCCCCCAGGGCCTGGACGTGGCCGTGGCCCAGCTCATCGCGGCCAAGCTCGGTGTCAAGGCCGAGCTGGTGCCGGTGACCAGCGCCAACCGCATCCCCTATCTGCAGACCAGGAAGGCCGACCTCGTCATCTCGACGCTGGGCAAGAACCCCGAGCGCGAGAAGGTCATCAACTTCAGCGCGGCCTATGCGCCCTTCTACCAGGCGGTGTTCGCGGCCAAGAGCCTGTCCATCAAGAGCTGGGCCGACCTGGGCGGCAAGACGGTGGCCGTCACGCGCGGCGCCATGGAAGACCAGGAACTGGCCAAGGTCGCGCCGGCCACGCTGGAATACAAGCGCTTCGAGGACAACAACGCCACCATCGCCGCTTTCGCGGCCGGCCAGACCCAGTTGCTGGCCACCAGCGCCGCCGTGGCCGGCAACCTGATGCAGCGCAACCCGGGCCTGAACACCGAATACAAGCTGCTGCTCAAGGACAGCCCCTGCTTCGTCGGCGTGGCCAAGGGCGAGGACGCGCTGCTGACCAAGGTCAACGAGATCATCGCGGCGGCCAAGGCGGCGGGGGAGCTGGAAGCCCTGTCCAAGAAGTGGCTGGGCCGCGGCACCGGTGAACTGCCGTTGTGAGCCATTGAAGTGAAGTTGCGTCGTTCGACAGGCCCGCTGAGCACAGCCACAGAGGCACGGAGGCACGGAGGAATGCAGATTCCTTTGCCTTCTTCCTTGTGTCTCTGTGCCTCTGTGGCTGTGTTCCGGTTTTCGCGCGGGAGCACGGATACATGATCACTTTCGACTTTCTGGCCGTTCTCGCCGAATGGCCGCTGCTGCTGAAGGGGCTGGCCTGGACGCTGGGGCTGACGCTGGTCGCGACGCCGCTCGGCTTGCTGATCGCCACGCTGGGCGCCTGGTCGCGTGCCAGCGGCCCGGTGTGGCTGCGGCGCTTGCTGGGTGGCTACGTCGAGCTGCTGCGCAACACGCCCTTCATCGTGCAGCTCTTCTTCATCTTCTTCGGCCTGCCGGCGGCGGGCGTGAAGCTGTCGCCGGAGGCCGCCTCGCTGATCGCGATGACCTTGAACCTTGGCGCCTACGGCACCGAGATCCTGCGTGCCGGCATCCAGGCCACGCCGCGCGGGCAGTGGGAGGCGGCGCAGAGCCTGGCGCTCAGCCCGGTGCAGGTCTTCACGCGTGTCGTGCTGCCGCCGGCCCTGCAGCGCGTCTGGCCGGCGCTGACCAGCCAGATCATCATCGTCATGCTGGGCTCGGCGGTCTGCGGCCAGATCTCCACCGAGGAGCTGAGCTATGCGGCCAACCTGATCCAGAGCCGCAATTTCCGCGCCTTCGAGGCCTTCATCATCGCCACGTTGACCTATCTGGCGCTGGCCATCCTCGCGCGCAAGCTGCTGATGTGGGCCGGCCCGCGCTTCATCTTCGGCGGGAGCCGGCGCCATGGTTGAGTTCACGCTCTGGGACATCGTCCGCAACCTGCTGCTGGCGCTGCGCTGGACGGTGGCGCTGTCGGCCATCGCCTTCATCGGCGGCGGCCTGGTGGGCGGCCTGCTGCTGACGCTGCGCATCGGCCTGGGCCGACGGACGCAGCGCCTCATCTCGCTGTATGTGCAGCTCTTCCAGGGCACGCCGCTGCTGATGCAGCTCTTCCTGGCTTACTTCGGCCTGGCCCTGCTGGGCCTGGAGGTGTCGGCCTGGACGGCCGCGGCCCTGGCGCTGACCCTCTACACCAGTGCCTACCTCGTCGAGATCTGGCGCGGCTGCGTGGAGGCCGTGCCGCGCGGCCAGTGGGAGGCGGCGCGCAGCCTGGCCCTGTCCTTCGGCGAGCAACTGCGCCACGTCATCCTGCCCCAGGCCTTGCGTCTGGCCATCGCGCCGACGGTGGGCTTTCTGGTCCAGGTCGTCAAGGGCACGGCACTGGCGTCGGTCATCGGCTTTGTCGAGCTGACCAAGGCCGGCAGCATGATCGCCAACGCCAGCTTCAAGCCCTTCCTCGTCTTCGGTTGCGTGGCCCTGCTGTATTTCGCGCTGTGCTTCCCCATCAGCCTGTTCGCTCAACATCTGGAAGGCAGAACCCATGGCCGCTGAAGCCCATGTGTCCACCAACTCACCGCCCATCGTGCGCATCACCGCGCTGCGCAAGTCCTATGGCGCCAACGAGGTGCTCAAGGGCATAGACCTGGACGTGAAGCGCGGCGAGGTCATCGCCATCATTGGCAAGAGCGGCTCGGGCAAGAGCACGCTGCTGCGCTGCGTGAACGGGCTGGAGCAGTTCCAGGACGGCGCGCTGACCGTCAACGGCAAGCCCCTGCTGCACGAAAGCGTCATGGCCATGCGCGCGCTGCGCCAGCAGGTCGGCATGATCTTCCAGGGCTTCAACCTCTTCCCGCACCTGAGCGTCGGCCGCAACGTGATGCTGGCGCCGACGCTGGTGAAGAAGCGCAGCGCCGACGAGGCGGCCCGGCAGGCGTCCCAGCTGCTGGCCCGCGTCGGCCTGGCCGAGAAGTTCGACGCCATGCCGGACCAGCTCTCCGGCGGCCAGCAGCAGCGCGTGGCCATTGCCCGGGCCCTGGCCATGGAGCCGGCCGTGCTGCTGTGCGACGAGATCACCTCGGCCCTGGACCCCGAGCTGGTGGGCGAGGTTCTGCGCGTCGTCGAGAGCCTGGCCGAGGAGGGCATGACGCTGCTGATGGTCACGCACGAGATGGGCTTTGCCCGCAAGGTGGCCGACCGCGTCATCTTCATGCACCAGGGGCGCGTGCACGAGATGGGCCCGCCGGCCGAGCTGTTCGGCGCGCCGCAGACGCCGGAGCTCAGGCAGTTCCTGTCCTCGCTGCACGACTGATCTGATCAGGTTTCAAGAAGCGGCCCCGATCGGCTGCCGTTACGCTGCGCTCACCGCAAGACAGAGAGCGACCGCCATGAGCAGCAAGACCCCTTCGACCGCCACCCCGCCCGCCTCCGCCCTCATCGACGAACGCATCGAAAGCCTGGGCGGCTGGCGCAGCGAGACCCTGGCCGCGCTGCGCGCCCTCATCCACGAGGCCGACCCCGAGGTCGTCGAGGAATGGAAGTGGAGCAACCCGGTCTGGTCGCACGACGGCATCCTCTGCACCGGCGAGGCCTACAAGAGCGCCGTGAAGATGACCTTCCCCAAGGGGGCCTCGCTGGCCGACCCCAAGGGTCTCTTCAACTCCAGCCTGGAAGGCAATGTGCGCCGCGCCATCGACTTCAAGGAAGGCGACAAGATCGACAAGGCTGGGCTGAAGGCTTTGATCAAGGCGGCCGTGAAGGCCAACCAGAAGGCCTAGGCTTTCATCGCCGCCTTGTAGATGGACTGGCGCGGCTGGGCCATCAGCCGCCTGAGCATGGGCTCGAAGAAGGCCAGCGGCAGGGCCTCGGCGGCAGGATCGAAGGCCGGGTTGTCATAGCGCTCGACGAACTCGGCCGTGCGCTCGAAATGCGGGTGGCCGCGGAACTGCTCGCGCATGTCGCGGTCCAGGCCGACGTGGTGGAAGAAGTTGTGGCCCTGGAAGATGCCGTGCTGCTGCACCATCCACAGGTTCTCCTCGGCCACGAAGGGCTTGAGGATGGCCGCGGCGATGTCGGGGTGGTTGAAGCTGCCCAGGGTGTCGCCGATGTCGTGCAGCAGGGCGCAGCAGACGTACTCCTCGTCGCGGCCGTCGCGGTGGGCCAGCGTCGCGGTCTGCAGGCAATGGGTCAGCCGGTCGACCGGGAAACCGCCGAAGTCGCCATCGAGCAGGCGCAGATGGTCCAGCACGCGGTCGGGCAGGCCGCGGGACATCTTGACGGCCTCGGGCACGATGAGGCCCCAGTCCTCTCGGGTGCTCTTGTCCATGCGGGTGAAGCCGGCGCGTGCGTTCATGACGTTCTCCATGGGGCTCGGGCGATTCTGCTTCGTCCGCCGGTGCCAGGCTGTCGCATCCGCTACGCCTCGCGCCCCGGCATACTGCCGCCGCATGAAGACCCTGGGCTTTCATGCCATCGCCAAGTCCTTTGGCCCCGTGACGGTGCTGCATGAGGTGAGCTTCGAGCTGACGGCCGGCCGCGCCGTCGGCCTGCTGGGCGAGAACGGCGCGGGCAAGAGCACGCTGATGAAGATCCTGGCCGGCTACGAGGCGCCGACCGGCGGCGAGCTGAGGCTGGACGGCACGCCGGTGCGCTTCGACGGACCGCGCGCGGCCGAGGCCAGCGGCATCGCGATGATCCACCAGGAGTTCGCGCTGGCCGAGGCCCTGACCGTGGCCCGGAACGTCTTCCTCGGCCATGAGATCCGGCGCGGCTGGCTGCTCGACGACAGTGCCATGCGCGCGGCCACCGCCCAGCTGCTGGACCAGGTGGGCCTGGACTGCTCGCCCGACATGCCGGTGCGGGCCCTGAGCCTGGCGCAGAAGCAGCGTGTCGAGATCGCCAAGGCCTTGCAGCGCCGCGCCCGCGTGCTGGTGATGGACGAGCCCACCGCCACGCTGACCCGCAAGGAGGCCGATCAGCTGTTCGCCCTGGTCGACAGTCTCAAGGCCGATGGCGTGACGCTGATCTACATCTCCCACAAGCTGGAAGAGGTGGAGCGCCTGACCGACGAGGTCGTCGTCATGCGCGACGGCCGCTTCGTGACCCGTGCGCCGACGGCCAGCCTGAGCCGGGCGCAGATGGCCAGCCTGATGGTGGGGCGCGAGCTGAGCGATCTCTTCCCGCCCAAGGCGCCACGGCCCGTCGCCGAGCCGCTGCTGAAGGTGGGCGGGTTCAGCGTGCCGGGCTGGGCCCGGGACATCAGCTTCGAGGTCGCGCCGGGCGAGATCCTCGGTTTCGCCGGCCTGGTGGGCGCCGGCCGCACCGAGCTGTTCGAGGGCCTGATCGGCTTGCGGCCGGGCGCCGCCGGCCGGGTCGAGATCGCCGGCAGCGCGGTGAGCATCGGCAGCCCGCGTGAAGCCGCCGACCTGGGCCTCGCCTATCTGAGCGAGGACCGCAAGGGCAAGGGCCTGCATCTGGACTTCGGCCTGCGCCAGAACCTGACGCTGATGGCCTTGCCGCCGTGGTTGAAGCCGGCCGACGAGATGGCGGCGCTGAAGCGGGCGGTCGACGAATTCGGCATCCGTGCCCGCTCGCTGGATGTGCCCGCCCGTTCGCTGTCCGGCGGCAACCAGCAGAAACTGGCCCTGGCCAAGGTGCTGCATCCGGGGCCGCGCATCGTCGTGCTGGACGAGCCGACACGCGGCGTCGACGTGGGTGCCAAGCGCGACCTCTACGGCCTCATCCAGCGCCTGGCTGCCGATGGGCTTGCCGTCATCGTGGTGTCGTCGGAGCTGATGGAACTCATAGGCCTGTGCCACCGCATCGCCGTCATGCGCGGCGGCCGCCTGCAAACCGTCGTCGATGCCGCCGACGCCACCGAAGACCTGCTGATCGCCCATGCCACCGGAACTCACTGACGCCCGCTCCAGCCTGCTGTCGCGCCTGCACGGCCTCGGGCCGCTGACCGGCCTGGTGCTGCTGTGCATCGTCGCCTCGCTGCTGAATTCCGAGTTCGCGACGATCGACAACGCGCTCAATGTGCTGACCCGCACCACCTTCACCGGCATCATCGCCGTGGGCATGTGCTTCGTCATCGTCGGCGGCGGCATCGACCTGTCGGTGGGCTCGATGGCGGCCCTGATCGCCGGCTGCGTCATCCTGCTGATGAACACCCTGGGCGCCCATGGCGTGACGCCGGGCGTGGCGGTGGTGGCGGGCGCCAGCGGCGCCGTGCTGCTGGGCAGCGTGCTGGGATTTGCGCATGGCTGGCTGATCACGCGCGGCCACATCGAGCCCTTCATCGTGACGCTGGGCACCCTGGGCATCTTCCGCGCCGTGCTGACCTGGTTGGCGGACGGCGGCGCCATCACCCTGGACAACGAGCTGGCCGATGCCTATGCGCCGGTCTACTACGGCACGCTGCTGGGCGTTCCCGTCCCGGTCTGGGTTTTCGCCCTTGTGGCGCTCGGCGCGGCAGCCCTGCTGCAGCGCACGGCGTACGGCCGCTACGTGCAGGCCATCGGCTCCAACGAGCAGGTGGCGCGCTATGCCGCCGTCAAGGTCGACACGGTCAAGCTCGGCAGCTATATGGTGCTGGGCGCCATGGTGGGCGTCGCCACCCTGCTCTATGTGCCGCGCCTGGGATCGGCCTCGCCCAGCACGGGTTTGCTATGGGAGCTGGAGGCCATCGCTGCCGTCATCATCGGCGGCACGGCGCTGAAGGGCGGCTCGGGCAGCATTGCCGGCACGGTGGTGGGCGCCCTGCTGCTGTCGGTCATCGGCAATGTGCTCAATCTCACCAGCTTCATCAGCATCCACCTGAATGCCGCGGTCCAGGGCATCGTCATCATCGCCGTTGCCTTCATGCAAAGACGGCAACGCTAGACAGGAGACTCAGCGCATGTTCACCCGCAGACTCGCCCTCGCGATTGCACTGGCGGCGGCCTCCACCGCCCAGGCTCAGACGCCCGTCAACCTGGGCGTGGCCATCCCCGCGGCCGACCACGGCTTCACGGCCGGCATCGTCTGGTGGGCCAACCAGGCCAAGAAGGAACTGGAGGCCGCCAACCCCGGCCTCAAGATCACCGTCAAGGCCGCGGCCTCGGCCGGCGAGCAGGCCAACCAGCTGCAGGACCTGCTGACGACGAACAAGATCAACGCCCTGGTCGTCCTGCCCCAGGAGTCGGCGGCGCTGACCAAGCCGGTCCAGCAGCTGCACAACAAGGGCGTCTATGTGACGGTGGTGGACCGCGGCCTGACCGACGCCTCGGCCCAGGACGCCTATGTGTCCGGCGACAACACCGCCTTCGGCAGCGTGCCGGGCGAGTTCATCGCCAAGCAGCTCGGCGGCAAGGGCGACATCGTGGCCCTGCGCGGCATCGCGACCACCATCGACAACGAGCGCATGGACGCCTTCAAGGCGGTGCTGGCCAGGAACCCCGGCATCAAGCTGCTCGACGCCAAGCACGGCAACTGGAACCGCGACGACGCCTTCAAGGTCATGCAGGACTTCCTGACCCGCTTCAAGCACATCGACGCCGTCTGGGCGGCTGACGACGACATGGCCTTCGGCGTGTTGAAGGCCATCGACCAGGCCAAGCGCAGCGACATCAAGCTGGTCTTCGGCGGCGCCGGCGCCAAGGGCATGGTCAAGATCCTGAAGGAGGGGGCCGACCCGCGCATCCAGGCCAATGTGTCCTACTCGCCCAAGTTCATCTATGACGCCATCAAGCTGACCGCCGAGGCGCGGCTGAAGGGCCAGAAGCTGCCGGCCAAGACCATCGTGCCCTCGGTGCTCATCACTCGAGAAAACGCCAAGGACTTCTACTTCCCCGATAGCCCGTTCTGATCATGAGACCCCTCACCCTCTTCACCGGCCAATGGACCGACCTGCCGCTGGCCGAGCTGGCGCCTCTGGCCAGGCGCATGGGCTATGACGGCCTGGAGCTGGCCTGCGGTGGCGACCATTTCAATGTGCAGCGAGCGCTGAAGGAGCCCGGCTATGCCCAAGGCCAGCGCGCCTTGCTGGCCGAGCATGGGCTCGAAGTCTTCGCCATCGGCAACCACCTGATCGGCCAGGCCGTCTGCGACCTCATCGACGCGCGCCACCAGGCCATCTTGCCGGCCCACGTGTGGGGCGACGGCGAGCCCGAGGGCGTGCGCCGGCGCGCCGCGGCCGAGCTGGCCGACACGGCGCGCGCCGCCAGGCTGCTCGGCGCCCAGCGCGTCACCGGCTTCACCGGCTCGTCCATCTGGCATGCGGCCTATGCCTTCCCGCCGACCTCGCAGGCCTATTGGGACGCCGGCTTTGTGGACTTCGCGCGCCGCTTCACGCCCATCCTCGATGTCTTCGAGGAGCAGGGCGTCAACTTCGCGCTGGAGGTGCACCCGACGGAGATTGCCTTCGACATCGCGACGTCGGAGCGCGCCATCGCCGCGCTGAACGGCCACCCGCGCTTCGGCTTCAACTTCGATCCCAGCCATCTGGCCTACCAGGGCGTGGACTATGTGCGCTTCATTCGCCAGTTCGGCCCGCGCATCTTCCATGTGCACATGAAGGACGTCTGGTGGGGGCGCGGCGACGGCACGGTGGGCACCTTCGGCGGCAACACCAGCTTCGGCGACCCGCGGCGCGGCTGGGATTTCCGCAGCGTCGGCCGCGGCATGATCGACTTCGAATCCATCATCGTCGCGCTCAACGACGTCGGCTATGCCGGACCGCTGTCGGTCGAATGGGAAGACAGCCGCATGGACCGCGTGCATGGCGCCACCGAGAGCGCTGCCTTCTGCCGCCGCCTGGACTTCCCGCCCGCCCATGGTGCCTTCGACGCGGCCTTCTCGAAAGGCATGGCGGGATGAAGCTGCGCGTTGCCATGGTGGGCGGCGGTCGCGACGCCTTCATCGGCGCCGTGCATCGCCATGCGATGGCGCTGGATGGCCGCTACGAGTTGGTGGCCGGTGCGCTGTCGTCCACGCCGGAAAAGTCCCTCGCCTCGGGCCGCGACCTCGGCCTGGCCGATGACCGCATCCACGCCGACTGGCGCGCCCTGCTGGCCGACGAGCTGCGTCGCCCGCCCGAACAGCGCGTCCATCTCGTCGTCATCGTCACGCCCAACCATCTGCACTTCGAGGTGGCGCGCGCCTTTGTCGACGCGGGCTTCCATGTCGCCTGCGACAAGCCGCTGGTGAACAGCAGCGCCCAGGCCGACGAGCTGGTGCAGCTCGTCGACAGCCGCGGCACTGCCTTCGCGGTGACCTACAACTACACCGGCTACCCCCTGGTGCGCGAGGCCCGCGAGCTGGTGCGCTCGGGTGCCATCGGCAGGGTGCGCAAGGTCGTCGTCGAGTACCACCAGGGCTGGCTGGCCGGTGCGCTGGAGAGCAGCCGCAACAAGCAGTCCGCCTGGCGCACCGACCCCGCCCGGAGCGGCCCCGGTGGCGCCCTCGGCGACATCGGCACGCACGCCGAGAACCTGCTGCACACGGTTACCGGCCTGGCCATCGAAGAACTTTGCGCCGAGCTCAGCAGCTTCGGCGCGGGCCGCCAGCTGGACGACGACGCGAGCCTACTGCTGCGCCTCTCGGGCGGCGCCCGTGGCGTGCTGCTGGCTTCGCAGATGGCCATCGGCCACGAGAACGACCTGCGCCTGCGCGTCTTTGGCGAGCGCGGCAGCCTGAGCTGGCAGCAGGAAGATCCCAATGTCCTCATCCATGCGCCGCTCGACGCCGCGCCGCGCCGCCTGACGCGTGGTTCCGCCGGCCTCAGCGAATCGGCTCGCCGCGCCTGCCGTCTGCCGCCCGGCCATCCCGAGGGCTTCATCGAGGCCTTTGCCAATCTCTACACCGAGCTCGCAGCCGACCTGCAGGCCGGCACACGCAGCGGCGACTACCCGCGCGTGACGGACGGTGCACGCGGCGTGCGCTTCGTCGAAGCCGCGGTGGCGTCGAAGGGGCAGTGGGTGACGCCGTGACGCCAGCGTTGTCGGCTTCGCGCGATCTCTACGGCTTCCTGCGCACCTCGCCCTGGGGCCGGACCCTGGCGGCGGCGGATCTCGATCTGGTGCTGTCAGGCGCTGTCGAGCGGGTCTACTTCCCGGGCGAGTCCATCGTCAGCACCGGGGCCGAGGCGAGCTACTGGGTCGGCATCATGGACGGCCTGGTCGTGCAGAAGGTGGTCAGCGAGGGCGGCGAGCAGACGGCCCTGACGGCGGCCTGTTCGGGCACCTGGTTCGGCGAGGGCACGCTGATGAAGCGAGGCCAGTGGCGATACGACGCCGTGGCGCAGAGGGAGACGCGGGTCGCCCTCATTCCGCTGCAACTCTTCCAGTGGCTGCTGGACAGCAGCCTGGCCTTCAACCAGTTCGTCGCCCGCCTGCTCAATGCCCGGCTCGGCCACTTCATGGAACTGCTGGCCATCGGTCGGCTGCCCCGCATCGACGCCCGCGTCGCCCACACCCTGGCCAGCCTTTTCGATCCCTATCTCTACCCCGGCCGTCCGGACCTGCTGTCCCTCAGCCAGGGTGAAATCGCCCTGCTGGCGGGCGTGTCGCGACAGCGGGCCAATGCGGCACTGAAGCAGCTTGAAGCCGATGGCCTCATCGAGACCCGCCGGCAAGGCGTGCGCGTCCTCGATGTGGACGGCCTCAGGAGCCGCTAGGCCTGCCAGACCCCGTAGCCCGCCTCGCGCAGGGCGATGGCCAGCTCCACCTCCATGTCGCGCGCCGCTTCGTAGGGCATGGGGTTGTAGCACTCGTAGAGCTCGGGCATCAGCCGCTCGCCGTACTTCAGCACGAAGCGGTTGGCCTGCACGCCGGCCATGTGCTTGTCGAAGCGCAGGTCGGGGTCCAGGCCCGTCATGCCGACATAGACGCAGGGCTTGAGGATGTCGTGGTCGGGGTTGGACCTGCGGAAGGCCGGCTCGTTCCAGACGCGCTCGGACAAGAGCACGACGTAGACGTGGTGGTGGGCGCGGGGCGATCGGCGCGGCATGGCGGGCGGATTGTCAGCGGCGGCGGCGCGCCGGGCGACCTCTCTAGAATTCGCCCCCTTTCCCGCAAGCGTGCTCCCGGTTTCCATGGATATCGTCGTCAACGAAGAACTCAAGGCCTATATCGAACCGCTGACGGCCGACGAACATGAGGCCCTGGAGCGCAGCATCCTGGCCGAAGGCTGCCGCGACGCGCTGGTGTTGTGGGGCAATGTGCTGGTGGATGGCCACAACCGCTACGGCATCTGCAGCAAGCACGGCCTGCCATTCCAGACGGTGCAGAACCCGCGCTTCCAGTCCATGGAGGACGTGCACCTGTGGATGATCGACCAGCACCTCGGCCGTCGCAGCCTGTCCGACTACCAGCGCGGCGAGCTGGCGTTGCGCAAGCGCGAGATCGTCGCGGAGCGGCGCGCCCGCAGTGCACCGCCGGCACAGGAGCAGCCAGTCGCTGCCGCGGCGACCCTGCCAAAGCTCCCCGACCACGAGGCGCTGCAGACACGCGAAGCCCTGGCCAAGGCGGCGCGCCTGAGCAGCAACCAGGTCGTGCTGATCGAGAAGATACAGAAGCAGGGCGCGCCGGAACTGGTGGCGGCGGTGAAGTCCGGCAAGGTCTCCATCAATGCCGCGGCGGCGGTCGCCACGCTGCCGGCGCAAGAGCAGGTCGCCGCCGCGGCGGCGGGTGCCGAGGAGATCAAGCAGGCCGCCAAGCGCGTGCGCGAAGCCAAGCGCAGGACGCCCGCGGCCGGCCCGGCTGCGGAGGCCGAAGAGCCGTCAGCCGAGCTGGATGCGCCGCCGGACACACTGGAATCGCTGCGACTGCGGGTGGCCGCACTCGAGGCCGAGAACGCTGCCCTGCGCCAGGAACTGGCGGCGCTTCGCCCCTAGACTTGGCCCATGCAGCTCAACATCGTCGTCTATTCCAAGTCCGCCTGCCCGCAGTGCGACACCGTCAAAAGCCTGCTCAAGGCCCGCAGCCTGGCCTTCGAGGAGATCCTGATCGATGACGAGGAGCAGCGCCTGGCCTTCTACGCGAAGTGCGGCCCGGCCGTGCGCCAGATGCCCCAGGTCTTCATCAACGACCAGCGCGTCGGTGGTGTGGAAGGGCTGAGGGCGGCGTTTGCGCAGCTGAAGCTCTGATCTTCGGCCGGAGCTGGCGCGACCGATGGCATCGCGGGAGCGCAAGCCCCGGGCAGAGGCGGAGCCGCCCGCGGCCGTGGCGCCGAATCCGGGCTGGCCGGTGCGGCTGCTGCCTCACGACTGGCCTTTCCTGTACAGCGTGCTTGCCAATGGCGATGTGGTGGTCAACAAGCGCCTGGCCGTCGCTGCACCAGCGACGCGAAGCCGCAAGCGCTCCGACACCGAAACGGGTGACGCGCCGATCTAGCTGGACCCGGCGCTGGCGTGGCCGCCTTCAAAGCGTCCCCGGCGAGGTGTCCCCGAACCGCGCCGCCGGCAGGGCCAGGCTGATGACGGCGCCGCCGTCCGGCCGGTTGGCGGCCCAGATGCGGCCGTCGTGGGCCTCGGCGATGCGGCGGCAGATGGCCAGGCCCAGGCCGGTGCCGCCGGCCGCGTTCTTGGTGGCGCTGGACTGCACGAAGGCCTCGAAGATGCTTTCCAGCTCGTCAGGCGGGATGCCGGGGCCGCGGTCGGCGACGTCCAGGCGCACCTCGTCGGCCGCGTCGTCCTGCCAGGCGGTCACCTCGATATGGCCGCCGACGGGCGAGAAGCGGATGGCGTTGGCGAGCAGGTTGCGCAGCAACTGCTGCAGCCGCTGCGGGTCGGCCAGCACGACGAGGTCCTCGTCGCCCAGAGCCAGCGCCAAGCCGAGCTGGCGCGCCGCCAGCAGGGGCTCGAGTTCGCGGCCGACCTCCACGGCCAGCGGCCGCAGGTCCAGGCGCTCGGGCTGCAGGGGTTCGCCGCTGCGCTCGATCTTGCTGAGGTCGAGCAGGTCGTTGACGAGGCTGAGCATGCGCTGGCCGGCGCGATGCACGTCGCTGAAGAGCTCGGCCAGGCGCGGTTCGGCGCGGGCGCGCAGCGTGCCGATCTCCGAGAAGCCGAGGATGGACTGCAGCGGCGTGCGCAATTCGTGGCTGACGTTGGCGATGAAGTCGGACTTGGCCCGCGAGGCCTGCAGGGCGGCGTCGCGGGCGGCGCGCGTGGCGCGCTCGGCCTCGCGGAACTCGCTGATGTCCATGAAGCAGACCACGATGCCCATGGGCCGGCCGTGGTCGTCGGCAAAGGTGGATTTGCTGACGTAGAGATCGCGCCGGCGGCCGTCGATGCCATGCCAGACGGACTCGTAGTTCATCTCGCCGCCGCGTGCCAGCAGTTCGGCGTCGCGGCTGTCATGCAGGGCCGCCTCATCGGGGCGGAGATAGCTGGCGGCCTTGCGCCCCAGCACCTCGCTGCGGCGCCGGCCGGTGAACTGCTCCCAGGCGCGGTTGACGTCGAGATAGCGGTTGTCGCCGTCCAGCACGGACATGGGCAGGGGGCTGCTGGACAGCAGCGAGCGCGCCAGGCCGAGCTGGGCGCGCAGCTCGGCCTGGGCGCGCACCAGGCCGCTGACGTCGGCGGCGCTGCCCACCCACTCGAGGATGCCGGCCTGGCGGCGCAGCGGCACCAGGTGGAGCTCGAAGCTGCGCGCCCTGCCGTCCGCCGCGATCCAGTCGGCGCGCAGTTCATGCGGATGCGCATCGTGGACCTCGCCGATGGCGAACAGCGTGGCCACGGCGGGCGAGCCGCCGAACAGGTCCTGCAGCGGCCGGCCCAGCACCTGGGCGACGGGAAGGCCGCTGAGGCGGGCATAGCCTTCGTTGATGAAGGTCACGTGGCCGGTGGCGTCGGTTCGGAACAGCAGGTCCTGCACGCTGCCGAAGATGGCGCTGAGCTCGCGCTCGCGCTCGGCAACCTGGCGCTGTGCCTCGTCGAGCTGCGCCAGCGAGCGCTCGCGTCCGCGCAGCGCCGCCGCGCCCACGCCGGACAGTGCCAGCAGCGCGGCGGCGATGCCGATGGCGGGCAGGCCGAGGTCGCGCAGGGTGGCCAGCCACTGCGTCTGCAGCTCGTCCTGGGGCAGCTCGACGACGACCACCAGCGGCCGGGTGCGCAGGGCGCGAAAGGCGCCGAGCTGGTCGGTGTCGCGCAGACCGGGGCCTTCCCAGCGGCCGTATTCGTCGCCGGTGCGCACGCGTGCCAGCGGGCCGGTGGGCAGTTGCAGCGAGGCCAGGCGTTCGCCGGCCAGGTGATCGGCGCCGGCTGTCACGGCAAGCAGGCGCCCGTCGAGGTCGACGAGAGCGGCCGCCGCGCGGGCATCGTTCAGCGTCAGTTCCTGGAAGTTGGCCAGCGCATCCGGGTTGAGCAGGGCCGCCAGCAGGGCCGGGCGGCCGTCGGGCAGCTTGACGCCGTGCAGCAGTGCGATGAAGCCGACACCGGGCGGCACCACCGCCGCCGAATTGCCCGGCGCGAGACCGGCCAGGCTGCGCGCGGCGACGAAGCCGCCCAGCGCGTCCTGGCCCAGGGCCGGCCAGGGGCCCAGCCGGGCTGGCACGATCTGCACGCCGTGGTCGGCGGGATCGGCGGCTGCCAGCACATGGCCGGCTTCGTCGAGCAGGGCGACGCCGCGCAGAAAACCGAGGCTCGCCTGGGTCTGGCCGAGCAGGGCCTGCAGCACCTCGTCCGGTGCGCCGCGCTCTGCCATGTCGGCCAAGCCGGCGAGCGCCAGCTGCGTGGCGTCGAGGCTGCGGCTGGCGTGGTCTTCCAGCACGCGGGCCAGCAGGGCCTGGCGGGCCGCAGTCTCGATGGTCAGCTCGCGCTTCTCGCGCCAGATGCTGTAGCCCGCGCCGGCCAGCAGCGTGGCCGCGAGCAGGACGCCGGCGCTGGCGGTGATGATGCTTGGGCGCCAGCGGCTGCGGTGAGGCATCAGCGGTCGCGGACGATGGCGCTCAAGCCGTGGCGTTTGGCGGCGGCCTGCAGGCGGCCGTCGCGCTGGATGCGGCCGACGAATTCGTCCACGGCGCTGAGCCAGGCAGCGTCGCCGGGCTTGACGGCATAGGCGTAGGGCAGCACGAAGAAGGGCGAGGGCGGCGCGACGAGGCGGGCCCAGTCGGCGTTGTCCAGCAGTCGGCGGCTGTAGGGATAGTCGGTCATGAAGGCGTCCACGCGGCCGGCCTCGAGTTCGCGCTCGCGCGTGTCGGGTGGCCGCACGACGACGAGGTTAGCCTGTTTGAGGGCAGCTGCCATCACGGGTTCCATGAAGGTGCCGGCCTGCACGGCGATGCGCACGCCGGGGCGGTCCAGGTCCTGCCATTGCTTGATGACGCGGCTGCTGCGCGTCGTCACGGCATAGATGTCGCTTTCCAGATAGGGGCGGCTGAAGCGCAGGGCCTGGGCGCGCTGCGGCGTGATGCCGACGGCGAACATGGCGATGTCGCAGCGCTCACGCAGCAGGTCGTCGACGAGGGTCGCGAACGACGAGTCGACGTAGACGGGCTTGACCTTGAGGTCGGCGGCGAAGGCGGCCGACAGGTCGATGTCCAGGCCCGACAGCTGGCCGGTGCGCGGATTGCGCAGCGAGATGCCGTAGTAGTCGGGCCAGATGCAGACGCGCAGTTCGCCGCTGTCCTGGATGCGCAGCGTGGTGGTGGAGGCCGCCAGGCCGGGCAGGGCGGCCAGCAGGCCGAGCAGGGCGGCCCCGAGCCGCTTCATGCCTCGGCTCCGGGCCGCGTCGCGTTGATGCGGTCGCGCAATGCGATCAACTCGGTGGCGTGGGCCAAAAAGGCGGCGACGACGCGGGGATCGAAGGCACTGCCGGCCTGCTCGGCCAGCATGGCCAGCGCGCGGTCGTCGGCACGGGCCGGGCGATAGCTGCGGGGCATGGTCAGGGCGTCGAAATAGTCCACGATGGCGACGATACGCCCGGACAGGGGAATGGTCTCGCCCTGCAGGCCGTCGGGATAGCCGCTGCCGTCCCAGCGCTCGCGGTGGTGCAGGGCGATCTCGGCCGCCAGCGCGAACAGCGGCAGGCTGGAGCCACTCAGCAGGGCCGCGCCGCGGCGCGGCTGGGCACGCCGGCGGTGCTGCTCCTCGTCGGCCGTCAGCGGCCAGGGAGGCTCGTTGCTGGTGTCGGCGGCATCGAGTTCGCCGATGTCGTGCAGGGGGGCGGCCAGTCGCAGCGCGCGGGCGCTGTCGTCATCCAGGCCGAGATGCCGGGCCAGGGCCTCGGCCAGATGGCCCAGGCGGACGCGGTGGGCGCTGCGTTCCGGATTGCCATCCAGGTCGGCGCCCGACAGCGGCGGGCGCGGGTCGGAGGGAGGGGAGGCGATGGGCAGCATGGCGTTTCCTTGGCAGAATGCGCATTTTCCGGCGTAATCATTTTTATCAAATAGATCCGCTCGGCATCCACGGCCGAATTCGGCAAAATATCGCGAGTGAACCCCACCGTGCCCGATACCTGCTCCACCACCGAAGCCGCCCAGCGCCTGGGCATGGCCGTGCGCTCGGTGCAACTCATGGTGGACCGGGGCGAACTGCAGGCCTGGAAGACGCCCGGCGGTCACCGCCGCATCCTGCGCAGCTCGCTGGACGCCTGGTTGGCGAGCCGTGCCGGGCCATCATCGACAGCGCTGCCGTCCGGCGAAGCCGAGCCCGGCGAGCGTCCACTGACGCTGCTGCTCATCGAGGACTCGGTGCACTTCCAGAATCTCATCAGCCTGGTCGTCAAACGCGAGCTGCCCGGGGCCGAACTGCATGTCGCCTCCGACGGCATCGCCGGCCTGGCCATGGCCGGCCGCCTCGAGCCGGATGTGCTGCTCATCGACATCCTGCTGCCGGGCATCGACGGCGCGGCCCTGATCACCAGCCTGCGCTCGCATCCGCAGTTCGCGCGCAGCCGCCTCATCGTCGTGACGGCGCTCGACGAGGCGCAGCGCGAGCCCTATGCCTTTGCGCTGGACGGCGTGCCGCTGGTTCACAAGACGGCCCTCGTCACCGAGTTGCCGCCTCTGCTGGCTGAGGCCGCGGTGGCCCAGCCGGCTTGAGCGGCGCCCGGATGGTCGCGCGCCTGCTGCTGATCGAGGATGACGTCTCGATCGCCCGCTTCGTCCAGCTGGCCCTCGAGGAATTGCCCGGCCATGACGCCGCGGCGCCGCCCGTCGAGTTGAGCGTCGTGCGCAGCGTGGCCGAGGCCCGCGCCGCCCTGGCGACCGGCGGTTGGCAACTCGTCATCAGCGACCTGATGCTGCCCGACGGCTCGACCGAGGCCCTGCTGGCCGACGGCGTGGCCCAGGTCGCCGGGGCGCCACCCTGGGTGGTGTTCAGCGCGGGCCTGCATCTCGACCTTCATGCCGCGCTGACCGCCTGGGGCGTCGCGCGCACGCTGAGCAAGCCCGTGCCCTTGGGCGAACTGCTGGGCACGGTCAGCGAGCTGCTGCGCGGGGTGGCCGCAGCGGCGGCGCCCGCCGTGGAGGTGGCCGCGGGCACCGATCCGGTGCGGCAGCATTTCGGCGGGGACAGCGCGCTGTTCGAGAGTTTCCGCGCGGGCTGCCTCGACCGCTTCGCCGACGACCTCGCGCAGGGCAATGCCGCCGTCGCCCGCGGCGACGCGGCGGCGCTGCGGCGGGTCGCCCATGGCCTGAAGGCCGTGCTGGAACTGCTTGGGCAGCCCGCCCTGGCCGGCCAGGCGCGTGCGCTGGAGGACGCCGCGGCGTCCTGGACGGCCGGGATGCCCGTGCCCGAAGGCTGGTTGCCGCTGTCGCGCGGGGTGGCCGAGCTGCGTCGCCGCGCCTAGGCGGGCGCCGACGGGAGCGTCGGGAAATATTTGGCAAATCTGCGGCGACCCCACCGGTTCGGGGGCCGGTGGTTGATCGGCTGTATTAATAGATTTGATAATCGGCGCAAACCTGTACACGCCATGCATTCATGTCCTTCACCTGCCGACGCCGCCCTGCCCGAGTTCGAACCTGGCGGCATGACGCCCGCTGCTGAAGAGGCCGGCATGACGACAAGCCAGGTTCTCTACGTCGAGGACGATCCCGTCAATGCGATGCTGATGCAGGGCATCCTCGAGCTGCATCCCGGCTGCCGCCTGCTGGTGGCCCGCAGCGGCGCCGAGGCCCGACGCCTGGTCGTGCAGGCGCGTGTCGACCTGCTGCTCTGCGATCTGCGCCTGCCCGACATCGGCGGCGACGAACTGCTGGCCCAGTTGCGCGAGGCCGGCCTGCCCGAGGGCGTGCCGGCCCTGCTGGTGACGGCGGAATCCGAGTTCGTCGCCTCGCAGCTGGCGCGCCGCCACGGCTTTGACGGCTACTGGAACAAGCCTCTCGATGTGGCGGCCACGCTGCGCAGCCTGGAGCATTGGTTGCGCGGCGCATGAATTTGCGGGCCGAGCGCCGGGCCGCTCCCTAGCCGGCCCGCCTTGGGCGATGTGCTTGCCGGTCAACCCGGCAAGCATCGCCGTCCCCTCGGGGGACCGGCCAAGGTAAACCTTGGACGAGGGGTCCCATCTCTACAAATCTTTGCGCGTCCGCCACAAGGGCTTGCGCGCCCCGCGGGATGCTTCGGTGAAAGACGGACACCGGAGACCGCCGATGAAAAACCGCCGCTTTGTGCTCAGCAGCGCCGCCGCCCTGGCGAGCGGCGTCATGCTGGCAGCGCGCCGCAGCCAGGCTGCCGTTGTGGCCGCCGGCCCCGCCCTCGGTGCCGACGAGCGCGCCCTGCACGCCCTCAATCGCCTTGGCTACGGCCCGCGCCCGGCCGATGCCGCGGCCATCGCCGCCCTCGGTGCCGACAAATGGCTGGAGCGCTTTCTCACCGAGCAACTGGAGCCGCGCCGCCTGCCGCAGCCCGAAACCCTGAGTGCCCGCCTGGCAGACCTGGACGTGCTCAAGCTCGGCCAGGCCGAGCTGATGGGCCGCTACCGTGAGGCCATCAAGGCGGCCCGCGAAGCCCGGCGCGAGAAGGCCCAGGGCATGCAGGCCGACGCCGACGCGCTGAACGCGGTGCGCGAAAAGATCCGCCCCCTGGTCGCGCAGGCTGCGACGGCGCGCCTGTCGCGCGCGCTGCAAAGCCCGGCCCAGCTCGAGGAGGTGATGACGGAGTTCTGGTTCAACCACTTCAATGTCTTCGCCGGCAAGAACGCCGTCGGCGTGCTGGTGGCCGACTACGAGCAGCGCGCCATCCGGCCCCATGTGCTGGGGCGCTTCCGCGACATGCTGGGGGCGACCGCCAGGCACCCGGCGATGCTGATCTATCTCGACAACGCCCAGAGCGTCGTCGCCGGTTATGAGCCGCCGAAGCGGGCCCGCCGCTTTCTGGCCGAGCGTCCCGAGCTCAAGGCGCGCGTGCCCGGCGGCCTCAACGAAAACTATGCCCGCGAGCTGATGGAGCTGCACACCCTGGGCGTGGACGGCGGCTACACGCAGCGCGACGTGACCGAGCTGGCGCGCATGCTGACCGGCTGGGGACTGGATTCGCGCAAGGCCCTGATTGGCGGCACGGGCGACCTGTTCGCTTTCGATGCGCGCAAGCATGACGCCGGCAGCAAGACCTGGCTCGGCCAGACCATCAAGGGCGCCGGCCAGGCCGAGGGCGAGCATGCCCTGGACGTGCTGGCCGCCCATCCCGCCACCGCCCGTCACCTGGCCTACAAGTTCGCCCAGGCCTTTGTCGCCGACGATCCGCCGCCCAGCCTGGTGCAGAGGCTGGCCGACAACTTCAAGGTCAGCGGCGGCGACCTGCGCGAGCTCACGCGCACCCTGATCAGCGCCGACGAGTTCTGGAGTCGCGAGGCCTATCAGGCCAAGTTCAAGACGCCCTACCAATACCTGCTGTCCAGCCTGCGGGCGCTGGACCTGCAGCCGGCCAACCCCCAGAACCTGCTGGGCGCGCTGGCCCAGGCCGGCCAGCCGCTCTTCGGTGCCGCCACGCCCGATGGCTACAAGAACACGGCCGCGGCCTGGCGCAACCCCGAAGCCCTGACGCAGCGGGTGCAACTCGCCACCACGCTGGGCCAGCGCAGCGGCGTCAGCGCCGAGAAGCTGACCAGCACCCTGGGTGCCTCGGTCAGCGAACCGACGCGCCGCACGCTCGCCAGCGAGCCCGCCGGCCAGCAGGTCGCCCTGCTGCTCGCCAGTCCCGATTTCATGAAGAGGTAGCCTGCCATGCTCCGCCGCCAACTGCTCCATTTCGGCGCGTTCACCCTGGGCGGCCTGCCCGTGTCCCTGGTGCAGGCCCAGGGTGCTTCCCAGAAGAAGCTCGTCGTCGTCATGCTGCGCGGCGCGGTCGACGGTCTCTCGGTCGTCGCGCCCTACGGTGAGCGCGAATACGCCGCCAGCCGGCCGCAGATCGCGCTGGCGGCGCCGGGCGCGGAGGACGGCCTCATCAAGCTCGACTCGCTGTTCGGCCTGCATCCGTCCCTGAGCCCGCTGAAGCGTCACTGGGACGGCGGCCAGCTGGCCTTCGTGCATGCCAGCGGCTCGCCCGACCCGACGCGTTCCCACTTCGATGCCCAGGACTATTTCGAGTCCGGCACGCCGGGTCGCAAGTCCACGCCCGACGGCTGGATGAACCGGCTGCTGACGGCCCTGCCCGGCGAGCCGGCGCCGACGCGGGCCATCAGCCAGGGCAGCACGCCGCCGCGCATCTTTGCCGGCACGGCCAGCGTCGCCAACCTGGGCCTGGGGCCCAATGCCATGCAGCGTCGCGCCATCGACGACCCGCAGATGCAGGCCGGCCTGGCCAAGCTCTATGCCAACGACGCCCAGCTCAGTGGCACCCTGCGCGACACCACGCAAGGTCGCGGCGAGATGAGCCGCAGCATGGCCGCCGGCGAGGGCGGCAAGTCCATGGATCCGAGCGCCGATGCCGGTGCACCGTCCGCGCGCAGCTTTGCCGCCGATGCGCGTCGCCTGGGCACGTTGATCCGCAAGGACGCCCACACCCAGCTCGCCTTCACGGCCGTGGGCGGCTGGGACACCCACGTCAACCAGGGCGCGGCGCGCGGCCAGCTGGCCAACCGCCTGGCCAGCCTGGGCGAGGGCCTGGATGCGCTGAGCGTCGGCCTGGGCGATGCGTACAAGGACACCGTCATCGTCGTCGCCAGCGAGTTCGGCCGCACCCTGCGTCAGAACGGCAACGGCGGCACCGACCATGGCCGCGGCAATGTCATCTGGCTGATGGGCGGGCCGGTGGCCGGCGGCCAGATGCTGGGCGAATGGCCGGGCCTGGACGCCAGCGCCCTGGCCGACGGTCGCGACCTGGCCGTGCGCACGGACTTCCGCCAGGTGCTGGCGCCGCTGCTGCAGCGCCATCTGGGACTGTCGGAAGCCTCACTGGCAGCAGTGTTTCCGCAAGCCCCGCAAACTTGGCGTTATGCAGACAAGCTGCTGCGCGCCTGAGGCCGGCAGCGGCAGCGTTCAATCGGATGGGAGAACGACATGATGCGAAGCGCTTCCTCCTTGTTCGGCCTGTGCCTGTGGGGCGCCGTGCTGGCCTACTGCTTCCTGGTCGTGACGGGCATGGCCTGAACGGGTAGCCTGCGGGCATGCCCATCGTTGACGTCCAGATCGTCGGTCCGTCGCTGGCCACGGCCGAGGTGCTGGCTGGCGCCATCGGCGACGCGCTCAAGATGCCGCCGGGCCGTGTCTGGCTTCGCCTGCACCCGATGGCGGAAGACCGCTACGCCGAGAACGGCGGGGCCTTGCAGGGGCCACTCCCGGTCTTCGTCGGCGTGCTGCACGCCCGCCTTCCCGCGGGCGAGGCCTTGCAGGCGGAACTGGCGGCGCTGACGCAGGCCGTCGCCTCCGCCACCGGCCGGCCCGTGGCGCGGGTCCATGTCGAGTACGCGCCGGCGGGCGCCGGCCGCATGGCCTTCGGCGGCCGCCTCGTCGAGTAGCGCTTCAGCCGAAGTAGCCGAGGTTCTTGACGCCGAAGTTGGCCAGGTGGGGAAAGATGCCGCCGAGGTCGGCCACGCCGACGCCCAACCAGCTGGCCAGCGTGGCGCTCATCTGGTCCACCGACGTCGTCGGCAGCCAGCGGCCTTCGTCGGACATGTCGTCCGGCCCGCCCAGCACCAGCTGGGGCATGCGGCCGTAGAGCCCGCCCTTGACGGCGCCGCCCATGACGAACTGGTGGTTGCCCCAGGCATGGTCGGTGCCGCCGCCCGAGGCCGGCTGCAGGGTGCGGGCGAAGTCGCTGGCGGTGAAGGTGGTCACCGCGTTGGCCACGCCGAGTTGCTGCATCGCGTCGTAGAAGGCCTTCAGCGCCGGAGCGAGGTCGGCGAAGAGCTGGTTCTGCTGGTTGAGCTGGTCGTTGTGGGTGTCGAAGCCGCCCATGCTGACGAAGAAGAGCTGGCGGTTGACGCCCAGGCCCGAGCGGCCCTCGATCATCTTGGCCACCGTCAGCAATTGCTGGGCGATGCTGCTGCCCTGGCCGCTGAAGAGGCCGGCGATGCTGCCGGTGCTGGACAGGGCCGTGTTCAGTACGTTGCTGGCCTTGATGGCCTGGTTGAGCACGCTGGCCGCGGCGTGTTCCTCGGCATTGCCGTAGGGCTGTTGCAGCAGGCTCTGGTAGAGCTGGTAGAGGGGGTTGGCGCTGGGGTTGCCACCGAAGCCCTTGATGGCGAAGCTGCTGCCGCTGCCGACCGTCAGGCCCTGGCTGGTGGCGCCGTTCATGAAGACGTTGTTGCCGCTGACCGAGAGGGCCATGGGCACGACGCCACCACCGGCCTGCAGGTCGGCGATGCGCCCGCCCCAACCGGCCGTCGACGGCAGGGTGTTGCCGCTGTAGGACTGGCCGCGCTGCCACTGGTTCTGCTGGTCGTCGTGCGAGAACAGGTTGCTCGGCCGCTGGGCTCCTGAACCGTTGAACTCCGCTTTGGTCATGGGCCTGACCAGCGGGCCGACATTGGCCTGCACCGCGAGGTGGCCCTGGTTCCAGATGTCGGCCAGCGGCGTGAGGGCCGGGTGCAGGCCCACGCCGCCGCCGTTCAGCGGCGCAAGGCTGGACTGCGGCAGCGTCAGGCCGCCGGCACCGGCCGTGCCACGCGCCCGGGCGTAGGCCGCGTAGCCGGTCGCGTCCATGGGGATGACCATGTTGTTGCCGTCGTTGCCGCCGTAGAGAAAGACGCAGACGAGGGCGCGGTAGTCGCTGCCGATCAGAGGCGCGGCCAGCGAGGGCAGGGCGCTGGCGCCGGCGAGGGCGGCGGCATGGGAGAGCAGATGGCGTCGGGACAGCATTTCAGTTCTCCACCAGGTATTCGGGCGACATCGCGGCGAGGAAGAGCGCGGCCTTGGCGCGATCCAGCGGCTTGGTGGCCGGCGCGATCTGCGCGGCGCGCAAAAGTGCGGCCTGCAGGTTGGCGCTGGCGCGGCCGGCAAAGAGCACGCGGTTGATCTCGGCGACCAGGCTGGCCGGCGTCGCCGCCAGGGCCTGCCAGCGCGTCAGGTCGATCTTGGTGCCGATGGCGCCAGCCACCGTCGCGTCGGGCGCCACGCCCTTGCCGTTCAGGGCCGTCTGCAGCACGCCGCTGAGCTTGAAGGCGGCGCTGGCATTGAAGACACCGAAGGCCGGGCCGTCCAGGGCGGGGTTGTCGGGCAGGTCGTAGTCGGGCGGGAAGAAGTTGAAGACGCTGGCGGGGCTGTAGACCGTCTGCCCCAGGCCGGCGGCCTGGCTGCGCAGCCAGACGCCGTCGCTGACGCCGCCCATGGCGCGCAGCAGATGGGTCAGCTGCAGGATGGGTTCGCGCAGCTTGCCGAAACTGGCCGGCACCTGCGGCGTCAGCGCCTCGGGGTCGGTCAGGATGGCCGTCAGCACGGCCTTCATGTCGCCGCGCTTGCTGCTCTGGCTGCCGATCATGACGCCGCCGTTGAAGGCCGTGGCCACGCGCTGCACATAGGCGGGGCTGGGATTGGCCGTGACGAGCTGCTGGATCAGCTGACGGCCGATGAAGGGACCGACATTGGGGTGGTTGAAGATGCTGTCGACGGCGGCTTCGACATCGGCCTGGGGCGTCTGGCCGGCCGGCAGCATGGTGCCGTTCAGCAGCTTCTTGGCGCCTTTGTCGTGGTGATCGTCGAAGGCGATCATGGGCGCGTCGTAGTAGCTTGGGTTGCCGAACTTGTTCTTGGTCGCGCCGGGCCGCGGCGCATAGGTCCAGCCGGTGAAGGCGTGGGCGAAACCTTCGACGGTGTCCTGGTCATAGCTCGGCACAGGCTGGCCGCTGGCGTCGAGCTTGAGGCTGCCGTCGAGGTTGAGCTGCCACAGGCCGATGGAGAACAGCTGCAGGACCTCGCGGGCGTAGTTCTCGTTGGGCTGGATGCCCTTGGCCGGGTTGGGCTTGTCGTTGTTGGCCATGTTCAGGAAACGTCCCATGGCCGGGGACAGGGTCACCTGCTTCAGCACGTCGCGGAAGTTGCCGAAGGCGTTGCGCAGGAAGATGCGCTGGTAGTTGGCCATCGCATTGGGCAGCTTGATGACATTGCCCGACACGACCAGGATCTCCGACAGGGCCAGGGCGGTGCGCTGGCGCAGCTGGTCGGGCTGGTTGATGGCGTTGGAGAAGAACTGCACCTGCACCGGGAACAGGCTGTAGTTGTCGCGCTTGCAGGTGTCCGGCGAACCGGCCGGGCAACCTTTGCTCGAGTCCGGGTCGACATAGGGCACGCCGCTGAAGTCGGAGCTGGGCAGCGCGAATTGACTCGCGAGCCAGGCTGCGCGGCCGCGTGCCATCACCTCCGTCACGCCGGCCTCGGTCGGCCCGAAGCTGGCCTGGCCGAGGAAGCGTCTTGCCTCCGACTCCGTCATCGAGGAGGGAGCGGGCGTGGTGGCGGCGAGGGCGGGCCAGCTGAGGCCGGCCAGGGCGGCCCACAGGCAGAGTCGGGCGAAGGGCATGTTGAGTCTCCGAAGCCGCGCGATGTTGGAGGCCGCCGGACGTGTCGTCTCGCCACCAGTTGTGCCGTTTGGTAAGCAAACGCTGCGGACGGTTGCGGACATTGTTCGGACTGTCCGCAAGCTGTCCGCGGACAGTCCGGTCGCCGCCAAGCCGTTGATTTGTCACGGATGACGGCCTGGCACGGTGTTTGCAAAAACTGGGGCATGAACACTCGCTTCCGCGACACCTCCGAGCAGGATCGTCCTCTGGCGCCGAGATCCCGGCGCTGGCCCCTGATGCTGGGCGGCGCCGCTGCCGTCGTCGCCGTGCTGGCCCTGCTGGGCGGCGGCCGCATCCGGCAGATGCTGTCGGCCGACTCCGCCGTCAGCGCCGCCCGCCTGTCTCTCGCCACGGTCGAGGTGGCGCCGCTGACGCGCGACGTCGCCGGCGAGGGCCGCGTCGTCGCCGCCCAGAGTCCCACGCTGTTCGCGCCCGGCGCCGGCACCGCGACCCTGGCCGTGCAGGCCGGCGATCCGGTCAAGCGCAACCAGGTGCTGGCGCGGGTCGATTCGCCCGAGCTGACCAACCGCCTGGCCCAGGAACGCAGCAATGTCGACGCGCTTCGCGCGGACCTGGCCCGCGCCGAGGTCGAGGCCCGCCAGCAGACCGCCGCGCTGCAGAGCGCCTACGAGAACGCCCGCATCGACCAGCAGACGGCCCAGAACGACCTGGCCCGCCAGACCCAGGCCTTCGAGGCTGGCGCGACGGCGCGCATGCAGGTCGAGCGCGCCCAGGACGCCCTGGCCAAGGCCAAGCTGGCCCTGGACCAGGCCCGCGACCTGCGCGGCCTGAAGACCGACAGCCTCAAGCTCGACGTGCAGGCCAAGCAGAGCGCGCTGTCGCGCCAGCAGCTGCTGGTCAGCGACCTGGAACGCCAGGTGGCCGAACTGCAGGTGCGCTCGCCGGTGGACGGCCAGGTCGGCCAGCTCTTCATCCCCGACCGCACCAACGTCGCCCGCGACGCCAAGCTGCTGTCGGTCATCGACCTGTCGGCCCTGGAAGTGCAGATGCAGGTCGCCGAGAGCTTTGCCCGCGAGCTGCAGCCCGGCATGCCCGGCGAGATCACCGGCAACGGCCAGCGCTGGGCCGGCCAGGTCAGCTCGGTCTCGCCCGAGGTCGTCAATGGCGAGGTCGCGGCGCGGCTGCGCTTTGCCGGCACCCAGCCCGACCAGCTGCGCCAGAACCAGCGCCTGTCGGTGCGCGTGCTGCTGGACAAGCGCGACAAGGTGCTGGGCGTGGCTCGTGGCAGTTTCGTCGACGAGAGCGGCGGCAGCTATGCCTATGTGGTGCGCAATGGCGTGGCCGAGAAGGTCGCCGTCAAGCTGGGCGCCCGCTCCCTGGAGCGGGTCGAAGTGATTTCGGGTCTGTCGGTGGGTGACCGGGTCGTCATCTCCGGTGCGGACAACTTCAAGGGCGCGGACCGCGTCCTCATTGCAGATTGACTGCTGATTGAGCAAAGGAAGAGACAGATGCTTCAGATGGAAAAACTGCAGAAGGTCTACCGCACCGAGATGGTCGAGACCTATGCCTTGCGCGACTTCAACCTGACCGTCAAAGAGGGCGAGTTCGTCGCCGTGACCGGCCCGTCGGGCTCGGGCAAGACGACCTTCCTGACCATCGCCGGCCTGCTGGAGGCCTTCAGCGCCGGCCGCTACATGCTCGATGGCATCGACGTCAGCCGCATGGGCGACGGCGAGCGCTCGCGCATCCGCAACCAGAAGATCGGCTTCATCTTCCAGGCCTTCAACCTGATCCCCGATCTCAGCGTGCTCGACAACATCGAGGTGCCGCTGCGCTACCGCGGCATGAGCGGCGCCGAGCGCAAGAAGCGCGCTGCCGATGCGCTGGCCCGCGTCGGCCTGTCGGCGCGTGGCCGCCACTACCCGGCCGAACTGTCCGGTGGCCAGCAGCAGCGCGTCGCCATCGCGCGCGCCCTCGCGGGTGAGCCGCGCCTGCTGCTCGCCGACGAACCGACCGGCAACCTCGACAGTGCGATGGCGCGCAGCGTCATGGAGCTGCTGGAAGAGCTGCACCGCGACGGCGCCACCATCGTCATGGTGACCCACGACCCGCAGCTGGCCGCCCGCGCCCAGCGCAATGTGCACGTCATCGACGGCCAGGTCGTGGACCTGACCGCCGAGCTCAAGGCGCCATCGCTGGCCGTGGCTTGAATCCCATGCGTCGACTGATTCCCGTCCTCGTGCTGCTGACCGCCACCGCGGTCCGCGCCGATGACCTGCTGCAGGTCTGGGCCCAGGCCCGCGCGGCCGATCCGCTGCTGCGCCAGGCGGCTGCACTCAACGGCGTGCAGGAGGCGGCCTCGCGTGAAGCACGCGCCGCCCTGCTGCCGCAATGGAATCTGCAGAGCACCGAGCAGCGTGAGAACGGCGGTGGTGGCCGCTCGCGCACGACGACGAGCAGCCTGAGCCAGCCTCTGGTCGACCTTGCCGCCCTGCGCGAATGGGACGCCAGCCGCAGCCAGGCCTCGGCCCAGTCGGCCCGCCTGGCCGCCGCCGAGCAGGCCGCGCGCGCCCGTGTCGCGGAGGCCTATTTCGGCCTGTTGTCGGCCCAGGCCCAGCTCGCCACGGCCCGCGCCAACGAGGAGGCCTTCGACCGCCAGGTCAAGGAGGCCGACACGCGCTTCAAGGCCGGCCTGTCGGCCCAGGTCGAGGCCGACCAGTCGCGCGCCTACCGCGAGCTGGCGCGCGGCAACACCCTGGCCGCCGAAGCCAATCTGGCCGACGCCCGTGAGGCCCTGGCCCAGCTGACCGGTGCCACGCCCGCCGCGCTGCAGCCGCTGCGGCGCGACCTGACGGCCCAGCCCCTGCCCGACGACGCCGAGGCCTGGGCCCAGCGCGCCCTGCAGGCCAACCCCGAGCTGCGCGCCCTGCAGCTGGACGTGCAGGCCAGCGAGCAGCGCATCTCCGCCGCACGCGCCGGCCATCTGCCGACGCTGAGCGTGGGCGTGGACACGACGCAGCGCCGCGGCGATGGGGTCTCGGCCTTCGACGCCAGCCGCACGCCGACGACGGTCGGCCTGCGCCTGACCGTGCCGCTGTTCGCCGGCGGCGCCACTGCGGCCGCCGCCGACCGCGCCGGCTTCCAGCGCGACGCCGCGCGCGAGCAGCTCGAAGCCGGCCGCCGCGCCGTGCTGCGCGAGGTGCGCGCCGACCACCTGGCCGTCAGCCAGGGCGCGTCGCAGCTGGAATCCACCCAGGTCGCCGTGCAGGCCGCCGAGCGCGCGCTGGAAGCCACCCGCACCGGCCTGACCCTGGGCACGCGCAGCACCACCGACCTGCTGCTCGCCATCCAGACCCTGGCCGGCGCGCAGAACGCCCAGACCCAGGCCCGCCACCGCCATGTGCTGTCCCTGCTGGCCCTGCACCAGGCGGCCGGCTCTCTCGGCGACACCGAACTCGCCACCGTCAACGCCCTTCTGGAGGCCCGCTGATGTTTCTTCACTACCTCGAACTGGCCTGGCGCAACACGCTGGCCGCCAAGGGTCTCTCCGCGTTGATGGTGCTGGCCCTGGCCCTGGGCATCGGCGCCTGCATGACGACGCTGACCGTCTACCACGTGCTGTCGGGCGACCCCATTCCGCACAAGAGTGCGCGGTTGTTCAACGTGCAGCTCGACGCCGGCGACATGGTGGGCTGGAAGGCCGGCGAGGAGCCGAACTTCGACCTGACGCGCTTCGACGCGACCGCCCTGCTGCGTGAAAAGAAGGCCATGCGCCAGGTCATGTCCAGCGGCTTCAACACCGCGGTCGGCCTGCCCGAAGGTCACACCAAGCCGGTCTTCTCCAGCGTGCGCATGACCTCGGCCGACTTCTTCGCGATGTTCGACGCGCCCTGGCAGCATGGCGGCGGCTGGAGCACGGCCGACGACGAGGGCGAGGCCCGCGTGGCCGTCATTTCGGCCTCGCTGAACGAGAAGCTCTTCGGTGGCGCCAACAGCGTCGGCAAGGAAGTCATCGTGCGCGGCCAGACCCTGCGCATCGTCGGCGTGCTCAAGCCCTGGAAGGTGCAGCCCCACTTCTGGGACCTGACCCTGGGCAGCTACACCGAGACCGAAGACTTCTACCTGCCCTTCTCCACCGCCATGGTGCTGAAGATGGGCCACTGGGGCAATATGGACTGCTGGGGCAAGGGCGCCAACGGCGGCAGCTCGCTGGACCTGAACGCCAGCTGCTCCTGGATGCAGTACTGGGTCGAGTTCGCCAAGCCCGAGGACGCCGCGGCCTACCGCGACTACCTCGTCGCCTACTCCGAGGCCCAGCGCAAGGCCGGCCGCTTCGAGCGCCCGACCAATGTGCGCCTGCGCAGCGTGATGGACTGGCTGGGCGCGCAGAAGGTGCTGCCCGCCGACGTGCGCCTGCAGACCTGGCTGGCCTTCGGATTCCTGGCCGTCTGCGTCGTCAACATGGTGGGCCTGCTGCTGGCCAAGACCCTGCGCCGCAGCGGCGAGATCGGCGTGCGCCGCGCTCTCGGCGCCACCCGCGGCGACATCTTCCAGCAGTTCGTCGTCGAGGCCGGCCTGCTCGGCCTGGCCGGTGCGCTGCTCGGCCTGCTGTTCGCCCAGGGCGGCCTGTGGCTGGTGCGCCAGAGCCCGAACGACTACGCCCGCCTGGCCGAACTCGACACCAGCATGCTGGCCCTGACCCTCGGCCTGGCCCTGCTGGCCAGCCTGATCGCCGGCCTGCTGCCGGCCTGGCGCGCCGCCCTCGTCACCCCCGCCCTGCAACTGAAGGTGCAATGATGTTCCAAGACCTCATGCCCATCCTGTCGACGCTGCGTCGGCACAAGATCGCTGCCGGCCTCATCGTGCTGGAGGTGGCCCTGTCCTGCGGCATCGTCACCAATGCCCTGCACCTCATCCAGACCCGCGTCGAGGCGCTGAATGCCGACAGCGGCATGGCCGAGTCCGAGATCGCCGTGCTGACCCTGCGCGGCAGCAAGCCCCAGCCGCCCGAGCGCACCGCCGCCATCGTGATGGAGGACCTGGCCCGCGTGCGCGCCGTGCCCGGCATCAAGGCCGCCACGGTGGCCAACCAGATCGTCTACGGCAACAACAGCAACAACAGCGGCGTGTCGACCGAGCCGGACAACAAGGGCCTGCGCATCGTCGCCTCCCAGTACGCGGCCGACGAGCAGATGATCCCGACCTTCGGCTACAAGGTCATCGAGGGCCGCAACTTCACGGCCGACGAGATCCTCGACGGTTTCCAGGCCTTCGCCGTCTCCGATCCCAAGGTCCCCCAGCTCATCATCAACAAGGTGATGGCCGACAAGCTCTTCGCCGGCCAGTCCGCCATCGGCAAGCAGATCTATCTCTTCGGCAACTCGCCGACGACCATCATCGGCGTCGTCGACACCATGACCCACACCCAGCTGCACCGCGCCCGTGGCGACGGCGGCGGCGCGGCCATGATCCTGCCGCTGCGCGGCGGCGGCTCCTATGTCATCCGTGCCGAGCCGGGCAAGCTCGACGCGCAGATCAAGGCGGTGACGGCCGTGCTGGAAGAGGTCGACAAGACCCGCGTCGTCACGCAGGCACGCACGCTGACCGAAATGCGCGCCGCCTTCTACGCCCAGGACCGCGCCATGGCCTGGCTGATGGGCGGCGTCTGCGTGGCCCTGCTGCTGGTGACGGCCATGGGCATCGTCGGCCTGGCCAGCTTCTGGGTGCAGCAGCGCACCCGCATGATCGGCACCCGCCGCGCCCTGGGCGCGACGGAAGGCCAGATCCTGCGCTACTTCCAGCTCGAGAACCTGCTGCTGACGACGACCGGCGTCCTCATTGGCCTGATAGGCGCCTGGGCCCTCAGCCAGCTGCTGATGCAGAGCTATGAGCTGCCGCGCCTGCCCTGGCTCTATCTGCCTGCCGGCGCACTGGCACTGTGGGTGCTGGGCCAGCTGGCGGTCTGGGTGCCGGCCCGCCGGGCCGCGCGTTTGTCCGCAGTAGCCGCGCTGCGCGCTTGAGGCCATAGTCCGCGCCGCGCGCGGTGAGGGCCGCGTCGAGGAGGGGACATGGGCAAGCTCTTCAAGTGGCTGGGCATCGCCGTCGGTCTGGCGGCGGTGGTCGTCATCGCCGTCGCCGCCACCGGCTGGCTGCAGGCGGAACGCAAGATGGGGCGCCGCGTCGACGTCAGCGTCGCGGCCCTGGTCCTGCCCACCGAGGCCGCCGCCCTCGAGCGCGGCCGTTACCTCTTCGACTCGCGCGGCTGTGCCGAATGCCATGGCGCCAACGGCGGCGGGCGCAAGGTCATCGACAGCGGCGGCCTGCTGGTCATCTCGCCCCACATCAGCCCCGGCCCCGGCTCGGCGACGGCGGCCTACCGTGTCGAGGACTGGGTGCGCGCCATCCGCCACGGCCTGAAGCCCGATGGCCGGCCGCTGATGGTCATGCCCAGCGAGGACTACAACCGCTTCACCGACGCCGACCTCGGCGCGCTGATCGCCTACGCCAGGCAGTTGCCGGCGATCAGCGGCGAGACGGCCGTCGTCCAGCTGCCGCCGCCGGTGCGCATCCTCTACGGCCTCGGGCTCATCAAGGACGCCGCCGCCAAGATCGACCACAGCCTGGCGCCGCCCGCGGCCGTGCCGGAAGGCCCGACGGTCGAGCACGGCCGCTATGTCGCCCAGATGTGCGTGGGCTGCCACGGCGAGGGCTATGGCGGCGGCAAGATTCCCGGCGGTCCGCCGGACTGGCCGGCCGCGGCCAACCTGACGCCCGGTGCCGGCAGCGCTATGGCGCCGCGCTATGCCAGCGTCGAGGCTTTCATGACCATGATGAAGAGCGGCAAGCGGCCCGACGGCACGGGCATCGCTGTGATGCCGTTCGCCTCGCTGTCGCAGATGAACGAGACCGACCTGCGCGGCCTGCATGCCTTCCTGCAGTCGCTGCCGGCCCGCGAGGCGGGCAGCCGCTGAGATTCAAGGCGTCTGCAGGCCGCGCAGCTCGGCCATCCAGTCGGCCCAGTGCTTGTGCACCTGCTGGCGCTGCGCGGCGTCCATGCCGTTGAGCAGCTTCAGCAGGCTGGCGATGATCTCCTCGCGGTAGGGCTGCTCGGCCGGCTGGACCTGCATGTCCTGCACCAGCAGCGCCGTGCCCGCGGCCAGGTCCTGGCGCGCCCAGGCGCGCAGCGCCTGCACCAGCCGTGTCTGGCGGGCGATGCGGCCCTGGGCCATGGCCGGCAGGTCGAAATGCCAGCCGCGGGCGTCGGCCGCGACCTGCCTGCGCAGCGGGCGGTCCAGGTCGCCCAGCCAGCGTTCGAGGTTGTTGGTGTAGCGCTTGGCGCGCTCGTCGGGGCCGCGCCGGCCCGTGTTCTTCTCGCGCCATTCCTCGGTCTTCTCGTCCATCTTCTTCTGCAGGTGCTGCCACTGCTCGGGCCTGAGGCCGGCCAGCAGCGGCGCGGCCAGCGGCGCGGCCTGCTGCAGGCAGCGCTCGACGCTGGCGCGCGCCTCGCGTTCCAGGGCCAGCAGCTCGTCACGCGTCACGCCGCCCTCCAGCGACGCTTCGGCCTGGCGCACCAGGGCGATCCAGCGCGGCAGCTCTTCGCGGCGATGCCAGGCCTGCCAGGTCTGCAGCTGGGCCTTGAGCAGGCTGCGCTGGTCGCTGTCGAGGTCGAGGTAGTTGTCGGCCCAGAGGCCGGCCAGCAGCGGCATCTGCCGGTAGGCCAGGGTCAGGCTGGAGCAGCCGATCAGGGCCAGCACGGCGGCCAGGGCGAGGAGGGTGGCGAGTCGCTTCAGCAGAGGCATGGAGGCGGGACGTGGCGGGTCAATTCAGGCGTCGGTAGGGAAGGGTAGCGCCGCGGCCCACCCGCACCAGGGCCAGGGCTTGCTGCACCTCCGGCAATCCACGTGCCAGGGCCTCCAATTCGGCCCCCTGCGCCTCACGCTCCACGCAGCCCTCGAAGTAGACGACCCGGCCCTGCACCGTGAACCACAGGCTGCTGGGCTTGAGGGCTGCGGCGCCCTGGAGCCGCTCGCGCAAGGCGGCCGCGATGCCGGCGTCGTAGCGGAAGGCGTTGGGCTCGCTGCATTCGCCCTTGAGCCAGCAGGTGGTGCCGCGCTCGGCGCGGTGGTGGGCCTGCACCCGCGCCTCGGCCGCGGTGATGCGCGGGCCGCGCGGCTCGGGGCAGTCGGCGATGTCGTGGGATACGGCCTCGAAGGGGTCGTTGAAGCGGTTCAACACGTCGTCATCGGTGGCACCCGCCAGCAGCAAGGCCACCAGCAAGGCCTTCATGGGCAGGCCGTGCGCAGCATGGGGAAGTCGATGCCGCGCGCCTGGCCCTTCAAGGTGCCTTCGATGCGTGCCACCAGGCGGTCGGCCGCCTCGCGGCGGTAGATGACACGCTGCGGGAAGTCGTGCGTCGGGTTTTCGAACACGGCCTCGGCCGCTTCGCCGTCCTGCTGGCGCAGCAACCCAAACTCGGTGGGCGGCCGGCCCTGGGGTTGGGCGATGAAAGTGAGCCGACCGTCCGCGTCGGCGCGGATCTGCATGAACTCGAACTCGACGACGCGGCCGTTCTTCAGCGTGCGCGCCATGCCCAGCATGACGCCGCCGGCCGGCGCCATCCACTGCTCGACCGATCCGGCCTCGCGGCCGGTCTGCATCCAGCAACCCGCCAGCCAGTCGACGGCCGCGAAAGGATGGGCCTGGGCCGAAGCACAGACCGCGAGCAGGCAGGCGGGAAACAGCTTCATGAGCCGGATTCTGATGGGCGCGGTTATCGTTGGTGCCCAAGCAAACCCTCGTCCCCGTTTCCACCCCGTGTCGAATCAGGATCTGCCCCACACCTTCAAGCTGTTGACGGTCTGGCTGCTCATGGCCGTCCTCATCTTCCTGGGCTTTCAGTACTGGGAACGTGAGCGCGAGTCCAGCCGCTTCCGGCTGGCGGGTGAAGTCGTCGTGCTGACGCGCGCCGACGATGGCCATTTCCACTGGCCCGGCCGGGTCGGCGACATCGAGGTGGATTTCCTCGTCGACACCGGCGCGACCTCGACGGCACTGCCCCAGGCCTTGGCCGAGCGCGCCGGCCTCAAGCCCCTGGGCGCCGTGCAGACGCACACCGCCGGTGGCGCCGTGCGGGGCTTTCTGGCGCGAGCCGATGTCACGCTGCAGGGCGGCGTGCGCGCCGACAAGCTGGCCGTCATGGTGCTGCCCAACCTGGAGGCGCCGCTGCTCGGCATGGACGTGCTCGGCCGCCTGCATTTCTCGCAAAAGCCCGGCGAACTCCGCATCGAACCGAAATCATGATCCGCACCCTGGTCCTGCTGTTCTGCGCTCTCGTGGGCCCCGCCCACGCCGCCTGCCCGCCCGTGCCGGCCCTGCCCAGCGCCGAACAGGCCGCCGCCTGGGCCGCCAAGGCGCCCGACCGTGGCCTGCTGTGGCGCATCAGCCGCGACGGCCACAGCAGCTATCTCTTCGGCAGCCTGCACGTCGGCAAGGCCGACTGGGCCTATCCCGGCCCGGCCCTGCGCGCGGCCTGGGCGGTCACCGAGGTGCTGGCGGTGGAACTGGACCCGGCCGACGTCGGCGCCGTGCTGGCCGAGTTGCCCAAGACGCAAGCGCTGTCGCCGGCCCTGACGCGCCGCCTGGACGACCAGGCCCGCGTCGCCTGCCTGCCGCCGGGAGCGCTGAGCGCCCTGCCGGCCGTGCTGCAGCTCAGCACCCTGAGCCTGCTCGAAGCGCGCCGCGACGGCTTCGACGCCGGCTTTGGCCAGGACGTGATGCTGCTGGCCTGGGCCAAGACCGACGCGCGGCCGGTGCAGTCGCTGGAAAGCGTGCAGGAGCAGCTGCAGGCGCTGGAGCCCTCGGCGGCCGAGCTGCCCGCCATCGTCGACGGCAGCTTGCGCCAGCTCAGCAAGGGCCAGATGCGCGAGCCGCTGCGCAAGCTCGCGGCCAGCTGGTCGCGCGGCGACCTCGCCACGCTGGCCCACTACGAGCGCTGGTGCGCCTGCGCCGACAGCCCGGCCGAGCGGGCCTGGATGAGGCGCGTCAACGACGACCGCAACGGCCCGCTGGCCGCGCGCATTGCCGCCCTGCATGGCGCCGGCCAGAGCCTGCTGGTGGCGGTGGGGGCCCTGCACATGAGCGGGCCCCAGGCCCTGCCCCGGTTGCTGGCCGACCAGGGTTTTACCGTCGAAGCCCTGCTGCCCAGCAAGTAGGATCGTTCCAGGCGGCACCACAGGAGACAAGCCATGACCGACAACAGCTTCACCAAGTTCGTGCCCGGTTTCGAGTTCCTGCAGGGCCTCGTCAAGAACGCCGGATCGGCCCTGCCCGGCATCGGCCAGTGGGTGGCACCGACGCTCAACCCCGAGGAGCTCTCCAAACGCATCGAGGAGCTGCGCACCGTGCAGTTCTGGCTGGAGCAGAACGCGCGCATGCTGGCCGCCACCATCCAGGCCCTGGAGGTGCAGCGCATGACGCTGTCGACGCTGCAGACCATGAACGTGCCGCTGAACCAGTTGCGCGACAGCCTCAAGCTGCCGGAGTCCGCGCCCTGGCCGGCCATTCCGCCGGAGATCATGGCCGCTGCGGCGCCGGTGGCGCAGGCCGCTGCCAAGACCGCGGCCAAGACGGCTGCCAAGGTGGCGACCAAGACCGTGAAGACCGCGGGCGATGCCGCCAAGGCGGTCGCGGCCAATCCGGCCGCCGCCGTCGACCCGACGCAGTGGTGGACGGCCCTGAGCCAGCAGTTCACCCAGCTGGCCACCTCGGCCATGAAGGACACGGCCACCGATGCGGCCAAGAACCTCGCCGGCAGCCTGGTCAAGCAGAGCTTCGACGCCGCCAGCGACACGCTGCGCCGCGCCGCCAGCGTGCCGAGTTCGGTGGTGGGCAGTGTCGCCAAGGGCTTCGCTGCGGGCGCCACGCCCAAGCCCGCGCCCAAGCCCGCGGCCAAGCCGGCCGCCCGTCCTGCGGCCAAGGGGCGGCGCAAGCCTTGAGACGTCGCCCGCTGCTGCTGGTCCTGGCTGGCGGCGCGGCAGTGGCGGCGGCGGCCGAGCGCGTTGTCTACCCGCTGCACGATCCCGACCGCGTCCCGGCCTGGCACTACCTGACCGACGTGCTGAAGCTCGCCATCGAGCGCAGCGGCATGCGCTATGAATTGATCGAGTCGCGCCGCCCCATGGTGCAGGGGCGCGTCATGCGCGAGCTCGCCGAGGGCCTGGGCGACCCCGACCTGGCCTGGTCGATGACCAGCGTCGAGCGCGAGGCCCAGCTGCTGCCCATCCGCGTGCCGGTGGACCGGGGGCTGATCGGCTTTCGCCTGGCCTTCGTGCGGGGCAGCGATACGCAGCGCTGGCGCGACGCGCGCAGCCTGGCCGACATCGCCCACGACGTGGCCGGCCAGGGCCACGACTGGCCGGACACCGAGATCCTGCGGGCCAACGGCCTGCAGGTGCAGACCTCCAGCCGCTACGAGACCCTGTTCGAGATGCTGCGCCTGGGCCGCATCGACTACTTCCCGCGCTCGGTCATCGAGATCGACGACGAAGCGGCCACGCCGATGGCGCGCGACCTCGCCATCGAGCCGCATCTGCTGCTGCGCTACCCGGCCGCCTCCTATCTCTTCGTGCGGCCCAACCGGCCCCGGCTGGCCGTCGATCTGGAGCGAGGCCTGGAGGCGGCTGTGGCGGATGGCAGCTTCCAGCGCCTGTTCCAGCAGCATCACGGGGGGTTGATTGCCCGCCATCGCCTCACGCAGCGCCGCGTCCTGCAGATGAGCAACCCGCTGCTGCCGCCGGCCACGCCGCTGCAGCGGCCGGCACTCTGGCTGGTGCTGGGCGGCTAGAGTCGCGGGCACCATGGCAGCGCCGCGCATCCCGCCCATCCAGTGCCTGCAGGCCTTCGAGGCCGTGGCGCGGCTGCGCAGCGTCAGCGGCGCCGCGGAGGCGCTGGCCGTCACGCCAAGCGCGGTCAGCCATCGCATCCGCCAGCTGGAGTCGCAGCTGGGCTTCAAGCTCTTCGGGCGCGATTTCGCGCTCAGCGACGAGGGGCGCACCTACCTGCCCTCGGTGCGCCAGGGGCTCGCCGCGTTGCAGAAGATTCCCGGCGCCGACGGCGTGCGGCCGCAGGAGGTGCGCCTGCGCCTGGCCGTCACGCCGACGTTTTCGCGCCAGATCTTGCTGCCGCGGCTGGCCTTGTTCCGCCATGCCAATCCGGAGGTCGAACTCGTCATGCAGGTGGCCATCCCGCTGGCAGACATGAAGTCCGAGGATGCCGACCTCGAGATCCGCTTCGGCAGCGGCGAATACCCGGGCCTGGAGAGCCGCCGTGTGCTGTCTGACGAGCTGAGCCCCGTCTGCAGCCCCGACTATCTGCATGAGCATGGCCCCTTCGACGGTTTCGCGACCGAGGCCGACGTGAGCCGCGTGCACCTGATCCGCAGCCCGCTGGCTCCCTGGAGCAGCTGGTTCGAAGCCCACGGCCTGCACCTGGACGAGCCCCGCGTCGGCGCCCAGTTCAACGACCTGGGCCTGGTGCTGGACGCCGCAGCGGCGGGCTTCGGCGTCGCGCTGATGCGCATGAAGCTGGGCGCCTCGTGGCTGGACTCCGGCCGCCTCGTGCGGCTGTCGCCGCGCACGGTGCCGTCCAACTTCCACCACTACATCTGCTGGAAGCCCGGGACGCTGGAGCGCTGGGAATGCGCCGCCTTCGTCGAATGGCTGCTGCGCGCGCTCGCGTGAATCGGCGCCGCGCCTGACCGGCGCCTGACGGCCCCCGCGGCTGCACGTCCGGGCCAACCCTGTGTCCGCACACGGCCTGAAATTTCTTCACGCCGCCGCTCAGGAGGATTCACGCGCTGCCGCAGCGGCGCCACCACCATCGCGCCCCATCAGCCCGAGCGCATCGACCCGGGCCACGCATTTCAAAAACTGGAGACGACGATGGTCTGGCAACAGGTCTACAACCCCTTCAACAACATGCTGCTCAGCACCCTCGTGGCCGCCGTGCCCGTGGTGGTCATGCTGCTCGGCCTGGGCGTGTTCCACCTCAAGGCCCACGTGGCCGCGGCAGCGGGCCTGCTGAGTGCCTTCCTGATCGCGGTGTTCGCCTTCGGCATGCCGGCCGGCATGGCCGGGCGGGCGGCGCTGCTGGGCGGGCTGACGGGCCTGCTGCCCATCGGCTGGATCGTGCTGAACATCATCTTCCTGCACCAGCTCACCGAGAAGAACGGCAGCTTCCAGGTGCTGCAGGACTCGATCGCCGGCATCACCCAGGACCGCCGGCTGCAGCTGCTGCTGATCGCCTTCGCCTTCGGCGCCTTCTTCGAGGGGGCGGCGGGCTTCGGCACGCCGGTGGCCGTCACGGCGGCCATCCTGATCGGCCTGGGCTTCTCGCCGCTGGCCGCTTCGGGGCTCTCGCTGATCGCCAACACGGCGCCGGTGGCCTACGGAGCGCTGGGCACGCCCGTCATCACGCTGGCCAAGGTGCATGGCTACGACCTGATGGCGGTGTCCGGCATGATCGGCCGCCAGTTGCCCTTCTTCTCGCTGCTGGTGCCGTTCTGGCTGATCTGGGCCTTCGCCGGCCGCAAGGCGATGTGGGAGATCTGGCCGGCCATCCTCGTCACTGGCCTGTCCTTCGCCATCCCGCAATACCTCGTCAGCAACTTCATCGGCCCCGAGCTGGTGGACGTGATCGCCGCGATGTGCTCGATGGTGGCGCTGGTGGGCTTCCTGCGCATCTGGCAGCCGCGTCGCATCTGGACCTCGGTGTCGCTGCGCGGCCACGAGCACGACGGCGGCGAGGCCAAGCCCGCGCTGGCGCCGACCGTGCATTCGCGCGCGGCCGTCGTGAAGGCCTGGACGCCCTGGGTCATCCTGACCGTCTTCGTCTTCATCTGGGGCCTGCCCGCCACCAAGGCGGCGCTGAACGGCATCTTCGCGCCCAAGTTCGCCATCGACGGCCTGCACAAGCTGGTGGAGAAGGTCGCGCCCGTCGTGCCCAAGCCCACCGCCGAAGCCGCCGAATATGTCTTCGGCCTGCTGTCGGCCACCGGCACCGGCATCCTGCTGGCAGCCGTCGTCGGCGGCCTGGTGATGGGCTACCGCTTCGGCGGCCTGGTGCGCTGCTTCGGCCAGACGGTCTGGCTGGTGCGCACCTCGCTGCTGACCATCGTGCTGATGCTGGCCCTGGGCACGCTGACGCGCTTCAGCGGCCTGGACACCACCCTCGGCCTGGCCTTCGCCAACACCGGTGTGCTCTACCCCTTCTTCGGCACGCTGATGGGCTGGCTGGGCGTGGCCATGACGGGCTCCGACACCGCCAGCAACGTGCTCTTCGGCGGCATGCAGAAGGTGGCGGCCGAGCAGCTGGGCCTGAACCCCAACCTGATGGGCGCGGCCAACAGCTCGGGCGGCGTGATGGGCAAGATGATCGACGCGCAGTCCATCGTCGTCGCCTCCACCGCGACGCGCTGGGAGAACGGTGAAGGCCCCATCCTGCGCTATGTGTTCTTCCACTCCATCGCGCTGGCCTGCCTGGTGGGCGTCTTCATCACGCTGCAAGCCTATGTGCCGCCGTTCAGCTGGCTGGTGCGTTGAGCGGGCTACAGTAGCCCGGCATTGAACGAGACCTCGAACCGGCCGCGATGAACGCTCCCGTCCAAGACCCCGCCATCGACCGCCAGGCGCGCCTGAAGCAGTTGGTGGCGGCCCTGGCGCCGCTGCTGCCGGCGCATGCGCTGCTGTACCAGGCCGAGCAGACCACGCCCTATGAGTGCGACGGCCTGACCGCCTACCGCCAGCGGCCGCTGGCGGTGGCCCTGCCCGAGACCGAGGGCCAGGTGGGCGGCGTGCTGAAAGCCTGCCACGCGCTGGGCGTGCCCGTCGTCGCCCGTGGCGCCGGCACCGGCCTGAGCGGCGGCGCCATGCCGCATGCTGCCGGCCTCACCCTGGCCCTGGCCAAGTTCAACAAGATCCTGTCCATTGACCCGCTGTCGCGCACGGCCCGCGTGCAATGCGGCGTGCGCAACCTCGCCATCAGCGAGGCCGCGGCGGCCCACGGCCTGTACTACGCGCCCGATCCCAGCAGCCAGATCGCCTGCACCATCGGCGGCAACGTCGCCGAGAACAGCGGCGGCGTGCACTGCCTGAAGTACGGGCTGACGCTGCACAACGTGCTGCGGGTGCGCGGCTTCACGGTCGGAGGCGAAGCGGTCGAGTTCGGCAGCGAGGCCCTGGACGCGCCGGGCCTGGACCTGCTGGCCCTGGTCGTCGGCAGTGAAGGCATGCTGGCCGTCGTCACCGAGGTCACCGTCAAGCTGGTGCCCAAGCCGCAACTGGCGCGCTGCGTGATGGCCAGCTTCGACGACGTGCGCAAGGCGGGCGACGCCGTCGCGGCCATCATCGCGGCCGGCATCATCCCGGCGGGCCTGGAGATGATGGACAAGCCCATGACGGCTGCCGTCGAGGACTTCGTGCATGCCGGCTACGACCTCGAGGCCGAGGCCATCCTGCTGTGCGAGAGCGACGGCACCCCCGAGGAGGTGGCCGAGGAGGTGGCCCGCATGGAGGCGGTGCTGCAGGCCAGTGGCGCCACGCGCTGCCAGGTCAGCGCCGACGAGGCCCAGCGCCTGAAGTTCTGGAGCGGCCGCAAGAACGCCTTCCCGGCGTCGGGCCGCATCAGCCCCGACTACATGTGCATGGACTCCACCATCCCGCGCAAGCACCTGGCCACCATCCTGCTCGACATCCAGCAGATGGAGAAGAAGTACGGCCTGCGCTGCGCCAATGTCTTCCATGCCGGCGACGGCAATCTGCATCCGCTGATCCTTTTCGATGCCAACGACCCCGACCAGTTGCATCGCTGCGAGCTTTTCGGCGCCGAGATCCTGGAGCGCAGCGTGGCCCTGGGCGGCACGGTGACGGGCGAGCATGGCGTCGGCGTCGAGAAGCTGAACTCCATGTGCGTGCAGTTCAGCGCCGAGGAGCTCGAGCAGATGCTGACGCTGAAGGCGGCGTTTGACCCTGCCGGCACCTTGAACCCGGGCAAGCAGATCCCGACCCTGAACCGCTGCGCCGAGTACGGCCGCATGCATGTCAAGCGCGGCCTGCTGGCCTTTCCGGAACTGGAGCGGTTTTGAGCCAGAGTTCAAGTTTCAGCGACCTGCAAACCCGCTTGCGCGATGCGCGCCAGCCGCTGCGCATCCAGGGCCACGGCAGCAAGGACTTCTACGGCGAGGCGCCGCAGGGCGAGTTGCTGTCGACGCTGGAGATGACGGGCATCACCGCCTACGAGCCCAGCGAGCTCTTCATCAGCGCCCTGGCCGGCACGCCGATCGCGGAGGTCGAGGCCATGCTGGCCCGCCAGCAACAGCGCCTGGCCTTCGAGCCGCCGCGCTTCGGCGGCAGGGGCACGGTGGGCGGCATGGTGGCCACCGGCCTGTCCGGGCCGACGCGCGCGGCCCTGGGCTCGGTGCGCGACCATCTGCTGGGGGCCGTGATGATCAATGGCCAGGGCGAGCTGCTGAGCTTCGGCGGCACGGTCATGAAGAACGTCGCCGGCTTCGACGTCAGCCGCGCGCTGGCGGGTTCGATGGGCCAGCTCGGCCTCATCACCGAGGTCACGCTGAAGGTGCTGCCGCTGCCGGCGGCGACGGCAACGCTGCGCTTCGAGTTCGACCAGACCGCCGCACTGACGGCCCTGAACCGCTGGGGCGGCCAGCCCCTGCCCATCGAGGCCAGCGCCTGGTGGGATGGCGCCCTGCTGCTGCGCCTGGCCGGCGCGAATGCGGCGGTCGAGTCGGCGGCCGGCAAGCTCGGCGGCGACCTGCTGCCCGCCGACCTGGTCGCGCCGTTCTGGACCGGCCTGCGCGACCACAGCGACGAATTCTTCATCGGCGCCGAACGCGCCGTGGCGGGCGGCGCCCGTTTGTGGCGGCTCAGCCTGCCAAGCACCGCGCCCGAATTGAAGCTGCATGGCGAGCAGCTCATCGAATGGGGTGGTGCCCAGCGCTGGGTCGTCACGCCCATGGAGCCGGCCGCCGTGCGCGAGGCGGCCGCGGCCGTCGGCGGGCATGCGACGCTGTTCCGCGCGCTGGACAAGCGCTGCGGCGCCTTCGCACCGCTCTCCGCACCGCTGGCGGCCATCCACAAGCGCCTCAAGGCCTCCTTCGATACCCATGGCGTGATCAACCCGGGCCGCCTGTATGCGGAGCTGCGATGAGCCAGCCCATCCATGACGCGGCCCGGCAGGGCTATACCAGCGCCTCCGACAGCTATCAGCGCGGCCGGCCGGAATACCCGCAGGCCCTGGCCGACTGGCTGGCTGCGACCCTCGGTGTGCGTGAAGGTGCTCACGTCGTCGATGTGGGGGCGGGCACCGGCAAGTTCACCAAGCTGCTGACCCGCAGCGGCGCAGCGGTGACGGCGGTCGAGCCCGTCGACGCCATGCGCCAGAAGCTGTCGGAAAGCCAGCTCGGCGTGCGCGCCCTGGCCGGCACCGCCGAAGCCATGCCGCTGGCCGACGGCGAAGCCGATGTCTTGATCTGCGCCCAGGCCTTCCACTGGTTCGCCAACGCCCAGGCCCTGCGCGAGATGCACCGCGTGCTGCGGCCCGGCGGCCGGCTCGGCCTGGTCTGGAATGTGCGTGACGAGTCCTGCGACTGGGTCGCGGCCATCACCGAGATCATCACGCGCTATGAAGGCGACGCGCCGCGCCACTACACCGGCCAGTGGAAACGTCCCTTTGAAAGTCAATCGCTGTTCGCGCCGCTGCAGCTCACGGAGTTCCCGCACGGCCATCAGGGCTCCTTCGAGCAGGTTGTCATCGACCGCATCGCCTCGGTGAGCTTCATCGCGGCCCTGCCTCAGCCGGAGCGCGAGGTCGTGCTGGCAAGGCTGCGGGCCCTGCCGCAGCGCTTCGCGGCCCTGCGCGAGTCCCTCATCACCTTTCCCTATGTGACGCAGGCCTGGCACGCCGAGCGCCTGGCCGGCACCTGACCTCATGCAGACGACGCTTGCTCCCGAATTCGCCGGCACCCACGACGGCAGCGAGGCCGAGGCCATCCTGCGGCGCTGCGTGCATTGCGGCTTCTGCACGGCCACCTGTCCGACCTACCAGCTGCTCGGCGACGAGCTCGACGGCCCGCGCGGCCGCATCTACCTGATCAAGCAGGTGCTGGAAGGCGCCGAGCCGACGCGTGAGACCCAGCTGCATCTGGACCGCTGCCTGACCTGCCGCAACTGCGAGACCACCTGCCCCTCGGGCGTCGAGTACGGCCGCCTGGTCGACATCGGCCGACGTGTCGTCGATGCCAAGGTCGAACGGCCGGCTGCCGAGCGACGCGTGCGCTGGCTGCTGAAGGAGGGCCTGACCTCGCCGCTGTTCAAGCCGGCGATGAAGCTGGGCCAGGTCTTCCGGCCGCTCGTCCCCGCGTCACTGAAGGACAAGGTGCCGGCCAAGCCGCCGGCCACGGCGCACGACTGGCCGACGCGCCAGCTCAATCGCAAGGTCGCCCTGCTGCTGGGCTGCGTGCAGCCCGCCATGCTGCCCAACATCAACAGCGCGACGGCCCGCGTGCTGGACGCCGCCGGCATCCAGACCGTGGTGGCCGACGGCGCCGGCTGCTGCGGCGCCATCCGCGAGCACCTGGGCGACCACGAGGCCGCGCTGAACGACATGCGCCGCAATATCGACGCCTGGTGGCCGCTGGTGTCGGGCCGCGGCGAGCGCGTCGAGGCCCTGGTGATGAACGCCTCGGGCTGCGGCGCGACGGTCAAGGAGTATGCGCACGCGCTGGCTCACGACCCCGCCTATGCCGACAAGGCCGCGCGCATCAGCGAGGTGACCAAGGACCTCAGCGAACTGCTGCCCGAGCTGGTGCCGGCGCTGAAGTCCCGCCTGAAGGCCAAGCCGGGTTCGCTGGCCTATCACGCGCCCTGCACGCTGCAGCATGGTCAGAAGCTCAAGGGCGGCGTGGAAAGCGCGCTGCGCGAGCTGGGTTTTCGCATCGACTGCGCGCCCCACGACAGCCATCTCTGCTGCGGCTCGGCGGGCACCTATTCCGTGCTGCAGCCCGAGCTGTCCAAGCAATTGCGCGACCGCAAGCTGGCGGCCCTGGCACCGCTGCAGGCCGAGCAGATCGTGTCGGCCAACATCGGCTGCATCCAGCATCTGCAAAGCGGCACCACCCACCCGGTCAGGCATTGGGTGGAGGTGCTGGATGACGCCTTGCGCGGCGTCAGCGCCTAGGGCCTTCGAGCGGCGACTCGAGCAAAGCATCGCGGCTCACGGCGAGGAACTCGTCGGCCAGGGGTGAATCGTCCGGGCAGGCCCGCGACATGATGAGAGCCCCCACCGCGTGCGCCAGCACGTCCATGATCCTGGCTCGAGCCTGCGCCGCGGCAGGCGCATCGGCGTCGCCCTGCTGCGGGCTCAGTGCCGTCACCAGCTGCTCGATGCCCTCCGCAAACGCGATCCGCACCGACTCCGGCTGTCGTGCGGCGTCCCCGCCGAGCGCAGCCATCGTGCAGCCGGTGGAACGGCTGTCCCGGTGCTCGCGAGACAGGTAGTGCCGGATGAAGGTCGGCGCATCCACCCCTTCGGACAGTGCCAGGGTCTGCGCCAGGCCGCAGGCCGTCGACTCCGCCATCAGGTCGGCCTTGGAGCCGAAGTGCTTGTAGAAGCCGCCATGGGTGAAGCCCGCTGCCGCCATCAAGTCGGCCACGCCTATCCCGTCGAAGCCGCGCTCCCGAAACAGCTGGGAGGCCGTCGCAACGATTTGAGCTCGATTGGCTTGCGCCTGCGCCTTGGTGACTTTCATCTCGACCCGCTGTGGATTTGCTCGATAGCTGGAGTCTTGACTATACATTGATGACGTTCATCATCAAAGTCTTGACTTCTAAGATGATGAACATCATCATTGAGGCATCCGACCTCGCCGCGTTCTGGCGAGAAGCCCATCCCGAACCGATGCGAGCCTCATGAAAGCACTCACCTTCAAACGCTATGGAAAATCGCCCGAGATCGGGTTCTCCGAGCTTCCGCGCCCCACGCTGAAGGCCGACGAGCTGCTGGTCCAGGTCCACGCGGCGAGCGTGAACCCGATCGACAACATGATTCCGACCGGGCTGTTCAAGGCGGTCGTCAAGTTCCAGCTGCCGGCCACCTTGGGCAGCGATCTGGCCGGCGTGGTGACCGAGGTCGGCAGCCGGGTGACCCGCTTCAAGCCGGGCGATGCGGTCTTCGCCAACATCTTTGACCAGGGCACCGGCTCGATCGCCGAGTTCGCGGTGGTGCCCGAGAGCGCCGCGGCGCTGAAGCCGGCCAACCTGGACTTCGTGCAGGCCGCGTCCATCCCGATGGTCGGGCTGACCTCCTGGCAGGCCCTGAAGGAGAGCGTCGATCTGCGGGCAGGGCAGAAGGTGTTCATTCCGGCCGGCTCGGGCGGCATCGGCACCTTCGCCATCCAGCTCGCCAAGTGGCTGGGTGCCAAGGTGGGCACGACCACCAGCACCGGCAATGTCGACCTGGTGCGCAGCCTGGGCGCCGACGAGGTGATCGACTACAAGAAGCACGAGTTCGAGACCGTGCTGCGCGGCTATGACGCGGTGCTGGGCACCGTCAGGGGTGACTCGCTCGAGAAGGCCGTCGGCATCCTGAAGGCGCGCGGCAAGATCGTCTCGCTGGTGGGGCCGCTGGACGTCGCATTCGCTCGCGCCCGCGGGCTCAATTTCGTCCTGAAGATCGTGTTCGCGCTGATGAGCCGCAAGATCAAGCGTCTGGCCAGCAGGCAGGGCGTCGACTACGCCTTCCTCTTTGCCCGCCCCGATGGCGATCAACTCGCCCGGATCGGCGAGCTGCTGGAAACGCAGCGCATCCGCCCCGTGATCGACAGGGTGTTTCCCTTCGATCAGGCCAAGCAGGCGCTGGACTACCTCGCCCTGGGGCGCGCCAAGGGCAAGGTCGTCGTGCAGATGCGCTAGCCGCAACCACCTTCCCTTCCACCGATTTGGAGAATGCAATGAAGATCGAGAACGCCGTGGTCCTCGTCACGGGCGCGAACCGGGGCATCGGCCTCGCCTTTGCCAACGAACTGCTCGCCCGCGGTGCCCGCAAGGTCTACGCGGCCGCACGCGACCCCGCCACCATCACCCAGCCGGGGGTGGAGGCGCTGCGCCTGGACGTCAACAAGCCGGAAGAGGTCGCCGCCGCCGCGGCGCTGGCATCGGATGTGACGCTGGTGATCAACAACGCCGGCATCGCGCAGCCCGGCGGCTTCCTGGCCGCCGACAGCGAAGAGGTCGCGCGACGCCTCTTCGAGACCAACTTCTTCGGCATGTTGCGGGTCAGCCAGGCGTTTGCGCCCACCCTCAAGAGCCACGGCGGCGGCGGCATCCTCAACGTCCTGTCGGTCGCCTCCTGGGTGAGCGGCGGCGGGTTGGCCGCCTACTCGGCGAGCAAATCCGCCGCCTGGTCGCTCACCAATGCGCTGCGCATCGAACTGGCAGAGCAGGCGACCCAGGTGCTGGCGCTGCACATGGGCTATGTCGACACCGATCTGACGCGTGGCTTCGACGTGCCGAAGTCCAGCCCCGAGGCCATCGTCAAGCGGGCACTCGACGGACTCGAGGCGGGCCTCGACGAGGTGCTGGCCGACGACATCACCGAGCAGGTCAAGCGCGGGTTGACCGCGGTGCGGCCCAGCTACATGCCCCCGCAGGCGTGAACCTGCCCAGCGGAGCCAGCATGCGCAATTTCATCCATCGAGCCGGCCTGGCCCTGGCCTTGGCCTCCACGCTCATTTCAGCGTCGGCGCAGACCCCTGACGCAGCGATGCGTTGGACCGAGGTGACGACCCAAACCCTGTCGGCGGGCGGCATCGCCTTCGCCTACCGGGAGCTCGGCAGGCAACACGGCGGCCCGCCCGTCATCTTCCTCAACCACCTGGCCGCCGTGCTGGACAACTGGGATCCTCGCGTCGTTGACGGCATCGCGGCAAGGCGCCATGTGATCGTGTTCGACAACCGGGGCGTCGGCGCGTCCACTGGAACGCCGTCGAACTCGATGGAGCAGATGGCGGACGATGCCATCGCCTTCATCAAGGCGGCGGGCTTCAGCCAGGTCGACCTTTTCGGCTTCTCGATGGGGGGCATGGTCGCGCAGGAGATCGTGCTGAAGGAACCGCTGCTGGTGCGCCGCATGATCCTGGCCGGCACGGGCCCGGCGGGCGGAGAAGGCATCAGCGCCGTGGCCGGTGTGGCGAACTACGACCTGCTGCGGGGCCTGTTCACGGGCCAGGATCCCAAACAGTACCTCTTCTTCACCCGCACACCCAACGGCATCCAGGCGGGCCAGGCTTTCCTGGCGCGATTGAAAGAGCGTTCGCAGGACCGCGACCGGGAGATCGCCGTGGGCGCCTACGTGGCCCAGCTGCAGGCGCTCAATGCCTGGGGCCAGAAGAAACCCGCCGACCTCTCCGTCGTCACGCAGCCGGTCCTGGTCGTCAACGGCGACAACGACAGGATGGTCCCGACGCCCAACTCCCACGATCTCGCGCGTCGGCTGCCCAACAGCACGCTGGTCATCTACCCCGATGCCGGCCACGGCGGCGTGTTCCAGCACCACGCCGATTTCGTGCCCAGAGCGCTCGAATTCCTCGCGCCCCAGGGTTCCTGAACCGACCCTAGACGCGGAAGGTCGATACCAGCTTCACGAGTTCGTCGGCCTGCTGCTTCAGGCTTTCCGCCGCCGCCGCGCTTTCCTCGACCAGGGCGGCGTTCTGCTGCGTGGTCTGGTCCATCTGCGTGATGGCCTGGCCTACCTGGGCGACGCCGGTGCTCTGCTCGCGGCTGGCCGAGCTGATCTCGCGCACGATCATGGCGACGCGTCCGATGGAGGTGACGACCTGGCCCATGGTCTCCCCGGCGCGGTTGACCAGCTGGGCGCCCTGTTCGACCCGCTCGACGCTGTCGCCGATCAGGGTCTTGATCTGCTTGGCGGCGTCGGCGCTGCGCTGGGCCAGCATGCGCACCTCGCTGGCGACGACGGCGAAGCCACGGCCCTGCTCGCCCGCGCGCGCGGCCTCGACGGCGGCATTCAGGGCCAGGATGTTGGTCTGGAAGGCGATGGCGTCGATGGTGCCGATGATGTCGCCGATCTTGCGTGAGCTCTCCTCGATGCCGCGCATGCGCTGCACCGCCTCGCCGACGACCTCGCCGCCCTGGCGCGCGACCTCGCTGGCGTTGTGGGCGAGCTGGTCGGCCTCGCCGGCATTGTCGGCATTGAGCCTGACCGTGGCGGACAGCTCCTCCATCGATGCGGCCGTCTGCTGGATGGCGCTGGCTTGCTGCTCGGTGCGGGCCGACAGATCGTTGCTGCCCATCGAGATTTCGCTGCTGGCCGTGGCCACGCCGCTGGCGTTCTCGCGCACCGAGCCGACGACATGGCGCAGGGACTGCTGCATCTGGGCCAGGGCCTGGGTCAGCTGCGCCGTCTCGTCGCTGCCGACGCTGTGGATCTCGCGTGACAGGTCGCCGCGGCCGACCTCTTCGGCTTCGTGGATGGCAGTGCGCAAGGGCCCGACGACGGAGCGCGTGATCAGCCACGCGGCCGCCACACCCAGGCTGAGGCAGGCGATGGCGATGGCCAGCATCAGCATCTGCGTCCTGCGCGCTTCTTCCATGACCTGCTGGGTCTCGCTGCGCACGCGTTCGCCCTGGTAGTCGGCCATGCGGCTGAGGGCCGCGACATAGGACTCGGAGGCGGGGCGCATCTTGCCCTCCAGCGTCTGCAGTGCCGCCTCGGCTTCACCGGCCTTGAGCTGGGCGAAGACCTGGTTGCGGATGTCCACGTAGGCCTTGCGGGCGCTGCCGATCTCGGTGAGCAGGGTCTTGCCGCGCTCGGTGTCCTCGAGCTTGGTCAGGCCCTCCTGCAGCTCGGTGATCTTGGCGCTGGTGTTCTTGATGACCGGTGCGAAGAACTCGGCTACCGGGCCTGCGCCCCCCGCGCGGGCGACCGCATCGGTGCGCGTGACATTGAGCTGGGTCTGGGTGCGCCAGTCCTGGGCCATGTCCTGGCGGCGCTGCAACTCCACCAGCAGGTCGATGTGCGGGCCGACCGAGCCGATCTGGCGGTAGCTCAGGCCCAGGGCCACCGCGAGCAACAGCAGCACGAGGCCGAAGCCCAGGCCCAAACGGGTGCCGATTCGCAGGGACTGCATCTTCATCACCACCTCCAGGGTTGTCGGAGCGGCGGGCGCGGGCGAGCGCACCCTGCCGGTGCACTGACTCTACATGTCGGCGCAATGGCAGGCCTAAAGAAAAACACCGCCTGGATGGGCGGTGTTGCGGGGAGGCTGCCGCCTTGTGGTCTTCGCTCACGTCGCAAGCGACATGAGCTTCGCCCCAAGGCTCAGGTTTGCTGGCGCAAACGCCGGGCTTTACAGCCCGGCCGCTGCACGCAGCGCTTGAGCCTTGTCCGTCTTCTCCCAAGTGAACTCGGGCTCTTCACGGCCGAAGTGGCCGTAGGCGGCCGTCTTGGAATAGATCGGGCGCAGCAGGTCCAGCATCTGGATGATGCCCTTGGGGCGCAGGTCGAAGTGCTCGTTGACGAGCTTGGCGATCTGGTCGTCGGGGATGACGCCGGTGCCCTCGGTATAGACGGTCACGTTCATCGGACGGGCCACGCCGATCGCGTAGGCGACCTGGATCTGGCACTGGCGGGCCAGGCCGGCCGCGACGATGTTCTTGGCGACGTAGCGCGCGGCATAGGCGGCCGAGCGGTCGACCTTGGACGGGTCCTTGCCCGAGAAGGCGCCACCGCCGTGGGGGCAGGCGCCGCCATAGGTGTCGACGATGATCTTGCGGCCGGTCAGGCCGCAGTCGCCCTGCGGGCCGCCGACGACGAAGCGGCCGGTCGGGTTGATCAGGTACTTGGTGTCGGCGTTGATCCACTCCTTGGGCAGCACCGGCTTGATCAGCTCTTCACGGATGGCTTCGTAGAACTCGTCCGTCATGCGGTCGCCCAGCGAGTACTCGGGCGCATGCTGGGTGGACAGCACGACGGTGTCGATGCTGTGGGGCTTGCCGTCCACATAGCGCATCGTGACCTGGCTCTTGGCGTCGGGGCGCAGGAAGGGCAGGCGGCCGTCCTTGCGCAGCTGGGCCTGGCGCTCCACGAGGCGGTGGGCGTAGTAGATCGGCGCGGGCATCAGCTCGGGCGTCTCGTCGCAGGCGTAGCCGAACATCAGGCCCTGGTCGCCGGCGCCGATGTTGAGGTGGTCGTCGCTGGCGTGGTCCACGCCCTGGGCGATGTCGTTGGACTGCTTGTCGTAGGCGACGAGGACGGCGCAACCCTTGTAGTCGATGCCGTACTCGGTGTTGTCGTAGCCGATGCGCTTGATGGTGTCGCGCGCGACCTGGATGTAGTCGACGTGGGCGTTGGTCGTGATCTCGCCGGCCAGGACCACCAGGCCGGTGTTGCACAGCGTCTCGGCGGCCACGCGGCTGCGTGGGTCCTGCTCGAAGATCGCGTCCAGGATGGCGTCGGAGATCTGATCGGCCACCTTGTCCGGGTGACCTTCAGAGACGGATTCAGACGTGAAGAGGAAATCGTTCGCCACTTTTAAACTCCAGTTGCTTGGTTGACGGCGTCGCCGTTGCTCCAGGAGGATGCGGCGAACGCTTTAGCGGGATTTATGGATCGCCCCGCAAGTAGTTCAGTAACTCGGCGATTCGCGAATTATAAGAAACATGGGCCTGGTCTTTCGCTTGCTGTCCCGATTGCCCCTGGCGCTTTTGCACGCTTTGGGGGCGCTGCTGGGCTGGATCGTCTATGTCGCCTCGGGCACCTACCGGCGCCGCTTCCAGGCCAATGTGGCCCAGGCGGGGGTGGCCTGGCGGGAGGCGCGCCCGGCCATCGGCGCCGCCGGGCGCATGGCGGCCGAGCTGCCCTGGCTCTGGGTCGGCACCCGCAGAAAGCCCCTGGGCGACAAGCTGAAGTGGGACGGCGGCGAGCTGATCGCGGCCGCGCTGGAACAGAAGCGCGGCCTGGTCATGCTGACGCCGCACATGGGCTGCTTCGAGATCTGCGCCCAGGCGATTGCCGAGCGCTTCACGACGGCCGAGTCGCCCATCACCGTGCTCTACCGGCCGGCGCGCCAGGCCTCGCTGCGCGAAGTCATGGCCGGCTCCCGCGAGCGACCCGGCCTGGCCACGGCGCCGGCGTCGCTGGCCGGCGTGCGCCAGATGATCCGGGCCCTGCGCAAGGGCGAGGTCATCGGCCTGCTGCCCGACCAGGTGCCGCCCGACGGCCTGGGCGTCTGGGCGCCCTTCTTCGGCAAGCCGGCCTACACCATGACGCTGGCCGCCCGCCTGGTGCAGCAGACCGGCGCGGCCCTGCTGCTGATCTGGGGCGAGCGCTTGGCCCACGGCCAGGGCTTTGTCGTGCATGTGCTGCCGGCGCCGGAGATCGCCAAGGACGCGCCGGCCGAAGCCGCCGCCACGACGATCAATGCCGCCATGGAAAGCGTAATCCGCCGGGCGCCGGGGCAGTACATGTGGGGCTACCACCGCTACAAGCAGCCACGTGGCCTGGATATCGGCGCGGCGCCCGATAATCCCTCCCCATGAGATTGCGCTTCACCAAGATGCACGGCGCGGGCAATGACTTCGTCGTCATCGACGCGACGAAGCAGCCCTTGGCGCTGACCCCCGAGCAGATGCGTCTGCTGGGCGACCGGCGCTTTGGCGTCGGCTGCGACCAGATCCTCGTCATCGAGCCCAGCCAGGATGCCGGCGCGGACTTCCGCTACCGCATCTTCAACAACACCGGCGACGAGGTGGAGCATTGCGGCAATGGCTCGCGCTGCTTCGTGCGCTATGTCGTCGACGCCGGCCTGACAGCGAAGCGCGAGATCCAGGTCGACACCATGAACCGACGCCTGCGGCTGTTGCTGCAGGACGACGGCCGCGTGACGGTCAACATGGGTGCGCCGGTCTTCGACCATGCCGCCCTGCCTTTCGATGCCAGCGGTCTCCAGCCCCGCCTCGTCAACGGCTTCGAGTTCTGGCCCATCGAGGGCGCCGAGGTGGGCGTGCTGTCCATGGGCAACCCGCATGCGGTGCAGCGCGTCGACGATGTCGAGACGGCGCCGGTGCTGGCCCAGGGCCCGCTGATCGAACACAACCCCCACTTCCCGCGGCGCGTCAACGCCGGCTTCCTGCAGGTGCTGAGCCGCGACCGCGTCAAGCTGCGCGTCTTCGAACGCGATGCCGGCGAGACCCTGGCCTGCGGCACGGGCGCCTGCGCGGCCGTCGTGACCGGCATCCGTGCCGGCTGGCTGGACGCGGCCGTGGAAGTGCAGACCCGCGGCGGCCTGCTGCGCATCGAATGGGCGGGCGGTCAGAGCCCTGTGCTGATGACCGGCCCCGCAGTGAAAGTTTTTGACGGAGAGATTGAGCTGTGAGTTCCAACCCGGCCGCTGACGCGGTGCAAGGCATCACCGAAACCGACATCGCCAACTACCTGGCGGCCACGCCCGGCTTCTTCGAGCGCCACGCGGCGCTGCTGGCCAGCGTGCAGTTGCAGCACCCGCACGGCGCCCGCGCCGTGTCGCTGCAGGAGCGCCAGGCCGAGATGTTGCGCGACAAGATCAAGGGCCTGGAGATGCGCATCATCGACATGATCCGCAATGGCCAGGACAACGTCGCCATCGCCGACCGCCTGCATCGCTGGACGCTGGCCGTCATGCGCGCCGCAGGCACGCCGGCCGAGCTGCCCAAGGTGCTGCTGAGCGAGCTGCGCCACCAGTTCATGATTCCCCAGGCCAGCCTGCGCCTGTGGGGCGTGGCGCCCGAGCACGAGGCCCTGGAGTTCGCCGCCGCGGTCAGCACCGACGTGCGCAGCTTCGCCTCCAGCCTCAGCCAGCCCTATTGCGGCGTCAACTCCGGCTTCGAGGCGGCGCGCTGGCTGGGTCTCTCCGAGAGCGGCGGCACGGCGACCTCGCTGGCGTTGATCCCGCTGCACCAGCCGGGTGTCGACGGCGACAAGCCCTTCGGCCTGCTGGTGCTGGGCTCGCCCGACCCGACGCGCTACACGGCCGAGATGGGCACGGACTTCCTGACCCGCGTCGGTGAGATCGCCAGCGCCGGGCTGGCGGGGCTGTTGGCCGCGGCATGACGGAGCTTTGCGCGGACTATCAGGAGTTCCTGCAGCACGCCCGCGTGCAGCAACGCCTGAGCCCGCGCACGCTGTGCATCTACACCGACGGCCTGGAGCGCCTGCAGGCCATGCTGGCTTCAGGCCCCATCGACGCGCGCCAACTCAAGCTGGCCCAGGCCCGGCGCCTGGCGGCCCTGCTGCATCGCGAGGGCCTGGCACCCAAGTCCATCGCGCTGCTGCTGTCGGTCTGGCGCAGTGCCTACCGCTGGCTGGGCCTGCAGGGCCGGGTCGCGTTGAACCCGTTTGATGGCCTGCGCGCCCCCAAGGCGCCCAAGCCCCTGCCCAAGGCCCTGGGCGTGGACGATGCCGTGCAATTGGCGAGCTACACACCCGAGGCCGCGGCCGACCCCGTGCTGGAGGCGCGCGACCGCGCCATGGTCGAACTGCTTTATGGCGCCGGCCTGCGCGCTTCCGAGCTGACCAGCCTGGACGTGCAGGCCAGCGGCCAGGCTGACGGCTGGGTCGACCTGCAATCCTCTGAGGTGCACGTGCTCGGCAAGGGTGGCAAGCGCCGCAGCACGCCATTGGGCAAGGCCGCGGCCGAGGCGCTGCGGGCCTGGCTGGCGGTGCGCGGCCAGGTGGCGGCGCCGGGCGAGGTGGCCCTGTTCGTCGGCGCCCGGGGCCATCGCGTCGCCGGTTCCACGCTGCGCGCCATGCTCAGCGCCCGCGCCGTGGCGGCCGGCTCGCCGGCTCATGTGCATCCTCACATGCTGCGCCACAGCTTTGCCTCGCATCTGCTGCAGTCCAGCGGCGACCTGCGCGCCGTGCAGGAACTGCTGGGCCACGCCCACATCACGACGACGCAGGTCTACACCCAGCTCGATCATCAACATCTGGCGCGCATCTACGACGCCGCACATCCCAGGGCCAAGAAATGACCCGTCGAATCGCCACGCTGTTGGCGCTGCTGCCGGCCTGTGCGCTGGCAACCCCTGACGAAACGCCGTTCGTGAGCGTCCAGACCCTGCGCCCCGCGGCTGTCGAGGCCAACTGGACGCGCATGAAGATGCCCGATGGCGGCCGCACGGCCTTCGCATCGATCAGCTATCTGATGGCCCTGGACGACGACTGGGGCTTCGGGCCCGGCGTCTATGGCGCGGCCCAGGGCCACTACGGCGGCATCTTCACCGTCGGCTTCACCGGCCAGCGGCGCTGGCGCCTGAGCGGCAACACCCATCTGGCGGCCAGCCTTTACGTGGGCGCGGGCGGCGGCCTGTCCAGCCAGCAGCTGCGCTTTGGCGGCGGCTTGATGCTCAGACCCGAGCTGTCGCTGCGCACCGAGGCCAACGGCTGGTACACCGGCGTGGGCCTGTCGCAGATCCGCTTCCCCAGCGGCAATGTGAAGAGCGGCGTGGGCCTGAGCCTTTCCGTCGGCCGCAGCCTCGGCATGGCGAGCTTCTCGCCCGACGACGCCGGCCGCCCCGGTCGCGCCAGCCAGCGCACCGGGCTGGGCTTCGACGAGATCTCGTTGACGGGGGGCTACGAGAGCCCGCGTTCCATCAGCCTCGATCGCAACGGCGAGCGGCGCACCCGGCGCGTGGGCAAGGCCGGCGCCGAACTGCGCCAGTACATCGCCGACGGCAGCTGGTGGGGCATCGAGGCCGCGGGCGCCGCCCAGGGCGGTGCCGACGGCTATATGGAAGTGCTGGGCCAGGTCGGCCAGGACTGGGCCCTGGGCTCGCCCAGCATTCGTGTCGGCGGCCAGGTCGGCGCTGGCCTGGCGGGTGGCGGCAACCTGGACACCGGCAGCGGCCTGCTGCTGCGCGCCGGTCCGACGTTGCGCTGGATCACGCCCTGGGGGCCCAGCCTGCGCCTGGACGCCGGCCTGACCCACGCACCGCGCGGCAACTACAGCGCGCGCTTCGTGCGCGCCGTCATCTCCATGCCGCTGGACCAGGCCCCCGTGCTGCTGGCCGAGGACAACGGCGGCATCGTGCGTGTGCAGCAGCTCGGCGCCAGCGTCCTGTACCTGCCGCATATGCGCTTCAAGGACGGGCGCCGCGAGGCGGTCACGCATCTGGCGGTCACCATGTCGCGCGAGTTCACGTCCGGCATCTATGGCACGGCACAGGCCGGTAGCGCTGCCGCCGGTCATGCGGGGGCCTACTCCTTCGGCCTGATCGGCCTGGGCGTGCAGACCCGGCCGCTGTGGAGCGGCGTGCGCCTGGGCGCGGAATGGCTGGTCGGCGCGGCCGGCGGCGGCGGCGTGCAGGTGGGCGGCGGGGCCGTGACCCAGGCCGAACTGTGGGCGCAGTGGCAGGTCGGCGAGAGGCTGCGTCTGCGCACCGGCCTGGGCGAGTTCCGCACCATGCGCGGCCACAACCAGTCCACGCCCGTGGCCCACGTCGGGCTGAACTACGCTTTCGGTACGCTGGCGCGATGAAGAAAATCACGCTGCGCGCCGGCAAGGAGCGCTCGCTGCTGAAGCGACACCCCTGGGTGTTCGAAAGCTCCATCGCGCGCGGCGGCGCCGATTCCGGCGAGACGGTGCGCGTCGAGTCGGTCGATGGCGCCTTCCTGTGCTGGGCGGCCTTCAGCCCCAAGTCGCAGATCCGCCTGCGGGCCTGGAGCTTCGTGGAAGCCGAGCGCATCGACGCGGCCTTCTTCAAGCGGCGCATCGAACAGGCCATCGCCATGCGCGGCCGGCTCGCGATCGCGTCGGACGCCTGGCGCCTGGTGCATGGCGAGGCCGACGGCCTGCCCGGCCTGGTCGTGGACCGCTATGGCGACACCCTGGTGGCCCAGTTCGGCAGCGCCGGCGCCGAGCGCTGGAAGGCGGCAATCGCAGATGCCCTGCTGGCCGTGACCGGCCTCACGCGCCTCTACGAGCGTTCCGACGCCCAGGCCCGCGAATGGGAAGGCCTGCCCGTGCAGACGGGCTGGCTGCGCGGCGAAGGTGAGACGGCGCTGACCATCCGCGAGCACGACTGGCGCTTGACGCTGGACGTGGCCGAGGGCCACAAGACCGGCTACTACCTCGACCAGCGCGACAGCCGCCGCCGCTTTGCCGACGCGGTCAAGCAATACGGCTGCAAGAGCGTGCTGAACTGCTTCAGCTACACCGGCGGCTTCTCGGTCGCGGCGCTGGCGGGCGGCGCGAGCGAAGTCGTCAGCGTGGACTCTTCCGGCCCGGCGCTGGAGCGCGCCCAGGCCCATGTGGCGCTGAACGGCTTCGATGCCGGCCGCCACCAGGCCTGGGATGCCGACGTCAATGCGACGCTGCGGCGCTGCCTGGCCGAGGGCCGGCGCTTCGACGCCATCGTGCTCGATCCGCCCAAGTTCGCGCCCACGGCGGCCCATGCCGAGCGGGCCTCGCGGGCCTACAAGGACATCAACCGCCTGGCCTTCATGCTGCTGAACGACGGCGGCCTGCTCTACACCTTCTCCTGCTCGGGCGGCATCTCGCCCGACCTCTTCCACAAGATCGTGGCCGGCGCCGGCCTGGACGCCGGCGTGGATGGCTATATCGTCGAGAGGCTCTGCGCCGCGGCCGACCATCCGCAGACGGTGTGCTTCCCCGAAGGCGACTATCTGAAGGGCCTGGGGCTGCTCAAGCGCTGAGGCGCCGCCCAACGCAAAAGCGGCCCCACGGGGCCGCTTTGCATGGAGGGATCGAACTCAGTCGCGCTTGCGGCGGCGCGCCATGCCGATGGCGGCCAGGCCGGCCAGCAGCAGGGCGTATTGGCTGGGTTCCGGCACGGCCGCGGCCAGGTCCCAACCGATGGCGTCGAAGGCCATCAGGTCGCTGGCGGTGGCGTCATAGGACTGGCCCGCCACGACGAAGGGTCGCATCAGCGTGATGACACTGGTGCCGAAGTGACTGGCCTGCTCGCCATTGCCATGCGCGCTGCCGGTCGAGAAGGACTGGATGGAGGTCTGGCCCCCGTCCACCGAGAAGTACGGCGAGCCGCCCACCGTCAGATCGCGCTTGCCGGCAGCCGAATAGCGGAACATGTCCAGCGGTGAGTAGACGGCGGAGTCCTCGAACTCGTTGGGCAGGCCCGACAGACCGCATTGCGCGGCACGGCTGACGCAGTCGTCGACGGTGTCCACGCCGGACACGAAGCCGAGCGCATGGCCGATCTCATGCTCGGCCACCGTGGTGAAGTCGATCTTGCCCGCCGGGACGTGGCCGTTGACGCGGGTGTAGGCGAATTGGCCGGCAAATGCATTGGCGAAGCTGATGGTGGCATCCAGGGCGCCGAGGTTGGGGCCGAGGTTCAGGCCGATGGCCTTGGCATTCGCCGTGTTGATGATCAGCGAGCGGTTGTTGGCCGAGCCGTCGTTGTCGAAACGGTTCGTCAGATCGCCCTGGGTGGCCCAGAAACTCGCGGCCGTGCCGGCCGGCAGGCTGGCCACCGCGGCGGCGTCGAGACCTGATTTGGCATCTGTCGACAGATGGCTGCGCAGACTGCTGTAGCTGACGACAGTCTGCTCGGATCGCGTCGATCCCAGGACGTTGCTGCCCAGGTCGCTGAAGGAGATGTTGAGGTAGACGGTGACGTTGTCGGTCAGCGTGCCCGACCAGTAACTGGCGGCCGTCTGGAAGGCGCCGAGTTGCTCTGCGGACATCTTGGTCGCGCCGATGTCGGTCAGCACGATATTGAGAGCCTGGGCCGTGGGGGCCACGCCGGTGAGGCCCAGGGCCAGCGCGAACGCGGCGGGGCGAAGGGACTTGCGGGACAGCATGGGGGGCTCCGGTCTCTGGGGCGGGGAACCGGAGATTCTGTCGGGTGCAGGCCCGCCCTTTGGCCCCCGGGCTCGCGGGGGAGAGCCAAGAGTTAGGGGGATGGCAGCCCGATCCGCGTGTCGAACTTGGCTCGCTTCACGCCGAAGAAGGCCTTGATGTTGCGCACATTGGCGTCCTGGGTCAGCAGGCGCTGGGTGAAGGCCTGGTAGGCGGGCATGTCGGCCACCTGCACCACCAGCACGAAGTCCGGGCCCGGCGACACGCGCCAGCATTGCTGCACGGCTGCTTCCTGCACCGCGCGGGCCTCGAAGGCGTCCAGGTGCTCGGCGCCCTGGCGGTCCAGCGTGATCTCCAGGATGGCCGACAGGCCGGCGCCCAGCCTGTCGGGAGACAGCAGCGCCACCCGGCGCTCGATGATGCCCGCCTCGACCAAGCGCTTGACCCGCCGCAGGCAGGTGGCCGGCGACACGGCGACGCGGGCGGCCAGGTCCTGGTTGCTCAGCGAGGCATCGGTCTGCAAGGCGTCCAGCAGCCGAAGATCAATGGAATCAAATTCATTCAAATATGTTCTCCAAATGAATGAAAATTTCATCAGCTCGCTGTTGAGAAATTTTCGTTCATATTTGCGTGGATTTTGCACCCATATGCCGTGCGAGCCTGCCTACGATTTCGCCATTCCCAAACGGAGACCCATCCATGTGCGGCATCGTCGGCGCGGTCAGTCAGCGCAATATCGTTCCCATCCTCGTTGAAGGCCTGAAGCGCCTCGAGTACCGCGGCTACGACTCCTGCGGCGTGGCCGTGCACCAGGACGGCGGACTGCGCCGTGCGCGCTCCACCTCCCGCGTCGCCGAACTGCAGACTCAGGCCGACCAGGACGGCATCAGTGCCGGCACCGGCATCGCCCACACCCGCTGGGCCACCCACGGCGCACCGGCCGTGCACAACGCCCACCCGCACTTCTCGCCCGGCCCGAATGCATCGGCCGATGGCGTGGGCCGCATCGCCCTGGTCCACAACGGCATCATCGAGAACCACGACGAGCTGCGCGCCGAACTGAAGGCGCGCGGCTATCAGTTCACCAGCCAGACCGACACCGAGGTCATTGCCCACCTGATCGACCACCTCTACAGCGGCGACCTGCTGGACGCCGTGCAGCAGGCCCTGCCGCGCCTCAAGGGCGCCTATGCCGTGGCCGTGTTCTGCCGTGACGAACCGCATCGCGTCGTGGCCGCCCGCGAGGGTTCGCCGCTGGTGCTGGGCGTGGGCGAGCAGGAGAACTTCGTCGCCTCCGACGCCATGGCCCTGGCCGGCGTGACCGACCAGATCGTCTATCTGGAAGAGGGCGACGTCGTCGACCTGCAGCTGGGCCGCTACTGGCTCAGCCGCCTGGACACGACGACCGGCCGCTACGGCGCCGTGCAGCGCGAAGTGAAGACCGTGCACGCCCACAGCGGCGCGGCCGAGCTCGGCCCCTACCGCCACTACATGCAGAAGGAAATCTTCGAGCAGCCGGTGGCCATCGCCAACACGCTGGACGCGGTGACCAGCATCAGCCCCGAACTCTTCGGCGACGGTGCCTATCGCATCTTCAAGGAGGTCGACAACGTCCTCATCCTGGCCTGCGGCACCAGCTACTACTCGGGCTCCACGGCCAAGTACTGGCTGGAGAGCATCGCCAAGATCCCGACCAGCGTCGAGATCGCCAGCGAATACCGTTACCGCGACAGCGTGCCCAATCCGCGCACCCTGGTCGTCACCATCAGCCAGAGTGGCGAGACGGCCGACACCATCGCCGCGCTCAAGCATGCCCGCTCGCTCGGCATGAAGCACACGCTGACCATCTGCAACGTGTCCACCAGCGCCATGGTGCGCGAGTGCGAGCTGGCCTACATCACCCGGGCCGGCGCCGAGATCGGCGTGGCCTCCACCAAGGCCTTCACGACCCAGCTCGTCGGCCTCTTCCTGCTGACCCTGGCGCTGGCCCAGACGCGTGGGCACCTCAGCGAAGCCGATGAAGCCGAGCATCTGAAGGATCTGCGCCACCTGCCCGTCGCCGTGCAGGCCGTGCTGGCCCTGGAGCCCCAGGTCATCGCCTGGAGCGAGGAGTTCGCCCGCAAGGAGAACGCGCTCTTCCTGGGTCGCGGTCTGCACTACCCGATCGCGCTGGAAGGCGCGCTCAAGCTCAAGGAAATCAGCTACATCCACGCCGAGGCCTATCCGGCCGGCGAACTCAAGCATGGCCCGCTGGCCCTGGTGACGGCCGAGATGCCCGTCGTCACCGTCGCGCCCAACGACGCGCTGCTGGAAAAGCTCAAGAGCAATATGCAGGAAGTCCGCGCCCGCGGCGGCCAGCTCTACGTCTTCGCCGACGGCGACACCGCCATCGAGAGCGAAGCCGGCCTGCACGTCATCCGCATGCCCGAACACTACGGCGCGCTGAGCCCCATCCTGCACGTCGTGCCGCTGCAGCTGCTGGCCTATCACACCGCCTGTGCACGAGGGACGGATGTGGACAAGCCCCGCAATCTGGCGAAGTCGGTCACTGTCGAATGACAGGAGTCGGCTGCGTGACTCCTGTGACTCCAGCAAATAAAGACCGTCGGGCTCAAATAAAGACCGTCGGATGTTTTCCACACTGTGAGAGTGTAGAAATCATCTTTAACGAGCCAGGGGTGAGCCGAATGAAGGTCTTCGGCTCATCGTTCCAGCCCTAAGCGGCGCCGGCGGCCGCTGGGCCCCTCTGGAGGTCATGCAGCCCGCGCAGCGCCACGGCCGCGGCTAGAGCAGCAAGCGTGGCCTGAGAGATCTCTGATCTGTCCATTGCCTTGATCAAGTCAGGCACCGCATAGCAGAGGTGTTGCTCGCCTCGCCCAGCACGACGATCGACTGTGCCTTGGCGGGCTGATCGGTCTGGCGCACGGTTTCGACATCTCCGCTCTCGGTCTCGAACCAAAGCGTCCTGGGGCGTTCGAGCCGGCCTATCGGCGCCTTGAGGCTGAACAGGGGGGCGTAGACGAAGCTCAACAATCTTGGCGCGTCGTGGAGATCTGGTCCGCCCGCCGGGGGAGAAGCCTGAGCTACCCGGCGCGGCGCACTGGCTCATGCGGGCCAACATCGAGTTCAAGGTGGACCCGGACGGGCACTTCGTGATCGAGACCGGGACCGAGGTGGTCGACTACTGGCCGGAACGGCAGAGCTGGAAGGTGCGTGGCGAGCTGCTGGCCGACGAGCAAGAGGGCCTGAACGAGCTGATCATGTTCTGCCGCAGAAGAGAGTAGGCGCTTACAGAGAATCTAGGTCGCGGCTTGCCTGCGGCTACGTGTGTTCCTGAAAGTTCTGCGATTTCAATAATTTTCCATAATGGGGGTGGGCGATGCTGTCCTGGAACATAGGCGTGGAGGGGCGAAAGTGGAACGCCAAAGAAGTGAGGGCGCGGGCAGTGCTCATACCGCCTCGCATCGAGGTGATCGATGGAATGATGCTCTGGTCCGACGAGGAGCGCATGCAGCTGTTGGCGATGCTGCTTGAGAACGTCGGCACGCAGGCTGCAGTCAAACTGGGCAGTCCAGAGATCTGGAAACAGGCGCTGGATCGGGTCGCTCAGTCCTAGAACACCACCTCCGATGACATCCACCGAACGCAACCGCTGCAGCCAAGCCGAATTCGACGCCCGAGCTGATGCCGCGTGGACGCGGTTTCAGCAGACCGGTTTTGGCGTACCGGCCCAGGAGGTTGTCGCCAAACTGCGTGCGCAGTTGGAGGCACGCCGCCGGGAGCTGCAGGGCAAACATCGTCCTGCCGACCCAACAGCTCCAGCGCGTCCTCGCTGAGACATCCATCAAAGCATCGGAGTTCGAATGACATCGCAGCGGAAGCAACGAGGCAAGGTCAATCGCCTGATGAGTAAGCGTAGTGTGGGCGCTAGGCTTGAAGATCGGCGGTGGGATTGCATGCCTCCTGTCGGCCGTGAGTTCGGGAGCCCAGACTTCGAGCGGCTGATGGAAGAGGACCATCGCCTCGGGGTTGGGGTTTTTGATCCCGCGCTTCGCGAGGCCCTCGCAGCCAAGGTTAGGCCCAAAACCAAAGACTAGCGCGCCGACGCCACGAGGCCGCAGCTAGGTCAATTGTTGCGATGACTCCCACCAGATAGCTGCTTCACCCACTGAACGTGGCGCCCAGGCCCTGGCATTGGCGGTGCTCTCAGCGGTACGGCGCGAGTCTTCCGCGCCCTACTCTGGATCTTCACCAGTCACTTGGCGGACGATTTGCTTCACAGTGTTCCATTCAGCCGGGCCCAGGCCATCACGCAGTCCGGCATAGATTTGTTGAATCAGCTCGGACCGCGCCTTACTGACCTCTGCAGCACAGTCTCCGTCTCTGGGCCGGACAACAGCGATACGGCTTAGGTCGGACCTAAGCACGCCCAGTCGTGTTGCCAGGTCGTAGATAGCTTTGCTTTCCTCATCACTCGCGACGCTTGACGCCTTCGTGAGCCTGCGGTGAATTTCCTTTGCAGCCTCCGCGATGGGGGCAACCCTCTCCCAGTCTGCGGTGGCGTCTTTCGCAAGGCTCTTGGAGCTCGCTTCCATCTCTGTGAGACGAGCGTTGAGCGTTGGCAAAGAGATTTGCTCTTCCGCCGAGACCCTGTAGGCCAGGCGACCATACTTCTGCCCCAGGAGGCCCAGCTCCCGCCGAACTGCTACCCAGTTGTCGTCTTCTTCGAATCCGTCGCGACGGGCGTTTGGCACAGCGGCGCCCGGTTCGATGAAGATCTCTCCCACGTACCACTCGGCGAAGCGAGCGTACGAGAGGCGCGGCTGGTCGCCCTCATACGTATTCGCGAAGATGTCGCGCATGATGTCTGTGCCATCAATCTGGATGTTGCGCGCACGGATGCGAACACCTTGCGTATTGACGTCTTTGATCGCGCCGCTGATGCGTTTCCGGCCTACCCAACCCCACCATTTGCCGGTCGGGGATGTGACCCAGTCAATGTCGGTGAGCGGAGCCTGTACCTTCTTGACGGAGTAGGTGGGACCATATGGCTTGAACAGCTCTTCGAACGGGTCTGTGCCTGACCGGAGGAAGAGCCGGATGACTTCAATCTCTTTGCCCTGCCTGGTGGCTTGCTCAAGGATTTCCTTCTTGTGCGGAAACGCCTCGGAGTACGGCAAGGGCGAGACTTGGGTCAGGAAGCTCTTCAGCGCCTTGACGTCGAGGCACTCCTTCGGTGGCTGATGAAAGCCGGTCAAGCGCACCTCGAAGAAATGTCCTTGGATCTCTGTGCTCGGCGTGACATAGGCTTTGACGCAGCGAGAGAGAGTCTTGGATGCATCATCGTGGTTGTTCTCTGGCTCCAAGAGTGCGCGAAGCTTCTTTGCGTCAAATTCAACGGTGGTCGTGACGTCATCACCTCTGGCCTTGGTCTTGAACGTGACGGTGTCGCAAAAGACGATGCCAGCCAGCCTTCCAATGCCACGGAAGCCAGCGTTCTTGCGGAAGTCCTTTCTCGAAGCGCCGATCGAAACCAGCACCTCCACCGCGCTGGTCGACTTGAGGCCGCTGCCGTTGTCATGAATCACCAACTCTCGGCCCGGTACGTCCAGCGTTACTTCAACACGCATCTCCTCAGGCTGAATGATCTGGTCACGGACGGCCTGCCTCAGAGAGTCAAAGCTGTTTTGCACGTACTCTCGAATTGCATTCCGTGACTCACCGTACATGCCCATGGTGAGCGTCTCAAGGATGAAGGCGCCGAAATGGGGCAGAACCGGCCTGCTCTCCACGTTGTTATTCATCCGAGTCCTCACTTAAGAATTCCTGCATTTCGAGCTCGTCTTCGTCCGGTAGGTTCGCGGCATCGACGTCCATGTTTTCAATTGCTGCGTCAGTCGGCATGTCTTCGGCATCTTCAACGCTCTTTGAGTCCCTCACGCCGATGAATCCCCGGCTCGGAGAGATCGTGGTCAGGTCTTGGCGGCCAACGCCCTGGAGGTCCAGCAGGCCCTCGGGCAGCCCGTAGCGGTCAACCACATGGCGCAGGAGATCGTCGATGCTGACGGTCTCTTGGCTGAACACGAGGCTCAGGTTGCCTGGAAAGGCCGGCCCCATCGCTGCCATCAGGTTGTGCTCGCCCACAGCAATCTGTTGCACCGCCAATGGCGTCACTGCCTGGCGCAAGTCGAACGTGACGCGAACAGGCAGCTTTGCTGGCTTGGCGGTGGGTAAGAACAGGGCGGGGCTGTCTGCTCTGGTCAGGCACTCGTGCATGGCTTCGGAGACGCCGTCGAACACCTCATCAGCCATGAGATCAAATAGTTCTTGCAACTGCCATGCGCGGGGCACCTCTCTTGCGGCAACTTCATCGAAATAGGCAGATGCCAGCATCCCTGCATAAACCGCAGCAGCTTTGTCTGCAGGCATCGTCCGCAAGAGCGCAAGAAGCTTTTCAACCATCTTGCGTGACAGGTGCATCTGCTCTTGCAGTGCCGCGTCAGAAACAAGCCTGGCGAGCACGGCGGCATCCTGAAACTTGCCTGGCAACTCATCATGCTGGAACCGTTCGATGAACTCTTCGCCTGCTGGCACCGGGCCGTTCAGGGAAGCGAGGATGGGGGTGATGGAAGCAGGCAGGGCTGTCGGGTCCGGAGGCATAGACGCAGTCGCGCAAACTGCGCGTGCGTTTCTCTTGCTCAGCGGTTGACTGCTTGCCCTGCCGCCTTCAGGTGCGAGCTGAACTGCTGTCGCGACATAGGGCCTGGGACCGATACCGAGGGCATAAGCGATGAGCCGGCTGTGGGTGACGCTACCAGCCTGATGCAGGGTCGCGCCGAAATAGAGGCTATCCAACAAGACTAGATGGTCTGCCTGGGTACGCTCGCGCAACTCCATCACCAGCGTCGGATGCGGTGCAGGAACCGGGTTCCAGCGCTCCTTCCCGGTCACTCGACGAAGGTCGCCGTCGATAGCCGCCTGGTCGGCCTTGGCGAACCAGTCGTCCTTGCGGTCGCGTGTCAGCAAGACGACCGTCTTCACGTTGGCGGTGCCTGCGACGTGAGCGAGCATTTCTTCCCAAAGGATGAGGTCGCCGAACTTGTTGCTGCCCTTCTTTTCAGTGTCCTTCTTGATGCGATCCCGATAGCCGGGTGGCAAATCCTGCGTGTAGCGCGTCTCGCCGACATGACCCAGTCGGTCCATCAAGTCGAACACGACAGAAGAACGACAGAGCCGTCCTGCCATCCAGTCACTGATTTGCTTCGCCGCCTTCGTGTAGTTCCAGCCGGCCGCCTTGTTGGTGACCTCCATGACCTTCTTGACGACGTCGTCGAGTTCTCTGTGAAACGCCCCCGCTGAGAAGTTTGCCTCGAAGGGGTCATCCGCGTACTGGCGGGCCAGTGAGGTGTAGCGGCTGACAGCCTCGACAAGTTTGGTTCGTTCCTCAGCCAGCTCGGCGCGCAACGTGTCGTGGTTGTGATGCCGGTAGTACTCGTGATAAGTCCATAGCGGCACATGGATGCGGTCTCCGAAGGTCGCTGCCCATGCGATGAACTGTTGTCTCGAGTCGTCGCCGCCCTTGGTCAGCCACATCACGAAGGAAGTGTCGACGTACACCACCGTTTCGGGGTCGCGAAGGACCTCGGCTGATTGGCGAAGGAAGGTGTTGGCGTCCCAGCCTTGACCGTCGACGGGATAGCTCAGCGGCGGTCGGTTTCGCTTCCCCGCAGAAGCCACGGTGACATCGGAATCACCGACGGCTTTGCCCGGTGTGGGAGTGTCAGCGGTTGCCGAGGCATCGGATGCGGTCGGTGAACCTGCGGACATGCCTCTGGCGGTCCCTGCGGGCATCGACTTGCGTCGCCCCCGCTGCCCAGATCTCTTGTTATTGCCCATGGCGCTCATTAGAAAAGCCAGCGTCGATGACAGTCCTGCCTCCTAGAGGCGGGCGCTGGCGCGGGCATGGTAGCCGAGCACACCCCGCGCTGCGAGGGCGCCCGGCCCAGTCGGCGCCCTGGCGTCTGGCCTGGGCGTCCGGCAAAAGATCCGCTGCGTAAAATGCAGTCTGTCGCTGCAAAACTACATGGCCGAAAGGGATAAACCCCACCGGTCGGTTGGGGATCGCGTTAAAAGCGATTTTCTGGCTAAATCGCTGCCGCAGCCGAGCCTCAAAGATTTGCACTAACCGGCTGCAAGGTAGAAGTGGGTGACGACGCTACGTTTCGAAGGTCAGATTGGTTTCTGCGGACACAGAAGGGTCTTCACCGGCTTTGCTGCTGCTGGTGACCTCGTCCGGGCGAGCTATGTAGACACGCTGGACGATCAGGGGCGCGGTTACCAGCGCCGGATGTCTCGCGACCACAGCTTGGAGTTCAAGCGCTATATCCAGCAAGAGGGGGCGACGTCCATCCCTCTGACCTTCAACCTCCGGCAGGAGCTGGCGGCGCAATGGCAGCTGCTTGAAGCGCCGGGGGCGCGCAGCGCGACCCTGGTTCTTGAGTTGGGCACGGGGCCGGTGCTGAGTCAGGTCGACGGTCAGCACCGTCTGGGCTTTATGCAGGACAGCCCCATCCAGTTCGCGTTCATGACCTACTTGGGTCTATCCGAGGCTGAAGAGCGGGATGTCTTTGCTGTGATCAACGGCAAGGCGAAGGGGTTGAGCAGCAGCTTGCTCGACTTCATCAGCGCGAAATCGTTGGGTAGCGAACTGGGCAAGATTTCTCCCGCGCTGTTCATCGCGCTTGGGCTGAACAACGATCCCTCTTCGCCGTGGTGCGGAAAGCTGGACTTGGGCGGTGACCGCACCGTTGGTACCAAGCGCATTGCTTCGCTGCGAACGATGCACCAGGCGGCATCACGCTTGATCAAGGAGGCCAAAGCGTCCGACAGCGCGTCAGCAGAAGAGCTGTTGGCGCACGCGGTCTCATTCTGGCGGGCCGTGGTGATGACGCTCCCCACGCAGTGGGCCAATGACCGACGCCACATGCTGACCAAGGGTATCGGCGTCTACGCGCTCATGAGCCTGGCTGGCCTTTTCATCCGTGAGTGCGTTGGCCAGCCCATCACTGTCGACTACTTCGTCGCCAAGCTCTCAGATTTCGTGGACCAGGTCGACTGGTCCAACCATGGGCCCCTAGAAGGATTCGGGGGGGCCAAGGGCGCCGACATGGCGTTCAAGATGATCCTGGAAGTTCGCAAGGACGCGCTCAAGCGCGTCGGTCAATATGCCTAATAGAAACATCCTGCTCATCGAGCCAGGGTACAAAAACAAGTACCCGCCGCTGGGCCTCATGAAAATCGCCGCGTACCACGGCCCCTACGGCAAGCGTGACAACGTCGTCTTCGTCAAAGGCGATAGCGATTCGCGCGTGCATGAACGCCGGTGGGACCGGGTCTACATCACGACGCTCTTCTCCTTCGAGTGGAAGGAGATTTCGAAGTCCATCGACTACGCGCTGCACATCGCTGGCAACCCCAAAAAGGTGTTTGTCGGGGGCATCGCGGCTTCCCTGATGCATGAACAGTTCATGCAAGAGGTCCGCTGGCGTGGCGTCCGTTTCATCAAGGGTTTGCTGAGTGATCCGCCGGCGGTGAGCCTGCAGCTCGATGAATTCGAGGAAGAGCTGTACTCGGATGACCTCACGGGCCCACCGATTGAAGACCTGGTCCCCGACTATTCCATCCTTGACCAGATCAAGCCGCAGTATCAGTACCCCGTCCACGATGCCTACTTTGCGTATGCGTCTCGTGGATGCGTTCGCAAATGCCACTTCTGCGGCGTGCCCAAGCTGGAAGGCGCTCAGCGTGACGCGCAGTCCCTAACCGCGCTGGTCAAGGCCATTGACGAGCGGTACGGTCCGCGTCGGGACCTGATGCTGATGGACAACAACGTCGCAGCCTCGGCCAACTACAAGAACATCATTGCGGAAATTCGCGACCTGGGCTTTGTGCGCGGCGCCAAGCTCTCGCGTCCCGGCAAGGTGCCGGTGCAGCGTCGCGTCGACTTCAACCAGGGCGTCGACGCGCGCATCCTGTCCAAGGACATCATGTATTTGGAGCAGATGGCCACCATTTGCCTCAAGCCTCTGCGAATCGCGTTCGACCACATCGGCGTACGCAAGCCTTACGAGACGTCCATCCGGATGGCTCACTCTGTGGGGTTGAATGAGCTGTCCAACTACATGCTCTACAACTTCCACGACACGCCTGCCGACCTGTACCAGCGCATGCGGCTGAACATCGATCTCAACCTGGAGCTTGGCTGCCGCATCTTCTCGTTCCCGATGCGCTATCAGCCGACGGACATGAAGACCAGGTCGCATATTGGTGAGCACTGGAACCGGTACTACCTGAGGTCCATGCAGATCATCCTGCAGGCCACGCATGGCATCGTCAGCGGCTCGCCCAAATATTTCCAAGAAGCCTTTGGCGGCAGCGAGGCGGAGTTCGATGACTTGTTGCTGCGCCCGCAGCACATGCTCTTCAACCGCTTCTGGTATCAGACTCATGGAGGCCGTGCCGAGTTCGACGAGTTCCTCAAGGCCTTCAACGTGTTGACCGAGTCAGACAAGGCCGACCTTGCCAAACTGCTCAGCAACTCCGAGCCGCGGCTTTACGGTTCTCTGGCGTCGGAGACCACCAACTCGAACCTGAAGAGAGTGTTGCCGTTCTACGGTATCCCGTCGAAGACCGAAGAGGCGGAGATCTGGGCCAAGATGAAGCTGATTGCAAAGAACAAGGACGACGCGCCCGAGATTCCGGAAGACGAGCGCGTTGAGGATGCAGGCCTGCAGGAGGCAGCGTAATGAATGAAATGACCACCCCCATCAGCGTTACTGGCCTGAAGCGCGCACCGGAGCGGATTGCCGAAGAAGTCGTCGTCGGCAAGGACGTGATCGAGTTGCTCGCGGGGGCGATGTATGCAGACCCGTTGACCGTCTATCGTGAGTACGTGCAGAACGCGGCCGATGCTATCGATCAGGCGCGCGAGCAGAAGCTTCCGTTTCCCGAAGGCCCGAACGTTTCGATCCGCTTTGACCATCAAGAGCGTACGGTGCGCATCCGTGACGTGGGTGTCGGACTGTCCGGCGCAGACTTCACTCGTCGGCTCTCATCGATTGGCGCCAGCAAGAAGCGTGGTGAAAGCCTGAGGGGGTTTCGCGGTGTCGGGCGCCTGTCTGGACTGGGATATTGCCAGGAGCTGGTGTTTCGCAGCCGCACGGAGAAGAACACCAAGATCAAGGAGTTGCGGTGGGACAGCCGGGTGCTGCGCGAGAAGCTCCGTGACCCTGAGTACAGCGGCAGCCTCACCGACCTTGTGAAGGAGGTTGCGACGGTGACATACGTCGCGGACGGCACCGACTACCCGGACCGGTTCTTCGAAGTTGAGATGCGCAAGGTCATCCGCATCAACAACGATTTGTTGATGAACGAGGACGAGATTCGCCGTTATCTGTCCGAGGTCGCTCCTCTGCCGTTCTCGCCGGATTTCACCTTTGGCCCGCGCATCAGAACTTGGCTGGCGGAGAGGGGCATCGGCGAGCCGATCACCGTAGAGCTCAACGATGGCAAGGGGCAGGTTTATCACCGTGCTGTGAACGAGATCTTGGTTTCCAAGGTTGGCATCACGACTTTCAACGATGTCGAGCTGCACGAGATCAAGAACTCGGCTGGCGACTTGCTGGCGGTAGGTTGGATGCTCGACCACGGCTACATCGGGGCGATTCCTCGGTCCAGCCGGATGGCCGGCATCCGGCTTCGTGTTCGCGATGTCCAGGTGGGTGACGAACGCATCCTGGCTGACCAGTTCACGGAAACCCGATTCGCCATGTGGGCGGCCGGGGAGTTCCACGTCGTCCATCCTCGCATCGTGCCCAACGGTCGCCGCGATGAGTTTGAGCAATCGGTGGCGTACAACGAACTGCATGACGAGTTGAAAGCGTTCACGAAACGCATCGGCCAAACTATCCGAAGCCGCTCGGACAGCCGGATGAGAAAGCGGCGGGCGCGGCTGGCGCTGGTTTACGCACAAGCGTGGCTTCAGGTCGCCAATTCCGAGCACCATGACACCATTCGACAGGTGGCAGCCGGCGAGGCTGAAGGCCAGCTCAAGCAGATCGACAAAGAGGGAGCGCGCATCGAGCTGGAAGCCGATCTCCTGAAAGAGGCGACCAAGGCAAAGGGCGTCGTCAAGAAGCTTCTTGATGGTTTTGAGAACGACAAGCCCAAGGGTCGGCCCCCCATTGGCAAATCCAAGGGCGCCTTCGCAGCGGTCACGGCCATCTTGTCGTCAACCACCCAGATCAAGAAGGCGCTGCCCATGGCGGAGCGGGTGCTTGCTGCGATGGAAGGAACGGTCAAGTAGGACCGTCTTGAAACGAGCTCTCAGTCCCGGTTTGCGCCGATGAGGGCTCGCAGCAACTCAGGCTTTCGCAGCTGCAGGTCGGCCTCGTCGATCTGATTGGAGTCCGACTGCGCGTAGCGAGCGAGTCGGTGCTTTTGCTCCAGCGAGAAGTCGATGAACTCATCGACAGTGTGGCTGGCGATCAGCAGCACGATCTCGCAATCCTGCGTCTGCGAGATGCGGTGGATGCGGTCTTGAGACTGCAGGTAGTCGACAAGGTTGAAGGTTCTGTCGATGTAGATCGCGACGTTCGCCTCCGTCAACGTCAGCCCCTCACGAGCCGCCGCGGGATTCGCGAAGAGCAGTCGTGTCTCGCCATCTGCCTTGAAGGCACGCACCGCGGCATCTCGCTCATCGTTGGTCACTTCGCCGTGGATCACCACGGGATTCCAGCGCGCATACCGTTCGCGCAGGGCATCGATGTTGCCCACGAACGAGGACCAGACGATGACCTTTTGCTTGGGGTCTTTGGCGAGGTATCTGTCGAGCAGGTCGTCCAAGACCTGAAACTTGCCTGGCGTCTCGAGGTAGCTCGTGTCGAGCAAACCGGGATTGGAAGCCAGTTGTGCGAGACGGACCATCCGCGCCAGGATGGCGTCTCCCCGCTGGATCACTTGTTCGCCATCAAGCGAGCGCACCATGAGCTCCAGTTCTTCACGCATGGCGTCGTACATCCTGCGTTGCGCACCTTTCAGGTCCACGACGATGCGGCTGTAGCGCTTCGGCGGTAGATCCAGTGAGGTGGCCTTGGTCCTGCGAAGGCTCTTGGAGGACACGCGCTCGCGCAACTGGTCCACGTTCTTGTAGCCGTCGGCGCCAGACCGGTATGCCGCCTGGAACTCTTCAAACGATGTGCCCAGACTCTCGCCATCGTCCAGAAACAACATCTGGCTCCACAGATCCTCCGGTCGGTTGGCCACGGGTGTACCGGTCAGGATGTAGCGCCGGGCTGCATGCGCACGAAGGGCAAGGATCGCCTTCGTCGTCTTTGCCTCCGGGGTCTTGATGCGGTGGCTTTCATCAAGCACGAGGGCGATGGGCTTGAACTTCAGAAGCGCCTTCAATGAGGCAAGCTCGCCATTCACCGCTTCGTAGTTGATGATGTAGAACGCGGCCTTGAGACTGCGAAACGCCATCCGGCGAGCGTTGTGCCCTGAGCCGAACACGGCGTATGGGAGCGAGGAGAACTTCTCGACCTCCTGGGCCCAGTTCGTTTTGAGCCCATTTGGACAGACGATGAGGCCAGCGCTGAGATGCCCGGCTGCGATCTCGCCCGCCAGCGCGTCGATCAGTTGCTTGCTCTTGCCCAGGCCCTGTTCGTCAAAAAGGGCCGCTCGTTCGTTGTCCCGCAGGAAACGCGTGCCCTCTTCCTGATGGGACAACGCCAGGGGAATCGGCTTGGAAGCGGACATGTCTAGTGCAGAAGCAGGGTGTCAGGCACATGGATACGGCGCACGTGCTTGCGTCCAATCAAGCCCACGTCGATGAGCACGCGGTCCAAGGCGTAGGCACAAGACCTGGGCACAGCCAGGTACAGCGGGCAAATGACTGATCCCTCGCGCATGCGGGCGTGTCCCAGGACGCGAAGCTGTGCACGGGTATGAGCGTTGTCGATATCCGTCGCCGTCTTGGCTTCGGCGAAGCCGACAAGGCCTTGCATCTCGTGAACGCCGCAAGCGTCAGGGCGCACACCCCTGATCTCAAACGGCGGTGGAAGGTCGGACCAATCGCCTGCCTGCTCGATGCGTCCGTCGAATCCAGTCAATCGGAAACCGTCTGCAGTCATCTTGCGGGCGCACCACAAGAGCAGCGACTGATGGGCGTGACTAGGCATGCAAGGCCTGCGATGTGGAAGTCGCTGCAGACCGCCGCCTGGCAAAGTGCTCGGCGTTCTCCAGCACCGCCTCCAGTTGCTCTTGCAGCGAACGCACCACCTGCAGTCTTTCGGCGCTCGCGGCCAGCTCCGTGAGCTCCACCATGGTGATCTGCTGCAGCCGCGCCCTGGCTTTCTCCAGGGTCAAGTAGAGCTCATGCTCCTTCGGGTCCGTTTTTGCGAGCAACTCCTCAGCCGCATCGAAGCCCTCGATCTGCAAGAGCTGCAGCGTGTCATCGCGCTCGAGCACTTTGGGCAGCTTGCGTACCTTGGCACCCGTGTTGATCTGACCGTCGCGAACCCACGCGGAAAAGCGCTCGGGAAGGTCCTTGATGACTTCGGTCTGCTTGCGCAGACGCGTGCTGCGCAGGAACTCTAAAAAGTAGGAGAACTTGGACCGGTGCTCGGCATCCGTCGGGTCCCGCGTGATGGGAAAGTAGAGACGGTCCATCATCTCGGCCGCCTCGACGTGCTGCCGAACTTCCATCGGTGTCATGCGATAGCGTTCTGCGACTTCTTCGTGGATAAGGCCGGTCGCTAGAAGCGAGCGCATCTGCAGCGCCTTCTCGTAGGGCGCCCAACCCCTCACCGAGCCCAGGTGAATCTCGTTGAGCAGATCCTGGATCACGTTCTCCGGCGTGCCTTGGGGGATCAACCAGGCGGGCAGGCGCTGGAACTTGGAATCACCGGGGTGATCTTCCTTGGCCGCACGCATGGCAACCACACGTCGGTTCCCCTCAGCCACGGTCATGTCATGACGCAAGTAGATGGGCTCCTGCACACCGCCGGAGAGCACGATCGACCTCTTGAGGCCTTCGGTGTCTTCCTGGCTGGTGAGGAGCAGCGTACACGCCGGATCGCTGCGCTCGTCGGCGTCCAACTGGCGCATCGAGAAACCGACGCGCGGGTTGGTGACATCGAGTTTGACGTTGTCAGGATCCACCTCGATCAGAGAAAGCACGACCGAGGTGCCTTGGATGTTGCGTGTGTAGCTGGCAGTCATGGTGTTTCTTCAAATGCCGTCGCACAAGTCGACGAAGCGGTCCAATGAATCCTTGAGGTCGCGCACGATCCTCTTGGCGCTCCCTACTTTGTCCTTGCGCACGCGCTGGATGTCGTCAAGTCGTGCGCCATCGAGGGCGTCGCTCATCTCGCGCATGAGCTTGAACAGCGGCGACGTGAGCTCGGGCTGAGCGAGATTGAGCACTTGCCGAGCCGCCTCAGCACCTTGGGCCCGAAGCGCCGCCAGTGCGTCCTTGTTCTTGACGAAATCGACCAGCTCCCGGACATCGGCGCCTTTGGTGATTCGCTCGGTGCCGACCCATTGAACAAAATCATCAAGAGCGCGGTGATCGTTGGCGACCCAGTCGCGCAGCTCGGGCTTCTTGAAAAGTTCGACGAAATGGCTGAACTTGTGAACCGCCCCTGGACTCGGATACTGAGGCAGATAGCTGTTCTTCATCGCCCCGAAGGCGCGCATGCTTTGATTGACCGCGGTCTTGGATGTCTTCAGCAGCTTGGCAATTTCGTCCTGGGTCAGGCCGAAGCTGTGGGCCAGCTTGTAGATGTGACCTGCCTTCTCAAACGCCGACCATTTGTTCTTTCCTCCGACATGTAGCTCCCCAAGCAAGATCGCGACCTGTTTCTCGGTGACGTCTTCGGGAAGTACCCTCGCTGGAATGGACAACCACGTTGGGTCTTTGAGGTTCTCGGCGAGCTTTCTATAGACAACGGTACGGCAGTTGCCTTCGGCGACCACGCCATCGTGTTTGACGATGATGCGTTCAACCAGTCCGTTGTTGGCCAGGACCGCCTGATACAGAGCGCGCACGCCAGGATCGCTCCAAAGGAGATCTGTGAGGCCTCGCTGCAGCTTCTCGCCTTGACCATACGAGCTGATGGAGACGGTGTTGGCGACGCGCGGGTTGGTGGGATCGAGTTTGACGTCCGCCAGCGGCAGATCGATGCAGCGGACAGTGACTCGCTGCTTGTCCAGCGTGATCTCGTCGATCAGCTCGACGTTTTCTTTTCGCACAAGCGCCTGCTTCGGGTTGGACTTAGGCGGCATCTCGCCTCCTTGGTCGCGTCGTCGCGATCTCGGCGATCGCCTCGGCAGCGGCGATCAGATCCATCAGTGCTTTTCTCGCCTTTGACTCAGTCTGGAACAAGCCAATGGCCTTCTGGTCAACAGCTGACAAGGCCTGCGTGGTCTTCTCAATGCTCTTGAGCAAGGTCGAGCCGACTGTCGGGTCGGCCTTCTTCAAGGTCTCGACCGCAGGTTTGAAGCCCTCTTTGGTCAGGACCGCTTTGGCCTTGGGGTTGCTCAGCAGCGAGGGCAGATCCTTCATCTCTTTGCCCTGGATCTTGTCTTCAGCGATCAGCGATGCGATCTGTTGCCGATCCTGTGGGCTGTCGCGGTAGGGCTGCAGGTTCCGGCGCTGCATCAACTGAAGGGCATGGCTGAACTTGCTTTCGAGCACCGCCTCACGGTCGACCGGGCCATCGTCCTTGATCAGCGGAACCACCTCGTCTACAAGGAACCGATAGGCGTCACGGTATTGCTGAATCTGCTTCGCAGTCATGCGCGTCGCGTCCATCACCTGTTCCTCGGTGGCACCCTCCTCATCCAGGAGGCGATGGATGTCGTCTGCCTTCGCGGCGGGCCGCCAGGTCGTCTTGCCTGCAATGTGGTATTCGGCCATCAGCAACTGCACCGTCACCTCCGGCACGCTCTTGGAGAGGCGCATGACCGGAACCGTGGACCACGGCGCCTTGTCTTGGTCGGCTTTAGCCAAAAAACTCACCGCCGCGAACCGCGTGTTGCCCTCTACGATGCGACCGTCATGGCGAACAATCAGGGGGTCGTGCAAACCTCTTTGCTTTCGGATTTGCTTCTGAAGGCCGGGATAGCCGGCTTGAGCGCGGACGACCTCAAACAGCTCTTCAGCGCTCTTCAGCGCTCTTCGGCTTTTTGCGAACGCCATGGACGAACAAGAAGCGAATGCGAGGGTTATCGGGGTCAAGGCGTAGCTTCGAGATGGGCACGCTCTCGAACGTCACGGGGACTTGGACGCCAGCGATCGTCAGGCTCGGCATGTCTTCATTCGACTTCTTGACCATTTGAGTACCTTCCGGTATCAGAAATTTAGCCGATACTGCGCCTTGGATTGGATACTGTCAAGCGTCTTGGTGCGCCGAACCCACATCCACGATGTGGCCGGGCTCGTCGAGCGGCAAGCGGCAGGCGGCGGGCTCTACACGGCGGCACCCCTGGAGGCGACGTTCGCTGTCGCTCGACCAACCGCCGCAAAGATGGCGGCTCGTGTGAGCGGCAGGCGGTCGAGCTTCGACACCTTGGCCTTCAACTCGGGGATCCGCTGGCAAAGGTGATGGAGCCTGATGCGTTGAGCACTCTCCCGTTCGACCAGTTGAAGTGCGATGCTGCGGACCTGGTCCGCCAACTGCCGATCCCGAGCATCCCAGTCCACCCGTATCTTCGGCACACGCACCGCGCGGGCCATGTTGGCAACCATCTCGTCCAGCCAGTCTCGATCGTTTCGGTACAGCCAGGCGTAGACGGCGGGCTCGGCCATCCGTGCCGCCTTCACACCGGATAGCGGGTTGGCTGAAGCGATGCGTTCCCATCGCCGCCGGTTGTATCGCCGTGCGCTCTCGAAACCAGCTTGCTTCCAGGCGACATGAAGGCCGACCTCCGTTCTCAGGAGCGTCGTCACCGTTTGGACCGATACCTCCGCGTGCGACGCGGCTTCGGCCTTTGAAACACCCTTGCGAAGCAGAGCGATCAGGCGCGTTCGCGCGTCGCCCTTGAGAGACTTGGGCCGTCTGGGCGTCGCGATGCCGGCCGCCGCCGCCCATGCCATGCCTGTGGCCGTGTCGATGCCTGTCTCTTTCGCCGCCGCCGACGTAGATCTTCCAGCGGCGAGCAGCGCGAGAAAACCATCGCGACGTGGGTCAAGCGCGGCATGGTCAGCGGGCGATGGGGATCTGCCGACTCGTTTGGGCGGTTCGCTGACCAACGCGATCTCCGCCAGCAGCTCGTCCAGATCCTTGAACAGCCAAGCCGCCAGCGCCAGTCGCCTGATTGGATGCATGCGGTAGGGCTCACCGGCGATCTGCTTTGCAATCTCGGCGCTGGCTTTTTCGCTGGAGCCGGGAAGGCCGCTGAGTTGCTCAACCTCCAGCAGAGGCGCCGTGAACGAGGCGTAGGCATCGCCAGAAGCTGTGTGCCGAAGTCTCTGGGTCGGACCCGTGAGCAAGCCCTTCCTGGCGAGTGCTGCCCGAAACGCCGCAGGCATTGCCGGTACGGCCAGCGCCACGCCGGGTTCACCGACTGCGCCGGCAACCATGTCAGCAAGCTTCCTGACGCTGCTCGCCGGTTCGGCCGCCGGCGGCAGTTCAAGCTGATCGAACGACGGCAAGACCCAGTGGAATCTCGATGTGCCTGTGGCCTTGAGGTCCGAAGCTTGCAGCCACCCTCCATGGCGCCGGCAAACCCAGATGCCAGGCAGCTGATGCTCGCGATGCCAGTACGGCGTGGCGTGATTCTGCGCGTCCTCGACCATGCAGTCGCGGCATGCCTTGAGCGGGTGATTCGCTCTGAACCGGCTCGTGAGAAGGCCGAGCTGGAACTTCAACCCGCCAGAAGATCCTTGGGCGGCCGCGCTGAGGGCCGCGTCGATCAAGTTCTGGCTCGCGAATCGAAGATACAGCGGTAGAACCGTTCGTTGCTCGACGATGCTGTCCGCGCTGCCGAGCGCATCTCCAGCGACCGACAGCAAGTAGTCGAGGCGCGCCGGAAAGTCGTGGGCGCATCCCTGGCGCGGGTGACCGAAGAGCAGGCGGCACGTCGTCGATGACAGGCGATTCCCACTGGCGCGGTGGTATCGACTGCAAAGGCTGAATAGGGTCTCGTCCGGCAACCAGGACTCCGGCAGGCCGAGCTGCAGGGAGGCCAGCGTCGACACGGCGCCGTCGAGCACGCGCAGCTACGGCAACGGCCGCAAGTGCGTGCCTTCCTTGGCTGATTTCTTTCGCCTGGCGATGTCACTCAATTCCTGCGCGCGCCGCAGTGCCATAGACGCTCGGTGGATGTGGAAGGCACCGATGCAGATCAAGGCAACGGAAAACCCGACCCACATGACGAGGTCGATTCGGTCCTTGCCGGGGATCGGCGCGATGGCAACGCAAATGCAGAACGCCGCCAGTACCAGCATGCTGAAGCCGAACTGCCGCTGCCGGCGGCCAATGACGTGCGACGGCTCTGCCATGAACTGATCCAGCGAATCTTGGGCGTCGCTCGCGATGCGCCCCTGGTGGTCACCCAGGTCAGCCTTACAAGCGCTGTCAATCAACCAGCCGCCCGCTAGGAGCAGCGCGATCGAACTTGCGCCGAGCGCCAACGTCCCCGATGAAATTCGCTGGGGGGGCAGGGCAGCAATCGCGAGCATGCATGCGCAGGCGAGCGCCAACAGTAGGGTGCCAGCGGCTCGCCGGCGACCGATGCTCGTCAGAGCGTGCGATTTGGGCTCGACCACCAGGTCATGCAGGAGTTCATCCAGCATCGCCGCCACTGAAGAAGCTCCGTCCGGCGGTGTCTTGCTGTCCACGGCTCAGGCCACCATCTGCAGAGTTTCGGTCAGCACCGACACGTCGATTTGCTCACGCGCAGCGAACTGCAGGTACAGATGCTTGACGAGCAGAGGCTTCTTCTCGGGTCGAATCTTGATGCCACGGGTGAGCGCCCATTCGTCCACCTCAGCAGAAATCTTGAGGGCCAGCTCCCAATTCAGCATCCGTGCAGCTGCAGTCTGGCCGGGCTCATCGGTCAAAACTTTGAGCACGTCGAAGCCGTGTGCCCCGAGCTCTAGCAAGCGCTCGGCTCCCAACGCCGTTTGGTCCGTCTCGATCATGGCGATGACCGCACGGCTCACATTCAGCTTCTCAGCGACTTCTCGCTGGCTGAGCTTCAGCCGCTTGCGTTCCGCAGCGAGGCGATTTCCGAACATGTTTGATGCTCCTTGCAGATCCGGCCCGTCAAAGGGAGATGATCTACAGAGTATCAAACATTCTTACGCTGGTCAGCATTATTGACACATGCCGCAAAAGAGTCGACGATCCAGGCATGCCCACCATCAGAACGCCGGATGAAGCGCGGGCCTGGCTTTCCAGGCATGGCGTGACCATTGCCGAATGGGCGCGTGTGTACGGGTTCAAACCTTCGGTGGTTGCGGCGCTTTTGGCTGGCCGCTCGCAAGGCTGCTGGGGTGAAGCGCACAACGCTGCTGTCGCATTGGGACTCAGGCCGCCTCCAGATGCAGAGGAAGAGCACCCACTCGCTGCGGCGTTCCCACGCCCCGAGCCCCTGCCTCATCGAGGAGCTAAATCATGACATAAGCCCACGTCAGAAAAATTCGTGGGACACAAGCACCACGCCCCGGGAACCTCGTCAAAGGCGCCCGGGGCGTGTTTGGGATGTGCGAGCAGACTTTGTCCAAGTGGCCTGACTCGACTTTCCACCAAAGCGCCTCTTCTGTCAATCCGGCCCGAGGGCCGGACGGGGCTGCTGTGCTGTGCCTTCTTCGATCACCCGGCGTCAAACGGATGCACGGAGACAGCGATGGAAAAGTACAAGCTCAGCGAGCCGCGCTTCAGGGAAATCTTGCGCCGCCAGCTGAACCCGGCCTTTGGCGCGGGCTATGAAGCATCGATCAGGGCGTGCCGTGAAGAGGCGCCCTCAAAAAGCAGTCCTGCCACAGTCTGGTCCGACCTGATCGGGCGCGACATCCACACCCTTTCGGAGCCCGAGCGCAACGTCCTGGCCGTCCTGCTCTACTTCCCTGGGCTTGTCGACATTCAAGAGCAGCGGATGCTGCCGTTCCTCCCGGCTGCGCATCCCCTCACGGGGCACCCTCGCGCCATCGGCCTGAAGCTGAAGGAGTTCAGGGGCACCTTGGCGGTCGCTGCGGAGTTACACCGCATGGAGTGGCACCCCGTGGTCCAGTGGGTCACCGAGGAGAAGGAAAAGCGCGAGATGCCGGGCTGCTTCATCGGCGACTTCCTGGCGTTTCTGCAGGACCGCGACGGCATTTATTGCGTCAACTTCAACGTCAAACAGACTCGCGCAGAGTTCACGGCGCCTGCGGTGGGCGTCACCGTGAAGACGAACATGAACCGTGCGATCGTGAGGGAGACGGCGCGCCACGAAGTCGAGAGACAGGTTTACGCGGACATAGACATTCCCACCATCGAGGTGGCAGCTGAAGAGCTTCCCACGATCTTGACCGCCAACCTGCGATGGGCAATGGGCTGGCAGAGTCGCGGGCACGGCCTTTCGCTCGATCAAGAGCAACTCGTCCTGGACGCGCTCAACCATGGTCTTGAGCAGTCCATCTCTGCACTGGATGTGATGGTTGCCGTGGAGCTGTCTCACGGCATCCGCATGGAGCCCCAGAAGATCGTCCTCGCGCGAGGCATCTTGACCAGGAAAGTTCGCGTCGATCTCATCGGGAGCTACTTCTTCGTCAACAACCCGATGCTGCCGGAGCGGCAGGATGTTTTGAAGGAGTTCGGGCACTGGTTCAAGAGGTCAGCATGAGCATCAAGGCTGGCACTGAGATCACGGCACCGACGGGCTTCCACGAGCTTGCTCCTGGGCGGACCTACTACTTCCTTCGCAGCAGCCCTCGTACAAGGCTGGTCAGGCTGTTGGAGTTCGTGGAGCGTCCTGCAAAGCTTGTAGTCCTCAAACCATCCAAGAAGAACGATGGTGAGGATGCAACGCGGGATAAGAGCAAGAAGAAGCGCATGAAGCGCACGGTCGCGCAGTTGCCGCTCCCTATCTCCATAATTTTGCCGCGCGACGTTTGGGAGAGCGGTCTAGATCGCCTCTTGGTCGTGCCCGGCGAGGCCAAGACGATGCCTCCTTGGTTGCACGGTCTTGAAAGCTTGGATCTGGTCGAAGTCGACCTGCAGCGCACCAAGGCGAAGAAGTCTCACCAGGACAGGATCGACGAAAAGCTGTTCAGCTTCGCGGCACTCCTGGAGAAAGCTCCGGACATCCTCGACGACGAGGATCTTGACAAGACCATCAACGCTCATGCGCGCGGATTGATGCCCGCTCAAAACGAGACGCGCGTCAGACTGTGGTTCTTTGTCTACCTGGTATTCGGTCAGAACAGGTACGCATTGCACTACCCCATACAGCGCATCGGGCACTGGGATCGAATGACGCCGGACCGCGCGACGGACGCGAAGCGCGGCGCTCCGGGTCGCAAGGGCGGCTACAACACGACGGCCGAAATGCGCCAGAAGATCATTGAGTCCTACCCGCGCCGTGCGGGCATTGGAGTCAGCGACGAGCAGGTCTACAGCGAGGCGATGAGCAAGGATTTCGGCTGCAAGGCGCGCCTAGTTAGTCGCGGTCACGAAAAGCTGTTTGAGCTGTATCACCCTCAGGGAAACTCGTTCCCCTTGTTCGGGACTTACTTTTACTACGTCAATCAAGAGTTCAGGCCTCACCTTGTGCGAGAGACTAGGCTCGGTAGCAAGCGCGCGCGATCAAAGTTCAAGCCGACGCTGGGCAACTTTACCGAGTGCGCCTGGAACCTGATGCAGAAGGTCGAACTGGACGCATATCGCGTCTACGACCTGCCCAGGGGCTACATCGAGGGCAGCGATCTGCCGCCCTTGGTTGTCGTCGTAATTCGCGACACCGCCAGTGGCAAGAAGGCGGGGGTCGGCTTTTCCCAGGGCAGCGAGACCGCTGCGGCGTATCGCATGGCTCAGTTCTGCGCAGCCATCGGTTTCGAAGTGTTCGGGGCGCTCCTCGGAATGAAGATCAATGACAGCGCTAAAGGCGTATCTCCGCACATGGTCACGGATCGTGGGCCTGGTGCGACCGCTGGCGGTATCGCGCGTGACGCCGCGCTGCTCCCGATCGTCCGTCAGATCACGCCCTCCTATTCTGGGGTGTCAAAAGCCATCGTCGAGACCTCGAATCCGAAGACCGCTTCCGACGATGAGGGGCCTTCGTTCCGGCGCTCTGACATGACGACCGTCGCACTCGCCCGGCGAGAGCTCGGCAACGCGGTGGCCTACAACGAGATGACGCTGGTCGCGAATCGAGTCGACCCTGAGCTCGAGCATCGCGTCACGCGACTCAGCCCCAACGGCGTATGGGAAGCGATGGACTCGGTCGGCCGCAACGATGCCGTTTCAGTGACGTTTGAAGCCGCCGTGCGCGGCTACCTGGATGTCGTGGACGCTGTACTGAAGGATGACGGTCTGGAGATGGCGGGGCGTCGCTACTACTCGAAGTCGGAGGCCTTCATGGAGGCTCTGTCTGCGGTGAAGGGCGGCGGCCAGCAGATCAAGGTGAAGGTCTACGTTTTGAACTGCTGCGTTCGGCACGTTTGGTTCGAATGGAACAACCGGCTCGTTCAGCTTGACGTCCGGTACCGTTCGCCCGTGTCCAACGAGGTGATGGACATGTCGTTCGCCGAGGCCATCGAATACGACGAGCATCTGCAACGACGCGTCCATGATCACCAGGAGCAGAAGCGCGCCGCCAAGGTCTTCTTCCAACAGGACTTCAAGGATCAGACGGGTGACGAACTGGTGTCGGGTGTTCGCGTCGCCGGCAGGGCAAAGCGCGGTAGCGCCACTGCCCGACAGGAGGCCAAGGAGTCCAGGCAGAGCTCCGAAGGGCGGAAAGCAGCATGACCGAGTTGGATGCCACCATTTGGGCCAAGCGCTATGAAGATGCGTTGGCGCCTGGCGTCATCAAGTTGCGAGGGGAGAGCCGCGGCCAGACGCTCCAATCCCTCCTGGCCTTGGACGTCGAGGCGGCTTGCATTGCGCTGAAGGAGGGGTTGGAGGAGGTTGTCCTGGTCACGGTCCAGGTCGAGAGGATTGTTACGACGCTGATTCAGCGGGCACTGGCACACGCACGGGCCGTCTACAGAGATCCGCAGGTGGTGCTAGCGGCCGCATACAACGGTGTGGCGACAGATGCCTTCTTGATGCCGATGCTCCTCACGGGCCTGGCCGGCGCTGGCAAGTCTTGCGTTCGCACTGTGCTTCGACGAGTTCTGGCGGGACGGACAACGATCCGGATCGATGCGTCGCATGCTGCGGTTCCTCTTATCGATTTCATCGACGGCAATATCGGGCGGAAAGCCAGTTCATCGGCGGTCATCAGAGGGCTGGTGGAGGACATCTCCGGGGGAAGTGGCTGGAGTGGCAAGGGAGGCCCCGTCGAAGAGGCCGCACGCTTGATCCGCCTCTGCGGTGCGTGCTTGCTCGGCGCAGACGAAACGCAATTCATGGCGCAGTCCGCCACCGCCACGACGTTGATCACCCGCACCTTGCTATGTCTTGGAGAGTTGCAAGTGCCCTGGGTGGTGATCGCCAACTATTCCTTGGGTTGGAAGCTGCGCAAGCGCCCCCCCGAGGCGATGCAGCGCCTGTTGGGTGACCCCGTGGTCATGCTGCCTGATCAGCCGGACTCACAAGATTGGGAAGACCTGCTGACGGCGTATCAGGTGGTGCTCAAGGACGTGATGGATTTTCAGTTGGTGGACCATCGCGTCGAGCTCTGGAATCTTTGCGCCGGCTTGAAGCGCGAGTTGGTCAAGTTGCTGGTTCTCAGTTACCGAGTTGCGCGAGTAGGGGCCGCTTCTAAAGTGTCTTGGAACCATGTGCGTCAGGCGTTCGCATCGGTGCAGTTCAGCGTCTCGCGCGACGACGTCAACACACTGATCGCGCATGCTGGACAAGGCGGCAAACTCAGGAAGGATCTGTTGTGTCCCTTCGACGGGCCAGAGATCAGCGAGGGCGTCAACGCCTACTCGGCGAAGCTTCTTGAAGCACGGGCTGAAAAGCTCGCGCTGGCCACCGTCAGGGAGTCTATGAACCGGCGCGAGCGCGAGGCAATCGACAACATCGAAAAAGCGGCGGCGCCGATACCCGTGCAGCCAGCGCAAGTCATCGATATGCCAAAGCGTCGTGCACCTCGCACACTCGAAAACCTGCAGGCCGCTGCGCAGGATTTCTTGGCCTCGCTGGGGAAGCCGTCCAACGAGCCGTAACGCCGTTGGCTCTGTCGAGCGGGAGGCCAACCGACCATGCCGAGGCTTTACGCACGTCTCGGCTACCTATTCGCCACCGAAAAAGTGGGGCCTAGGGCTAGCCCGCATGCAGTCGTCAAAGGCTAGCTGAGGGTCGTCGTAGAGGAGGCTCAGCACTAACACGAGTGCGTTTGCGCTCAGCTCAACTGGGCCAAGCAGGCCCTGTTCGCTGGAAATAGGTGGCGCCTGAATCTCTCTGATCAAACTAGGCACTAGTTTTGCCAAGAATGCGCTTGGAAAAGTATCGAAGGCCAATTTTGCAATACAACCTTCGATGCTCTGCTCATATCGGGTCGTCAAACCAGTGGTTAAAGCTCTGAGCCTTATTCGAGCAGAGATCGTGGTCCAGCGTTGATTGCTCGCTAGGAGTGCTGTGGCCATTCGATGCATTTTGGAGATTGCTTCGTTTTCGCCCCAGTCAGCCCGGCGTTTGTGACTCCAGTCCTTGGATTGATAAACGTCTAATGGATCGCGTGCGCCCGAATTTTCACGATCGACAGCCTTCGATAGGAGTGCGCCATGCACATCGCAATGAATTGCCGTTGGGAGTTGATGGATGCGGTGCCAAATGGCGTAACCACGTTGTGCGTGCTCATCGCGAGCACACAAATGGCAAAAGAATAGCCCTCTAAGCGGCGTTGCAAATGCTTCGTATCCGGCAAGCGACGGCGAGGCAAATTCCTTCAAACGATCGCTATCGAATGGTTCGTCCACGCCAATGCTCGAGTAAGCGAGCATGGAATGCCTAGAGAGGTACTCATCGACCGGCAGATGACATTCGGAAGAAATTGCCTGCAGAAGGTCAACTCGACGAGGTGAAGCTCGATGCCGAAGCATTCGCTGCGTATCAGCTCTCGTTCGCCCCCCAAGCCACCGATGCAGTCTTCCGAAATGCCCTGGGAGCAATTCGCCACTCCATGGTAGTGGTAACTGCATCATCGGCTGCGCCGGTGTAGCCGAAAGCATCAAGGCGCTTGCGTGAGATGTTCTTCAACAGCGCGCATGAGGGCGGTCGGACTGCACCCAAGTGCCGTTGCAATCTTGAGCATCACACCCAATGACGGTTGGCGCGTGCCGCGCTCAAGGTGGCCGAGAAAGCCGCGGTCGACCCCAGCAGACAGTGCAAGCGCCTCTTGGGCCAAGCCGCTTGCTGTCCTCAGAGCAAGCACTGCGCGCCCAAAAGCTCGGGCGGAAATTGGGTCGAAGGATGTTGACCCGCGTGGGCGACCCCCTAGACGCGGCGTTGGCGGTGGCATGCCGCCATGCTTGGCCTCGGGCTAGAATCAGACCACTGTTTATAAACACCAAAGTCAGCGGTGCGTGCCGGTTGAGCTTGGGTGTCTTTGGAGCGACAGGGCCCTATGTCGACGCTTGAAGAGAGGTTGCGTTCGTTGCACCAGGCGCGCGAGCTGATGCAGACCGCTCTCGACGGAGCGCACCTTTCGGCGTTGTGTCGTGCAGATGCTGCTCGAGCGCTATCCGCTTACCCCACGCAAGACGACATCGACCGCCTTATGGAAGGTGTTGACCCGGCGACGCTCAGCAAATGGGGCGAGTCGCTGGCAACGACCCGGTCCGTGCTCAAAGCGTGTTGCCGGATCCCTGAGTGCCGCAGTTGGGCGCTGGGGGTCGAACGCCACTTTCCGGAGGCCTCCTTCCTTCCCGAGATAGGTCAGCTAGAGCCGTGGATCCCTGCTTTCTTAGATCCACTGCGGCCACTTCGGTCAATACAGGGGCCGCTTGTCGGAAAGGGCCAGGAGGCTAATTCTGGTCAATGAAATTACAACAAACCTCGGGCCTGTGAATTCAATGTGGCGCCGTAGAACGCCAGCCAGACCATCCGATTGTTGCTAAACGGGATATGGTGCACATGAAGTCGAAGCGTTTCGTCGGAGCGGCGATATCTATATTCTCAATCGGTTCGGTTGCGTTCGCTGATCCGCCGCCACCGGCAGGGCTGATAGGCGACCTCAAGTGGGGAGACGACATCCTGGCTATAAGGAAAAAACTCCCGCAGCTGGTAGAGGTTAAGGATTGCGACGACGAGAGGATCCGGAAGTTTTGGAGCTATCGTGGAAACTCCTGCAGCTACTGGGAGGCGTTTCAATATCGGATAGGCTCAGATGACTACCGTGTGAGGGTTCGGCTCACTGAGGGGGCAAACGCCAGCCTCGCAGTAGTTTCATTTGAACAGCTTGAGCTGCTTGAGCGATGGCCGAGGGAAGAGCAAATTGGTCGCACATCAAAGAAGTGCGCACAGACAAAGGCGAAGCTCGAGAAATTGCACGGCCCAGCAATCATAAATAGTGAGTCAAATGACACGGGCAAATTGTGGCTATCCTATCGTTGGGAAATGAAGCCACAGAGTGTGCTCTACCTAAATTGCGAAAGTGAACGGTCTGGTAAATCGCTTGTCGCTTTTAGCTATGAAAGAAACAGCAGCTGAGGGCGGAAAAGCGCGTGCACAAGCTGGCCATATGTGTCAGCTCTCCCTGAATATTTGCTGCTTTCGAGCGGCGTATGTCTGTACCGCGGCGATCCCAGTGGCGCTTGTGCGCAGTTGATGCCTGGCTCGGGCAAGAGCATCAGCTTCTCGCTGAGACGGGAAGCCATGACCCGCTGTCTGGCGGGGCGAGACCCGGACGAATGAGCGAGCCTGCCTTCCCATCCTGATGGCGTGAGTGCCCAGTTGCGTTGGTCTGCGATGTGCCTCTGCGAGCGAGCTTCTCGTGCGTCCCGCTGCGTCGCAGGGTCTAGCGGGATCTACAGCGAGGTAATGGCGGCGCGAGCTCAACGCATCTGAAATGCTTGAGCCATCACCAACTTGAACCATCGCAGTGCATAACCGCGCTGTGGGATGGGCGAGCGTGAGTCCTGCGCGCCCTCCGGGCATCCTCTAGCGGTTGGGACTACGTCTTGAATTGGCATCACATCGCCGCGGGCTCACTTTGGGCCTGTCGAGCGCTGCCAGAATCGCTGCCAGCGGCGTGCGTATAAAGCGTCGCACCATGGAGGAGCGAAGTTATGCAGAGCTCAGATGCGGCAGCGAAAGCTGGGACGTTGAAGTTACCAAAGCTCATGCTGGCCGACGGCAGGTACGTGACACGTGGCAAGCCTCTCAGCGGCGGTCTGGCTCAGGTGTACCGAGCATCGGACACAGAGACCGGTGAAACCGTCGCTGTGAAGGTTTTCCGCGTCACGGGTGAGCCGGACGACATCGTCGAAGAGTCGTTCCGACGAGAGGTCCAGGCGCTCTCGGAGCTGAAGCACCCCGGAATCATCCGCATTCTGGATTCTGGGCGCGATGACGACGAGGAAGTGCACTACCTCGTGATGGACTGGGTGGACCAGGACCTCAAGGCGAAGTATTTGGAGGCGCCTTCGTCCCAGCCTGCATTCGCCGACTGGGATAGCTACTACCAAGCGATTGGGCGTGCTGTGCTGGAGGCGCTGTCGTTTGCCCACTCTCGCGGGGTGTCGCATCGAGATGTCAAGCCAAGCAACATCCTGCTGACAGCAGAGGGTCAGGTCCGACTCTGCGACTTCGGCATCTCGAAAATCCGGAACTTTCTTGCGCCTGGTGTCACGCTCGCCCAGTTCGCCTCCGAACCGTTTTCTCCGCCAGAGCCAGACGACGGCAGCTACAGCTACAGCCGAGACGTCTTCGGCTTCGCCGTCCTGAGTTTGACTCTGCTCAGCTCGTCGCCGGTCAAAACCGCGGCGGACGTGCAGCGCGTCGTGGAGGAGGTCGACGTTCCTGCCGGCGTTCGGCAGTTGCTACGTCGATGTCTCTCGACGGACAGCCCAGCGGACCGACCTGCGATGGCTGCAGTGCTGATTGCTGAGCTGGCACAAGCTGCTCCGCAGGCCTTGCCGATGAGGCCGGTGGCGCTATTCGTGCTCACGCACAAGGTGCGTGCAACGCTCGAACACGACATGGCTATCACCGGCGCCGATGCTGAGCGATTTGTGACCGCAGACCTTGCCATGGCAGTCGGTGAGCAGATGCCTGAAGATGCTGAGCGTCCGGGCTGGAGCATGTACCTTTACGGGGCGAAGTACGGCTACATCGCGCGACCCGATGAGACCGGCAGCAAGCTGGCCCTGGTGAGCGCCCGGGATTACTCGGCATCCGAGCTAGAGCGACGCACCAAGCAGGCGTTCAATCTTGGCGTGCGTTTTGACAGCACTGGCACTGCCCCAGGGGCGTCAACCGCTGCGCTAGCTGCGATGCGCGAGGTGCTCGCCGAAGCGCACGAGGAACGCAAGCACCAGAAGCTGGAAGAGCGTGAGCGCAAGCTGTTCTACACGTGGCTGGACTTGCTATCTGCAAAGGCCGCCATGGAGAAGCAGCGGCAGACCTACCTGTTGTACGAGAAGAAGGAAGAGTTCCAAGAGTTCCTCAAGCTGAGCCTTTCGCCCAATCAGACAGCCAACATGCTGTTGGACCAACAGGTTTCCATCGATGCGGGGTTGCGGGACGTCTTCCAAGGGCTTGTGGTGAGAGCGCACGGCAACGCCCTGCTCATTCGACCAAGCGAGCGCAACAGGCTCAGCCTCGCCGCTCTGCCCGATTCCGGGCGGGTCGAGACGGACTCGACCCGAACTGAGATGGCACTGGACCGACAACGAGCGGCTGTGGAGGCTGTCAGGTACGGTCGCTCCGTGAATCCGGAGCTCGGAAAACTAATCGCGAGCCCGGAGAAGGCCTACGTCCCTCCGCCTCAGGACGTCGAGTTCATCCAGACCAAGATTGATGACGACAAGAAGGCTGCGGTGCTTGCTGCCTACGCTGGACCTGACCTGCTGGTTGTGGAGGGGCCACCTGGCACTGGCAAAACCACTTTCATCACCGAGCTCGTCCTGCAAACATTGCGGCGCGAGCCGAACGCGCGAGTGCTGCTGACCTCGCAAACGCACGTGGCGCTGGACAACTCCCTGGAACGAATCGTCTTGCAGTCGGGCGGCAAAGTCGAAGCCATCCGGATTGGTCAGCGAGAGGATGACCGCATCGCGCAAAGCACGCGCGAGCTGCTGCTCGACGAGCAGTTGCCAGTGCTCCGCAAGCGGGCCCTGGCCTCCGGTGCGGCGTTCTTGGAAGAGCGTGCCGCCGCACTGGGCGTCCCCCTGGAGCAAGTCCGCCGCTCCATGGCGCTGGACAAGCTTTGCAGCTTGAAGACACGCCTGGAGCAGGTCACATCGCGAATCCAAGCTATTGCGAAGCTGCTCGAAGAGCACAAGGTGAAACCGCTGCTGCCCGAGTTCCTGCGGCAAAAGAAGGACGAGCTCACCGGCTTGGCCGCCGAACAGGAGGAGCTTGATAGGAGCGCGACCGCAGCCCAGTCCGAGCTTGCGAAGTACGTGTCAAAGGAAGACTTCGCCGAGTTCACCCAGTGTCCGCTCGAAGAGTTGCGAATCTGGGTTGATGAGTACAACGACCGCTCGGCTGGAGGGGCTCAGCTCAAGGACCTGCTGCATATTCACGCCGACTGGTCAGCGGAGTTCGGACGCAGCGTCGAGTTCAAGGCCGCCGTGGTGGCCTCAGCTCAGGTGGTCGCCGGCACATGCCTTGGGGTGGCCAGCGTCCCCGGCAAGCACGACTTGACCTACGATCTGTGCATCGTCGATGAGGCATCGATTGCCACACCGACCGAGGTCCTGGTCCCCATGTCTCGCTCGCATCGGACCGTGCTCGTGGGCGATAACAAGCAGCTTTCGCCGTTTCAGGACCGCGAGCTGGGCAATGCAGGCCTTCTCGAGAAGTTCGGGCTGGTTCCTGCGGACCAGAAGCTGACGCTGTTCCAGCGACTGACCGAGGGACTGCCCGCAGACCTACGCAAGACGCTGACGACCCAGCATCGGATGTTGCCGGCACTGGGAAATCTTGTCTCTGAGTGCTTCTACAACGGGCAGCTGAAAAGCATAGAACGTGCGCCGGCCGAGCACTTGGCAGGCGTCTGGGACAGACCGGTGATGTGGTTCTCCACGTCGCGGCTGCCCAGGCACCGCTCCCAGAAAGTGGGTACGTCGTACTACAACGATGTCGAGGTCGAGGAGATCTTGAAGCAAATCGGCTTGTTGGACTTCAAGATGAAGAACGGCAAGTTTCCGGCCAAGAAGGTCAGCGTCGCGTTGCTGACGGGTTATGGCGAGCAGCGACAGCGCCTTGACCAGAGCGTCCAGTCCAGACGACATGAGTGGAAGAGTTTCAGTGACATCTACGTCAACGTCGTCGATGCCTTCCAGGGCCGCGAGGCTGACGTGGTGCTGTTCTCCGTCACCCGCTCTGAGGTTGAGAACCTCGGCTTCTTGAAGGAGATGGAGCGCATCAACGTTGCGCTTTCACGAGGCAAGGAACTGCTCGGCATCGTCGGCGACCACTACTACTGCCAGACCGTCAAGGGCGATGTGAATCCGCTCAAGGACGTGATTGAGCACATACGACGCAACCCGGCTGACTGCCAGATTCAGGAGTTGCAGCCGTGACGCTTCAGACGATGTTGAACGAGGCGGCTGTCAGCCGCCCTGGCCTGCAACTCACGTGCTTCAAAGAAGCGGGGCTGCCGATTTACGTGCTCAACGTGCGCGTTCTCGTCAAAGAAGTCAGGGCACTTCCGCCCATAGAGACTGCGGTGCTTCGCGCGGTGCGAGCTGGACTCACCCAGCCGCACGAGATCTATCGTTTCCTCGGCCTGCCTGAGCGCTCTCTCATGCCAGTGCTGGCGGAATTGGGAAAGAAGGAATATCTGCAGTACAGCAGACCCATTGGCAGTGCTGATGCAATGGTCAAGTTGACGGCGCCGGGCCGACTAGCCGTCGCGGAGGCCTGCTCCGTTCTGCCGGTCGAGCGAACGGTTCAGATTTGCTGGGACGCGCTGACCCGAAAGGTTGTGAACATCAGTCCAGAGCAGCTCACGAAGCCCCGAGACATGACGGAGCAGGGGCGCTTCGAAGTGCCCGGCGCAAGCGCCCGCGAGCTTCGACCTGCAGACATTTCGTTGGAATTCTTCGATGCCATCCTCGAGAGGAACAAGTCGGCTCTGGCCCTGAAGCAAGAACTCATCGCCATCCAGAGCATCGACCGCCGTGAGCTTCGCTATCTCGAATGCCTGATGTTGTTTTACCGGAGGACGAAAGAGCCTGCGGTTATCGATGTTGGCTTTTGGAGAGAGGACGGGGCGTCACTTCCCCACGAGCAGGCTTTCCGCGAGATTGGCGGTCCTGAGCGAGTCGGCGCGCGGCTGCTTGCAGAGTCTGCCAGCACTAGGCCGGAGTCTGTCATGCAAAACGGACGGGAGGCACAAGTGGTGGCGGGAGTCGCGGGCCGACCTGCCACTCCTGTCGAGCCAGAGGACCTCGATGGCAGTACGCTGCAATCGCTGCTCTGCCACCAGCATCCTCAGGTCTTGCGGGATGCACTCAAGAACGCCAAGTCGAGACTGTTGATCATCTCGCCCTGGATTCGGCACCAGGTTGTAGACCGATTCTTCCTCGGGGACCTTGAGGCAGCCCTCCGTCGTCGGGTGAAGGTACACATCGGATACGGCATCGATGAGGGCGATCGTCAGGGACAACCTGCGGCGCCAGCGGCCGCCGGCGTCAAGCCAGCAATCACAGAGCAGGCAAAGCGAGCACTGGACGCGCTGGCAAAGCGCTACCCAAATTTCAGGTTTGTCTACATAGGCAACACCCACCGGAAAATGCTCGTGTGCGACAACGAATTTTCAGTGACCACGAGCTTCAATTGGCTTTCCTTCAGGGGCAGCCCGCGCGACAAGCCGAGGGACGAGTATGGGCAGCTGGTTCGAAAGCGGCACTACATCGACCAGCACTACGACGAGGGAATTCATCTCATTGAGCAGGGCTACCAAGGGGGCTAATCCAGCTTCTCGGCCACGGCCTCGCCAATGCGTTGCATGGCCTGCCCGCAGCCGCAGCGGTGGACCCTGCAGGGTGAGATTTGGCGGACGCGTAGGTTGCTGCGTGGCTTCTCGCTCCAGTACTTGTCTGGTGCACTTTCCCTGAGCTACCATTCTTGCCGGCTGCCCAAGCCTGCCGTGCACCCGCGCTACCGCGGAAGGTAAACCAGGGCCCATGACTTCCTCCCGCTTGGTACCTCGTGAACTGGGCGCGGCAAGGTGCACACCGCAATGCCCACTTCTACTCGAGGTATTGCATGACTTCCCCAATTTTTGAGAACCTCCCTGCTAGCCGCTGGGATGAAATGTGCCATCGACTCAAGCCGCTGCTTGGTGACGTCAAGGGTGCTTTGGGGCCCCAGTGGCATGAGAAGGCAGAAGCGTTTTTCACTGAAGCTGACTTCCTGGTGGCTGAAGCCATCTTGAGTGGATCCAAGTCCCTACCCGACTGGTTCCTCATCCGCTACGCGCCTGCCGGACGACATCTGGATGATGAAGACAACAGCGTTAGTTGCGCGCCATCATGGTCTGATGGACTGGCTGTTCTGCTTCGTGCCTGCGAGAGCAATCGCTTCCTGCCAAGCCGCGTGGAGTGTGATGGTGCTGCGCGCACGCTGCGTCTATTCGTCGGCGAGGAACTTCTGGCAACCTTGATGCCACTGCCCCGTGTCTATCTAGCGCCTGAACTCCGCCAGCGTTCCTTGAATACCGTTTGCGGACTCAGGAGGTCAGCCGACGCGGATGCCGAACTGCTCAAGCGAGCGCGCAGGTGGCCCGGCCTGTCTGCTCTTCAAACGGTTGAGTCTCGTGCCAACCATGAGATGCAGGAACTCCGTGACCGTATGGCTCACCATCCGATCCCGCAAGAATGGCTGCAATCTGCACGCATGCTTTGCGCCGCGTGTTCGAAGGACAACGTCGACACGGCGACAGTTCAGGCGGTGGCCGCAGTGGCCTTGGGTGCCCAGAGTTGGAATCACCTTGCTGCTCCGCACGGAGACCTCAGTGCGCGCCTGCTGCAGCCATGGTTTATCAGCAAGGACGACGAGATTTGCGGGTTTCACGCCGACGCCTTCGACGCGGTGGCTGACTTGTTCACGCGCGCCTCTCGTGTGTGCACAACAGAGTGGCAAGGCGTGGTTCTCGAGAGTCGCTACAGCTTCTCGGCGCCCGACTACGTACCCCGCTATTCGTTGAGCGAACGTTGTCCGGACATGCCCAGCCCATCGCTCGATGTGCGGCAGCTGGCGGTCTATCCCGTGGCGCGTTCCGAATCCAGGGTCGAGGTTCTCGAGCGGGTGCTCGGCGTGGGACCGATGGCGACCGAGACGATTGCCGCACTGTTCGGTATTGGCTTGCCGGTAGACGTCAAGGCGAAGATGCTCGACGAGCGATCTGAGGAAACCCTGATCGTGCAGGACGGTCCTTGGCGGTTCACGAGGATCGGTGAACCGGTCACCACAGGGGCGTTAGTTCGAGTTCACCGCGTAGGCGTTGACGGCAACTGCGTCTGGTCCGCTGGAGTGCCTGCCTACAAGGGTCTGTTGCAGACGCATCGTGAATCCGGTTTCCATGTCTTCTGCGCCGACTATGACGGCGCCCATCCGGTTGCAGTCATCGACGGGCTGAGTCCGGCTGCTGTCGCTCAGGTTCGCGCGAACTTGCCTGACACCTCGGAGGATCGTCTGGAGTTCAAAGAGGAGAGCAGACGAGAACGCGACAAGAATGACTTTAGGAAGCTGTTGGCCCGCGCGTTGACCAGGCGCTCGCTTGCTTGAGCACGTTGTTTGTCCAACGCTGCATAGCTTGCTGCCTTCACTTGTTTGCGATCGATGCCGACGCTGTCGTAGCGAGCGCGGCCCGCACGTTGGAGCTCGCAGACGAGAGATTCTGAGCTCAACCTGAAGTTTTCGGCTGCGGAGCTTGAGTCTGGACACTGCCTCGCAGGTCCCGACGGTCTTTATTTGTAGGGCACGTCGACAACCGTAGCTTTGGATGACTTCCGACGGTCTTTGCTTGGTTGCGCGGTGCTTGCAAAATCAAGGACTTAGAGGGCTCGTTTCCGACGGTCTTTATTTGTTGGAGTCACCTGACTCCAACAAATAATGTCCGTCGGGCCCGAATAAAGTCCGTCGGGCGTTTTCCGCACTGCGGGATTTCGAGTCCCGGGACGGCTTCCCCCGGCCGCGGTCCTCGCGCGCGTCGCTGCGCTGGATCCCGTTCGTAGGTGATGGAGGGGGCGCCGGAAGCAAGCGACGTTCGGCGGAGCGACGTGGCGCGTTCAGCAGATCAGACACCAAAGTCTTGTATTCAGTTTCCACGACTTGACTGGCGAGCGCGCTGTTCGCCGGCGGCCCATTGGCGGCGCCTGCGAAGAGAGTGGCGTGAGCGTCCAGTCTGGCCATCTTGAAGATCGGCAAGGAGCATAGGAGCCTAGTCCCCATTAGCAACTCTTGGTGGA
>NZ_JBYSZK010000005.1:0-418058 GCF_058787015.1 Roseateles sp. FW305-36 | reverse complement strand
CAGCCATGGACGCCACTTTAGCTTCGTGAGACAGGGCGAAAGCCTCGCCTCAAGATGGTCAGGCTGGACGCTCACAGTCAGGTTCATCGTTGAGCACGTCATAGAACTTCTGACTGTCCGCTGAGAGCGCTTCGGCTGGAAGAATGGAACGTCTAGTCACGGCGGTGCATTTGGCTTGAGATGTTGGGACAAATTTGAAACGGACCCGTCGAGTATCAGCCTATGTGGACTGAAAGCTCGCCGTGTTGTCGGGTGCCCGCGGTGGCAGTCTTCGCCCTCGTCTGGGTGAACCGCTAGATCGCCTAAGCACTCGGTTGAGGGGGGTCTTTGCTCTTTTCGCGGAATGACCCTTGCGCCCCTTCGCATACGTTGTGCATCATCGACCGACGGAGGGAACACCATGCGAACGACGATCTCTTGTTGCGCCGCCCTGGCACTTGCCTGCGTCGGTCAGAACGCCGTTGCGGAATCGAGCGCCTATGGCGTTGTCAGTTTTACGTCCATCTCCCTGACAGACCTCGACCCTCTAGATGGCATCACGCCCTCGTTGTTGAGGTCGAACGTCGCGATGTACACCTTCGCGGAGGCGGTGAGCTCCCCGGCGTCGGACAGCTTTGATTTGGTCTTCGGCCGCCGCAGGACGACGTTGGATCCTGTAACGACGAGCGCGCCCGTCCCGGTCGGTTTCCAGGTTAGCGCGGCTGCGCAGTTTTCTGGCGGCCCTGCCGGCACGTTGCGTGGTGACGTCCAGGTCGGGCTTGATGGCCGTGCGACCGCTTACACCGAGGTGAAATTCGACTTCGTGCTTTCACCGCACACCTCAGTGACCTTTGTGGGATCTCTGGTTGGGCGGTCTGCGAGCGTGGGACAGCAAGCGGGTGCCAACGAGCAGTTGGCTTGGTCTGACCCGAGGCTCCTTTTCACGGGCAATTTGATCCCGCTAGGCGGCGTTCAGTTTGTCCTTGGCAACTTGACTGTGACCCCTACAGGCCCTGCCTATGCGCTAGCCGAAATGTCCGACAGCCTGGCGATCAACTACACGATCACCAACAACACCGATCAAGCCCAGACCACCCAGTTCTGGTCGTTTGTTGACGTACACGCCCGGAATTCGTCCGTCGCGGTAGTCCCTGAACCCTCCACCTACGTATGCATGCTGGCGGGCCTGGTGCTGATATCGGCCGCGGCGAGGCGGCGCGAGGTTCTGCGTACCTCGCTGAGTTAGGGCCGGCAATGCGGCGCTGATAAGAGGTCTGCTCTCGCGCCCGAGAAAGCTAGCTGCACTCTCCCGCTCTTCCAGTCAATTGGCCAATCGTGCGGATGCACGATGGCGCAATGCGCAGTCCCAAACGTAAGGACAAGACGGTTTCAGGCTGGGAGCGACCGTACGCGAGGCGACCGTTCAGGGCCAGCTTCCGACCCTGAACAGTCAAGGGCTGCGTGAATTTCTGAGGCCCAAAGCAGTCGTTCAACGTTCGAGACAACCCCGCCTACCGTAGTAAATCAACGGCAGAGCGAGGGATTAGGCGTCATTCGCCGGCGCGTTTGCTGCGGGGGTCTCGATGGGGAATGAAGACGAAGGCTTGGTGCTGAGGGCTAAGAGGCGAACGAACAACTTCTCTTCTGCAGCCAAGGGCGCCTTCATGCCCTGAAGCCCGAAGAACGAAGCTAAGTAGCCGCAGTGTGCGTGCAGAACAGCAATCAGGATCTCTTCGAGATGGCGGGCAGTGCCTGCGACGAACGCCTCAGTGGACTTCTCGCCAGCGACGTGTGCAGAGTAGAAATAGCTTGCACCAAACGGCGATCCATGCAGGATCTCTGACGAGAGGGAATAGATCAAGCCATACGCGGCAAGAAGACGCGATCCGGCCCTTCGACCGACGAGCTCGCCGACCCTTCTGATGCGGCTGGGAACATCAAGCGTCGTCCATACACCTCTTCCTTTCCCAGCAAATTCGGGGAACTCGCCGGCCAGCGTGGAGGCAGCATTGGGGTCTGATTGCAACTCAACTGCGAACTCTCCGCTTCCGACCTTTCTGTTGTAGTGACGCCATGATGCATAGCTCACGTATCGCACTGCTCGTGCGGCGACCTGATCGGACTCAGAGGCGAGGAAGCTTGCATTGACGAACGACTCGACCGCGGAACGCGCTATCGGGTAAGCGTCCCGAACGGGAATGCCACGCAGATTGGCCATACGAAGTAGTGTTTCAACTGACTGACCTGCTGCCATAGCGAGCAAGGTACTGGTCCGCCGCTGGTCTTCGTTGAGAGTACATCTGAGTGCCTCCCCTTCGAAGGTGGTCGGCCCTTCCGAAGCCACAAACAGCGCTAGGCGCAAGAAGTCCTGCTGGAGCATCGCGTGACCGCGAAGCGCATCGATGAGCGGAAGTTCTTCGTCAATCACTGCGCTGCGCCCATAACACCTACCGTATAAATCAAGGCTGGAGCGCTCTGGATCATGGCAACCCGCCGACCACAACGGCTAGGACTGCCAGGCTTTCATTGCTTCGTCTAGAAGAGGCCCGTCTCCAACGTAGAGAGAAGCATGGGCTCTGAGAGCGCCACCCGTTCCGCCGATGCAGGCTTCCAGTTTGTAAGGTCGATCTGAGTCAAGGCAAGTCGACCGACAAGATAGTGAACTAGAGGTGGCCGCTCCAATCGCAGCGCTCGACAAACGTCCGCACCCATCATGTCCCTCAGGATGAGGCGTGGCAGCGATAGCAAAGCGTCGTCAAGCCATTTGATATCGTCAACCCAGGGCCGGAACCGGGCCGGAATGTTGCTCCGCAGTACATCCTGTATGACCACGAGGAGCGTGCTCATCAGAATCCGACCGCCTTCCAGGGCTGGCACTTCCTTCAGCGGCTCGGATAAGGGTGGCCGTTCAATTTGGTTTCGCGCTTCTTGGTTGGCGAAAGCAACCAGTTTGCTTCTGACGTCCTCGAACAGGAACTGCGCCGTGCCAACGCCGAGTTGCGAACTACCGGGAATCAACTTGTCGTTGATCCCGAGCATGTGGCCGATCAACGCCCAGCACCTGATGTGATCGTCCCTCTTGCGGCGGTCCATCTCCAGCCCCAACACCTCCAGGCCTGAAACCATTACCCAAGCGAAGGTCTGCAGCACAAATGCAAGCTGGGCCTGACTCATCGGCACTGAGTCCGGCTTGTCAACCTGCAGGCTGGCTTGAAGCGCCGCCAACGGATGAGCAAAGGCGTCTTCAGTCAGACCGTTGAGCGCTGCACGAGGCCCATGGCCTGGGTCTCGCAGAACGATGCGCAAAATCGCGTGTGTAAGCCGGACTTTCCGAATCCATCGCCACCCCATGCCGTCGATCTGAAGGCTTCCGGGCTTCATCACCTGTTCAGCAAACGTCAGCGTATCGGCAAGGCGCCCACGCGCTCTGAGCACCAATTGGCCAGTGCCCATCAACGATGCGGTGATCTGTCGATGAAGGTAAAGGATTGGCAAGCTGTAGGCGGCGAGCACCACCTGGCCCGCCTGGGCGATGCTCTGATAGTGCAACTGCGCACGGTCGACTGCCTCAGGATCTACCCACGTTGGCAGGTCGTAGGGACGAGCCAAGTAGTCTTGAAACTCCTTAGGAAGATGGTCAGTTGGACGGCCTGGCGTCCACCTTCCAACCTCAGCGGCGTAGCGGCGGAAGTCGCCGTCACCGGGCTTCAAGGTCTGAGCAACGCTTTGAGCGACTTCATCAGCGTCGGCATCGCCGACGCTGTCCCAATCCACGACATCGTTCATGACCATGCGCCCTCCCTGGCTCATGACAGTTCGACTGCTGCTGTGAGGGGCGGCTGCAGTACCGCATCCCTAAAGGAATGATCACCGTTGCGCTCGGGGTCTGCAACAATATTTTGCAAATATCTCGGCTCCCTTGGGGGGCTCGCATCACACAAGTAACCGCCTTAGGAGGTGGTGTTCATGGAGAGGCTGGATTTCGGCGCGTTGTCCATTTTTCCTGCTGAGAAGCGTGTCACGCTAGATGGCCGAGCTGTGCCCATCGGTCCCCGTGCCTTCAACCTGCTATCGGTTTTGGCTCAACATCGCGAGCGTGCTCTCGGAAAGCAAGAGTTGCTCAAGCTGGCGTGGCCTGGCTTGGTCGTCGAAGAGAACAATCTGACCGTTCAGATCGCGGCGCTCCGCAAAGCCTTGGGTGGTCATGTCGTTGCCACGGTCCCGGGACAGGGTTACCGCTTCAATCTTGAAACTGGAGGCGCGCTTGAGACGGCGCCGGTCCGTGCCAAGCCGAAAGGAAATCTTCCCCACTTGAGCCAGCAGCTGTTCGGACGAGCCGCCGAGCTGGCTGCGCTGACGGCCGAAGCGACGTCAGCAAGACTGATCACCCTGTGCGGTCCAGGTGGGATTGGCAAGTCAACTCTAGCGATTGCATTCGCGAGGCAGATTGCTGGCGGCCTTGCGCAAGGCGCTTGGCTGATTGACCTGTCCGCTGTCGAAGAAGGCAGACTCGTCTTTCCCGCCGTGGCCCAAGCGTTGGGCATCACGCTAACGGGAAACTCTGCGCCTGAGTCAGAACTCGCCACTGCGCTCCAGACTCGCGAGCTGCTTCTGGTACTCGATGGGTGCGAGCACGTGCTTGCGACTGTCGCCGCGTTAACGAATGAGATCCTGCAGACGGCTGATGCTGTCCAGGTCTTGGCTACGAGCCAGGAACCCCTGCGTGTTCTTGGTGAGCGCCTTCACTACGTCAAGCCGCTGGATGTCCCGCCCGTTGGGGAGTTTGAAGACGCACAACGCTTTGCAGCCATCCAGCTCTTTGTGGAGCGGGTGCGGGCGCGACAAGCCGACTTCCAGTTGGCTACCCACGAGACAGCCAACGCAGTCGAGATCTGCCAAGAGCTAGATGGAATCGCACTCGCGATCGAGCTGGCTGCCGCACGCGTCCCACTGATGGGTGTTGGAATGGTCCGAAGCCGGCTCGGGGAACGGCTTCGCTTGTTGACTGGAGGACCTCGGACCGCGGCGCGCCGTCATCAAACCCTGCGCTCGACGCTCGAGTGGAGCCATCAGCTACTCAGTCGAGAAGAGCAATTCGCCCTCAGGCGCCTGTCCGTGTTCGTCGGCGGATTCTCCATGGACGCAGCTGAAGAGCTACTGTCCCGCAGTTCTGAAGCCAGCGTTGAGACCTCGGACCTTTTAGGCGCACTCGCAGAGAAGTCGATGCTCGTCGTCGAGCACAAGCCGAGACTGCGCTATCGGATGCTGGAATCCATGCGGACGTTTGCGGCTTCTGAGCTGGCTGCCGCTGGCGAGAGCGACGTGTGGAGCCTGCGTCACGCACGTGCGATGGTTCAGACCTGCTTGGCCGCGGTGAAGTCGCGCGACTTGACGTGGATGTGGCAGGAAATGGCCAATGCTCGCGCAGCCCTCGCATATGCGCTTGACACAGAAGAGGCGTCCGAAGAGGCAGTCGCCCTCGCCACTTTGATTGCGCCGGTTCTCACCATGGCGGGGTTCGTGCCGGAGGCGATGGACAACTTGTTGATGGTTCAACCCCTGGTTGATGCCGCGACACCGAAGCACACCGCGGCGAAGTACTGGCAATGGCTCGGACGCTTTGGCATGGAGGGCCGGTTACCCATTTCAAAATGCTGCGAGGCGCTCGAGACCGCGCAAGCGCATTTTTCCGACTTGGCGCAACCGCGCCACATCCATGCGTGTCTGCGCATGCGAGCCGAAGCGGTGCTCCGGGGTGGCGGCACTGAGCCAGCACAAGAGCTTCTTGCCGCTGCTGAAGCGCTTGAAGCGCAGGAGCTTCGGCCTGCGGACCGTATGCGAAGGCTGCGGGTTGCGGCGCTGCTGGCCGACGCGCGCGGGGACTTTGCGCGCGCCCTGCGATTGACACGACACGCTTTGGACATCGCCGATACGCTGCAGGTGCGTCAGTACGCTCTTCTACTCAACGCCGAGATCGCCTGGGTCCAGCTCCGTATGGGCGACACCGCGTCAGCGGTGGTGCTTTTGCAAACCTTGTTGGACAGAATCGAACCGGGTCATCGCCATGGGCTGCTGTGGGCCTACACGCTAGCAGGCTACCTCGCAGCGCTTGTGGCCGCCGGACAGTTTGAGGAGGCAAAGGCCAGATTGCCGCAAACGCTTCAAACCCTCCGGCAGAGTGGCCTCTTTCTGTCTCGTAGCGATACGCTGGCGTGGCTCGCAGCCGCCAGCGGCCAATACCGTACGGCGGCACGGCTCGTGGGTGCTGCCGACGCATTCAATGACAGAACTGAAACGAGGCGCGATCGAATCAGTCAGTACGCTCGGCAGCGCGCTCACGAGTTGGTCGCGGTTCAACTGCCCCCCGAGGATGTGATTTTCTCGATGCAAGAAGGTCGTCGGACCGACGAAGCCACCCTTGCTGCCCTGTTGCACCAAGCAATCGGTGCCGTTGTTTGATCCGCCTACAAGTCGGCTGATGTTGAACGCGATTGGGGCAAGACGTTTTCGCTGAGTTTGTCAACGTCATGGTCGTCAGACAGCGCATCCAAGAACTGTTTCGGAGCTCGCACGGAGAACGCGTGCATGTTTGAGAAAACCTTGCTTTGCTCCGGTGTCACACCAGTCCGTGATTGAACTCGCTCAAGCACGGTGAGCGCTAGTCTGTTGGTGTCTTGCGGCGAAGGCATAGCGCCATGCGCGGGCATGCGAAGGAAGGCGACCGCCTCGACGAGCTCGTCGGCCGGCTGCTCGCCAGGCAGTGAATGCCCTCCAGGAGGCTCGATAGGCAACTCAATCTCCGCTTCCCCCGAGAACTACGTGGGCAGCCTGATTCCGGCTCGCAATCCGCAATCTCGGGTCAAAGCAATTCTAGAGCGCGGACTCCGTTAGGGTAGCCACGGTTGGCGCGGCTGGACAGCATGTCAGAGAGCAGCCGGCAGGAGCCGAAGATTGCGGACTCCACCTGGTCGATAGAGCGGTCAGGCTTGGCCTCCATAAGCAACGCCGCAAGTCCCGCGATATGGGGCGTCGCCATCGAGGTTCCCGACATGCGCTTGTAGCCGCCACCGGGCACGCATGAGATCACATCGACGCCAGGCCCGACCAGGTCAGGCACGATGGGATCTTGCTTGCGCTTGAAGCGTTGACTGCTGCTGAAGTCGGCGACCCGGCCAGTGCTGTCCGCCGCGCCAACGGACAGGGCTTCGGCGTAGTTGCCCGGATAGCGACTCGTACCCGCCTCGTCGTTGCCAACCGCGAAGACCGGCAGAACGCCTCGTGCTCGCAAGATCTGCGTAATCCTCAAGAAGGTGTCCTGCACGCCGATGAGGCCGAGCGACATGCTCAACACCCGGACATTGAGACCGACCATCCAATCCATCCCACCCAGAATGCGCGCGAGCACGTTGCCGCCTTCAATCACCATTGCGCTGGCAAGCTTGGCGCCCGGCGCCACGCCGAACCGCACGCCGTTCACCTCCTGACCGACAAGGGTGCCAGCGGTATGAGTGCCGTGCTCCGCAGAGTCTCGCGCAACGGCGTTGGGAACCATGTTGCCCAGGGAGTCGAACTCGGCATAGGTCTGAATTGCGTTCTTCAACGCTGGATGGGTAGCGTCGACGCCTGTGTCCAGGTGGCCAATCAAGACGCCCTGGCCGGTAATACCCTTGTTGTGGAGTTCGTCGATCTGAAGGGAGCGTAGGCCCCAGGGATAGCCAGGGGCAGCCGTCGCTGCGGCCTCTAGCACCGGACGGATGAGCCGCAACTGCGGGGCCGAGACCACTTCTGAAACATGCGGCTCGGCCCTCAAGCTGGCAAGCGAAGCGCGGTTGACCGTGCCCAGCGCGAGCCCCAGGTTTCGGAAGTACCGTACGCCTCGTTCGGCAGTGGCGGTGTCGCCGAGTTCCACCGCCGCGGAGCGGGCTGCAAGAGAGGCCGGTGCCGTCAGGCTGTCGGCCTGCAAAGCTTCCAGCAGTGCCGCGTCCTGCGAGTAGGGCGAGGCTTTGAAGTGTTTTAAGACCGCTGGAAGCCCATCGTCGCCAAGGGCTGCTGCCGAGCCTGAGGCAGCGGGTTTCAGGAACACGATCACGTCGGCAACGCCCGTTGCCTTCAGGCTGGCTGCAATGCTCATGGCTGCTTCTCCCCCGTTGTTCGCTGGTCAGGCTGCGCGCAGTTCTACGACGACGGCGCGCCGGACGAACGGAACCAAGTTGCCCATGGGCCGCTTGCCCAAGGCGAGCGGCAGCTTGCGAGGCACCGAGCTTGCCAGCGCAGCACCAGCTGCGGCTGGTTCCGGGAGGCGGAAGGACAGGCGCTCGAGCATGGAGTGCACAACGTCTTGTTCCTGAGAGGTCAGCTTGCTCAGCTGCTCTTCGAATCGCGTCGCAGCGCCTATGCGGTCGTTCAAAGCCTGTTGCAGGCTCGCTTCAACGGCTGCGATGGTTTCACCAGTCGCGTTGCGACCGCGAAGAGCAGCGGCAGAGGCGTTCAGACTATTGATCAGGTTGTCGAACACGACGAAGGCCTGATCCCGCTGAGTCGTGAGCTTGTCCCGGGCGCCGGCGAAGACCTTTGACACCGCGGCGACGATCTTGCCCTGTGAAGCCTCGCCCACTTCCTTGAGGTCGTTGCGGATGCCAGCCTCGGTGTCGTCTTTGGCTGCCTGAGCGTCTCGCTTCATATCCGCCACCATCACGTCGACGTTGCGGATCGTGAACTGAGGCAAGCTCAGCACGATGCGGTTCTGCACCATTGTGAATTCCGGCAAGCCCAGGATGATTTCCTGGTCTCGCATCGTGAACTCTGGGATGCCGATGACGATGCGCTGCTCCTGCATGAACGGCTCGGGCACATCAATCAAGATGTCCTTCCAGCGCACCGTCCAGCCATCGATCTCGGGATACTGGCCAACCTTCTTGGTCACCATGCGTACCGACGGCGTGTGGAAGATGATGTCGCGATCCCGCATCGTCACTTCCGGCAGACCGAAGACGATGCGCTGATCCTTCATCGTGACTGAGGGAAGGTCGAAGGTCAGCTCGACGTCCTTCATTTCCACTTGAATATCGATATTGAAGGCGATCTCGGGGCCGTCGGGCTTGTTTTCCTCGATGCTCTTCATGCGCTGCTCGAGGTTGGCTTTGCGGGCTTCGACGCGGTTCTGGATCTCGGTCTCCAGCTCAGCGACGACACCCTTCAGTTCTGAGTCAAGTTGCTCGTCCATCACAATCTCCAGTAGTTGAAGTCGCCGGCGGGAAAGGGGTCGGCACCCTGTGAATCGGCATCACTTGTCGAGTCCGAACGCCTTTTCGACCATGACGATCAGGGGCGAAATGAAGATGGCCGCGAAACCTGCGAGTGCGGTGGCGCGCTCGTGATGAAGCATTCCAGGCACTGCCAAGGCCCAAATTGCGAACGCGACAGTTGCGGCGACCATGCGCCACGAGGGCGCAGAAAAGTTGGGTACAGCTACCGTATTGGCTTTCCATGCGGCTCTCGCGCCGAGATAGACGTACACAGGCGTCAAGATGGCGAAGAGGCCGTAGGTGAGCCACTCCCAGCGGACGTTTCCGATTGGCTCAAGCCCTACAACTGACATCAGACCCAGCGCGGCTAGAAAAGCAGTGGTGGTCTCAGCGGGGATGTACTTGGCGAGCGACGCAAGCGCCGTCGAAACTGCAGAAGTCGGCGCGTGAGGCGATGTCACGTCCAGGGAGATGTGTGCCGGTGAAGCGCGGCGCAGAACGGTGGCGGTTCCAAGGGACCAAAGGCTCATGGTGTTCTCCGGTTCTGGCTGCTAGCGGTGCAGCGCGATGGAGTCACTCTGGCCTTTGGAAGCGTTAGGTTCCAGCAAACTTGCTTTAGCAATGACTAAAGTCGAGGTGACGCAGGTGTTTCACTGACGCCGACGAACCTCGCTAAGCACTTGTACGGTTCTGGCGACGCCGTCTCGGCGTCAGCACGCAATCGAGTCCAGATTCGAGTCAAGAGCGCGGTCAGCGGTCCACGAGCGATTGATGGTCAAAGGCAAGCCTAGGGAAGGCTAGCTCGCGGCAGTCATGTGCGAGCTCCAAGCACGCTGAACTCAGTTGCTATGCATGGTTCGTGATGGAACTGTTCTTCGCAACGGATGAGAGGCGCTGGTCGGATGTCCCGCTCGTATGGACAGCAAAGAGGGTTTGGCGTAGGGCTGGGCACGATATCCGTCGAGCCTGACTCGCCGGTGCAGCGATTACGCCCGGTTGCAATCCCTCATCGCTTCAGTTCTGTCAACGGCCTCTGACCTAGCACGTGATCTGCGCCAACGGTCATCAGTCCGGCGTTGTCGTGCCCGTCGAAGTGGCGAGTGAACTGAGCTGGGGCAATGCGATCTTCGGTCAACGGCATGAGCGACAGTGCCAACTACGCGGGCCGGGTCGTTGTGAACTGTGGAGGGATGCATCAGAGTGAGGTGGTCAGTGGCGAGATTTGACAAGGCGTCGCTCAGTGACTTATGGTCGTTTATCGAGCTTTGAAGCGGCATGCGGCGACGTGCTTGTTTAAGTCGCCGTGACACGAGGTCGGCGATGCTAGATTTCAATCGGTGTTGGGCGTCACAAGCCTTCAACCCAGGTTTTCATAGGGGAGTTGGCTTAGGTACCCCTCTTGAAACCATCAGAGAACGGTTGAAATCAGGCGTGCTACACGGATGATTTACGGGCTCATAACCCAAAGGTCGTCGGTTCAAATCCGGCCCCCGCAACCAAGAAATAAAGAGTCCTCACAAGGACTTAGCAAAGCCCGCCCAGTGCGGGCTTTGTCGTTTCTGGCGCCGCGGTCGGGTGTGGCTCAGTGCAGCCTCATGAGACATGAGATGTCGCATGACGGCCATTTGGGGGCGTTGCCGCGAGGGTAGCCGGGTCCGGCAAGCAGCGGCCCTGCAGAGTCAGAAGGCTTCGACCGGCTGTACTTCAACGGCTAGCGCCGTGCCCATGTCGGTCCCTTCGGGCAGCCTGATGTGGACGTCGTTGTCCGGGCCATGGGCGCCGACGAACCGCAACGCCGCGCCCCCCGCTAGAGGGGCCTTGGACGGCAGGCGATGGACGTGGTATTCGCCCGGCAGGATCGGCACGCGCTGGCCGGCGGCCGTGAGGCCGGTCAGCCGTCGTCCCTCGGGCACCCTGACTCGGTAGCACTCGATGTTCATTTGCGCCCCTGCGTTGACCCTGAAACGGCGACGGAGGCCGCCAGCCCGGCGCGGCGCAGCGTTTCACGCGCGAGCAGGTAGGCGCGGATTTGGGATGGCGTCATGGACGGGCGCGAGCGTGGCGGGCGTCCTGACGCGGCGATGCAAGCGTTCAACTTGGCCATGATTCAGTTCCTCATCCGAATCGACAAAGGCGGTCAATGCAGCAAGGGCTTGGGCCCCCACGGCCACCCGCGCCGAGCGAGTTTCCGTGAGGGCCGTGCGGCGGAGCGCCGCCAGCATCACGCGGCCCGCACCTCGATGCGACGCTGCGAGGCCAGCTCGCGACGAGGCAAGTCGATGCGCAACACGCCTGCCTCATAGGTGGCCTTCGCGCGCTCGACGTCGACAGGCACGGGCAACTGAATGTCGCGCCGGAACGTGCCGTAGGCGCACTGGACGAGTGCATAGCTGCTGCTCGCGCGATCACGGTCGTAGCGCTTGCGCCCCAGAACGCTGAGCGTCTCCGGCGAGCTCATCTCGATCTGGAAGTCCTCTTGCGCCATGCCGGGAGCCTCGATGCGAACGGCCAGCCTGTCGTGCGACCCGTAGACATCCACCGCCATGAAGGACCAGCGGGTGGGCGCAAGCCAACGATCGGCGTCGCCAGTCCGGCCCGGCGTGCCGGCATCGGTCGACCGGGCGTCGTTGGCGTCGTTCCAGAAACGCGTCAGAGCGCCGCTGGCCCGCGCGCCCAGCTCGCGCCAGCCGTCGGTGAGCGATTCCCAGGCTTGGCCGGCGCCATTCTTCAACTGCTCTGCAAGATGGGTCATGGTTTCGGCCCTCCGGTCAGCCCGCGGTGACGGCGATGCGCCTGGGCTGTGCATGTGCCTGCTTGGGAATGCGCAGGGTCAGCACCCCGTCCTTCAGGTTGGCGTCGATCTTGGACGTGTCCAGTTCCCGGCTCAACGTGAAGCCACGGCGGTAGCGCGGCGCGCGCAGCTCGGCGTAGATGGCCTCCAGGCCGTTGGGGGTCTGGGGCTGCACCCGCCCCTCAATCAGCAGCGAATCGCCTTCCACATGCAGTTCCAGCTGATCGCGGGGCACGCCGGGCATGTCGGCGAGCAGCGTGATGCCGGTTTCGTCCTCGAAGACATCCACGGCCGGCGTCACCGCGCGCTCGGTGGAGGCGCTGTCCACGGCGGCCTGGGGCTTGTCGCTTTGAGTGATTTGCTTGCTCATGATGTCGGCTCCTTGCTGGCGGCGATTACTGGATGGCGATGCGCTTGGGCTGTGCCGCTTCGCGCCGGGCGATGCTCACCTGCAGCACGCCGTCGCGATAGCTGGCCTTGACCTGGTCCGGATCGACGTCATCCGGCAAGGCGACGGTGCGGTCGAAGCGGCCGGTGGCGCGCTCCCGCGCATAGAAGCGCTGACGCTCGTTCCCCGATGCGGGCGGCAGCCGCTCGCCGGCCAGGCGCAGCACGCCGCGGTCCAGGGTCACCTCGATCTTGTTGGCATCCAGGCCGGGCGCGAAGGCGTAGACCTCCACGCTTTGCGATGTACGCCCGACGTTGATCTGCGGCATGGTGCCGGTGGCGACCGAGCGGATGCTGGTGGGCAGCCCGGAGATGCCGAAGATCTCGTCGAGCTCGCGGTGCAGGCGGTCAAATTGTCCGAACAGGCTGTTCGGATGGGTCAGCAATGAGTTGAACATGGCTTGATCTCCGTTCAGTGGTGTTCACCGGCCGGGGCTTCCAGCCGGTCGGAGCCGAATTAGGAGCAGGCCGGAACATTTCAAGGGGCTCATTCGCTCCCTAAAGCTAGGGAGGGCGGCGGCGCGGGCCTGGATGCCAGTCCGCGTCTTGACGGTGAGACCCGGCGGGTTTTCGCGCCTGCAGCGGCGGTGGCGCGGCCTAGTCGGCCAGGGCCGGATGGTTGCCGTCGACGGCCCTGGCGGGCAGACGGCCGGCCAGCCATTCCCGCACATGGAAGCGGCTGACCAGCAGGCGGTTGCGCATCACGCGGTGCGGGATGCGATCGGCCTTGAGGGCGTCCAGCTGGCTACTCAGCGAGCGGCGGCCGGTCAGGTCACGCAGCTCCTCGGGTGTCATGAATTCCTGCCATTGAGCGTGGGTCGGCGGGGGCTTGCGCCGCTCCAGCGTCGGCTCGGCAACGGTTGTGGGCGTGGGGGCCGGCGCCGCGGCCGGGCGCGAAAGCGGCGGCTTCCTGGTGAACTCGACGATGGTGTGGCTCCAACTGCCCCTGACCTCCTCGCCGCACAGCAGCTCGTAGCGCTTGGCCAGCAGTTCGCGGCGGCGGCGGGCCTTTTCCTCGGTGACGCGGGCGTGTTCCACAAACCAGCCGGGCAGGCGGCTCATCAGTTCGGCGGTGCGGCTGGCGGTCATGGCGGTCATGGCTGTCTCCTGTTGATGGAAGCAGTTTGGGCGCCGGCGCCTGTGACGGATATCGCCCCGAGGTGGGGAGCGAAGGGGGAGAAGGGGGAGTGATCCCACCCCATCTCCCCCTTAAGAGGGATGTCTCCTCAGCTTCGGCGCGGCCGGCCCGGATCGAGGCTCAGGCGGCGTTGGTCAGTACCTCGATGCGATGGCCGTCCAGGTCATGGAACATCGCGCCGAAATAGGTCTCGCTGATGTCGGGCCGGGCGCGTGGCGTGAAGATGTCACGCGCCGATCCAGCCAGGGCGACCTCGTGCGTGGCGGCCACGGCAAGGCGGTCGGGTGCGCCCAGCGCGACATGGGTACCGCGCGCTGTCACCGGCTCGTCTTCGGGCACCGGGTAGAGGAAGAAGCACCAGCGCTCCGGCGTGCCGAAGGCGGCTTCGCTGCCGGTGTCGCGCAGCAAGTGCAGGCCCAGCGGCGCCAGCACGCGGCTGTAGAAGGCCACGGATTCGGCGTAGTGGCGGGTGCCCAGGGACACGTGATCGATCATGGAAAAGACTCCTTTGCGAATACCGGTCATCCTAGAAACGGCGCCGCGATGAAATCCGGCAAGATGCATTGACCTTCCGCCGTTTGGCCGCAATTTCCGCAAGACATGACCGAGCTGGATCGCTTCGACCGTCAACTGCTGACCCTGGTGCAGCAGGACGCCGCCCTGACCGCCGAGCAGTTGGCGGCGCACGTCAGCCTGTCGGCTTCGGCCATCCAGCGGCGGCTCAAGCGCCTGCGCGAGCAGGGCGTTATCCAGCGCCATATTGCGGTGCTGGATGCGGCCGCCGTCGGAAGGCCGACGACCTTCATCGCTGGCCTGCAGGTCGAGAACGAGCGGCCCGAGCTGATGGCCCAGCTGCGGGCCTGGCTGGACGCGGAGCCCACCGTGCAGCAGGCCTTCTATGTGACCGGCGAGGCTGACTTCGTTCTCGTCGTGACTGCCTGGGACGCGGTGGCCTACGAGGCGCTGATGGCGCGGCTGCTGTCCGACAACCCGCATGTGCGCCGCTACACGACGCAGGTCGCCATGGGCGTGCTCAAGCGCGGCCTCCATCTGCCGGTGCCGGAATGAGCCACCCCACCGATTCCGAGCGCCGCAAGTTGCGCGATGCGTCCATCCGCTCCCTGGACGAGGCCATTGCCGACCACCTGGCCGAGTCCTGGCGCAGCGGCGAGCTGCAGAGCGCCGAGAGCTTCGGCAAGCCCCTGGCCGAGCTTGAAGGCTGGGCGCAGACGCCCGCCGAGTTCCGCCTGCCCTTCAAGATCCTGAAGAACGCCGGTGCGCCGCCGGCAGAGGTGGCGCTTTTCCACAAGCGCGCTGCGCTGCGTGCCGAGCTGGCGGCAGCGACCGATGAAGCCGAGCGCCGCCGACTTCAGCAGCAGCTCTCCGAACTGGAGCAGGCACTCGCCCTGCGGCTGGAAGCCATGCGAATCAGCGGCAACTTGTAAAACACGACATGCCTTGACAGGTATGGCGGCGCAGACTGCACGGACCTTGAACTCCGTGGGCTCTGCGCCATGCCACTTGCTTCCCTCCACACGCCACCCGCCGCGCCGGACTGCCAGGTCGTCGAGCTGCGCCAGTACACCCTGCACCCCGGCAAACGTGACACGTTGATCGAACTCTTCGACCGCGAGTTCGTCGAACCCCAGGAGGCTCTCGGCATCCATGTGCTCGGCCAGTTCCGCGACCTGGATGGCCCGGATCGTTTCGTCTGGCTGCGCGGCTTTGCCGACATGGCCGCGCGTGGTGACAGCCTGCCCGCCTTTTACGGCGGGCCGGCCTGGGCCCAGCACCGCAACACGGCCAACGCCACCATGATCGACTCGGACAATGTGCTGCTGCTGCACCCCGCCTGGGCCGGCGCCGCGCTGGCCAAGCCGGCCCAGCCCCGTGCCGAACGCGGCGCCACGGCGCTGCCGCATGGACTGCTGCTGGCGACCGTCTTCCACCTGAAGGCAGCGGCCGGCCCCGAACTGCTGACCCAGGCCCGCGGCCCGCTCAGCGATGTCCTGCGCGCCGCAGGCGCCCGCCAACTGGCCTGGTATGTCACCGAGGCCGCGCCCAACAACTTCCCGCGCCTGCCGGTTCGCGAAGGCGAGCACGTGCTGGTCTCGATGGCCCTGTTCGATGACGCCAGCGCGGCCTTGTCGCGGGACTTCGCTGCTTCTCTCCAGCCCTGGCTGGCCACGCCTGCCCAGACCCTGCGCCTCGCGCCCACCGCCCGTTCCGCCCTTCATTCCTGAACATCATCATGAACATGACATCCACTGCGCAAGACTTCGACTTCTTCATCGGCCACTGGAAGGTCAGCCACCGCCGCCTCAAGGAGAGGCTGCTGGGCTGCGAGGAATGGGAGCGCTTCGATGGCAGCTGTCGCATGTGGCCCCTGCTCGACGGCAGCGGCAACATCGACGACAACGTGCTGGAGCTGCCCACCGGCACCTACCGCGCCCTGTCCATGCGCACCTTCGACCACACCAGGAAGCAATGGGCCATCTGGTGGGTGGACGGCCGCAACCCGCACAGCCTGGAGCCGCCCGTCGTCGGCGGCTTTGCCGATGGCATCGGCGAGTTCTATTGCGATGATGTTTTGCGCGACCAGCCCATCCGCGTGCGCTACCGCTGGACCGACACCCGCACCGCCAACCCGCGCTGGGACCAGGCCTTCTCGCCCGACGGCGGCAAGACCTGGGAGGTGAACTGGGAGATGGGCTTCGAGCGAGTCGCCTAACGGCCTCGGGCCGCGCCGCGCGCGAAGGGCGAGATCCAGGCCAGCAGGGTACGCACCAGCTGGCGCGGGTCGATGGGCTTGCTGACGTGGGCGTTCATGCCCGCGGCCAGGCAGTCCTGCACATCGTGGTCCATCGCGCCGGCCGTCATCGCGATGATGGGCAGGCGGGCATGCTGGGGCATGGCGCGGATCAACCGCGTTGCCGTCAGCCCGTCCATCTCGGGCATCTGCATGTCCATCAGCACGGCGTCGAAGCTCTCCTGCTTGAGTCGCTCGACAGCCTCCAGGCCGTTCTCGGCGATCTCGACCTCGAGCTTGACCATGGCCAGGAAGGCGCTGGCCACCTGCTGGTTGACGGGGTTGTCTTCCACCAGCAGCACGCGGGCACCGTGCAGGGTCTTCATGGTTTCGGCCAGGTCGACCATGCTGCTGCTGCCGGTCGCAGCGTGGGCTCGCGGCTCGCCGCGCTGCAGCTGAGTCAGTGCATCGAACAGCCGCGAGGGCGTGACCGGCTTGACGAGGACCAGGGTGTTGGCCCGTCCTTGCAGTTCTTCGGTCACGCGTTCGCTCGCATGCAGGCTGCCCAGCGCGATGACGGCCGGCCCCGGCGCGCCGCGTTCCGTGGCCGCACGGCGGGCGGCGTCGACGAAGTCCGCGCCCGCCGTCTTCCAGTCCAGCAGCAGCAGTTCGTAGGGGTGGGCCGGATCGGCCTGGCGCAGCCGGTACAAGGCCTCATCGGCGAAGGAGGCCACGCCGACCTGGAAGTGCCAGCTCTGCAGCATCTGCTGCAGGATCAGCCTCTCGGTGGGCTGGGCGTCGACGACCAGGGTGCGCATGCCGCGGATGCGGTGCAGGTCGATGCGCTCCGCGCCCGGCTTGGCCTTGCCGAAGTCGCAGCTGAAGGCAAAGCTGCTGCCCGCGCCAGGCGCGCTGCTGACCTCGAAGCTGCCGCCCATCAGTTCCACCAGGCGCTTGCAGATGGCCAGGCCCAGGCCGGTGCCGCCGTAGCGGCGGGCGATGGAGGCGTCGGTCTGGCCGAAGAGCTGGAAGAGGCGGCCGACCTGCTCGGGCGTCATGCCGATGCCGGTGTCGCGCACGGTGATGCGCAGCCGCATGCGGCCTTGCGCTTCACCGAGCAACTCGGCGCGCACGACGATCTCGCCCCGGGGCGTGAACTTGATGGCGTTGCCGACGAGGTTGTTCAGCACCTGGGTCAGGCGCAGGCTGTCGCCCACGAGGCGGTCGGGCAGCTTGTCATCGAACTCGAACAGCAGGTCCAGTCCGGCCTCTTCCAGCCGCGCCGAGAACAGATGGCCGACGTTCTCGATCAGCTCCTCGGGGCTGAATTCCTCGGCCTCCAGCGTGATCTTGCCGGCCTCGATCTTGGAGTAGTCCAGGATGTCGTTGAGCAGGCTGAGCAGCGCCTTGGACGAGGTCTGCACCTTGCCCAGATAGTCACGCTGGCGCGGGTCCAGGGGGGTCTCCAGCACGAGGTTGGTCAGGCCGATGATGGCGTTCATCGGGGTGCGGATCTCGTGGCTCATGCTGGCCAGGAAGAGGCTCTTGGCCGCGTTGGCCGCGTCCGCCTTCTCGCGCGCCGCGGCGAGCGCCTCGCCCTGGCGGTGACCGGCCTCATAGGACTTGAAGAGGCGGGCATACAGCGTGCTGTTCTCCAGCAGCAGTTCCATCAGCACGACGGAGCAGGCCAGCAGGCCGTAGATGCGGCCGGCATAGAAGCCGAGGTCAAAGCGCGCCTGGTTCAGCATGGCCGACAGCGCGATGTCGAACAGCCAGGCCATGCTGACCACCATCAGCCACAGGTCCAGCACCGTGCGTGGCCGCTGGCGCCACAGCGCGATGACCGCCACCAGGCTGAGCGCCCAGACGCAGCCGACCGCGGTTCGGAATGCCGGCGAATAGCGCCCACCCACAAGCAGGTCGGGCAGCCAGTCGTGGCCCAGGGTTGCGAGCGCAATGAAGCCAGCTGCGGCCAACACCGTTGCGAGGGGCCAGACCATCGCGGGCAAGGACAACGGTGGACGGGACTTCAGCTTGACGTAGGCCAGCACGAACAGGGGGAAGCCGCCGTGCCACAGCATGTAGAGCCAGACCGTGCTCTGGGTGGTGGCGCCCAGCAGGCCCGTGGCGCTGAAGAGGCCGGGGAAGGTCAGCGTGTGGGCCGTCGTCAACGCTGCCGTGAACAGATAGCCGCAGCCCAGCACGAGCAGCGCCTGCGAGCGCAGGATGCGGTATTGGCCGAACAGCAGCACCGCCGTGATCAGGTCGGTCAGCACCAGGGCCGACTGGTAAAGGGGAATGAAGGCCGGCACCGGGGCCAGCTTGGTTTTGGCGAAAGGTGCCAGGGCCGCGAACACGGCCATCGAGACCAGGGCGACGATCAGCGCGTGGCGGCGCTCGCGCGCGCCCGCCGGCTGGTCGAGCAGAAAAGCCGGTCGGGCGGCGGCCGGCGCGGCATCCATCGGGGCGCTGCCCTCCCGGGGCAAGCTGCTTGCGGTCAAGTCGGCTCCCTGAGGCGCCCGGAACTGCCGGGCTGCTAACAGGATAGTCGAAGTGCGTGCCGCCCTGCCCGGGAGGACGTTTCGCAGTCGTTACTGCGGTGCGCGAGTCATTTCGCTGCGTTCACCAGGGCGGTGACGATGTCGGGGTAGACCTGGGCGCCGGTGCTGCGGTTGAAGAGGCCCATGCTGTGGTTCTCGCTGGCGGCGCCAGCGTCCCAGTAGACCGGCACCATGCCATGCGCCCAGGCGGAGCGAGCGGTGTATTGGTCCCAGGCCAGGCGGTAGGCCTCGGCGCCGGCGTACTCGGTGCGGCGGATGGCGCCGAACTCGCCGAGGATGACGGGAACGCCCTTGTCGACGTATTTGGCCTTCATCTTCTGGAACTGGGCGTCAACCCAGGCCTCGTCGAAGCCGGCGACCTTGGCCTTGCCATCGGTCGCGCCGGCACCCCATTGCCAGATCGTGCTCTTGTCGTTGAGCGTGAAGTCGTAGGGGTCGTAGAAGTGGACTTCCATCATCAGCCTGTCCTTGGCCGAGTCGGTCGGCAGGACGGCGAAGTTGATGGTGTGATCGATGTTGGTGTTGAAGCCCTGCACGACGAGATGGCGCACCGCGTTGTTGCCGCCGGTGGCGCGCACGGCCGTCACGAACTGCTGGTTGAAGCCGTTCTGCACGGTGTAGTACTCGACCTTGGGCGTGCCGTAGTCGCCATCCACCATGACCTCGTTGGTGCCGGCGAACAGCAGGGTGTCGTCGTAGGCCTTGAAGTTGTTGGCGATCTGCGTCCAGAACTTGGTGATGCGCGCATTCGCCACCGGCTGGGCGGCATAGGTGGGCTGCATCCAGCCGCCGTCCCAGTGGATGTTGATGAGGGCGTACAGGCCGGCGGCCTTGGCGTAGTCGACGACCTGGGTCACGCGGGCCATCCAGGTGGTGCTGATGACGTCATTGGCGTCGGCGTACTGCTTCCACGACACGGGGATGCGCACCGTCTTGAAGCCGGCGGCCTTGACGGCCGTCATGAAGGCTTGCGTCGTGGCCGGGTTGCCCCAGGCGGTCTCGCCGCCAATGGCTTCGAGCGAATTGCCGAGGTTCCAGCCGGCGCCCATCAGCTGGGACAGCTGCAGGCTGGTGAGGTCGCGCATGCCGCTGGGGGCCGGCGCCGGAGCGGGTGCAGGCCCTGGGGCCGGTGCGGGAGCGGGCGCGGGAGTAGGTGCGGGTGCTGCGGCTGCAGAACCGCCTCCACCGCCGCAGCCGGCCAGCGGCAGCAGGGCGAGAACGAGCTGGCGGCGCTTCATGCGGCCACCTTCTTCAGGCTCAGCAGCACGACATCGTGGCTGCGCAGCTTCAGCGTGACGCTCGCCTTGCCATCCGCGCCGACCTTCACTTCACGCTGCACGTCGGGCTTGTCGGTCGTCAAGCCTTGCAGCGTCGCGAGCTGCTGGGCATCAAGGTTCTTGGGTGATCCCATCTTCAGATAGGCGGTGTGGGCATCGTTGATCTCGAAGCCGGTGCGGCGCTGCGTGAGCTGGTAGCGGCCCGGCGGCAAATGGCGCAGCTCGACGGTCGCGCTGCCGACGTCATGCGCCGGCCGCGGCTTGCCGAAGTAGCTGCGGTTGCTGACCTTCTGCCCGGTGTTGCGCCAGTCCCAGACCAGGGCCTGGACTTGCTGGCCGTCGGTCGCGGCCCAGCTGAAGCTGTCGCGGGTCGGCACTTCCTGGCCCTGCAGTGCCGCCAGGTAGCGATAAGCGAACCAGACCGGCTTGCGGATGCCCTCGCGCGTCATCAGGCCGAAGCCGCCATGGAAGGGGGCGTCCGGCGGGCCGGGTTCCTCGAAGAGGTCGCTGTAGACCCAGTAGCTCATGTGCTGGGCCAGGCCCTGGCTCTGCTTCAGCTTGGTCAGCACATAGGCCGCGCTGACGTAGCTGTCGTGCACGAGGTCGCGTGGGTTGTAGCTGGTGCTCCACTCGGTGAAGAACAGCGGCAGGCCCGGCAGGTGTGAGGCTTCGATCTCCTTGCGCACGCGCTTCACGTCACCCACGATGGCGTCGGGGTTGGGCGACAGCATGCGGTCTTCCTTGCCGAACTCGTCCAGGAAGCCCGCTTCCACGCCATAGGTGTGCGTCGTGATGAAGTCGACCGGCGAGTTGGTGGCCTTGGCGTGGGCGAGGAATTCCGGCACCCAGGCGGCACCAGCCGTGGACGGGCCACCGACGCGCAAGGCCGGATCGATGGCCTTCATGGCCTTGACCGTGCGCGTGTAGAGGTCGAAGTAGGCTTGTCTGTCGGCCTTCTCCCAGAAGCCGTCGAGGTTGGGCTCGTTCCAGACCTCGAAGTACCAGCTGCGCACTTCCGTCCCGCCATAGCGCTGCAGCAGGTGGCGCGTGAAGGCTTCGATCAGCGCGACCCAGCCGGTGGGCTCGGGGTGGGAGGTGTTGCCTTCCCAGTAGAAGATCTTGTTGTCCGAGGTCTTCAGCGCCAGTGGCGTGAAGCCCAGCTCGACGAAGGGCTTGATGCGGCGGGCCAGCAGCGCGTCGTAGAGCTTGTCGATGCCGGTGAAGTCGAACACCAACTGGCCGGCAGCGTCGCGTGTCACCGTCTTGAAGACGTCGTGGAAGATGGCATGGAAGCGCAGATAGCGAAAGCCCAGTTCGTCCACGGCGGTCTTCAGCTGGGCCAGGGCGTCCTCGCGGTAGGTCGTGCCGGGGTAGTCGGCGCCGACGCAGTGGTCGAAGAAGCGGTCCAGCGGCTGCACGGCTTTGGCAAGGTCGAGCACGATGCGGCGCTGGTCGGGCTTGGCATGGGCGATCTGAGTCACCAGAGGCAGGGCCGCGGCGGCGGCGATGAGTTGGCGGCGCGAGGTCATGCGGGCAGTCCCTTGTAGATGAAGTTGCGGGCGCGGACTTCGCCGTTGCCGGCGCTGAACAGCGCGGGCCTCAGGCTGACGAAGCCGCCGAAGACGTTGTGATGCAGGCCCGAGACCTCCATCTGCCAGGGGTGCTGCTTCCAGCTCCTGCCGCCGTCGTGCGAGTAGTGCCAGGTGACGACGTTCTCGCGGTTGACGAGGCGGATGTGGACGCGGCGCGTGCTCATGGTCTCGCGCATCCACGAGTGCTCCTGGCCGTAGCCATAGGTCAGCATCTGCGTCGTGCTGAAGCCGATGCCGACATGACCGCGTTCCTCGTAGAACAGGGCCAGGCCGCCATGGCCCTCGCCGCTGATCTCGAGTTCGACCGTGACCTCGTAGCTGCGGTCGCCTGCGGCGCAGGTCAGTGGAGATGAATCGGGCAGGGACTTGCCTTTGCCGCGGATGACGAGGGCCCCGTCTTCGAAGCGCAGGCGTTGGGCCTCATCCGGCCCGGGCGCGTGGAAGGCCCATTGCAGGCCGAGCCTGCCGCTGGAGAAGTCGTCGGACAGCGCGAAGCCTGCCGGACTCGGCTTGCCGCCGGGACCTCTCGATCTGGGCTTGGGCAGGGGCTTGTCCAGCGTGCCGCCCCTGGCGCGGAACCAGCCGTCGGCCGTCCACTCGATCGGTTCCAGCAGGGCCTGGCGACCCAGGGTGCGCATGCCGTTCTCGTAGCCGTGATAAACCATCCACCAGTCGCCCGCCGGCCCTTCGACGACACTGGCATGGCCGCGCGACCACCAGGGCTCGTCGACGCTTTGGGTGCGGATGATGGGGTTGTGCGGACAGTGCTCCCACGGCCCGTTCACGGAGCGCGAGCGGGCCACGGTGACCATGTGGCTGGTGGGCGGCCCGGCGGTGCCGCCGACGGCGGAGACCAGATAGAACCACTCGCCGCGCCGGAACAGCTTGGGCCCTTCGGGCGCGAACATCTCGACGACCCAGTCCTTGGGGTATTGCCAGGGCGTCCAGGCATTGGCTTCCAGCGGGCCGTCGGTCGACAGGCCGTCGTCCTTGAGCTTCACGCGGCGGCCGCCGTTGACGAAGAGATAGCGCTTGCCGTCCTCGCCAACGACATGGCCGGGGTCGATGCAGCCGGGAATCTTCAGGTCCACCGGCGCGCTCCACAGGCCGCGGATGTCGTCGGCGTGGATGACATAGATGCCGGTGCCGGCGTCCTGCAGCACCGGGATGTAGATGAAGTAGCGGCCCTGGTGCTTGATCAGGTCCATGGCCCAGACCGTGCCGATGGGTTGGGTCAGCGCCGCGGCGACCGGCGCCCAGTTCACCAGGTCTGTGGAGTGCCAGATGACGGCGCCGGGGTAGGACTGGAAGGACGAGAACGTCATCCAGTAGTCGGTGCCGTCCTTCAGGATGGTGGGGTCGGCATGGTCACCCGGCACGATGGGGTTGCGGTAGGTCCCGTTGCCGAGGTCGGCCTTGCGTTGGCCTTCGACGCCGGCGCCAAAGCGCGGCGTGGCGGCGGCGTTCGAAGCGCCCGCTGCGGCCAGGGTGGCCAGGACCGCCTGGCGGCGAGACATGGGGCTCATGCGGAAACCTCCGGGTTCAGCGCCGCGCGGTCCAGCTGCATGCGGCCGGCCGCGTCGAGGGTGACGTTCAGCTTGTGCCGGCCTTGGCGCAGCACCAGGTCTTGGTGCGGCTTGCCGCGCAGCGTGAGTCGCGTGGGGCGGCCGGCCGCCCAGGCGAGATCCAGCTCGACGCCGCCACGCACGCGCATGCCCTTGAGTTCACCGCGCGGCCAGGTCTTGGGCAGGGCGGGCAGCAACCGGAGCTCGCCGCCCCAGCTCTGCACCAGCATCTCCAGAATGCCGGCCGCGCCACCGAAATTGCCGTCGATCTGGAAGGGCGGGTGGGCGTCGAACAGATTGGGATAGGTGCGCTCGGGGCCCAGCAGGCCCTTCAGGATGGCGTGGGCGTGGTCGCCATCGCCCAGTCGCGCCCACAGGCACAGGCGCCAGGCGGTGGCCCAGCCGGTGGAGCGGTCGCCGCGGGTGTTCAGCGTCACGCGTGCGGCCTGGGCCAGTGCGGGTGTGTCGCGCACATTGACCTGCTCGCTCGGGTAGACGGCGTAGAGATGGGACACGTGGCGGTGCTGCTGCTCGGGCGCCTGGGCATCCCAGTCCTCCAGCCACTCCTGCAGCTGGCCGGCCTGGCCGATGCGGTCGGGGGCGAGGCGCTCGCGGGTGCGGACGATCTGCTCCCTCAGCCCGTCGTCGAGTTGCAGCAGCCGGCCGGCCTCGGCCGTGTGGGCGAACAGGTCCCGCAGGATCTGGCGGTCCATGGCCGGGCCGGCGCAGACCGAGCTGCCATGGGGATGGGCGTTCTCCGGCGAGATCGACGGCGAGGTGACGAGGCCGCGGCCCTGGGGATCCTCCACCAGCGTATCGAGGAAGAACTCCGACGCGCCCTTGAGCAGCGGGTACAGGCGCTTCAGCAGGGCGGTGTCGCGCGTGTGGTCCCAGTGGTCCCACAGCGTGTTGCAAAGCCAGGCGCCGCCGCAGGGCCACAGCCCCCACTGCGGGCCGTCGATGGGCGCTGCGGCACGCCAAAGGTCGGTGTTGTGGTGGGCCACCCAACCGCGGGCGGCATACATCGTCCGGGCGGTGCGCGCGCCGGTGACGGCGAGCTCCTCCACCAGCCGCAGCAGCGGCTCCACGCAGGCGCCCAGGCCGGCCGCGTCGGCGGGCCAGTAGTTCATCTGCGTGTTGATGTTGATCGTGTACTTGCTGCCCCAGGGCGGGTTGGTGCCCTCGTTCCAGATGCCTTGCAGATTGGCCGGCTGGGTGCCGGGGCGGGATGAGGAGATCAGCAGATAGCGCGCGTACTGGAAGTAGAGCGCCGCCAGCGACGGGTCGTCGGCCTGTTCGTGGAGGGCAACGCGCTGGTCGGTCGGCCTGGCTGCCGCGGGGCCGGTGCCCAGCTCCAACGACACGCCGGCGAAGAGCTTGCGGTAGTCGCGGACATGAGCGCGCTTCAACGCGTCGAAGCCCTTGCGCGCCGCGGTCTCGGTCTGCTGGCGCACGCGAGCCTGCGGATCGCCGCTGACGTCGCGGTAGTTCACATAGCTGGTCGCGCCGGCCACCAGCAGCGTGACCCGGCGCGCGTCGCGCACGCGGATGCCGGAGTCGCTCTCGGTGACGGGGCCGTCGGCCAGCACCTTGACGCGCATCGCGAAGCGCAGCCCGGCCGGCGTGTCCGGCCCTGCCTGGTTGCGTCCCAGCGCCAGCCAGGCACCCGCTCCGTCAGCGGTTCCCGCCGTGCCGTCGTGCACCGGCCCGGCGGGCTCCTGCTGCAGCCAGTCCACCGCCTGTTCGTTGAGGAGGTCGGTGGCCGAGCCCCGGTAGTCGGGCGAGGTGTACCTGGCTTTGCGCGGGCCGCGGTAGTGCAGGTCGAAGCTGAGACGGCCTTGCTGCGCCGTGAGGTGCAGCACCAGCACCTGATCGGGCGCCGAGGCAAAGGCTTCGCGCGCGAACGCAGCACCGTCGACCGTGTAGCGGGTGTGCGTGATCGCCGTCTGCAGGTCCAGCTCACGCTCGTAGCTGGACGGCTGGCGAGCGCCGTCGAAGTCCAGCAGCAGGTCGCCCAGGCTGCCGTAAGACATCTGCCAGAGCGGGCGGGCCATCATCTTGGCACTGGCCAGATCGGAGGCTTCCTTGAAGCGTCCTTCGTTGATCAGGCGGCGCACCTCGGGCAGGGCGGCCAGCGCGTCAGGGCTGTCGGGCGTGTAGGGCGAGCCGGCCCAGAGGGTGTCTTCGTTGAGCTGCAGCCGCTCCTGGCCGACGCGGCCGAACACCATGGCGCCGAGCCGGCCATTGCCCAGCGGCAACGCTTCTTCCCAGCGGGCGGCGGGCTGGCGGTACCACAGGCGCTGGGCCGGCGCGGCCAGGCTCGCGGGCGCGGCGAGGCCGGGCAGAGCCAGCAGGGCCGTGCTGCCGACGAGCGCGTCGCGCCGCGTGATCGCCAAATCGGGCTTCACACCTGGCCCCGGCGGGCTTCCAGCTTGCCGCGGATTTCAAGCATGCGCGCCTCGGTCAGCGGGAAGCGCAGGATGGCGATCAGGGCCAGCACCAGGCCGATGACGGGAATGCCCGACAGCAGGATGCGGATCCAGAAGATGGCCTCGGGTGCCTGCGCGCCCTCCTTGTGGGCGTCGAAGCCGGTGAACTGCAGGATCCAGCCCGAGGCGCCCACGCCCAGGGCGATGCCGACCTTGGAGATCCACGACTGGCAGGCCGAGAACGAGCCCTCGCGGCGCTGGCCGGTCTCGGCCTCGTCGTAGTCGACGACGTCGCCGATGGTGGCCGTGTACAGCGTCCAGAAGCCGGCGCCGGTGAAGGCGACGAAGCCGCAGGCGAAGAGCTGCAGCGCCGGCAGCTCGGGGTCGTAGAGCCACCAGTCGCCAATGAAGGCGCAGATGGCCAGCGTCAGCACGCAGGCCAGGCCGGTGCGCTTGCCCCAGCGGCGCGAGATCCACGCGAAGAAGGGAATGCCCGCGAAGCCGAAGCCCATGCCGGCCAGGCCCATGGCGGTGTTCCACTTCGTCGCCAGCACGACGTCACCCTTGCAGACGTAGTAGACGGTGGCGTAGTAGCCCAGGGCGCTGACCATGGCGGTGCCGATGCTGTAGGCCAGCGACATGGTGAGCACGGTGCGGAAGGGCGCACAGCGCAGCGTGCGCCACAGCGTGTCGGCCAGCGGGATGCGGGCCTGGGAGTGCGACACCAGCTTCTCGTAGTAGCGCTCGCGCACCAGCAGGAAGATGGCGATGGAGACGGCCACCATGATGGCGCCGAGGATGGCGCAATAGGTCTGGGCACCGCGCAGGATGTCGGGCTTGCCGTTCGCGTCGTGGAAGAAGGACAGGGTCGTGAACTGGGCGGCGAAGAACATCGCCAGCTCGGGTCCCTTCTGGATGGCGTTGCGGATCGCCATGACGCTGGTGCGCTCGTGATAGTCCGGCGTCATCTCCGCGCCCAGGCTCACCCAGGGCATGTTGAAGCAGCTCATCACCGGCACGTAGATGACCATGCTGACCAGCATGAACCAGAAGTACTGCATGTCGGTCCAGCCGCGGCCGACAGCGAACATCAGCGGCAGGCCGATGCCCGCCAGCACGCCGCCGACGAGGATGAAGGGCCGGCGGCGCCCGTAGCGGCTGCGCGTGTTGTCCGACAACCAGCCGAACAGCGCGTCCGAGCCGGCATCGATGACGATCTTGATCGCCTGCACCGTCGAGATCAGCCCCGGCGCCACGCCGAGGAAGATGTTGAACACCTGGAAGGCCAGCGAGGCATAGAGCCAATGCCCCCACATGTCGAGCACGGAGCCCAGGCCGAAGCCGATCTTCTGCTTCAGGGGCAGGCGGTCGCTGGCCGCCGGCGCCGCCTGCGCCGTGTGGAGGGTGGTGGTGTTCACAGGACTTTTCGTTCTCGGATGACGTCGGAGTAGTAGCGGGCGGACAGCTTGGGCGTGCGCACCTGGGTCTCGTAGTCGCAATGCACGATGCCGAAGCGGCGCTGGTAGCCGTCTTCCCATTCGTAGTTGTCGATGAAGGACCACAGGAAGTAGCCCTTCAGCGGCACACCGTCGGCGATGGCGCGGTGGGCCTCGCGCAGGTGGTTGCGCAGGTAGTCGCGGCGGTGCAGGTCCAGCACCTCGCCGTTCACCACGGGCTCGGTGTCGTAGCCGCAGCCGTTCTCGGTGATGTAGAGGGCCTGGTGGCCATAGGCTTCGTGGCAGAAGCGCGTGGCCCAGTAGATGGACTGGGGCACCAGGCGCAGCCAGGCGCTGTCGGCGCGCGGGTAGTGCTCCGGGTGGGGCAGGGCCTCGTAGGCCGCACCGTTCTTGCCGGCGCGCACGAAGGTGCCGCTGTAGACGTTGAGGCCCAGGAAGTCGGTCGGCAGGCTGATGAGGGCGAAGTCGCCGGGCTGCACATCGGGCGCTGCGGCGCCCACGCGGGCCAGGAAATTGGCGGTGTAGTGGCCGGCATGGATGGCGCCGAGGATCTGCGCATTCCTGTCGATGAACCAGGCCTTGGCGGCGGCGATGTCGGCCGGCGTTTCCGTCACCGGCACCGACACAGCGCAGTTGTCGGTCAGGCCGACGATCGCGCCCTTGCCGCCAAAGGCCCGCACGGCCCGCACCCCGTGGCCGTGGCAGAGCAGCGCGTGGTGGTAGGTCTGGTTGACGACCTTGGCGCTTTCCTTGCGGCCCGGCGCCTTGCTGCCGGTGCCGTAGCCCAGCAGCGTGAAGCAGAGGATCTCGTTCAGCGTGATCCAGTGCTTGACTTCACCGGCGAAGGCCTTGACGACGGTGTCGGCATAGCGGGCGAAGGCGTCCACCGTCACGCGTGACGTCCAGCCGCCGCGGTCTTCCAGGGCTTGCGGCAGGTCCCAGTGGAAGAGCGTCACCCAAGGCTCGATGCCATGCTTCTTCATGCTGGCGAAGAGGCGGCGGTAGAAGTCGAGACCCGCGGGGTTCAGTTCGCCGTCACCCTTGGGGTAGATGCGCGGCCAGGCGATGGACAGGCGGTACTTCTTGATGCCGAGCGAGGCCATCAGCGCGAAGTCCTCGTCGAAGCGGTGGTAGTGGTCGCAGGCCACGTCCGGCGTCTGGCCCTGGTAGACCTTGCCGGGGATGCGCGCGAAGCGGTCCCAGACGGATTCGCCCTTGCCGTCCTCGAAGGCCGCACCTTCGATTTGCGGCGCCGCCGCAGCGACGCCGAAGGCGAAGTCGGCGGGGAAGGGGCTGGAATATGTCAGCGCTGTCATCGCCGGCGCGGCAGGGCGCTGCTGGGTTGCGGCCAATGCGGCAGGCGCGAGCACCGGCAGCGTGGCGGTGGCAAGGAGTTGGCGGCGGCGCAGGGGGCGGGTCGGGGTCATCTGGATCTTCCTCGGTAGGCCGCGAGGCGGGCGGAAATCCGCTGCGGCGCGAGGAATATAGGCTTCACGGTTTCAGCCCGGTTTCAGGTCAGAGGATGCGGCGATGCCGGATGACATCGGCGTAGTAGTGCGCCGACAGCTTGGGCGTGCGCACTTGCGTGGCGTAGTCGCAATGCACGATGCCGAAGCGGCGCTGGTAGCCGTCTTCCCACTCGTAGTTGTCGATGAAGCTCCACAGGAAGTAGCCGTGCAGCGGCACGCCGTCGCCGATGGCGCGGTGGGCTTCGCGCAGGTGGTTGCGCAGGAAGTCGCGGCGGTGCAGGTCCAGCACCTCGCCGTTCACCACCGGCTCGTCGTTGTAGCCGCAACCGTTCTCGGTGATGTAGAGGGACTGGTGGCCGTAGCACTCATGGGCCAGGCGCGTGGCCCAGTAGATGGACTGGGGCACCAGGCGCAGCCAGGGGCTGTCGGCGCGCGGGTAGTTGACGGGCGGAGGCAGGGCTTCGAAGGCCGCGCCGTTCTTGCCGGCGCGCACATAGGTGCCGGTGTAGATGTTGAGGCCGAGATGGTCGGTGGGCAGGCTGATGAGATCGAAATCGCCGGGCTCGACCTTCGGCGCGTCGGGGCCGACGCGCTCGAGGTAGTCGGCCGGGTAGTGGCCGGCATGCATGGCGCCCAGCACATGGGCGTTCATCTGCAGGAACCAGGCCTTGGCGGCGGCGATGTCGGCGGGGGTCTCGGTGACGGGGATGCAGACGTCGAGGTTGTCCGTCAGGCCGACGACCGCGCCGGCACCACCGAACTCGCGCACCGCGCGCACGCCGTGGCCGTGGCAGAGCAGGGCGTGGTGGAAGGTCTGGTTGACGACGGCGGCGCTCTCCTGGCGGCCCGGCGCCTTGGTGCCATAGCCATAGGCCAACTGCGTGAAGCAGCGGATCTCGTTCATCGTGATCCAGTGCTTGACTTCACCGGCGAAGGCCTTGACGACGGTGTCGGCATAGCGGGCGAAGGCGTCCACCGTCACGCGCGAGGTCCAGCCGCCGCGGTCTTCCAGAGCCTGGGGCAGGTCCCAGTGGAACAACGTGACCCAGGGCGTGATGCCGTGCCTCTTCATGCTGGCAAACAGCCGGCGATAGAAGTCCAGGCCGGCCTGGTTCAGTTCGCCGTCGCCGTTGGGATAGATGCGTGGCCAGGCCAGGGACAGGCGGTAGTTCTTGACCCCCAGCGAGGCCATCAGCGCGAAGTCCTCGTCGAAGCGGTTGTAGTGGTCGCAGGCGACGTCGAGGGTGTCGCCGTCGTGCACCTTGCCGGGTTGGCGGGAGAAACGGTCCCAGATGGATTCGCCCTTGCCGTCGGTGAAGGCGGCGCCCTCGATCTGCGGGGCTGCGGCGGCAACGCCGAAGACGAAGTCGGCGGGGAAGGGGCTGGAGTAGGTCAGGGAAGTCATGAGAGGTACTGCGGCCGTCCGTCAGGGAGCGAGCCAGGGGGTCAAGGTGGCGTCCAGGCTGCGGGCCCAGATGTCGTAGCCCTGCGGGCTGAGATGCAGCCAGTCCGGCAGGATGTCCTTGGACAGCGTGCCGTCCGGATTCGTGAGCGCGCGGCCGATGTCGAGGAAGACGACCTGCTTGCCATCCGCCAGTCGCGGCAGCAGCGCGTTGATCTCGGCGTTGTGGCGGCGCATCAGGTCGTCGGGCTTCTCGCCGCGCGGGAACAGGGCCAGCAGCAGCACCTTGGCCTGGGGCTGGCGGCGGCGGATCTCGTCGAGGTTCTTCCTGATGCCGGCGAGGGTCAGTGCCGGGGCTTCCAGGCGGTCGCCAGTGTTGTTGGTGCCGATCATCATGACGACGGCCTTGGGCGTCATGCCGTCCAGCTCGCCATGCTGCAGACGCCAGAGCAGGTTCTCGGTGCGGTCGCCACCGAAGCCCAGGGCCACGGCGTTGTACTTGGCGAAGTTGGCGGCCCAGGCCGCCTTGCCCTCGTTCTCCCAACCCTGGGTGATGGAGTCGCCGAGGAAGACCAGGTCGACACGCCGGCCGGCTTCGCGGTGGGCCCGGATCTCGGCCAGCTTCTGCTCATGGCGCGGCAGCCACCAGTCCACGGCCCAGGATTCCTGCAGGCGTTCCGGCGTGACGGACTGGGTGCGGTAGTCGGGGCAGGCCGTCGTCGCCTTGCCGTGCTTGTTGAAGCGCAGCTGGTTGATCTGCACTTCGCCGCTGCCCGTGCCTTCCAGCGTGAAGGGCACGTCGACGTTGGAGAAATCGTCGCCATCGCGCCAGAAGCACTTGAGCGCGAAGGACAGATGCTGCTTGCCTTTGCCGATCAGCTCACGGCCGGCGAACAGGAAGGGGATCTTGCGTTCGCAGTCCTTGCCGCAGCCGAGCTTGAACTTCATGCCGCCGTTGGCGAGGTCGACGACATTCAAGTCAAACTCGACGGTGCCCTGGGCCAGGTAGGGGTTCAGGTTCAGCGGCTTGCCGCCCTGCCAGCGCAACTGGGCGATCCAGGAGTTGCTGAACTGCAGGGTCAGCGCGCCATCGTCGCTGCGCTTGGCGGCGACATGGCTGTTGGGCACGCGCGGGTTGGCGGGCTTGGGCACGGTGACGTTGTCGCCCGTCAGCTTGGCCTCGCCTTCGAAATCGGTGACGGCGATCTGCCAGCCTTTGCTGAGGTCGAGTGACTGCGCTGTAAGCGGCAGTGCGGCGAGGAGGGCGACAAAAAGAAAGCGATTCATCTTCTTCAGTGAATGGTCTTGGCCTGGCCAGGCTTGAGATGCAGGGCTATCACGCGGTCGCCGATGCGCACGCGGCCACCACCGGCGCCGGCCACCGAGCGCACGGTGGCGCTCGTGACGCGGCCGCGGGCCCAGGCGATGTCGACCTCGAAGCCGCCGCGGGCGCGCAGGCCCTTGACCGAGCCTTCAGGCCAGGCGGCAGGCAGGGCGGGCAGCAGGTCGATCACGCTGCCATCCTGCGATTGCACCAGCATCTCGGCGATGGCCGCGGTGGCGCCGAAGTTGCCGTCGATCTGGAAGGGCGGATGGGTGTCGAAGAGATTGGGATAGGTGCCGCCCTGGTGGACCTCGGCGCCCGCAACGGCCTTGTGGGCGCCGGGCGTGGCCAGCAGGCCGCGCAGCAGGCTGTGAGCATGGTCGCCATCGCGCAGCCGCGCCCAGTAGCCCATCTTCCAGGCCATGGACCAGCCGGTGCTGACGTCGCCGCGGGCTTCCAGCGTCTTGCGCGCTGCAGCGGCGAGTTCGGGCGTGCGCGCCGGCGAGATCTGGTGGCCGGGGAAGAGGGCGAACAAGTGGGACACGTGGCGGTGGGTATCGCGCGGCGTGTCCAGCACCGGGTCCTTCAGCTCTTCCAGCCATTCGAGCAACTGACCCCAGCTGCCGACACGCGGGCCGGCAAGGCGGTCGCGGATGCCGACCGCCTTGGCCTGTGCGGCCTTGTCGCCCAGCACGTCGGCCGCCTGGGCCATGTTGTCGAACAGGTCCCACAGGATCTGCTGGTCATAGGCCACGCCGTCCTGGATGGGCCCGTGCTCGGGCGACCAGCCGTTGGGTGCGACCAGCCTGCCGTCGGGCGTTTCCTTGAGCCGGTCTTCCCAGAACTCGCCCACTTCCCTCAGCACCGGCCAGGCGGTGTCTCGCAGCCAGGTCTTGTCCTGGGTGAAGGCGTAGTGCTCCCAGAAGTGGCGGGCATACCAGGCGTTGCCCGTCATGTTCCAGAGATAGCCCATGGCGCCGAAGGGATTGGTCTCGGTGCGCAGCGTCCAGCCGCGCACGGGTTGTCCGTCCCGGGTCAGAAAGGTCTCGACCGGCGGTTGCACCGAGTTGTCCCAGGGCGGCGTTTCGGGCGGCAGGGACTTGACGTCTTTCAGTGCCAGCGCCGCGCGTTCGGCGACGGGCTTGCGCCACTCGGGAATGAGTCGCTGCACAAAGCGATGCAGGGGGCGCGCGGCTTCGGCGAGGTTGGTGACCTCGGCCGGCCAGTAGTTCATCTGCAGATTGATGTTGGAGTGGTAGTCGCTGTTCCACGGCGGCTGCAGATGGTCGTTCCACAGGCCCTGCAGATTGGCGGGCAGGGCATCGCGCGAGCTGCTGACGAGCAGGTAGCGGCCGAAGTGGAAATACAGGGCCTCAAGTTCGGCGTCGCCGCCTTCCTGGGTGTAGGCGGCCAGGCGGGCGTCAGTCGTCAGCGCGCGGCGTTCGGGTGGCGTCTTGCCGACGTCGAGCTGCACGCGGCCGAGAAGCTTGCCGACGTCGCGTTCATGCTCGGCGCGCAGCAGGGGCCAGGGTTTGGCGGCGGCAACTTGCGCCTTCACGCGCGGCAGCGGCGGCTGGCCGTCGGCAAAGCTGGTGCCGGCGCCGAGGACCAGCGTCAGCGCGTTGCAACCGCGGAAGACCAGCGTGTTGCCGTCAATGACGACGCTGCCGCCCTCGTTGATCACGCGCAGCTGGCTGGCGTAGACCAGGCCATTGGGCAGGCTGCCGATGGCCGTGAGCGTCTGGTTGGCCTGACTCAGCGTGGCGCCATGACGGTCGGTCAGCGCGATGCGGCCGTTGTAGCGGCCCGGCTTGTCGGAAGTGAGCCGCCAGGCAATGACCTGGGCCGGATGGCTGGCAATGGCTTCGCGGGTGAAGCGAGCACCGGCCTGGGTGTAGCTGAGGCGGTTGATGGCATGCGCAATATCGAGCTCGCGGCGGTAGCCGCTCACCGGCGCGTCGCCCTCCAGCTCCAGCACCACATCGCCAAAGGGCTGGTAGGCGCCCATGGCCTTGGTGTTGCCGGTCCATAGCGTGATGTCGTTGAACTGCAGCCGGTCGCGCGTGACCTGGCCGAAGAGCATGGCGCCAAGCCGGCCATTGCCGATGGGCAGGGCCTGCTGCTCCCAGCCCTTGGCCGTGTCCGGCGCGGGCTGGTCATAGCGCAGCACCAGCTCGGCCGCGTTCGAGTTGAGCATGACCGAGCCGCCGAGCATGACGGCGGCGCGCAGCAGCCGCCCCATCCAGCGGCCGCCGTGGAACCGGCTTTGCCGGGCCACCAGCGGCGCCCCCTTGAGGGGGCCGGCGAAGCCGGTAGGGGTGGAGCTCATTGCCGGGGGCGGCCCATCTTGACCTTGAGCATGACGGGCTCGGCCGGCAGGTTCAGGCCGTAGTCGACCTGGTCGCCGTTCCAGACGCGTTCCATGACCCAGCGGCCCTTGTCATCGAAGCGGCCCTGCTCGGCGCGCAGCATCATGCCGCTGGTGCCGGCGGCGGGTTCCATGCGCACACGCACGCGGTTGCCGATGATGAGGAACTCGTCAGGGCCTATCTGGGCCAAGGCGGCGCCGCCGTTCGGCTCCTCGGTGCCGGGCGCGGGCTTGGCGAACTCGCCGCCCCAGCTGGCTTCGCCGAAGCGGCCGAGGCGGTAGGTCAGCTTGGCCGTCCAGCCAGGGAAATCCAGCTGCTGGGGCTTGCGGTCGTCGCCCTCGCCCATGCCTTGCGTCTTGCCGTCGAAAGCCCATTGCGCCCACTGACGCTGGATGGGCGCGAACATGCGGTAGACGCGCTCGAAAGGTTCGACCAGGGTTTTGTCCGTCGCCGTCGTACCCAGCGGATGGTTGGTGTAGTTGAAGTAGTCGACGCCGAAGGGCGAGACGCCGATGGCGCCGCGGCCGAGCATGGCGTAGAGGTAGCGGCCATAGGCCGGCTTGGTGCCGAACTCGGGGACCCACAGCGGGTTGTCGGCGCGCTGGAACAGGCCGAGGTTGGCGTTCACCTGCGCCGACTCGGGGTTATAGATGTCGGGGCTGGCGATGTCGATGGCCGGCGCCGCGGCCTTGTAGATGTCGATGACGTCCCAGGTCGGGCCGCCGCTGGCGTACTCGCCCTTCCAGGGCTTGGGCGGCTGTTCCAGCGGGTTGCGCAGCGCGTTGTTGACGTACATGGGCAGGTTGTAGACGGCGCGGCCGGCGGCGGCGATGTCGCCGATGTAGCGGGCGATGGCCCAGGCGTGGAAATACTCGTCGGCGTAGTCGCCGTAGACCTCGCGCCAGCTGCCCGAAGCGGCCACCACCGGCTTCTTGCGCGCCAGCACCGCGGCCGGCACGGGCTGCTCGAAGGCGGCCTGCGCCTTGCTGCCGAAGTCACGCACCAGGCCATAGGTGCCGACCTCGTTCTCGACCTGCACCATCAGCACGGTGCGCTTGTCGGCGTCGATCTTCTTCAGATGGCCCATCAGTGCGACGAAGGCGCGTCTGTCGGCCTTCAGCGTCTCGTCGCCAAAGGGCGTCAGGCAGTAGCTGGGCTTGCCTTCCTTGTCGAGCATGGCGGGGAAGCGCTGGGGTGCCAGCTTGACCCATTCGGGCGTGTACTGGGCGCTGGTGTTCTTCCAGGTGGCGAACCACAGGATGACCAGGCGCTTGTTTTCCTTGCGGGCTTCGGCGACGAGGGTGTCGACGAAGCTGAAATCGAAACGCCCCTCCTCGGGCTCGACCTGCTCCCAGGCCACCGGCATCAGCACGGTGTTGGCCTTCAAGTCCCGCGCCGCATCCCAGACGGGCTTGAGGGCGCCGGGATAGTTGCTGGAGTTGTGGGCCTGGGCGCCGAGGATCAGGAAAGGCTTGCCGTCGACGAGCAGCGCATGGCGGCCGTCCCGCGTGACAAGGCGGGGTGCCTCGGCCGCGAGTGCGGTTTGCGTCGTGATCAGGCAGGCCAGTGCCGCCGCGAGAAGGGGTGTGGTCTTCATCGGAATTCCGGGTGAAAGGCCCGGCGGCCGGAGCAGCCGCCGGGCGTTGCCAACGCTCAGAAAGAGTAGCTGGCTTGCACCGAGTAGCGGCGACCGGTGTAGTTGACGCCGCGGGTCATGAAGCCGATGTGCTGCTGCATCAGCTGCCGTGCCAGCGCGTTGTTCAGGTTCTGCCCTTCCAGGCTCATGCTGAAGCTGTCGCTGAAGCGGTAGGTCACGCCGGCATCGAGCTGGCCATAGCCGTCGCTCCAGGTCGGCAGGGCCCAGGCCACGCCACCGCCGTTGTTGGGCAACTGGCCGTCGCCACCGTTGGTACCGTTGACGTTGACGCCTTGCAGATACTTGGAGCGCCAGCTGTAGGCCAGGCGCGCCGAGACCGGGCCGTAGTCATAGAGCATGGCCAGGTTGTAGGCGTTCTTGGACAGGTTGATCAGCGGCAGGTTGCCGAAGGTGCGGCCGTCGGTGTCGCAACCGTTGATGTTGAGGTTGAAGTTTTCCGGGCCGGTGCTGGTGCCGCTGCAATACGCCGACATGACCGGGTTGTAGGGCGTGGTCTTGCTGTCGACGTAGGTGTAGTTGGCCTGCACGCCGAAGCCCGACAGCCAGCCCGGCAGCATGTCGAGGTAGCGCTGGAAGGCGATCTCCAGGCCGCGGGCATGGCCCTTGGCACCGTTGACCGGCGAGGTGATGGTGAAGTTGACCGGGTTGCCGGCGCCGTCGCGCAGCGTCGTCGTGGCCGACTGCTTCACGATGACGTCCTTCAGCTCCTTGTCGAACAGGGCCACGGTCAGCGAGCCCGTCTTGGAGAAGTACCACTCGCCGGTCAGGTCCAGCTGGTTGGACTTGACGGGTTTGAGCATCGGGTTGCCGTTGGCCTTGCCGGTCAGGGCGACGTTGTCGACGACGACGGTGTTGCCGACCGTGTGCTGGGTGGTGTCCAGCGACAGGGCCGTGTAGGCCTGCATGTCGGAGAAGTCGGGGCGCGAGATGGCCTGGGCCGCGGCGAAGCGGAACTGCAGCTGGTCGCTGGCCTTGAGGCGCAGATTCAGGCTGGGCAGCACATTGGTGTAGGCCTGGTTCGCGTCCAGCGGCTTGGCGAAGGCGGTCACCGACGGAATGGCCACGCCGCCCAGCGACTGGCCTGCCTGCAGCGTCGGCGCGTTGGTCTTGAAAACCATGTAGCCGGCTGCCTTCATGTCCGTGCGCACGACGCGCAGGCCGATGTTGCCGTCCACGGGCATGGGCTGGTCTTCCCAGCCGAAGCGCAGCTGGCCGTAGGCCGCTTGCGTCTTCTCATGCTGCTCGTTGGTGCCCAGCGGGTCCGTGCCGAAGGTGGCCGGCGTCCAGGCCGCGCAGCCGCTGCCCCAGCCGGCCGCGGCCGTCTGCTCGGCGCAGAGGATGTCGTGGTATTTGTGCAGAGCCGTGTAGGTGCTCGGGTAGCCCTGGGCCAGCGACACGGCCGGCACATAGATGCTGGGCACGCTCTGGCCGCCGAAGAAGTTCTTGAACTCGTGCAGCGTCGTCGGCGCGTTGAAGCGCGGATCGTTCAGGCGGGCCACATGGTTGATGTCCCAGCCTTGCTGCCAGGTCTGGGTGATGGCGGCCCAGTTGTAGCTCGGCGTGGAATTGATCGTCGTCGCGTTGCGGTCGGTCAGGCGGATGCCGAAGCGCAGGTCCTGCAGCACGGCGTTGTCGAAGTTGAACTTGGCATCGGCGCGCCAGACCTTGGAGTCGGCCTTGCTCTTGTCCAGGTGTTCCATCGTGAACGCCCAGTAGTAGTTGCCAAGGTCCTTCAGGCCCGCCAGGTCAGCCGCGTCGAAGACGACGCGAGGCGTCGAGCCGGTGAGGTCCAGGGTCTCCTTGGGCATCTGCAGGCCGGTGGCGACGGTGGAGTCGAAGGCCTGGGTCTTGGACTTGACGATCTGCAGGTCGGTGCTGAAGCTCCAGCGGTCGCTGGCCTTCCACTTCAGGTTCCAGCCCAGGTCGCGGGTGCGGGAGTCACGCGTCATGTAGCGCGTGTCGGCGCCGAAGTTGATGCCGCCGTCGGCCGGGTCGGTCAGCGTGCCGGTCAGCAGCGCGCCATTGGCGCCATAGGTGGCGCCGGAAGAGATCTTCAGGTTGGACGGCGTGGACTGGGCGAACAGCGCGTTCTCGTCCCAGTGCATGCGGTACTTGGATTCGAAATAGGTCAGCGAACTGCTGACGTCGTCCTTCTTCCACTGCAGGGCGCCGTAGGCACCATCGCGGGTGCGGTCGAAATTGGAGTCGCGCCATTGCGCGCCCTTGGGCGCCCAGTGCGTGCCGTCGATGTTGTAGTAGGGCTCGGCCTGCCAGAGGTCGGTGCGCGTCGTCGTCTTGCTGCGCGCCAGGCTCAGCAGGGCACCGAACTCGCCGGCGTCGGTCTTCCAGCGGTTGGAGATCAGGCCAGAGGCTGCGGGGCTCCACTTGCCCTGCAGGTCGTTGTAGTTGCCGCCCAGCGTGATGGCACCCTTCAGGCCCTGGTAGTCGAAGGGCATGGCGGTGCGCAGGTTGACCAGGCCGCCCACGGCGCCTTCGACCTGCTCGGCCGAGGGGTTCTTGTAGACGTCCACGCCGGCCATCAACTCGGGCGGCACGTCTTCGAAGTTCAGCGCGCGGCCGCCGTTGGCGGAGAAGGTGTCGCGGCCGTTCACTTCGGAGCGCACATAGGACAGGCCGCGGATGTTCACGCCCGAGCCTTCCACCGAGTAGTGCTCGGGGTCGCCCTTGGCCATGGTGCGATCGATGGTCACGCCGACGATGCGTTGCAGCACCTCGGTGACGGACTTGTCCGGCAGCTTGCCGATGTCGTCGGCATTGACGGAGTCGACGATTTCGTCGGCCTCCTGCTTGATCTTCTGTGCGGACTGCAGGGCCGCGCGGCGGCCGCTGACGGTGACGGTCTCGATCTTCTGCGTCTTGGCGTCGGGTGCGGACGCCGCGGCGGCCGGGGCGGGTGCGGTCTGCGCAAAGGCAAAGCCGCTGGCGAGCAGGGCGGCCTGGGCGGCGGCCAGGGATATGGCGGTTCGGCGGTATTGGGTTTTCACTGTGTCTCCTCTCGTTGTCATCTGGGGGGCTCTTGGCCTGTGTCTTACTGCTGGTTCGGCGGGATGGTGGGGATCAACATCGGCCCGACCGATCGGCGCCTGTCGTTTGAGCGAGGGTGTTCGTCATTGGCAGCGTTGTCGGTCGGGCTGAGCTGGGCGGGACTGCGTGGAAATGGAGGGTCAGGGCGTCAGGCGCAGAAGCGGAGAGCGAAGGTCAACCGCAGAAGCGGTTGAAGAGGTTCTCCAGCACCTCCTGGCGGCCCGAGACGGGCGCCACGTCGGTGTTGGCTTCGAGCACCTGGTTGGCGAGCTCGCTCAAGGAGCGACGGCCTTGCAGGATGTCCTGGCCGGCAGGCTGGTCCCAGCCGGCGTAGCGGGCGTCGACGGCGGCCTTGAGGCGCCCGTCATTGATCATCTTTTCGGCAATCAGCAGGCCCTGGGCACAGACGTCCATGCCGCCGATGTGGCCGTGGAAGAGGTCGGCCGCGTCGATGGACTGGCGGCGCACCTTGGCGTCGAAGTTCAGGCCGCCCGAGCCCAGGCCGCCGGCCTGCAGCACGTGGTAGAGCGCCAGCGCCGTCTCGGGCACGTTGTTGGGGAACTGGTCGGTGTCCCAGCCCAACTGCGGGTCGCCGCGGTTCATGTCCAGGCTGCCGAGAATGCCCAGCGCGCCGGCGGTGGCGATCTCGTGCTCGAAGCTGTGGCCCGACAGCGTGGCGTGGTTGGCTTCGATGTTGACCTTGACCTCCTTTTCGAGGCCGTAGCGGACGAGGAAGCCGTAGACGGTGGCGGTGTCGAAGTCGTACTGGTGCTTGGACGGCTCGCGCGGCTTGGGCTCGATGAGGACGGCGCCCTTGAAGCCGATCTTGTGCTTGTACTCGACCACCATGCTCAGGAAGCGGCCCAGCTGGTCCAGCTCCTGGCCCAGGCGGGTGTTCAGCAGGGTCTCGTAGCCTTCGCGGCCGCCCCAGAGCACATAGTTCTCGCCGCCGAGCTTGAGCGTCGCGTCCATGGCGTCGCGCACCTGCAGCGCCGCCATCTTGAAGAGCTCGGGGTCGGGATTGCTGGCCGCGCCCGACATGAAGCGGCGGTGGCTGAAGAGGTTGGCCGTGCCCCACAGCAGCTTCAGGCCGGTGGCCTGCTGCTTCTCGCCGAGCACGTCGACGATGCGCAGGAAGTTGTCGTGGCTCTCGCGCGGCGTGGCGCCTTCGGGAGCGACGTCGCGGTCATGGAAGCAGTAGTAGGGCAGGCCGAGCTTGGCGAAGAACTCGAAGGCCGCATCGGCCTTGGCGCGTGCCAGCTCCATCGGCGTGCCGCCCTGGAACCAGGGGCGCTCGAAGGTCGCGCCGCCGAAGGGGTCCAGGCCGGTCCAGACGAAGTTGTGCCAGTAGCAGGCGGCGAAGCGCAGGTGGTCCTCCATGCGCTTGCCCAGCACGATGCGGTCCTTGTCGTAGTGCTTGAAGGCCAGCTCGTTTTGGCTGTCGGCGCCCTCGTAGCGGATGGGCTGGATGTGTTCGAAGTAGCTCATGTTCAGTCGGAATAAGACTCAGTTGTCTTTGGCGAATTGAATTTGCGGGCCGAGCGCCGGGCCGCTCCCTAGCCGGCCCGAAGGGCGACGTGCTTGCGGCTCAATGCCGCAAGCGGCGCCGTCCCCTCGGGGGACCGGCTGGGAGCGCCCGCGTTCAGCGGGGCGATCACGGACGAGGGGCTCACGTTGAGGCGCAGGTACAGGTCACGGAAGCGCGCCAGGCGCGGGGCCAGGCGGGCATGGCGTTGGGGGTCGGGAGAGAAGAGGGCGGCAACGGGTGGTCGGCTGCAGACGGTGTCGACGCTGCCGCCGGTGGCGAGCCAACCGAGGCGCGCAGCACCCAGCGCGCCGCCGGCTTCGCTGCCGGTGTGCAGCACGATGTCGACCTTCAGCGCATCGGCGATCAGCTGGGCCCAGAAGTGGCTGCGCGAACCACCGCCCACCAGGGACAGCTGATGGACCTGGGTGCCGGCGGCGCGCAGCGCGTCCAGCCCGTCGGCCAGGCCGAAGGTGACGCCCTCGAGCACGGCGTAGGTGCAGTCGGCTCGATTGGTGAGCGCCTTCAGGCCGTGGAAGACGCCGGGGGCGAAGGGGTCGTTGTGCGGGGTGCGCTCACCTGCGAGGTAAGGCAGGAAGATTGGCGCATTGACTGCGCTGTCATTTGGTGAAAGCTCAGCCAGCAAAGTGGCTTCATCCGCGCCGACCAACTGGCAGAACCAACGCAGGCAGCTGGCCGCCGACAGCATCACGCTCATCTGGTGCCAGCGCTGCGGCAGGGCATGGCAGAAGGCATGCACCGCCGACGCCGGGTTGGGGCGGTAGCGGTCGTTGACGACAAAGAGAACGCCGGACGTGCCCAGCGAGATGAAGCCGTCGCCCGGCTGCGTCGCGCCGATGCCGATGGCGCTGGCCGCGTTGTCGCCGGCGCCGCCGGCAATGACGACCTCGGGGCCCAGGCCCCAGGCGGTGGCCAGTTCGGGCTTCAGCACGCCGCTCGGCTGGTTGCTCTCGACGAGGCGCGGCATCTGCGCACGCGTCATGCCGCAGGCCGCCAGCAGCTCGTCGGACCAGTCGCGCTTGGCGACGTCCAGCCACAGCGTGCCGGCCGCATCGGACGGATCGGATACCTTGTCGCCGCTGAGCTGCAGACGCAGCCAGTCCTTGGGCAGCAGCACGCTCTTCACGCGGGCGAAGACCTCGGGCTCGTGCTTGCGAACCCACAGCAGCTTGGGGGCCGTGAAGCCGGGCATCGCGAGGTTGCCGGCGATGTCGTGCAGGCGCGGCGCGGCGGTGGTCAGCGCTTCGCACTCGGCGTGGCTGCGGCCGTCGTTCCACAAGATGGCCGGGCGCAGGATGGCATCAGCCTCGTCGAGCAGGACTGCACCGTGCATCTGGCCCGACAGGCCGATGCCGCGCACGGCGGCGAATTCGGTGGGATGAGCGGTGCGCAGCTTGGCGATGGCGGCTTGCGTGGCAACCCACCAGTCGTTGGGGTTCTGCTCCGACCACAGCGGTTCGGGCGACGACAGCGTCAACGCGCTGCCCGCCGTGCCGACGATGTTGCCGCTGTCGTCGAGCAGCAGCAGCTTGACTTCGGAGGTGCCGAGATCGATGCCGAGGTACATCAGGCTGTCTCCTCGCTGATGTTCTCGCCCAGGGCCGTGACGGCGCCGCTGTCAGCCAGAGGCAGGGCAGGGCGGGTCAGGCGATAGCGAGCCAGCGCCGCTGCACCGACAGCAACGGCATTGGCGCCGAACATCGATGTGCGCACGCTGGGCGGCGGCAGGCTGGCGGCGGTCGCGTAGTCCAGCAGCGTGTCCAGCGCCGGCTTCAAAAAGGGCTCACCCAGCTCGACCACGCTGCCGCCCAGCACGATGCAGGCGGGGTCATAGGCCGTGGCCAGGTTCTGCAGCAGCACGCCGAGATAGCGGCCGGCGGAGTTGACGGCCTTCAGCGTCTCGGCGTCCTCATCGACGAGATGTGCTCTCACTTCGGCCAGCGAGCGCAGGGCCGCCTCGTCGCCGCTGCCATGCAGCATGGCGCGCGTGGCGATCAGCGCTTCGGCGCAGCCGCGACGGCCGCAGGAGCAACGCGGGCCGTTGAGTTGCAGCACCATATGGCCGACCTCGCCGGCAAAGCCGCGGCTGCCGGTCAGCAGGCGGTCGCCGACGATGACGCCGGCGCCCAGGCCCTGGTTGATGGAGACATAGAGCAGCGGGTCGGCCCCCGGCGCGGGGTTGAACTCCATCTCGCCCAGGGCCGCCACATCGGCTTCGTTCTGTATGAAGAGGGGCACACCGGCCAGCGAAGTGTCTTGCAGCTTGTCGGCCAGCAGCGTGCCGAAGGGGATGTCGCGCCAGCCAAGATTGGGTGCGAAGTGCAGCACGCCGCGTGCCTCGTTGACGCCGCCGGGCAGGCCGACGCCGATGCCGAGGATCTGCTGGCTGGCGTCCAGCTGCTTGCGCAGCTTGACCAGGGCCGTGGCCAGCGTGCCGATGCAGGCCTTGGCCGTGCGGCTGGCGCCATGGTTGGCGACGGTGCAGGCCTGCACTTCGCCGGTCAGCGAGGTGGCGACGACGCGCACGGATTCGATGCCGACCTCGGCGCCCAGCAGCAGCAGGCGGGTCGGGTCGATGAAGAGGGGCGTGGGGCGGCGGCCCAGGTCGCCGGTGGCGACGACCTCGCGCTCGATGAACCAGCCTTCGGCGATCAGCTCGCGGGCCAGCAGGCTGACGGTGGACTTGGTCAGGCCCACGGCCACGGCCAGGTCGGCGCGCGACAGCCCCGGGTTGGCACAGAGGTGCCTCACCAGCGCCATGCGATTGATGACCTTGAGCAGCTGTTGGCTGCCTGCGGCTTCTGCCTGCACCTTGTCTCCTGTGTTCTGCGGCCCCCGGTTGGTGGGAGTGGGGACCTTGTTGAACACATATTAGTTCGGCCATCGAACGAAGTAAATACGGTGTTGACCCCTATCGCGATGCCATCGACCTGGCCGAAGATCGCGCCGCCCGCCGGTCCTTGCCGGTCAGGTACACAAGAATTCCTTTGGCCCGAGACAGCCATGTCAGACCCTTCCATCCGCAAGATCGTCATCGTGGGCGGCGGCACCGCCGGCTGGATGGCGGCCGCGCCGCTGGCCCAGCGCTTCGCGCCCGTGGGCGGGCCGTCGGCTTGCGAGATCGTGCTGGTGGAGTCGCCCGACATCGGCACCATCGGTGTCGGCGAGGCCACGCTGCCGCCCATCCGCGCTTACAACAGAACGCTGGGCCTGGACGGCGCCGACTTCGTCAAGAAGACGCAGGGCAGCTTCAAGCTCGGCATCGAGTTCCGCGACTGGGGCCGCGTCGGCCACCGCTTCTTCCACGGCTTCGGCGATTTCGGCCCGGCCATCGAGAACCGCGCGCCCTGGCAGCACTGGCTGCGCCTGTCCCGCGTCACCGATGGGCTGCCAAGCTATGAGGACTGGTCAACGTCCACCGTCATGGCCAAGGCCAACCGCTTCACGCCGCCGGTCGACGGCGCGCCGTCGGCGGCCAATGCCTATTCCTTCGCCTACCACTTCGACGCCGGCCTCTACGCCGCCTATCTGCGCGAGTACGCGATGGAGCGAGGTGTCCAGCGCATCGAGGGGTTGATCATCGACGTCGAGCTGCGACCCGAGGACGGCTTCGTCGCCGCGGTCAAGCTGAAGGACGGCCGCCGCATCGAGGGCGATCTCTTCATCGACTGCTCGGGCTTTCGTGCCCTGCTGATCGGCGGCGCCATGCAGTCGCCCTTCGAGGACTGGACGGCCCTGCTGCCCTGCAACAGCGCCCAGGCCGTGCCGAGCGAACGTGTCGAGCCGCTGACGCCCTACACCATGTCCACCGCCAAGGCCGCGGGCTGGCAGTGGCGCATTCCGCTGCAGCACCGCACCGGCAATGGCCATGTCTATTGCAGCCACTTCATCAGCGACGATGAAGCCACCGCCACGCTGCTGGCGGGCCTGGACAGCAAAGCCCTGGACACGCCGCGCCAGCTGCGCTTCACCACCGGCCGGCGCAAGCAGGGCTGGGTCAAGAACGTCGTTGCCGTCGGCCTGGCCGGCGGCTTCCTGGAGCCGCTGGAGTCCACCAGCATCCAGCTCATCATGGACGCCGTTGGTCGGCTGATCCAGTTCTTCCCGGACAAGCACTTCAAGCCGCATCTGGCCGCCGAGTTCAACCGCCGCATGGCCCTGCAGTACGAGTCCATCCGCGACTTCATAGCTCTGCACTACAAGCTGACCGAGAGAACCGACTCGGAGCTGTGGCGCTATTGCGCGGCCATGCCCATTCCCGATTCGCTGGCCCACCAGATCGAGCTTTTCCGCAGCGCCGGCCGTGTCGCCATCTTCGATCCCGAGGGCTTTGCCGAGCCCTCGTGGGTCAGCCTCTTCCTCGGCCTCGGCCTGCGGCCCGAGAGCTACGACCCCTTCGTCGACCACGTCGATCCGCAGGCCCTGCTGCAGCACTTCGCGCGCCTGCGCCAGGCCATCCAACAGACCGTGGGCGGCATGCCCGGCCACGGTGACTACATCTCACGCCACGTGAAGGCACCATCCATTTGAGGAGTTTGAGACAGCCATGAAGTTCACTGACGGACAGTGGATGCTTCAGCCAGGCATCGCCGCGCACTACGCGGCCGAGGCCTACGCCATCGAAGCCCACGAAGACCGCCTCGTCGTGCTCGCCACGACCCGCCCCATCAAGCACCGCGGCGACACGCTGCAGGGCCCCACGCTGACCGTGACGCTGAGCTCGCCCCTGCCCGGCGTCATCCGCGTCAGCGTCGAGCATTACTCGGCCTCGCAGGCGCCGCGCCTGCACATCCCCATGGTCGGTGCCGGCAAGCATCCCGTGCAGATCGTCGACGGCGAGACCCAGGCCACGCTCACTTCCGGGCCGATCTCGGTCGACGTGAAGAAGGGCGAGGGCTGGGGCCTGGTGTTCCGCGAAGGCGAGCGCGTGCTGACGAAGAGCGACTGGCGCGGTCTGGGCTATATCCAGTGGGGCCCCAAGGGCAACCATGTGCACGAGCAGCTGAGTTTGGCCGTCGGCGAGAACGTCTACGGCCTGGGCGAGCGCTTCACGCCCTGGGTCAAGAACGGCCAGATCGTCGAGAACACCAACAAGGACGGCGGCACGGCCTGCGAGCAGGCCTACAAGAGCGTGCCCTTCTACCTGACCAATCGCGGCTACGGCGTCCTCGTCAACGAGGCCGGCCCGGTGTCCTTCGAGGTCGGCTCCGAGAAGGTCGCACGCGTGCAGTTCAGCCGCGAGGGCGAGAGCCTCGACTACTGCGTCATTGCCGGCCCCACGCCCAAGCAAGTCGTTGGCCGGTTGACAGCGCTGACAGGTCGCGCGCCCCTGCCGCCGGCCTGGAGCTTCGGCCTGTGGATGACGACCTCGTTCACCACCAAATACGACGAAGCCACGGCCACCCACTTCATCGATGAGATGGCCCGCCGCGAGTTGCCGCTGTCGGTCTTTCACTTCGACTGCTTCTGGATGCGCGAGTTCCAGTGGTGCGACTTCGAATGGGACCGCCGCGGCTTCCCCGAGCCCGAGGCCATGCTGCAGCGCCTGCATGCCAAGGGGCTGAAGATCAGCTTGTGGATCAACCCCTATGTGGCACAGAAGTCGCCGCTGTTCGCTGAAGGCGTCAAGCAGGGCTACTTCATCAAGAGAACGAACGGGCTGACCTTCCAGACCGACCAATGGCAGCCCGGCATGGCCATCGTCGACTTCACCAACCCGGCCGCCAAGGCCTGGTACCAGGGCCATCTGCGCCGCCTGCTGGCCACCGGCGCGGACTGCTTCAAGACCGACTTCGGCGAGCGCATCCCGAGCGAGGGCGTCAGCTATTTCGACGGCTCCGATCCCGTCGAGATGCACAACCTCTACGCCCTGCAATACAACCAGGCGGTGTTCGAGCTGCTGCAGGAAGTGCAGGGCAAGGACGCCATCGTCTTCGCGCGTTCGACTTATGCGTCAGGCCAGCGCTTCCCCGTGCACTGGGGGGGTGACTGCTGGTCCACCTTCGAGTCCATGGCCGAGAGCCTGCGCGGCGGTCTGTCGCTCACCTCCTGCGGCTTCGCCTTCTGGAGTCATGACATCGGCGGCTTCGAGGGCAACCCGCCGCCGGCCGTCTACAAGCGCTGGATCCAGTTCGGCCTGATGTCCTCGCACAGCCGCTTGCACGGCAGCAGCAGCTACCGAGTGCCATGGCTGGTCGACGAAGAGAGCTGCGACGTGCTGCGCGTCTTCACGCGGCTCAAGCACCAGCTCATGCCTTATCTCTACGCCAAGGCTCACGAGGCGACCGAGACCGGCGTGCCGCTGATGCGCTCCATGCTGATGGAGCACCCGCAGGACCCCGCCTGCGCAACGCTGGACCGGCAGTACCAGCTCGGCGAGAGCCTGCTCGTCGCCCCCGTCTTCATCGAAAGTGGCGAGGTGGACTTCTATCTGCCTGGAGCGGAAGGTTCGGGCCAATGGACCCATCTGCTGTCCGGCGAGAAGAAGCAGGGTGGCCGCTGGCATCGCGAGACGCATGGCTTCCTTTCCATGCCGCTCTATGCGGCACCCAACAGCGTCATCGCCTGGGGCGCCGAGACCGAGAAGCCGGACTACGACTACAGCCGCGGCACGGTGCTGCGCGTGTTCGAGCTGGACGACGGCGCGAGCGTGGCCTTCACGATCGTGGCGGCAGACGGCAAGGTCGCTGCGCGCGGCACGGTCAGCCGCCAGGGCCAGCGCTACGCCGCAGAGGTGACCGAAGGCCAGCTGCGCGACTGGAGCCTGGACGTCGACGGTCGCCGCAGCCCTGTACAGGGCGACGGCAAGGCGCTGTACTGGACCATCAGCTGATGCGCCGCCTGCTGCTGTCGCTGGCGTTGATGGCGGCAGGCGTCGTCAGTGCTGAGGGCATTGCCGTCAACCAGATCGGCTACCCGCCCGGTGCGGTCAAGGTCGCGGCCGTGCCGGCGGTGGCGGCTTCGGCCTTCACCGTCGTCGATGCCGACACCGGCGGCACCGTGCTGCGCGGCCGCCTTGGTTCGGCCGCACGTTGGGAGCCTTCCGGCGAGGACGTGCGCCTGGCCAATTTCTCCGCGTTGAAGAAGCCGGGCCGCTACCGGCTGCGGGTCGACGGCCTGCCCGACTCGCCGGCCTTCGACGTTGCCGCTGATGTCTATGCCGCCGTCAACGCGGCCAGCCTCAGGGCCTATTACTACAACCGCGCCAGCACACCGCTGCTGGGCGTGAATGCCGGCCGCTGGGCTCGGCCCGCAGGTCATCCCGATGACCACGTCATCGTGCACGCCTCCGCCGCCGGTCCCGGTCGCCCGGAAGGCACGGTCATCGGTGCGCCCAAGGGCTGGTACGACGCCGGCGACTACAACAAATACATCGTCAACTCCGGCATCACGATCTACACGCTGCTGGCCGCTTGGGAGCATTACCCGGCGGTGTTCAAGGCGCAGAACCTCAACATCCCCGAGAGCGGAAATGGGTTGCCGGACCTGTTGAACGAAGCGCTGTGGAACCTGGAATGGATGCTGGCCATGCAGGACCCGGCCGACGGCGGGGTCTATCACAAGCTCACCAACAAGGGCTTCGACGGCGTCGTCATGCCGGCCGATGCCCGGGGCGAACGCTATGTGGTGCAGAAGACGACTGCCGCGGCCCTGGACTTCGCCGCCGTCATGGCCCAGGCCAGTCGCGTCTTTGCAGCTTTCGAGAAGCAGAGGCCGGGTCTGTCGGCGCGCATGCTCGCCGCATCCCGCCGCGCCTGGGACTGGGCGCAGGCCCATCCCAAGGACGTCTACAGGCAGCCACCCGACATCCGCACCGGCGGCTACGGCGACGACAAACTGGACGACGAATTCGCCTGGGCGGGTACCGAGCTCTGGGTGACCACCGGTGACGCCCGCTACCGGCCCAACCTCGACAAGCTTGCCATCAGCGTGCCAGGCTGGGGCGATGTAAAGGGCCTGGCATGGGTAACCCTAGGGCAGTTCCAGCGCAAACTCGGACAAAATGACAGCGTTGTCTTCAAAGCCAAGCTGATGGAACTCGCGGATGAACTCGTTGCGACCTGGAAGGGCTCGGCCTGGCGCGTCGGCATGCGTTCGCGCGACTACGTCTGGGGCAGCAATGCCGTCGCGCTGAACCAGGCGCTGATGCTGGTGCAGGCCTATCGCCTGAGCCCCAAGGCCGACACCCTGGCCGCGGCTCAGGCCCTGTTCGACCATGTGCTGGGCCGCAACCCGCTGGGCCAGTCCATGGTGACGGGCTTCGGCACCAAACCGCCGCTGCATCCGCACCACCGGCCCTCGGAAGCCGATGGCGTCGAGCCACCCGTGCCGGGCTTTCTCGTCGGCGGACCCAACCCGGGTCGGCAGGACCAGAAGGGCTGTCCCGCCTATCCGTCCGCGCAGCCGGCCATGGCTTACCTCGACAACTTCTGCAGCTACGCCAGCAACGAGATCGCCATCAACTGGAATGCGCCGCTGGTCTATGTCTCGGCGGCCCTGCAGGCGCTGACGCCGCGACCGCACTGACTCAATAGAACACAACGGAGACCCCATGTCCTCGACCTCCCGACACCCGCTCATCTGGGTGCCCTCGCTCTACCTCGCCATGGGCCTGCCCAATGTCATGGTGGGCGTCGTCGCGGCCATCATCTACAAGAACCTCGGCATCTCCAACGAGGACATTGCCCTGTACACCTCGCAGATGTACCTGCCCTGGGTGCTGAAGCCGCTGTGGGCGCCGCTGCTGGAGACCTACCGCAGCAAGCGCTTCTGGGTCATCAGCATGGAGTTCACGATGGCCGCGGCCCTGGGCCTCGTGGCCCTGTGCCTGCCCATGGAGGGCTTCTTCAAGCTGTCGCTGGCCTTCTTCTGGATCGTCGGTTTCGCCTCGGCCACGCAGGACACCTGCGCCGACGGCGTCTTCATGACGACGGTCAGCAAAACCGACCAGGCGCGTTACTCCGGCCTGCAGGGCATGTGCTGGAACCTGGGCGCCGTTGTCGCCTCGGGGCTGTTCGTGTCGCTGACCGGCTATCTGCACAACCACCAGGGCATGAGCTGGGTGCAGTGCTGGGTCGTCGTCGTGTCGCTGGCCGCCGCGGCCATGGCTATCTTCGGTGTCTACCACCTGCGCGTCTTGCCGCCTGGTTCGCCCTCGCACCTGCATGGCGCAGGTCTCGGTGGCGGTCTGAAGGCGACGGCCGAGGCCTGGATCACCTTCTTCCAGAAACCGCAGATCTGGATGATGCTGGCGGTCATCTTTTTCTACCGATTCGGCGAAGGCTTCATCGAGAAGTTCGGCCCGCTCTTCCTGCTGGACTCGGTGAGCGCCGGCGGGCTGGGCATGGACAACGAAGCCCTGGGCCACATCAACGGCACCGTCGGCACGCTGACCTTCATCGCCGGCGCCTTCCTCGGTGGCTTCCTGGTGGCGAAGCGCACGCTGCCGCGTACCTTCTTCATCCTGGCCCTGGTGCTCAACATTCCGCACCTGACCTACTTCTACCTGGCGCAGACGATGCCGACGGACACGGTCACCATCGCCGTCATCGTCTCCATCGAGAAGTTCGGCTTCGGCATGGGCTCGGTCGGCCACATGCTCTACATGATGCAGCAGATCGCCCCGGGGCCCTTCCGCATGGCCCACTACGCGATGGCCACTGGCGTCATGGCCCTCACCAAATGGGGCACGGGCAGCGTCAGCGGCCTGCTGTGGAACTACGTCAACCACCAATACATGAGCTTCTTCGGCTGGGTGCTGATCTTCTCCATTCCGCCGGTCATCCTGGCCTGGCTGGCGCCCTTCCCGCATGACCACGAGCAGGCGCCCGAAGGTCACGAGGCCGCGGTAGGGGCGCACTGATGGCGGGCCTGCTGATGAGCCTCGCTCTGGCCGCTGCCGCCCAATGCGGGCCTGACGTGCTGGGTACCTCGCGCACGCTGACCCTCAAACGCGAAGCCGCCGCCTGGGGCTCGGCCCAGCACGCCGCCCTGCCGACGCTCGCGCCCAAGGAAGTCGTGCTGACCTTTGATGACGGCCCGCGGCCCGAGTCCACGCCCGTCGTGCTGAAGGCCCTGGCCGAGCAATGCTCACAGGCCAGCTTCTTCATGATTGGCGAGCCGCTGCGCCAGCACGCGGCCCTGGCCCGCCAGGTGCGTGACGCCGGCCACACGGTGGGTATTCACAGCGACCGGCACGAGCATTTGCCGCAGCTGCCGCCGGCCGCGCAGACGGCCGACCTCGACGCCGTCGTGGCAAACTACCGCACCGTATTCGGCACCGAGCCGGCTGCCTACCGCTTCCCCTTCCTCGAAGAAACGCCCACGCTGCTGGGTGCCTTGAAGGAACGCGGCCTGACCGTCATGTCCATCGACGCCGGCGCCGAGGACTGGCTGTCCGACCAGACGCCGCAGATGCTGGCGGACAAGCTGTTGGGACAGCTCGCCAAGAGCGGCGGCGGCATCATCCTGCTGCACGACGCGCAAGACCAGACGGCCAGGGCGCTGCCGTTTCTGCTGCAGGCGCTGAAGAGCAACGGCTATCGGGTCGTGCATCTGAACTGGAAATAGTTCAGCGACTGCCTCGCCCCCAAACCCTGAGTTCGCCTTGAACTCAGGGTTTTCCTTTTTGGGCGCCGCGCATCCAACTAGTTGACGTTTGAACTATTGATTTCTAAAGTTGTGTGATGCGCATCACCTGCATCGGCGGCGGCCCGGCCGGCCTCTACTTCGCCCTGTTGATGAAGAAGGCCGATCCGGCACACCAGGTGCGCGTGCTGGAGCGCAACCGCGCCGGTGACACCTTCGGCTGGGGCGTCGTGTTGTCCGACCAGACCGTGGACGCGCTGCGCGAGGCCGACCCGGAGACGGCGGCTGAGATCGCCGACGCCTTCAACCACTGGGACGACATCGCCGTCCACATCGGCGGCCGCAGCATGGTCTCCAGCGGCCACGGCTTCTGCGGCATCGGGCGCAAGAAGCTGCTGAACATCCTGCAGGCGCGCTGCGAGCAACTGGGCGTGGAGCTGGTCTACGAAACCGACGTGCCGGACGACACCGGCATCGAGGCTGACCTCATCATTGCCGCCGACGGCCTGAACAGCCGCATCCGCCAGAAGTACGCCACCACCTACCAGCCCGACATCGACCTGCGCGCCTGCCGCTTCGTGTGGCTGGGCACCACCCAGCTCTTCGACGCCTTCACCTTCGATTTCCAGCAAACCGAGTGGGGCTGGTTCCAGGCCCATGCCTACCGCTTCGACGCGACGCACTCGACCTTCATCGTCGAGGCCCCCGAAGACGTCTGGCGCGCTGCCGGCATCGAGGACATGAGCAAGGAAGAGGGCATCGCCTTTTGCGAGAAGCTGTTCGCCAAGGTGCTGGACGGCCACCCGCTGATCTCCAATGCGTCACATCTGCGTGGCTCGGCCTCGTGGATCCGTTTCCCACGCGTCGTCTGCAAGACCTGGGTGCACCGCAACGACCGCGGCATCCCCGTCGTGCTGATGGGCGACGCCGCCCATACGGCCCACTTCTCCATCGGCTCGGGTACCAAGCTGGCGCTGGAAGATGCCATCGACCTGGCGCGTGACATCCAGGCGAACGCCGATCTGTCGACGGCGCTTGCCGCCTACGAAGCCACCCGCAGCATCGAGGTGCTGCGCATCCAGAACGCGGCCCGCAACTCCACCGAATGGTTCGAGAACGTCGAGCGCCACGCCCGCCTGGCACCCGAGCAATTCGCCTATTCGCTGCTGACGCGCTCCCAGCGCATCTCCCACGAGAACCTGCGCCTGCGAGACGCCCGCTACGTCGGCGAGTTCGAACGCTGGCTGGCCGGCCGCAGCGGTGTGGATGCACAAGTGCCGCCGATGTTCACGCCCTTCAAGCTGCGCGGCCTCACGCTGAAGAACCGCGTCGTCGTCTCGCCCATGGCCCAGTACAGCTGCGAGGACGGCATCCCGGGCGACTACCACCTGGTCCACCTGGGCGCGCGGGCCCTCGGCGGCGCCGGCCTCGTCATCGCCGAGATGACCTGCGTGTCGGCCGACGCGCGCATCACGCCCGCCTGCCCGGGCCTGTGGAGCGATGCCCAGGGCGCGGCCTGGCAGCGCATCGTCGAGCACGTGCATGCCAGCAGCAGTGCCAGGATCGGCATGCAGCTCGGCCACGCCGGCCCCAAGGGCTCGACCTGCGTGCCCTGGGAAGGCGAAGATCAGCCGCTGATCGAAGGCAACTGGCCGCTGATCTCGGCCTCGCCGCAGCAATACCTCAAGGGCATCAGCCAGACCGCCCAGGCCATGACGCGTGCCGACATGGACCGCGTGCTGGAGGACTTTGTCGCCGCGGCCCGCCGCGCCGCCGATGCCGGCTTCGACTGGCTGGAGCTGCACTGCGCCCACGGCTATCTGCTCTCAAGCTTCATCTCGCCGCTGACCAATCAGCGCGAGGACGACTACGGCGGCTCGCTGGAAAACCGGCTGCGTTATCCGCTGCAAGTCTTCACGGCCTTGCGCGAAGTCTGGCCGCTGGACCGTCCCATGTCGGTGCGCATCTCGGCCCACGACTGGGTGCCCGGCGGCACCACGCCCGAGGACGCCGTCGCCATCGCCGCCGCCTTCAAGGCCGCGGGTGCCGACCTCATCGACGTGTCTTCCGGCCAGGTCAGCAAGGCGCAGAGGCCGGTCTACGGCCGCATGTTCCAGACGCCGTTCGCTGAAGAAATCCGCAACCGCGTCGGCATCGCCACCATGGCCGTTGGCGCCATCTCCGAGGCGGATCACGTCAACAGCATCATTGCCTCGGGCCGTGCCGACTTGTGCGCCATCGCCCGCCCGCATCTGGCCAACCCGGCCTGGACGCTGACCGAGGCCGCGCGCATCGGCTACGCCGGCCCCATCGGCCTGGAATGGCCCAAGCAATACCTTTCCGGCAAGAGTCAGCTCGAACGCGAGTTCGAACGCCAGCGCGCCGGCAATGTGGCCGCGGCTGAACAAGCGAACAAGGCATTGGGCGTATGAAGAATGCAGTCGTGACCGGTGGTGGGAGCGGCATTGGCGCCGCGGTGGCGAAGCGGCTGCTGGCAGAAGGCATGCGTGTCACGCTGATGGGGCGCAACCCGGCGCGCCTGCAGGCCCAGCAGCTCGAACTCGGCGACGTCGCCATCCAGGCCTGCGATGTGTCCGACGAGGCCAGCGTGAACGCGGCCTTCGCGGCGGTCGGCGATGTGGACATCCTCATCAACAACGCCGGCCAGGTCGAGACCGCGCCCCTGCACAAGACCTCGCTGGAACTCTGGCAGCGCCTGCTCAACGTCAACCTCACCGGCACCTTCCTCTGCAGCCGCGCCGTGCTGCCCGGCATGCTGGCACGCAAGCAGGGTCGCATCGTCAATGTGGCCAGCACCGCAGCGCTCAAGGGCTATGCCTACGTCGCGGCCTATTGCGCGGCCAAGCATGGCGTGCTGGGCCTGACGCGCGCCCTCGCGCTGGAGGTGGCGACCAAGGGTGTGACGGTGAACGCCGTCTGCCCCGGCTACACCGAGACCGACATCGTGGCGAATGCTGTCGACACCATCGTCGCCAAGACCGGCCGCACGCCCGAGCAGGCCAGGGCCGAATTGGCCAAGGCCAATCCGCAGGGCCGGTTGATCCAGCCCGAGGAAGTGGCCGACACGGTGGCGTGGCTGGTCCATGCGGCCGGCGTCAACGGCCAGGCCATTGCCGTCTGCGGCGGGGAGACGATGTGATGGCAGAGATGGATCTCGAAACCCGCCTGTCCGACGACGACCACCAGGCGCTCAGACTCTGGCTGCGTCTGCTGTCCTGCACCACGCGCGTCGAAGACCAGATCCGCCAGCGCCTGCGCGCCGACTTCGGCACCACGCTGCCGCGCTTCGACCTGCTGGCCCAGCTGGAGCGCCACCCCGACGGCCTGACCATGCGCGAGCTGTCCAAGCGCCTGATGGTGACGGGCGGCAACGTGACCGGCATCACCGACCAGCTCGAGGCCGAGGGCCTGGTGCTGCGCGAGACGCGTGCCGAAGATCGCCGCAGCTTCATCGTCAAGCTCACGCCCCAGGGCCGTCGCCAGTTCAAGCGCATGGCGGCCACGCACGAGGGCTGGATCGTCGAGCTCTTCGCGGGCTGGTCGCCAGCGCAGAAGACCCAGGTCCACGATCTGCTCGCCCAACTGAAAACGCATCTGGCCAAGGACAACGCCCCATGACGCCCCACCTGACCTCCGGCAACCACCTCAGCCTGGTCGGCCACGAAGCCCAGCACTTCCTCTGGCAGCAGCAGGGTACTGTCGGCGTCATCACGCTGAACCGCCCCGAGCGCAAGAACCCGCTGACCTTCGAGTCCTATGCCGAGCTGCGCGACCTGTTCCGCGCCCTGGCCTATGTGGACGAGGTCAAGGCCATCGTCATCGAAGGTGCGGGCGGCAACTTCTGCTCGGGCGGCGACGTGCGCGAGATCATCGGCCCGCTGACCGGCATGGGCATGCCCGACCTGCTGGCCTTCACGCGCATGACGGGCGACCTCGTCAAGGCCATGCGTGCCTGCCCACAGCCCATCGTCTCGGCCATCGACGGCGTCTGCGCCGGCGCCGGCGCCATCATGGCCATGGCCTCGGACTTGCGCGTGGGCACGGCCCGCAGCAAGACGGCCTTCCTCTTCACCCGCGTCGGCCTGGCCGGTTGCGACATGGGCGCCTGCGCCATGCTGCCGCGCATCGTCGGCCAGGGCCGCGCGTCGGACCTGCTCTACAGCGGTCGCAGCCTGGGCGGCGAGGAGGCGCTGAGCTGGGGCTTCCTGAATCGCCTCGTCGAGCCCGAGCAGCTGCTGGACGAAGCCCTGAAATGGGCCGGTGAGATTGCCGCGGGACCCAGCTTCGGCCACGCCATGACCAAGCGCATGCTGCACCAGGAATGGTCCATGGGCGTGGACGAGGCCATCGAGTCCGAGGCCCAGGCCCAGGCCATCTGCATGATGACCAAGGATTTTCATCGGGCCTACGAGGCCTTTGTGGCCAAGCAGAAGCCGACGTTCCAAGGAGACTGACCGTGGAGCATCTCGACTGGCCCTTCTTCGATAACAGGCACCGCGAGCTGGCGAGATCGCTGGACGCCTGGTGCGTGGCGAATCTGCAGGTCGACCATGACGCCGATGTCGACGCGCAATGCCGCAGCCTGGTCGCCCAGCTCGGCGCCGCCGGCTGGCTGCACCATGCCGTGGCAGGCGAAGGCCAGGCCATCGACACCCGCGCCATCTGCCTGATCCGCGAGACCCTGGCCAGGCATGACGGCCTGGCGGACTTCGCCTTCGCCATGCAGGGCCTGGGCTCGGGCGCCATCTCGCTGCAGGGCTCGCCGGCCCAGCGCGAGCGCTATCTGCCGCGCGTGGCGCGCGGCGAGGTGCTGTCGGCCTTCGCGCTGTCCGAGCCCGAGGCCGGCTCCGACGTCGCCGCCATGCAATGCAGCGCCACCGAGGACGGCGACGCCTATCTGCTGAACGGCGAGAAGACCTGGATCTCCAACGGCGGCATCGCCGACTTCTACGTGCTGTTCGCGCGCACCGGCGAAGCACCCGGTTCGCGCGGCATCTCGGCCTTCATCGTGGACGCCGGCATGCCCGGCTTCGAGATTGCCGAGCGCATCGACGTCATCGCGCCCCATCCGCTGGCCCGGCTGCGCTTCACGAACTGCCGCGTGCCCAAGAGCCAGATGCTCGGTGCGCCGGGAGAGGGCTTCAAGCTGGCCATGCGCACGCTGGATGTCTTCCGCACCTCCGTTGCTGCCGCGGCCCTGGGCTTTGCGCGGCGCGCGCTGCAGGAAGGCCTGGCCCAAGCCAAGGCGCGCCCGATGTTCGGCGCCCGCCTGGCCGATCTGCCGCTCACGCAAGCCAAGCTGGCCAACATGGCCTGCACGGTGGACTCGTCGGCCCTGATGGTCTATCGCGCCGCCTGGCTGCGCGACCAGGGCAAGACCATCACGCAGGAGGCGGCCATGGCCAAGCTGATGGCGACCGAGGGCGCCCAGCAGGTCATCGACGCGGCAGTCCAGCTCTTCGGCGGCCGCGGCGTGCGTCGCGGCGAGATCGTCGAATCGCTGTATCGCGAAATCCGTTCGCTGCGCATCTACGAGGGCGCCAGTGAAGTGCAACAGCTCATCATCGGGCGTGAGCTTTTGAAGCAGGCTTGACCATGCATCCATCGGCCCATCAGGACACGTTCGCAAGAGATCACCTGCCGCCGCAGGACCAGTGGCCCGAGCTGGTCTTCGACCTGCCCGAGCTGCAGTTCGGCCCCCGGCTGAACGCGGCGACCGAGCTGCTGGACCGCTGGGTCGAGCAGGGGCAGGGCGGCCGACCCTGCGTGAAAGGTGGCGGCGTACGCTGGACCTATGCCGAGCTTCAGGCCGAGGCGAATCGCATTGCCAATGTGCTGGTCAACGAGCTGGGCGTCGTTCCCGGCAACCGCGTGCTGCTTCGTGGCAGCAACACGCCGCAGATGGCGGCCTGCTGGTTCGCCGTCATCAAGGTGGGCGCCATCGCGGTGGCCACCATGCCGCTGCTGCGCGCGGTGGAACTGGGCAAGGTCATCGCCAAGGCCGAGGTCACCCACGCGCTCTGCGACGCTGCCCTGGCTGCCGAACTGGCAACGGCTCAACAGCAGAACCCGGTGTTGCGCGGCATCTGCCATTTCCGCAGCACTGAGCCCGACGGCCTGGAGGCCCGTGCCGCGCGCCAGCCCGCCACGTTCGCGAATGTCGACACTGCCAGCGACGACTGCGCATTGATCGCCTTCACCTCCGGCACGACCGGCCAGCCCAAGGGCACCATGCACTTCCATCGCGACATCCTCGCGATCTGCCGCTGCTGGCCGGTGCATTGCCTGCGCGCCGAGGCCAGCGACGTCTTCATCGGCAGCCCACCGCTGGCCTTCACCTTCGGCCTGGGCGGCCTGCTGCTCTTCCCGATGAGCGTCGGCGCATCGACCGTGTTGTTGGAGAAGGCTGCGCCCGACCTGCTGCTGGCGGCTATTTGCCAGCATCGCGCCACGGTCTGCTTCACGGCGCCAACGTCCTACCGCGCCATGGCGCCGCTGGTGGCCCAGCACGACATCTCGTCCCTGCGCAAATGCGTCAGCGCCGGTGAGGCCCTGCCGGCCGCCACGCGAGCGCTGTGGAAGCAGGTGACGGGCCTCGAACTGCTCGACGGCATCGGCGCCACCGAGCTGCTGCACATCTTCATCTCGCACACCGAAGACAACGCCAAGGGCGGCGCCACCGGCAAGCCGGTGCCCGGCTACCAGGCCTGCATCCTCGACGACGCCGGCCAGCCGCTGCGCGCCGGACAGGTCGGCCATCTCGCGGTGAAGGGCCCGACCGGCTGCCGCTATCTGGCCGACGAGCGCCAGCACCAGTATGTGCAGGACGGCTGGAACCTGACCGGCGACTCCTACCTCATCGACGACGAGGGCTACTACGTCTACCAGGCCCGCACCGACGACATGATCATCTCGGGCGGCTACAACATCGCCGGCCCCGAGGTCGAGGCGGCGCTTCTGAGCCATCCGGCCGTCGCCGAGTGCGCCGTCATCGGCGTGCCCGACGAGGAGCGCGGCCAGTTGGTCAAGGCCTTCGTCGTGCTGCGCGAAGGCCATGCCGGCGACGCGCGCGCGCTGCAGGAGCATGTGAAGGCGACCATCGCGCCCTACAAATACCCGCGGGCCATCGAGTTCCGCCATAGCCTGCCGCGCACCGAGACGGGCAAGCTGCAGCGCTTCCGCCTCAGAGACACTGCCTGATCCTTTCACCGGAGAGCCTGTTCATGAAGAAGACCCTCGCCGCAGTTGCCTTCGGCCTCGCCCTGCTCCCCGCGGCCCAGGCCGCCGACAAGCTCAAGGTCGGCTTCCTCAGCACGCTGTCCGGCCCCGGCGCCGGCTTGGGGCTAGACATCCGCGACGGCTTTGCGCTTGGCCTCAAGCACAGCGGCGGCAAGCTGGGCGGCCTGCCCGTCGAAGTGATCACGGCCGACGACCAGCAGAACCCCGAGGTCGCCAAGCAGACTGCCGAGCGCCTGATCAAGCGCGACAAGGTCGACTTCATGACCGGCATCGTGTTCTCCAACATCATGCTGGCCGTCGGCCCCGCGGTCTTCGACGCCAAGATCCCTTATGTCAGCGCCAATGCCGGCCCCTCGCAGTACGCCGGCGAGCAGTGCAACCCGTACTTCTTCAACGTCGCCTGGCAGAACGACAACCTGCACGAGGCCGTCGGCAAGACGGTGACCGAGAAGGGCTTCAAGAAGCTGGTGCTGCTGGCGCCCAACTACCCGGCGGGCAAGGATGCGATGACGGGTTTCAAGCGCTATTACAAGGGCGCCGTCGTCGAGGAGATCTACACCAAGCTTGGCCAACTGGACTACGCCGCTGAGCTGGCCCAGGCCCGCGCCGCCAAGCCGGATGCGATGTACATCTTCCTGCCGGGCGGCATGGGCATCAACTTCATCAAGCAGTTCGTCGGCGCCGGCCTGTCCAAGGACGTGACCCTGTTCGGCCCCGGCTTCTCGGCCGACGAGGACGTCATCAAGGCGGTGGGCGAGCCCATGCTGGGCATGTTCAACAGCTCGCATTGGGCGCACGACATGGACAACCCGGCCAACAAGAAGTTCGTCGCCGACTTCGTGAAGGACTACGGCCGCCTGCCGTCGCTGTATGCGAGCCAGGGCTATGACGCGGCGCTGCTGATGAATGCGGCGGTGCGCGACGTGAAGGGCAAGACGGAGGACAAGGCTGCGGTGCTGAAGGCGCTGAAGGCGGCGAAGTTCGAGTCGGTGCGGGGGGCGTTCAAGTTCAACAAGAACCAGTACCCGATTCAGGACTACTACCTGCGTGTCATCACCAAGGATGGCCAGGGAAGGGTGACGAACCGGACGCTGGGCAAGATCTTCACGCAGCATGAAGACGCCTACGCGGCTTCCTGCAAGATGAACTGAGTTGGGCTGCGCGGTGGGAGCGGTGTTTTGCGTGAGGCCCAGCCGGGAGTTCGCCCCGGCGGGCGACCTACTTCTTTGGGCGCCCAAAGAAGTAGGCAAGTTCTCGAAGAGCGGCGAAGCCAAAGCCGCCCCGACAAAACCGCCCCTGCGGGGTGCTCTGCGATGCTCGAAGACCGAGGCCGCGCGGAACTCCCGCCGCCACGCTCTGGTCAAACACCCGCGCTCGAGTCAGTTCTTGAGGCGTGCAAAGCACGCGCCTCGGTCTTCTGTGCTTCTCGGCGGTTTTGAAGGGGGAGTTGCCAAAACAGCCGAACAGCCAACGGCCAAGCCCGCAAGCCGTTCGCAACGAGGTATTTCTCTTCCCCCCTTGAGCCCCGCCGAGGAGCGCACGGCCTTGAGGCCGCGTGCGCAGCACGCTTCAACAACTGACTCCGCGCAACTGTCTGACCAGAGCGTAGCGGCGGGAGTTTTGCGCGGGGCCTCAAGGGCGGCGCACCGCAGGGAACCCCTCGCTGTGCGAGGGGCGGGGCGGTCGGGGGCGATTTCTTTGCCTACTTTCTTGTTCGCACAAGAAAGTAGGTCGCCCGCGGGGGCGAACTCCCCGCTGGGCCTTCGCGTCAACCAGCCATCAGCGAAAGCAACCAACTGATGGACTGGATCCTCATCACCGAACAAGCCCTCAACGGCCTCCAATTCGGCCTGATGCTCTTCCTGCTCGCCGCCGGCCTCACGCTCGTGTTCGGCATCATGGACATGATCAATCTGGCCCATGGTTCGCTCTACATGGTGGGCGCCTACCTGGCCGCCGCCACCGCTGCAGCCACCGACTCCTTCCTGCTTGCCGTCCTCGCCGCACTCGTGGGCACTGCCATCCTCGCCATGGCTCTCGAAGTCACGCTGCTCCGGCGCCTGTACGCGAGAGACCACCTCAGTCAGGTGCTCGCCACCTTCGCGCTCATCCTGATGCTCAACGAAGGCGTTCGCATCGTCTGGGGTGACCAACCCTTGATGCTGAACACACCCGCCGCGCTGTCCGGCCCCGTCGAACTGCTGCCGGGCCTGAACTACCCGGCCTACCGCCTGCTCATCATCGGCGTCGGCCTTGCGGTCGCGCTGCTGCTGTGGGTGCTGGTCACGCGCACGCGCTACGGCGCCTGGGTGAGGGCGGGCGCCTCCAACCGGCAGATGGCCACGGCCATGGGGGTCAACATCCGCATGCTGTTCACTGCCGTGTTCGGCCTCGGCGCGGCACTGTGCGCGCTGGCCGGTGCGCTGCTCGGCCCGCTGCTGGCCGTGCAGGTGGGCATGGGCGAGAGCATCCTGATCCTGGCCTTCGTCGTCATCGTCGTCGGCGGCATCGGCTCGGTGCGCGGGGCCCTGGTGGGCTCGCTGTTGGTCGGCGTCGTCGATACCGCCAGCCGCACGCTGCTGCCGGCCCTGCTGCGCCAGCTCGCCTCGCCCGAGGTCGCCTCCAACCTCGGCCCGGCGCTGGCCTCCATCCTCATCTATGTGCTGATGGCGGCCATCCTGTTCTGGAAGCCTCGCGGCCTCTTCCCGGCCCATGGCTGAAGCTCACAGCCTTCATCACCGGGGCCTGGGCCGTTGGGTCTGGTTGCTGCTGGCCGCACTCGCGGCTTTGCCGCTGCTGCTGCAAGCGACTGGTCTGGAGTTCTATACCGTCGTCGCGACGCGCATCCTCATCTTCGCCATCGCGGCGTCCAGCCTCAACCTCATCCTCGGCTTCGGTGGCCTCGTCAGCTTCGGGCACGCGGCCTATGTCGGCGTGGGCGCCTACACGGTGGGCGTGCTGATGGATGCGGGCGTCACGTTGGCCTGGGTCGCCTGGCCGGCAGCGATGGCGGTCAGTGCGATTGCGGCGGCAGTGATCGGCGCCATCAGCCTGCGCACCCGCGGCGTCTACTTCATCATGATCACGCTGGCCTTTGCCCAGATGTTCTATTTCCTGGCTGTCTCCTTGAAGGCCTACGGTGGCGACGACGGGCTGCCGCTGGCGCAGCGTTCGGTGATGGTTTTCGGTCTCGACCTGAAGGACGACGCGAGCTTCTATTGGGTTGCGTTGGCCTTGGTCGCCACCGTCATGGCCGGCCTGCAGCGCCTCGTGAACTCACCCTTTGGCTGGTTGCTGCAGGGCGCGCGTGAGAATGAGGTGCGCGTCGCCGCCGCGGGTGGCCGCGTGTTTGCGCTCCGATGGCAGGCCTTTGTTCTGGCCGGAGCGCTGGCAGGCCTTGCGGGTGCGCTGCTGGCCAATCTCAACGGCCTGGTCACGCCGCATCTGATGCATTGGTCGCAATCCGGCCAGTTGATGGTCATGGTCATCATTGGCGGCGCCGGTGCCTTGTGGGGCGGGCCGCTGGGTGCCGCTGTGCTGTTGCTGCTGGAGGCGCTGCTGCCCGCCTACACCCTGCATTGGCAGCTGGGCCTGGGCGCGTTGTTGCTGCTCGTGGTGCTGTACGCGCCGCGGGGACTGGCTGGAGTCTGGCGTCGTGCTTGAGGTCCGAAATCTCGTCAAACGCTTCGGTGCGTTGGCTGCAACCGATGGTGCGAGCTTCGAAGTGCGAGCGGGCGAACTGCATGCGTTGATCGGCCCCAACGGTGCCGGCAAGACGACGCTGATCCACCAGATCTCCGGAGCGCTGGCGCCGGACTCGGGACAGATCGTTTTCGATGGCCGGGACGTCACGGGCCTGGACGTCGCCCGCCGCGTGCAGGCCGGCCTCGTGCGCAGCTTCCAGATCACCAGCCTGTTCAAACCCTGCACGGTGCGCGACAACCTCGTGCTGGCCGTGCTCGCCCGAGATGAGCGCGCGCCTTCGTGGCGGCGATCCGCAAAGCTGGATGCAGTGGCGCATGAACAAGCCGACAGCCTGCTGGAACGCGTCGGCCTCACCGCCCAGGCCGACCGCATCGCCGGCGAGTTGGCCCATGGCGAGCAGCGCCAGCTCGAAGTCGGCCTGGCCCTGGCCGCCCGCCCGCGCCTGCTGCTGCTGGACGAACCGCTGGCCGGCATGGGGCCGGATGAATCGACGCGCATGGTCGAGCTGCTGCAGGCCTTGAAGGCCGAGGGTCTGACGCTGCTGCTGGTCGAGCACGACATGGACGCCGTCTTCCGCCTGGCCGACCGCATCTCCGCGCTGGTGGGCGGCCGCGTCATCGCCAGCGATGTGCCCGGTGCCGTCCGCGCGCACCCCGAGGTGCGCCGCGCCTATCTCGGCGACGAGCTGGAGGCCGCCGCATGAGCGCCCTGCTGGAGATCGAACAACTCGAGGCCGGCTACTGCGCCAGCCAGGTACTGTTCGGCATGCAATTGAGCATGCAGCCCGGCGAGGTTGCCACGCTGCTGGGCCGCAACGGCATGGGCAAGAGCACCCTGCTGCGCTGCCTGTGCGGTTGGTTGAAACCCAGCGGCGGACGCATCCGCTTCTGCGGCGAAGACATTGCCGGCTGGCCGGCCGACCGCATCGCGCGCCTGGGCCTGGCCCTGGTGCCCGAGGGTCGGCAGGTCTTTCCCAACCTCAGCGTGCGCGAGCATCTCGATGCCTTCACGGCCAACCGCAGCGGTGCCGCCGAGCCGTGGACGACGGCGCGTGTCTTCGAGCTCTTCCCGCGCCTGGCCGAGCGTGCAGGCAACTCCGGCCAGCAGTTGTCGGGCGGCGAGCAGCAGATGCTGGCCATCGGGCGGGCCCTCGTCACCAATCCGCGCCTGCTGGTGCTGGACGAAGCGACCGAAGGCCTGGCGCCGCTGGTGCGCGAGGAGATCTGGCGGTGTTTGGACCTGCTGCGCGCCGCTGGCCAGACCATCCTCGTCGTCGACAAATACGTGCAGCGGCTGATCCGCCTGGCCGACCACCACACGCTGGTCGAGCGCGGCCGCGTCGCCTGGGCCGGCCCGTCTGCCGCACTCGCGGCCGAGCCCGCGTTGTGGCAGAAGCATCTGGGGGTCTGACGATGAGCGGCTTTGCCTTCCAGCGTGAACAACTCGTGCGCTTCGGCCACTGCGACCCGGCCGGCATCGTCTTCTACCCGCGCTATTTCGAGATGCTCAACGAGCTGATCGAGGACTGGTTCGCCAACACCCTGGGCCTGCCCTTCGACGTGCTCATCGGCCAGCGCCGCATCGGCATGCCGACGGCCCAGCTCGACACCCGCTTCCTGCGCGTCAGCCGCCATGGCGACCGCCTGCAGCAATCCATCCATATCGAACGCCTGGGCGGCGGTTCGCTGAAGCTGAACATCGCCTTCATCGGCACCGACGGCCCGCGCGTCGAATTCACGCAAGTGCTGGTCTGCACTTCGCTGGCCACCCACAAGCCCCAGGCCTTTCCCGCCGATCTGCGTGCCGCGCTGGAGCGCTCGCTCGCCGCACAACAGGAGACAAACACATGACCAGCAACAAGCAAATCCTGCAGCCCGCCGGCTGGACCCAGCCGCGCGGCTATGCCAATGGCGTCGCCGCGAGCGGCCGCCAGGTCTATGTCGCCGGCCAGATCGGCTGGAACGAACGCTGCGAGTTCGACAGCGACGACTTCATCGCCCAGGTGCGCCAGACCCTGCTCAACATCAAAGCCGTGCTGGCCGAGGCCGGCGCCGCGCCTGAGGACATCGTGCGCATGACCTGGTATCTCATCGACAAGCGCGAATACATCGCCCGTGGCCGCGAGGTCGGCCAGGCCTACCGCGACGTGCTGGGCCGCGACTACGGCATCGCCATGAGCGCCGTGCAGGTGTCGGCGCTGATGGAGGACCGGGCCAAGGTGGAGATCGAAGTCACGGCCGTGGTGCCGGCGTGAACTTCCACAGCTCGTAGCGCTCCTGGCCCGTGCCGACGCGGCCGGCGAAGTGGTCGTTCAGCGAGCTGGCGGTGAGGACGAGATCGCCGTTCGGCAGCAGGGCCGGCGTGTCGGGCCAGTGCACGCCGTCGTCAGCGCCCACGAGCGTGAAGCGGCCGTCGCGCGGGTCATAGCTGACGATGCCGTTGCGCGTGACGTCGGTGATGTAGACGCGGCCATCAGCGGCTACGACCAGGCCGTCGGTGTTGCCGCCGACGTTGCCCAGGTCGCGCATGGCGGCGGCGAGTTGTGCGTCGGGCGCCCTCGCATTGCGCAGCAGCGCGGTCGGCGCCGAGAACAGATGCGTGCCCGTCGTGACGGCCCAGTACAGCGTCGCGCCGTCGGGCGACAGGCCGATGCCGTTCACGCCCAGCAGCAGCGGGTTGCCGGGCCAGACCTCGGCGCCATGCGACATCACCTTGGCTCCCGGTTCAGGCAGCACGCTGGCGTGGCGGTGCAGCACGCGCCGGGCACTGCCTGAGGTGAAGTCCAGCACGATCAGTCCGGCCTGGTTGTTCGGCGCGCTGCGCAGGCCGCTGTCGGAGATGAAGGCGATGCGGCGTTTCTCGTCCACGGCGATGTCGTTGAGGAAACTGCCGCGGCGGTCGGCCACGCCGTCCAGCGACAGGGCCTTCACGAGCTTGCCGGTGGTCAGTTCGAACACCAGCACCTTCTGCGCTCCGGCCGGCGCTTCGGCCTCGCCGGCGACATAGCCCTGGTCCAGGGCCCACAGCCAGCCGTTGCGGCGGTCGATGTGGAAGCCCAGCACGTTGCGCAGGTGAGTGGCCGGCGCAGCGGTGGGATCGTTGGCTTCGGTGGAGGGAAAGGCCGTCAGCCGCGCCGGGCCTTCGGTGGCCGAGGTGTCGAGCCGGCTCAGCGTGGCCGGCGTGTTCGCAGCCAATACGCGCGGGGTGCTGACGAAGGCGCCGCCTTGGGCATCGAAGTGCAGGCCGGCGATGGGCGACTTGGCCGAGTCGGCATAGGGTGCCGGTGCGCTCCAGGTGACACCGGTATAGCTGTGCCAGCGCTGCAGCGGCCGGTCGGCAAAGGCGCTGTGGCTGAAGGCGAGGGCGAGCAGAAGCGAAGTGAGTTTCATGGTGAGTCTTCCTTGATCAGTGGGCGAGCGGGCGAGCGCCAGCGGGCATGCGGTCGGGTTGGCCTTCGCGGCGGTCGAGGCTGCCGCTCCATTGCGTCAACGCCAGCGCGCCGAGGACGACGAGGGCGCCGATCCAGGGCGTGTGCATCAGGCCCAGGTGGGTCACGATCAACCCACCGGCCCAGGCCGCGAAGGCGATGCCGAGGTTGAAGGCGGCGATGTTCAGCCCCGAGGCCACGTCGACGGCCTGAGGCGCAAAGCGCTCGGCCTGGCGCACGACATAGAGCTGCAGGCCCGGCACATTGCCAAAGGCGACGGCGCCCCACAGCAGCACGGTGGCGAGGGCCGCTGCCTTCGAGTGGATGGTGAAGGTCAGCACGAACAGCACGGCGGCCAGCAGCGCAAAGATCAGCTTCAATGCGGCGATCGGCCCCTTGCGGTCGGCCAGCTTGCCGCCCCAGATATTGCCGACGGCCACCGACAGGCCATAGACCAGCATGACGGCGCCGACCGAGGCGGCGCTGAAGCCGGCCACGTCCTGCAGCAGCGGCGCGAGGAAGGTGAAGGGGATGAAAGTGCCGCCATAGCCGATGGCCGTCTTGGCATAGACCAGCAGCAGCCGAGGCTGGGCCAGCACGCCGGCCTGTTGCGCAAGGGACGCCGGCGGCGCACCGCGCAGGCCGCGCGGCACGAAGGCCAGGCTGGCGATGAAAGCGATGGCTCCCAGCAGCGACACGGCGAGGAAGGTCTCGCGCCAGCCGAAATGCTGGCCGATGAAGGTACCCAGGGGCACGCCGGTGACGAGGGCGACGGTCAGGCCGGCGAACATCGTCGCGATGGCGCTGGCAGCCTTGTCCTTGGGCACGAGGCTGGTGGCCAGCGTCGAACCGATGGAGAAGAACACGCCGTGGGTCAGCCCGGTCAGCACGCGAGCGCCGATCAGCGCTTCATAGCTCGGCGCTTGCCAGGCCAGCAAGTTGCCGGCGGTGAACACGGCCATCAGCGCCAGCAGCAGGGCCTTGCGCGGCAGGCGGCCGGTGAGGGCGGTGAGCACCGGCGCGCCGATGGCGACGCCCAGGGCATACAGGCTGACCAGCAGGCCGGCCGACGGCAGGGTGATGCCGAGATCGGCCGCGACCGTGGGAATGAGGCCGACGATGACGAACTCGGTCGTCCCGATGGCGAAGGCGCTGATGGTCAGCGCGAGGAGGGCGAGAGACATGGGAGAAGTCCAGAGACTGCGAAGGCCCGCAGTGTGTGGATTTCATTCATGCCGAAAAACTAGCATTGGCGCAGAATATTCTTGACTTGGAATCAAGAGTCATGAAAACCAGCCTCGACGAACTCCTCGCCTTCACTGCCGTCATCGACAGCGGCTCCATCACCGCGGCTGCCGAGCAGCTGGGGCAAACGGTGTCGGGCGTCAGCCGGTCTTTGAGCCGCTTGGAAGAGAAGCTCGGCACCACGCTGCTGACGCGCACCACGCGCCGGCTGGAGCTGACGCCCGAGGGGCATCTCTTCCTGGCCAGCGCGCGCAGCATCCTCGCGTCGGTGGAGGCGGCCGAGGAGCAGATGGCCGTCTGCCGCCAGAAGCCCGCCGGCCGGCTGCGCGTCAACGCGGCTTCGCCCTTCATGCTGCACGTCATCGTGCCCCTGGTCGATGACTTCCGCCGCCAGTTCCCCGACATCGAGCTGGAGCTGAACAGCAACGAGGACATCATCGACCTCATCGAGCAGCGCACCGACGTGGCCATCCGCATCGGCACGCTGCGCGACTCGACGCTGCACGCCCGGCCGTTGGGCAGCCACCGGCTGCGTGTGCTGGCCAGCCCGGCCTATCTGGAGCGGGTTGGCAGACCGCGCAGCGTGGCGGGGTTGGGTGGGCACAGCTGCATCGGGTTCACGCAGCCCGACAGCTTGAATCACTGGCCGCTACGCAGCGTGGCAGGCGAGCGCTACGAGATCACGCCGTCCATGCGCGCCTCCAGCGGCGAGACGGTGAGGCAGTTGGCGCTGGTCGGCGCGGGCATCGCCTGCCTGGCGGACTTCATGACCGCCGAGGACCGCAAGCGCGGCGATCTCGTGCAGATCCTCGCCAAGGACACCGTGGAGGTGAGGCAGCCGGTCAACGCGGTGTACTACCGGAACACGGAGTTGGCGTTGAGGATTCGGTGTTTTCTGGATTACTTGGCTGGGCGATTGAAAGACTTGGATTGACGCCGAGCCAGTTCGCACTCGTCAAAGATCGCTGAAGCTCCTGATCAGTGGCTCACTGACCGACAGGACATTCATGCAGCCATTGGAGGTGCAGATGAACCATTCCCTGAAGGTGCCGACAGCATCCGTCGTGCTCAACATGCCCGGGTGCTGGCGTTCCTGATCAAGCCAGCCGCCGGCCACGATTTCGAAGAGATGGTGGCCGCCGGCGAACGCCTTGCTTTGCCAGTAGGCCAAGAGGTCGCCTTCATCGAGGTAGCGAAAACCGCGGGGAACCTCGAAGTGAAACTCGATGCTGCGTCTCTCATCCTTGCCGCTTTCAACCAGCACGCGCAGGCCCGAACGTCCTAGCAGGACTTCCGTGATGTCGGACTCGCCTTGGCTGGCGAAGGAGGTGGTAACAGGCTGCGCTGATATTTGCATGCGGTCTCGCGCGGGCTATGGCGGGCAATATTGGGACGGCGGACGTCCTCGCTGTACTTCCTCGATTTCCACCAGAAGGCTCTTGGTGATCCGGTCATTCGGATCCAACGCGAGGGCCTCCTTGGTGACGCCATGGGCCTCCGCCAGTTGCCCGTTCGCCAGCAGAGCAAGGCCAAGGTTTGCCCGCAGGCCCGCGTTCGAGGCATTGGACGTCGCTACCCCTCGCGCCGCAGCGACAGCTTCCGACGTGGCATTGACGCAAATGGCCTCGATGACAAATTCTCTGGCGACATCCGGGTGGAGCGGCTTCAGCGCGAAGGATTGCTTGAATGCTGCGTACGCGGCGGGATGCTCTCTGAGCGCTTGATGCGCTTTCCCCATGAACCAGAAAGACGGCCAGTGATCAGGGCGCGCAGCCGTGACCTGTTTCAGCATTGCCAGCGCGCCAGCAATCTGTGCCCTGCCGACTTCCGTTTTCGCGTTTGCTGCCGTGCGCTCGGTCAGGACGAGGTAGGGCTGGAGTTTTGCCGTCGCTTCCTTGAAGTTGGATTCGAGGTCTTCAGCCCCAGCGCTCGACGAGAACGACAGAGCGAACGCCAGGGTGGCAAGGACAAGCGATGGGGATTTCGCGCGACGCATAGGAGCGAAGCCTAAGCCAACACCACCTCAATCCCCCGCCCCCGCAACTGATCCACGATGGCCTGATCCGCGCCGCTGTCGGTGATCAGCACATCCAGCTGCTCCACCGGCGCAATGACCGACAGGTTGCGTTTCATCAGCTTGGACGCGTCCGCCACGGCGACGACCTGGCGGCTGATCTTCATCATCTGGGCGTTGAGCTGCGCTTCCAGCAGATGGGGCGTCATCAGGCCGATGTCCGGGTCCAGGCTGTCGACACCCAGGAACAAGCGGTCGGCATACAGACCCTGCAGCGCGGCCACGGCCTGGGGGCCGGACAGGGAGAAGGAATTGGGCCGCAATTGGCCGCCCGGCATGATGAGGTTGATGTGAGGCACCGTCGCCAGCAGGGCGGCGATATTGAGCGCATTGGTGATGACGTTCAGCGACGTCAGGCGCAGGCCGCGGATCTGCTTGGCGATCTCTTCGGTGGTGGAACCCGAGTCGAGCAGGATGGTCTCGCCGTCCTTGATGAGCTTCACGGCCTCGGCGGCGATGCGGGCCTTCTGCTCGTGGCGCAGCTTCTGCTTGACGCCGATGGGCACTTCCTCGGTGTCACGCTGGGCGAGCGCGCCGCCATGCGTGCGCAGCACGGCGCCGGTGGAGGCCAGGGCGTTCAGGTCGCTGCGTATGGTGACGACCGAGGTGCCGAAGCGCTCGGCCAGTTCGTCCACCGTGACGCGGCCTTGCGTCTGCACCAGCTCGCGGATCAGGCGGCGCCGCTCGTCAATGAGCAGCGGGCTTTCGGTTTTCGCGGGCGAAGGTGCAGTGGCGGACATGCGGGGACGAAAGTCGATGAGCGGCTTTCGAATGATATCGACCTGCCTAGCTTTCGAGTTTCGCCAGCGCCGCCGGCGACAGCGGCCGGCCGCCCAGACGCGCGGCGTACAGCGCCGCGCCCAGTTCGGGTCCGAAGCGCGGCGTCTTCAGCGTGGCGCCCGGCAGGCGGCGAGCCAGGGCCGCCTGCAGCGGGCCCAGCACGAGGTCGCCAGACGCGAACACGCCACCCGAGTACGACACGGGCACCGCCTGGATGCCGGCGAGGCCCAGGTTGCGCGCCACGCCGGCGGCCAGGGCGGCAAGCTCGTCGCCGGCGCTCACCAGCAGCTGGCGGGCCTGCACGTCGCCGGCCTGAGCGGCGGCCGTGGCCAGGCGGGCGATCTGGGCCAGCTCGCTGCGGGCGGCGCTGCCGTTGATCTCGCCGCAGAGGTCGAGGTCGTGCTTCAGCTCGAAATGCTCGCGCACCAGGCCGAGCAGGGGGCCGGGTTCGGCGCGGCAGTCGGCCATGCGCGAGAACAAGGCCAGCACTTCGCGGGCCAGCCAGTGGGCCGAGCCTTCGTCGCCGAAGACTTCGCCCCAGCCGCCGCAACGCGCGCCGCGGCCCATCCATTCGCCATAGGCGATGGAGCCGGTGCCGGCGACCAGGCTGATGCCGTCGGCGCCGGCCAGCGAGCCGGCCCAGCTGCAGACCATGTCGTTGCCGATGGTGCTGCGCGGCACGATGTCGGTCAGCAGACCGTCGAAGGTGGTGAACAGCTCGCTGTCCTCGCCATGGGCAGGCAGGCCGGCAAAGGTGTGGGCGATGTCGCTGGCGGGCACGCCGGCCAGGCGCAACGCGGCGTTGACGCCGTCGCGCAGCAGGGCGCGCAGAGTGTCGAAGCCGATCTCGATGTAGTAGCTCGTCGTCGACTCGTGGCGGGCGAGCAGGCGGCCGCTTTCGTCGATGAGGACGAAGGCGGTCTTGGTGCCACCGCCGTCGATGCCGAGGAAAAAGGCGCTCATCAGGATTGCTGCTGCGATTGGGTCACAGGATGGATGGTGACACCGCTGACGACGCGGGTCACGGTGCCCGAGGCGCTGGGGTTGTCCGGCGTGATGCCGAGCTGCAGGGAGGCGAGCAGGGCCAGGCACTGCGCGAAGACCAGGGCCACGGGCGCCAGGGCCAGGTCGGGCGCGGCGGCGGGCAGAGCCAGGCGCACGTCGTCTGCATGCGGGGCCTCGGCGCCATTCAATGTGAAGGTTCGCAGGGCCAGCACGCGGGCCGGGCCCTGGCGGCGCAGCTCGCGCAGCAAGTCGAGGTCGTACTGGCGGGTGTAGGGGTCGTTGGACAGGATGATGACGACGAGCGTCTTCTCGTTGAGGATGGTCTTGGGACCGTGGCGGAAGCCCAGGGTCGAGTCGGCCAGGGCGACGAGCTTGCCGTCGGTCAGCTCCAGCATCTTCAGCGCGGCCTCGCGGGCCAGGCCGAGCAGGGTGTTGCTGCCGAGGAAGACGACGCGTTCGAACTGCTGTTCGGCCAGCGCATAGAGACGGTCGGTCTCGTTTTCTGCCAGCGTCTGCGCGGCCTGGGCCAACGCTGTCACCGGCGGCAGGGCGAGGCCGAAGGCCCAGACGGCGGCCAGCAGCATGCCGCTGAAACTGGATGTCATCGCGAACGCGCGGTCGTTGGTTTCGTCGGGCAGCAGCAGCACCGCGGCATTGGCCTGGTCGGCCATGCGGCGGTTCAGCGTGCCGTCGGCGGCGCAGGTGATGACGAGGTGGTGGCAGTGCTTGACGAAGCGGTCGGCCAGCTCGACGGCGGCCAGGCTTTCGGGGCTGTTGCCGGAGCGGGCGAAGGAGACGAGCAGGGTCGGCACCTCGGGCTGCAGGCATTGCTCGGGGCTGGAGACGATGTCGGTCGTCGCCAGGGCCTCGACGCGGATGCCGGGGCGCTGGCTGAAGCTGCGCAACAGGGCAGGCGCCAGGCACTGGCCGATGAAGGAGGAGGAGCCGGCGCCGGTCAGCACGATGCGCAGATCGGGCAGGGCGAGCAGCGGGTCCAGGAAGGCGTCCAGCCTGGGGCGCTCGGCCTGCAGCTGGGCGTGGACGGTCTGCCAGACGGCCGGCTGGTGGGCGATCTCGCGTGCCGTGTGCGTGGCGCCGCGGTGATCGAGGTCGGTGGGGTCGAGGTGGAGCAGGGTCATGTTCAGGATGCGCAGGCGGTCAGATAGGGGCGCAGGGCTTGGACGGTGCCGTCGCGCAGCAGGGCGTCCGTGCGTGTGGAGATGCGGCCGTCGCGCACGGCCTCGTACTGGCGGGGCAGGTACTGGCTGAGCAGGGTCAGCGGCGGCGGTGCGGCGTCGAGGCGGGCCAGCATGGTCCGGCAGGCCTCGCGCACGGCGGGATGGGCCCAGTAGTAGCGGATGCGGTCGCTCAAGCTGTAGGCGAGGTCGACGTCCAGGCGCTTGGGGTCCTGGTAGTAGCCGCGCCAGTGCTCGGGCTCGGCGCGCATCACGTCGAGCACGGTGCTGACCAGACCTTCACCTTCACCCACCCATTCGCGCTCGACGGCGGCCAGGGCCCACAGGGTCTCGCGCAGCGCGAAGGTCACGCCGGGGCCGACCTTGAGGATGGCGAAGTGGTCGCGGGCCAGCTGGGCCAGGCGCTCGGGGGTCTGGTAGTCGGTCGAATGGGCTTCGAAGACCAGGCCGGGCTGGCTCTCGATGAAGGCGCTCAGATCACGGGCCTTCTCGGGGCGGTAGTCGATGACCTTGTGGTGGTCGAACTCGACGCCGGGTTGCACGACCATGGCGATGACGCGTTCCCAGGCAGCCTCGAGGCCGGCGCGCTGGAAGGCGACGCGGTGCAGCTCCAGCGTGGACGCGGCGGCGTCGGGCGAGGTGACGGCCAGTTCGCCCAGGTCCTCGTGCGCGCCACCGGGCACGGGCACTTCGGTGCCGATGACGTAGACGGGCGGCTCGCTGCGCTCGGGGGCCTGCAGCCAGGCCATCTCGGCGGCGCGGCACAGCCGCACGGCGCGGGCGGCGATCTCTGGCTCGGGCAGCGGCACGGGGTCGCCGGCGCAGGACATCGAGCAGTCGAGATGGATCTTGCGAAAGCCCGCGGCCACGTACTGCGACACCATCACTTCGGCCTTGGCCATGGCCGCATCGGCCGGCAGCTTGCGCCAGGCGTTGGGCCCGAGGTGGTCGCCGCCGAGCAGCAGCAGCTCGGGGGCCAGGCCTTCGGCAGCCGCCAGCTCCTGCACATAGCGGCGGAAGTCGGCGGGCGTCATGCCGGTGTAGCCGCCGTCCTGGTTGACCTGGTTGGACGTGGCTTCGATGAGGGCGGGGCGGCCCTGGGCGGCGCATTCGCGCAGCGTGGCGGCGATGACGACGGGGTGGGCCGAGCAGACGGACGGGATGCCGACGGCAGGGCCGGCGCTGGTTTGCTTGTGGCGGCGCACGAGGTCGAGCATGAGCTTCATGCGGCGTCTCCTTGAACGGGTTGCGGGGAAGAAGGGGTTTCGGGTTGCAGGGCCAGCAGCAGGGCGGCCAGCAGAGCCAGGCCGACGCCGGCCAGCTTGGAACCGCTGGGCGCGGCGCCGCTGAGGGCCATGGAGATGACGGCCGTCAGCAGCGGCGCGCCAGCATTGACCAGGGGCGAGACGACCAGGGCCTTGCCGTAGCGGAAGGCGTAGACCAGGGTCAGGGCGCCGATGGCGTTCAGCACCTGGATGAGGGCGGAGAGGCCCGGGCCGCTCCAGCCCCAATTGATGGGCTGGGAGAAGTCCGTCATCCACAGCGCCACCGGTGCGCAGGCGATGGCGCCGAGGGCCATGTAGAAGAAGATGCTTTCGGCGCTGCTGCCCGCATTTGCCAGCTTGATGAAGTAGGCCTGCAGGCCCCAGGCCACCAGCACCAGCAGGGCCAGCACGAACCACAGGCCCATGCCCTGACCGCGCTGACCCAACTGCAAATCGAACAGCGGCAGGGAGCACAGCGCGAGGACGATGCCCGCCACGCCCAGCTTGCCGGTGCGTTCGCCCAGCAGGCCGAAGGACAGGGCGATGGTCAGCGCCGGCGACAGCGACACGATGGGAAAGATCAGATAGGCCGGGCCGGACTGCACGGCGCGGAACAGCAGCATCTGGCCGCCGGCGCCGAGCAGCCCCACGGCCAGGCCAAGCACGACGGAGCGGCGGTCGCGGTCGATGCGCCAGCCGGCGCGGGCCAGCACGATGACGGCCGGCGGGATCATGGTCAGGGCCCACACGACGTAGATCAGCGTGTCGGGAAAGCCGTGTTCGGACGGGATGCCGGTCAAGGCACCCCACAGGCCCCAGAGGCCTGTCGTGATCAGCGTGTAGAGGAGCCAGTTGCTCTGCATGGAAGAAGTCTTTCGTGAGGTCGGAAGGCCTGGTTGGCGGCTTTCGAGCGAAAGAATAAACGAACGAAAACGAAAACACAACAGCGAAAGCCCTTTCGTATGCCAAATCCCGCGGGTCGGGGGTGAATCGCGATATAGCTCAGGGCGTTCTCTCCATGTCAGCTCTGTGGAAGGCTTTCGTGGCACCATTCATCGAAAGTATTCGGCATCCGTGAAAACCATATACGAAATCAAACGAAAGAATTCGTAGACTTGCGTCAAGCCGGTTCGAGGGCATCCGAGGAGCCGGCACAAGCACCGGGGGAGAGCTGCCCCGGCATCCACAGCAGATGACATCGCGCTGCCCTGACGGCAGCCCCGACACACAAAATCAAAGGAACTGTTCGATGAGTCCTCGCCTGCAACCCCCGACGCATGCCTTTCCCCGCTTCGCGCTGCACCCGTTGACGCTGGCCGGCCTGGTGGCCCTGGCCGCCTTCGGTGCCGCTGCTCCGGCCCTTGCTCAACAGGCCACCCAGGAGGCCGCCAAGACCGACAAGGATGTCAACGAGCTGGACCGCGTGGAAGTGACCGGCACCCGCGCCAGCCTGCAGAAGTCCCTGGCCCTGAAGCGCAATGCCGCCGGCGTGCAGGACAGCATCAGCGCCACCGAGCTGGGCCGCTTCCCCGACAACAACGTGGCCGACTCGCTGAGCCACATCACCGGTGTGTCGATCTCGCGCACGGCCGGCGGCGAAGGCCAGAAGGTCAGCATCCGCGGCCTGGGCCCCGAGTACACGATCACCACCTTCAACAACCGCCTGCTGGGCACCGACAGCGCCGGTCGCTATTTCGCCTACGACGTGCTGCCCGCCGACGTCATCAGCGGTGCCGACGTCATCAAGTCCACGCAGGCCTCCCTCATCGAAGGCGCCATCGGTGGCCTCGTGAACCTGCGCTCCGCCAGCCCCTTCGACCAGAAGGGCCAGCGCGGCCTGCTGCGCGTGGAGGCCGACCGCAACCAGATGAGCAGCCTGAACGGTCAGAAGGTTTCGGGCACTTACAGCAACACCTTCGGCGACACGCTGGGCGTGCTGTTGGGCGTGGTCTATGCGAACCGGGACGTGCGCACCGACACGGCCGGCAACGACGGTGGCTGGAGCCGCAACCCCAAGCCCAGCGACCCGTCGGCCTTCTGGCCCTGGGGCAACACCTGGGGCGGCAACATCGACCCCAATGGCAACGGCCAGCTGGACCTGAACGAGGAAGGCCTGATCGGCCCGGGCCAGTTCCGCTTCGGCACCATCATGGAGAAGAAGAAGCGCACGGCGCTGTCGGGCAAGGTGGAGTGGCGGCCGAGCAGCGACGTCAAAGTCGTCGTCGACGGCTTCAAGACGCGGCTGGACTCGCCGCAGGTGGGCTACCAGCTGTCCTTCTACCCGCTGTATGCGCCGGGCCGCTGGTCCAACATGAAGATCACCAATGGCGTGGTGACCGACCTGACGCTGGCCAACCCCGACCCGGAGATGGCGCTCAACCCCGAACTGCTGAACAAGACCGAGTACCGCGTCGTCGACACGGCGATGTACGGCGCCAACGCCGAGTGGAAGCTCTCGCCCACGCTGAAGGCGACGGGTGACATCTACGAGTCGACCTCCAGGCGCCACTCCGGCGGGCAGGACAGCTATGTCGTGCTGCGCATGAACCAGCCCAACGTCACGCGCATCCAGCTGACCGGCTCGGCCGTGCCTGACGTGAAGACCACCTTCAACGATGGCCGCGACCTGCAGACCGGCTTGGCCCAGGGCCTGTTCACGGCCAAGGACTTCAAGACCCACTACTTCAGCCTGGCCGGCGACAACATCGACGACAAGATCAACGGCGCCACCGGCAACCTCGAATGGAAGCTGGACCGCTTCTACATCGACCAGCTGAAGTTCGGCCTCAGCCAGACCAACCGCAAGAAATCGCGCGACCTCATCAACAACGCCTTCAATGCGGGCGATGGCCAATACTCGGGTGCCAATGCCATCAACGTCGGCGCGCTGGGCGGCAACGTCATCAACCAGACGCTGAGCCCGTCGGGTTTCATGGACGGCGTCAGCGGCAACTTCCCGCGCAGCTTCCTGGGCTTCGACATCAACAACTATGTGCAGGCGCTCAAGGCCTACGACGGCAAGCCGCGCCCGGGCGGTGGCGTCTACGACTTCAGCAAGGCCGCGCCTGCGTGGAATCCGCTGGAAAGCTACCGCGTGACCGAGAAGACGACGACCGCCTTCGTGCAGGCTGACCTGTCGGGCGACGGCTGGAACGCGGACGCCGGTGTGCGCTTCGTGAAGACCAAGACGACGTCGCAGGCCTGGGACGCCAAGATCACCGACATCATCGAGAACGGCGCCTTCAACTACACGGCCGTCTACGCGGCGCCTTCGGTGATTCAGCAGGAGTCGACCTACAACTTTGCCTTGCCGTCAGTCAACTTCACCTGGCTGATCACCAACGAGCTGCAACTGCGCCTGGGTGCGGCCAAGACCATGGCTCGTCCGTCGGTGGACAAGCTGGCACCGACGAGCACGACGCAGAGCATCTCCTGGGGCGACTTCACGCAGGTGTTCGGCGGCAATGCCGACCTCAAGCCCTACAGCGCCCGCCAGGCGGATGTGTCGCTGGAGTGGTACTACGCCAAGGACTCGGCGCTGAACTTTGCCGTCTACCAGAAGAACATCAAGAACCAGATCACCAGCGAGTACCTGACCGGCCAGAACATCGGCGCACCGGGCGGCCGCCTGTTCAACATCAGCCGCCCCATCAATGGCGACAAGGCCACGGCGCGCGGCTTCGAGATCGGCCTGCAGCATCTGTTCGACAACGGCTTCGGCGTGCGTGCGCAGTACACCCGCAACAAGTCGCGCAGCTGGGTGGGCGGCGAGGAGCGCGCGCTGGAAGGCATCGCGCCGGCCACGTCTTCGGTGGGCGTGCTGTACGAGAAGGGCCCGTGGAGCATGAGCGCCACGGCCGACCACACCGACGCCTTCGTCACTGCCACCAATGTGCTGGGTGCCGGCTTCAACGAACGCGCCAAGGCGGTGACCTGGGCAACGGCCCAGATCGCTTATGAGGTCAACAAGTGGCTGCGTATCAGCATCGAAGGCAACAACCTGACCGATGCGACGCAGGAGTACACGCTGGGCAACGACAGCGTGAAGCTGCCGCAAGGCTATTACCGTTATGGCCGAGCCTTCACCCTCGGTGCCAGCATCAAGTTCTGATGCAGAACGAAGGCCCCTCGTCCGGCCCTGCACCGCTGAACGCGGGCAGGCCCAGCCGGTCCCCCGAGGGGACGGCGATGCTCGCGGCGTCGGGCCGCGAGCACATCGCCAGCGCGGGCCGGCTAGGGAGCGGCCCGGCGCTCGGCCCGCAATACTTGGATTACTGATGCGATCTCTTGTCTCCTCCGTTGCCGCCCTGCTTGCCGGGGCGGCTTTTTTGCCCGCGATGGCCGCCGAGCCGAGCTACACGATGGCCGACTACGGCCGTGTCGCGAAGATTGACGTGCACCTGCATCTGCACAACCCGTCGCCGGCCTTCATGGAGGCCGCGCGGCGTCAGAAGTTCAAGGTGTTGACGATCAATGTCGACTACCCCGACTTCCCGCCGCTCGACGACCAGCAGCGCGTGGCCATCGAGCTGAAGCGCCAGTTCCCGCAGGACGTGGCCTGGGCCGCGAGCTTCTCGGTGGATGGGTCCGACAAGCCCGAGTGGCTGCCCGCCACGCGCCAGCGCATCGCTGCGTCCATGCAGGCCGGTGCCGTGGGCGTGAAGGTGTGGAAGAACATCGGCATGAGCCTGCGCGGCAAGGACGACCAGCTCGTGATGATCGACGACGCCCGCTTCGCCCCGCTGTTCGACGACTTCGCGAAGCAGGGCATCCCGCTGCTCGGCCACCAGGGCGAGCCGCACAACTGCTGGCTGCCGCTGGACCAGATGACGGTCAACAATGACCGCGAATACTTCAAGGCCCACCCGCAGTACCACATGGCCCTGCACCCCGAGATGCCGAGTTGGGAGGCCCAGATGGCCGCACGCGACCGCATGGTGGCGGCCCACCCCGGCCTGCGCTTCGTCGGCGTGCACCTGGCCTCCCTCGAGCGCAACGTAGACGAGCTGGCGGCCTTCCTCGATCGCTTCCCGCAGGCGAAAGTCGACGTCGCCGCGCGTATCGGCCAGCTGCAATACCAGAGCCAGAAGGACCGCGAGCGCGTGCGCCGCTTCTTCATCAAATACCAGGACCGCGTCATGTACGGCAGCGACATGTCGCAGACGCCGGACCAGGACGGCGCCGCGCTGGGCAAGGAGGCCGAGGGCGTGTGGCGCATGCACTGGCGCTACTTCAACACCGCCGACAGCTTCAAGGTGGCCGACCTCGACAAGCCGGTGAAGGGCCTGGCCCTGCCCAAGGGGGTGGTGGAAAAGCTCTATCGCAAGAACGCCGAACGCAGCTTCCCCACGGCCTGGGGCGCCAAACAATGACAGCTCGCCGGGCTTTTCTACAGTGGCTGGGCGCGGCGCCGCTGGCGGCCCGGCTGCCGCTCGCGCACGCCCAGGGTCGCGGCCATGTGCGCGTGCAGGACGCTGCGGTGTCGCTGCAGTTCGACGAGCAGATGCGCTGCCGCGTCGTCAGCCTGTGGGGCAAGCAGCCGGTCGAGCTGACCGGCTTCGACGCCAGCGAGCATGTCGTCGTCAACGGCAAGCCCTTGACCCGCTTCGAGCTGCAAGGTGCGGAGCCCGGCAAGACTGCCACGCCATTCGGCACCGGGCAGTTGCTGCGCCTGGTCGGTCGTTCGCTCGAAGGCATCGAGAAGCGCGTGACCGTCACGCTGCTGGACGAGCACCCCGGCGTTGCGCTGCTGGACGTCGCCTACGTCAACACCGGCGACAAGCCCCTCGCCATCGACGCCTGGATCAATGCCGCCCACCGCCTGGCCGCCGCACCGCGCCATGCGGGCGGCGCGAACGGCTATTGGACCTACTCCGGCGCCAGCCATGCCGACCGGCGCGACTGGGTGCAGCCCGTCAAACGCGGCTTCGAGCAGCGCAACTTCATGGGCATGAATGCGTCGGACTACGGCGGCGGCACGCCCGTCGTCGATGTCTGGCGGCGGGATGTCGGCCTGGCCGTCGGGCATCTGGCCCTTCAACCGCAGCTCGTCGCGCTGCCCGTGAAGGCCAGGGGCGACCAGGTCGACATTTCTCTTCGAGGTGATACGCCGCAGAGCCTGGCCCCCGGCCAGACCCTGGCCACGCCGCCCAGTTTCATCGCCGTCCACCGCGGCGACTTCTTCGTGCCGCTGGACCGCTACCGCCGCCTGATGGCCGCCCAGGGCCTGGCCGCGCCACAACCGCCGCAGAGCGCCTACGAGGCGCAGTGGTGCGCCTGGGGCTATGAGCGCGACTTTTCGCTCGACTACGTGCGCGCCACCCTGCCCAAGGTGCAGGAGCTGGGCTTCAAGTGGGCGGTGCTGGACGACGGCTGGCAGGTCAAGACCGGCGACTGGACGCCCGACCGCGCCAAGTTCCCTCGCGGCGAAGAGGACATGAAGGCCTTGGTCGCCGACATCCACGCCCGCGGCATGAAGGCGCGGCTGTGGATCGCTCCGCTGGCCGTCGCGCCCGGCAGCGACGAGCTGCACGAGCACACCGACCTGCTGCTGCTGGACAAGGACGGCGCGGTGCAGAACGTGACCTGGTGGAACAGCTTCTACCTCTGCCCGGCCTACGAAAAGACCCAGGCCCGCCTGGCAGCCACGGTGAAGAAGATCATCGGCGACTGGGGCTTCGACGGCCTCAAGGTCGACGGCCAGCATCTCAACGGCGTGGCGCCCTGCTTCAACCCGGCGCACAAGCACGCCAAGCCGGAAGACGCGGTCGAGCACCTGGCCGACTACTACCGCGTGCTGCACGACTCGGCCCACGCGGCCAACCCGGAGGCGGTCGTCGAGGTCTGCCCCTGCGGCACCGGCTATGCCTTCCACAACATGCCCTTCATGGACCAGGCGCCGGCCTCGGACCCGACGTCCAGCTGGCAGGTGCGCCACAAGGGCAAGACGCTGAAGGCGCTGATGGGCCCCTGGGCGGCGTACGCGGGCGACCACGTTGAGCTGAGCACCGGCGGGCAGGACTTCGCCTCCAGCGTCGGCATCGGCGCCGTCGTGGCCACCAAGTTCACCTGGCCGGTCGATCCCAAGCCCAAGGACAGTTTTTTGCTGACGCCGGAGCGCGAGCAGCATTGGCGCCAGTGGGTGGACCTGTACAACAAGCAGCGCCTGGCCGAAGGGCGCTATCGCGGCGAGCTCTATGACCTCGGCTTCGACAAGCCCGAGACCCATGTCGTCGAGCAGGGCGGGGCGCTGCACTACGCTTTCTATGCCGAGCGCTGGGACGGCCCGGTCACCTTGCGCGGTTTGGGCGCAGGGCGCTGGACCTTGCGTGACGTGCTGAGCGGCCAGCCCCTGGGCACGGTCAGCGCCGACAAGCCGACGCTGCCGCTGCGCTTCGCGCACAGCCTGTTGGTCGAAGCCCGCCCCGTGGGTGGAGATGCGCTGCCCGTCGCCTTCGCCGGCAAGCTCACACAGCTTGGCGCCGATGGTTTCCCGCTGGCCTCGCAATGGGCCGATGCACCCGCGACCTTCTTCCGCCACGACTGGCAGGGCAAGACGCTGGCCGGCGCACAGTCCACCCGCGTGCAGATGCTGCGCGGCACGGACCGGCTCCATCTGCGCTTCATCTGCAAGTACGAGGCGCTGAGCACCTTCGATCGCGCGGCTTCGGCCACCGACATCTGGCCGCTGTGGGAACGCGATGTCGTCGAGGTCTTCCTGCAGGCGCCGGAGCGCGCGGGGCTGAAGAGCTATCGCGAGGTCGAGGTGTCGCCCAACGGGCTGCTGCTGGAGATCGCCGTCGAGGCCTCGGGCAAGAAGCGAATCAATGGCGAGAGCCGTGCCAGGGTCAGCATCGATGCCGAGCACAAGGTCTGGACGGCCGAGCTGGCCGTGCCCATGCGTGGGGCTGAAGAGGGCTGGCGCCTCAACCTGTTCCGCGTCGAAGGGCAGGGCGCTGGCCGTGTCTATTCCGCGTGGAGTCCGACCCAGACCGCCACGCCCGACTTCCACGTGCCGACCGCCTTCGGCCGCCTGCTGTCCGCCGCATGAAACTGCTTGCCCTTTCGCTGCTCGTCGCGTTCTCGGCCCAGGCCCAGCCATCGCTGGAAGCCACGGGCCGCTGGCAGCACCAGCCCGTCGGTTCGGCGCCCACGCCGCCCATGGGCTGGTCGAGCTGGAACGCCTTCCGCGTCGACATCACCGAGCAGAAGGTGCTGGACTCTGCCCAGGTCATCGTCGACTCCGGCTTGGCCAAGGCGGGCTATCGCAGCATCAATGTCGACGACGGCTGGTGGTTGAAGCGCCGCACGACGGACGGCCGTTTGCAGGTGCGCACCGGCCTCTTCCCCAGCGCGGCCACGGGCAAGGACTCATCGCTGCGTCCCTTCACGGACAAGATCCACGCCATGGGCCTGAAGGCAGGGCTCTATACCGACATCGGCCGCAATGCCTGCTCGCAGGCCTATGACGCCGACAGCCCCAACCTGCCCGAGGGCACGCCCGCCGAGCGCGAGGTGGGGCTGATGGGCTTCGTCGAGCAGGATGTGAAGCTCTTCTTTGGCGACTGGAACTTCGACTACCTGAAGGTGGACGGCTGCGGCCTGTCGTCCTATGGCCGCGACCGGCCGCATGTGGCCTCGGGCCAGTACCGCGAATACAAGCCCACCATCGTCGAAGGCAATGTCAACCAGTCCGACGTCGACGGCACCCGCAAGCTCTACGTCGGCCTGAAGCAGGCCCTGCACAAGACCCGGCCGGCCGGCGACTATGTGCTGTCGGTCTGCCTGTGGGGCACGGTCAACGTCCGCAGCTGGGGGCAGGACGCCGGCACGATGTGGCGCACCAGCCGCGACATTGCGAACACCTTCTCGCAGATGGTTCACAACTTCGACAGCGTGGCCACGCGCGAGTTCTACGCCGGCCCGGGCCGCTGGAACGACCCCGACATGCTGGAGATCGGCAACGGCGAGTTCGACGGCAACCACCTGCTGGAAGCGCGCACGCATCTGGGGCTGTGGGCCATCGCAGCCGCGCCGCTGATGATAGGCACCGACCTGTCCAAGGTCTCGCCGGCCCTCATCGATGTGCTGAAGGCGCCTGAAGTCGTCGCCATCAACCAGGACCCCGCCGGCCACCAGGGCGTCATCGCCTATGCGGACAGCGACCGCCACATCCTCGTCAAGAGCCTGTCCGATGGACGCAAGGCCGTGCTGCTGTTCAACCGCACCAGCGCGCCCGCCAAGTTCACCTTGACGGCCGAGCACCTGAAGATGGATGCCACCTCGCCCATCGCGCTGCGCGACGCCTGGTTGCGTGCCGATGCGGGCAACTTCACCGGCCAGCGCGAGTTCGAGCTTCAAGCCCGCGAGGCCCTGCTGTTCACGGCCACCGGCAAGCACATGCTGCCGCGCGGCTACTTCGTGTCAGAGCGGCCCGGCAGCGTCTACGTGGCGCGCGACGGCATCCACGCGCTGGAGCAGGACCCCATCGGCTACCGCTCGCTGGCCTCCTGGGCCACGACCGACAACGGCGGCACCCGCCCGGCCTATGCCGGCTGGGGCGGGCCGCGCGCCGACTCGACGCCCCATGACCAGACCTTGAGCGTGCAGCGCCAGGTCTTCCGCCAAGGCATCGGCGTGCTGGCCGACTCGCGCCTGCAGGTGCAGCTGGCGCCCGGCTCGCAGCGCTTCATGGCACGAGTCGGTGTCGACGATTCGACGCGCGGCAAGACCGCGGCGGTCAGCTTCGAGGTCTGGGGCGATGGCCGCCGGCTCGCGGCGACCGCACCCCTGAAGTTCAACCAACCGGCGCGTGAACTCAGCGCCGACCTGCGCGGCGTGAAGCTGATCGAGCTGATCGCGCGCCAGCACGGGGCCGACACCGCGGGCCCCCTTGTCGTGACCTGGGGCGAGGCTCGCATCGAGTAGCCGCCCGGCACGCCTTCCTCTGCTTCTCATCGCCTTTGGCACCGGTCGCGCCGGTGCCCCGGCCGCGTTCGCGCCGACGCGGCCTGGTTCTCAGCTCCAGCGCACTCCACACCCTCGGGCCTGACGCCCGAACTTTCGAGGAGAACCCGATGCCCTCCATGCGTCCCTGCCCCCGGCCGCGCTCCCGCAGCGTGGCGAAGCTCGCCGGTCTCGGTGCCGTGCTGCTGGCCGCCATGCCCGCGACCGCGGCACCGCTGGTGTCCAACCCGCTGGGCGCCTGCCTGGAAGCCAAGGTCGACAGCTGGGACATCCGCCTGGCGAGCTGCAATGGCAGCACGCAGCAGGACTTCACCCTGGCTGCGGTCAGCACCGGCAGCAGCATCTTCACGATCAAGAACGTGCAGGCCAATCTGTGCGTCTCGGCCACCGGAACGGGCTCCGGGTCCTTCGTGGAGCTCGCCACCTGCGCGCCCACGCAGACGCGCCAACGCTTCCAGTCGGTGGCGCTGGCAGACGGCTCGACCGTCCAGCTCAAGCTCGCCTCGAACAATGTCTGCCTGACCGCGCCGACCCAGGTGGGCCAGGTGGCCTTCTCGGTCGCCAGTTGCGCGACCGGCAATGCCAACCAGGCCTGGCGTCTCAACGCGCCCGCACCGGCGCCGACACCCGCGCCGACACCCGCCCCCACGCCTGCACCGACCCCGGCGCCGACACCCGCCCCAACGCCTGCACCGACCCCGGCGCCCGCGCCGACTCCCGCGCCGGTCGAGACCAGCTTCACCGTCAGCACCGCCGAGATCGCCAACCCCGAACGCGGCATGTACACCTGGGCGGCCGACAACCTGCTGCTGTGGACGCAGGCCGATGCCGATTCGCAGTTCGCGGCCGGCTATCGCGTCGTCTATGCCGCCGTGCGCCTGGACGCCTATGCGAACACCACGCTGCCGGCCAGCCTGCTAACGCAGCTGACGGATCGCTTCACGATGGCGCGCCGCGCCGGCTTGAAAGTCGTGCCGCGCTTCCTCTACAACTACCCGGCCAACGAGACCGAGTACCAGAACGTCACGGACGCACCCCTGGCCCGCGTGCTCGGCCACATCGACCAGCTCAAGCCGGTGCTGGCGGCCAATGCCGACGTCATCGCCTATCTGCAGGCCGGCTTCATCGGCGCCTGGGGCGAATGGCACACCTCGTCCAACAACCTCACCGCCGTCAGTCCCCGCACGCAGATCCGCGACGCGCTGCTGAATGCGCTGCCGACTGAGCGCTTCCTGCAGCTGCGCTACCCACCCTATCTGATGCAGTGGGCGGCCACCGTGCCGAGCTGGCGCGACGGCTCGGCGGCCTCGCGCATCGGCGTGCACAACGACTGCTTCCTGGCTTCGGCCACCGACGTCGGCACCTACAGCGAGGACGCCGCGACGCGCCAGACCGAGCGCAACTACACCGCCTCGCTGTCGCGGGTGGCGCCCTTCGGGGCTGAAACCTGCAACCCGGCCGACGAGGCCGGCGCGGTGCCGCGCACCAGCTGCACCGACATCCTGGCCGAGGGCAGGCAGTTCAACCTGACCTATCTGAACAATGACTACTACCGCGACCTCTTCCACACCCAGTGGGAGGCCCTGGGCTGCATGGCCGAGATCAAGCGCAGCATGGGCTATCGCTTCGAGCTCGCCACGCTGCGCCACAGCTCGGCGGTGACGGCCGGGCAGGCGGGTGACCTGCTGCTCACCGTGAAGAACAGCGGTTGGGCACGCGCGTTCAATCCGCGTGCGGTGCAGCTGCTGCTCAAGCACAAGACCAGCGGCGCCGTGGTGCGCATCCCGCTGCCGGCCGTCGACCCGCGGGGCTGGTTGCCCAACTGCACCAGCACCGCGTCGGCCGGCTTCACCGTGCCCGCGGGAACGCCGACGGGTGTCTACGACGTGCTGCTGGCCCTGCCCGACGGCGCCTCGTCGCTGAGCACCGACGTGCGCTACAGCGTGCGCCCCGCCAATGCGGACAACGCGGCCAAGGCCCAGGCCTGGGATGCGGTCCTCGGCGCCTTCCGCGCCGGCACCACGCTGACCGTGCGCTGAATTCCGACCCCTGTTGAACCTTCAAGGAGAAACGAATGTCCGACTTCCGATTGAAGCTCGCTGCCGCGAGCCTGCTCAGCCTCGGCGCCACGCTGGCCACCGCCGCACCGACCGGCTTCGGCATGGTGGCCTACTGGGGCGAGACGCCCAGCACCTATGGCGGCCAGATCCCCAGTGGCGCCTATGTCGTCATCAACCCCAACAGCGGCGCCACCGGCCTGACCGGCAGCCAGGTGACGAACTGGAAGGGCGTGATCGCCAGCATTCGCGCCCAGGGCGGCAAGGTGCTCGGCTATGTCGCGACCGGCTATGACCACAACACGGCCGACGAGCTGGCCCGCTACAACGCCATTGACGCCAATCTGACGGCCTACAAGTCGACGCTGGGCGGCGTGGACGGCTATTTCTTCGACGAGGCGGCCTTCGACGACGCGGCCCTGACCGACACGCAGAAGTGCAACGGCACGCCCCCCAAATGGAGCGCCATCCGCGCCAAGATGACGGCCACCGGCACCGGCGGCACCGTGGTGTGGAATGCCGGCTGGCCGGGCGCCAGCAGCTGCTTCGTCGGCGCCGCCAGCTATGGCGAGCATGTCGTCATCTACGAAGCGGCCTATGCCGACTACCTGAACGCGGCGAGCTGGCTCAACGGCGGCGTGCAGAGCTATGCGGCGTCGCTGGGTGTGAAGACCTGGCTGCTGGTCCATTCGGCCACCCAGGCCCAGATGCAGGCGACGCTGAAGGGCAGCGCGGCCAACTATGTCTACGCGACGAGCATGACCTACAACCCCAGCCTGCCCTGGGGCGGACCGATCTGGAACTACACGCCGACCTATTGGGGCAATGAGACGCTCAGCGGTTCGGAGCGCTGGTGCCTGAAGAGCCTGAAAACCGGCGGCAGCTGCTGAGGAGCCCGGCCATGAAGCCACTGAAGACCCTCATCGCCGCGCTGGCCCTCGCCACGGCTGCGCCCTTCGCGTCGGCCATCGAGATCATCGTGCCGGCCTATTTCTATCCGTCCTGGATGCCGTCGCAGAACGAGTGGCACCAGCTGAGCTGGGCGGCCAGCCAGGGCGCCGACGTGACGGCCATCATGAACCCGGGCAACGGGCCGGGCCTGGCGTCCAACAGCGACTACGTGGCCTCGGTCGACGAGTTCCGCGCCGCCGGCGGCAAGGTGATCGGCTATGTCTACACCTGCTATGGCGTCAACCACTGCACGCCGGAAGTGCCGCCCACGCGCTCCACGACCGAGGTGCTGGCCGACGCGCAGAAGTACGCCAGCTGGTACCACGTCGACGGCGTTTTCCTCGACGAGATGAACACGCAGGCCGAGGCCTTGCCCTTCTATCAGACGGTCAGCAGCTCGCTGCGATCCGCGCATCCGGGCTGGAGCATCGTCGGCAATCCGGGCGTGCCGCCGGCACCGGGCTATGTGCCGCTGGCCAACACGTTGATGAGCTTCGAGGGGGCGTACGGCGATTTCGTCGGCGGCTCCTTCCTCAGCGGGCTGACGAACGCGGCATCGACCGGCGCCATCGTGCACGGCGTGGCGACGGTGGCCCAGATGCAGGAGGTGATGGGCCTGGCCCGGCAATACGGCCTGGGCGCCATCTACGTCACCGACGGCACGATGGCCAGCGGCAACCCCTATCTGCACCTGCCCAGCTATTGGGCGGCCGAGGTGGCGGCGGCCACGGCGCCCGTGCCGGAGCCGGCTCAGGCTGCCTTGCTGATGGCGGGCCTGGGCCTGTTGGCCTGGCGGCGCTGGCGGGATCAGCAACGGCGCCGTTGATGGCGAGCCGGTCTCCTACAGACCGGCTCGCCCCGCGCGACCAAACTGCCTGCATCTGAACTGATGCGACGCGGTGTCCCATGAGAACAGTCCTCGAGGCCATTCTGGGCGGCCTGCTGGCTGCGGCCGTGATCGGCGCTGCCAGCGGCCAGGCGGCTGTCCCCGCCTCTTCACCGGCTTCGGCGGCTTCGGCGGCGCCACCCCAGACCGCGGCCTCCAGGCAGGTGCCAACGCGCAACGCCGCCATCACGGCGTCCGAGAACGCCAGGGAGCCCGGCAACCAGCGGCCCGAGGAGCGCGTGATCCCGCAGATCTCGATACCGTTCAAGGCCCGCGGCAGCGTTGCCGCCGTCGCGGCATCGGCGCCTTCAGGCAGCAAGCCCGGTGGCGTGGACGAAGCGGCGGCGCGTTGCCTGGCCCTGCGCAACGCCGACGAGAAGGCCGACTGCGAGCGCCGCAGGGCGGCCTCCGCGCCCGGTAGCGCATCCCGGTGACGCTGAAGGGGCGCCGGCGCCAGGTGAGCACAGCCTCCCCCGGCAGGCGTAATCTCCGCCCATCAACACTTGGCACGGCGCCGCCGCTGGATGGCTGCCGATGACCGGGACAGGAGACGCGCATGCTGGTGCAGACAACCCCTGGCGGCCCCCGGGCCGAGCGCATGGACGAAGTCGTCAAGCTGGTGCAGGCCCGGGCGCTGCCCGAGCAGCGCGAGGCGCTGGCAGATTTCGTGCAGCGCTATTTCGACCAGGTCGACCCGGAGGAACTCGCCGAGCGCCAGGTGGCCGACCTGTACGGCGCGGCGGTGTCGCACTGGAGCTTCGCGCGCAAGCGCGAACTGGGCCGGGCGCGGGTTCGGGTGTTCAACCCCACCATCGGGGAACACGGCTGGCAGTCGACCCACACCATCATCGAGATCGTCAACGACGACATGCCCTTCCTGGTGGATTCGGTGACGATGGAGGTCAATCGCCACGGGCTGACCCTGCACCTGATCATCCATCCGTTGATGGCGATGAACCGCGATGCCGACGGCACGCTGCAGGGGCTGGCCGCCGACGGCGTGCATGAATCGCTGATCCATGTCGAGGTCGACCGCATTCCCGAGCCGGCCCGGCTCGACATGCTGGCGGCCGATGTGGGCCGCGTGCTGGAGGATGTGCGCTCGGCCGTGACTGGCTGGCGCGCCATGCGTCAGCGCATGCTCGACATCATCGAGGAGCTGCAAAACCAGCCGCCACCGCTGGCGGCCGAAGAACTGGCCGAGGGCCAGGACTTCCTGCGCTGGCTGTGCGACAACCATTTCACCTTCCTGGGCTACCGCCGCCACGGGCTGGCCAGCGTCGATGGCCAGGATGAGCTGACCGTCGTGCCCGACTCCAGCCTCGGCATCCTGCACGACGTGGCCTCGCTGGATGCGGTGGCCGCGTTCGCCGCGCTGCCGGCCGACGTGCGCGCGCAGGTGCGCCGGCCCGAGCTGCTGGTGGTGACCAAGTCGACCGCGCGCTCCACCGTGCACCGGCCGGGCTACCTCGACTACGTGGCCGTCAAGCGCTTCGACGCCCAGGGCCAGGTCTGCGGCGAGGAGCGTTTCCTGGGCCTCTTCACGTCCACCGCCTACAGCGCCAACCCGGCCGACATCCCGCTGCTGCGCCGCAAGGTGGCCGAGGTGGTGGCGCGTGCCGGCCTGCCGCCGGGAGGCCATGCCGGCAAGGCCCTGATCAACATCCTCGAGACCTATCCGCGCGACGAGCTGTTCCAGACCAGCAATGACGAGCTGCTGCAGACCTCGGTGGGCATCCTGCACCTGGGCGAACGCCAGCGCTTTCGCCTCTTCATGCGGCGCGACCCCTTCCAGCGCTTCATCTCCTGCCTGATCTACGCGCCGCGCGAGCACTACACGACCGAGCTGCGCCAGAAGTGGCAGACCCTCCTGCTGCAGGCCTTCAACGGCAGCGGCTCCGAGTTCAACGTGCACCTGTCGGAATCGGTGCTGGCGCGCATCCAGATGACGATTCGCACCCAGCCGGGCCGCATCCCGGCCTTCGACGTGCGCGAGCTGGAGGCGCGCCTGGTGTCGGCCGCACGGCGCTGGGACGATGACCTGAAGGCGGCACTGATCGACGCGACCGGCGAGGCCCGCGGCATCCAGCTGCTGCGCCAGTTCGGCAGCGCCTTCCCGGCTTCTTACCGAGAGGAGTTCGAGGCCCGGGCCGCGGTGCCCGATGTCGAGCTGATGACCCGGCTCAGCGACGCCGAGCCCATGGGCATGACCCTGTACCGGCCGCTGGAGGCACCGCCCGGCCATCTGCGCTTCAAGCTGCTGCGCCGCGGCGAGCCGCTGACCCTGTCGGCCAGCCTGCCGATGCTGGAGCACATGGGCATGAAGGTGCTGGACGAGCACCCCTACCGCATCGCGCCGCAGGACTCGGCACCGATCTGGATCCACGACTTCGGGCTGATGGGCGGCGCCGACGCCGACGTCGAGGTGCCGGCGCTGAGCCAGGTTTTCGAGAGCGCCTTCGCGGCCGTGCTGGACGGCGACGTGGAAGACGACGACTTCAACCGCCTCGTCGTGGCGGCGCGGCTGACCGCGGAGCAGATCGTCGTGCTGCGCGCCTATGCCAAATACATGCGGCAGATCGGCTTTGCGCTGTCGCAGTCCTTCATCGAGGCGACGCTGGCGACGCACGCCGGCCTCGCGGCCCAGCTGGCGCGTCTCTTCGAGTTGCGCTTCGACCCGGCGGGCGGCGCCGACGCCCAGGCCCGGGCCGAGGAGGAGGTCAAGGCCATCACCGCGGCCCTGGAGCAGGTCAGCAACCTGTCGGAGGACCGCGTGCTGCGCCAGTACCTGGCGCTGATGCTGGCGACGACGCGAACCAACTTCTGGACCCGCGATGCGGCGGGCCGGCGGCGCAGCTTCCTGTCGTTCAAGTTCGACTCGTCCAAGGTGCCAGGCCTGCCGGCGCCCAAGCCGATGTTCGAGATCTTCGTCTACTCGCCGCGCTTCGAAGGCGTGCACCTGCGCGGCGGTCGCGTGGCCCGCGGCGGGCTGCGCTGGTCCGACCGGCCCGAGGACTTCCGCACCGAGGTGCTCGGCCTGGTGAAGGCGCAGATGGTGAAGAACACCGTCATCGTGCCGGTGGGTTCCAAGGGCGGCTTCGTGCTGAAGAAGGCGCCGCCGGCCAGCGACCGCGAGGCCTTCATGAAGGAAGGCGTGGCCTGCTACCAGAACTATCTGCGCGGCCTGCTGGACATCACCGACAACCGCGTCGGCGACAAGATCGTGCCGCCGCCGCAGGTCAGGCGCTACGACGCGGACGACCCCTACCTCGTCGTCGCCGCAGACAAGGGCACGGCCACCTTCTCGGACTACGCCAACGGCATCAGCAAGGAGTACGGCTTCTGGCTGGGCGATGCCTTCGCATCCGGTGGTTCGGTGGGTTATGACCACAAGGCCATGGGCATCACGGCACGCGGCGCCTGGGAGTCCGTCAAGCGCCACTTCCGCGAGATGGGCGTGGACACGCAGACGACCGACTTCACGGTCGCGGGCGTGGGCGACATGTCGGGCGACGTGTTCGGCAACGGCATGCTGCTGTCGCGCCACATCCGCCTGCTGGCGGCCTTCGACCACCGCCACATCTTCCTGGACCCGAACCCGCAAGCCGAGGCGTCCTTCGTCGAGCGCGAGCGCATGTTCAAGCTGCCGCGCTCGTCCTGGGCCGACTACGACGCCGCGCTGATCTCGGCCGGCGGCGGCATCTATCCGCGCACGGCCAAGTCCATCCCCATCACGCCGGAGGTGAAGGCCGTGCTGGGCATCACGGCCGACGCGATGACGCCGACCGAACTGGTCAACGCCATCCTGAAGGCCCCGGTCGACCTGATCTACAACGGCGGCATCGGGACCTATGTGAAAGCGGCCACCGAGACCCATGCCCAGGTCGGCGACCGGGCCAACGACGCATTGCGCGTCAACGGCGGCGAACTGCGCTGCAAGGTGTTCGCCGAAGGCGGCAACCTGGGCTGCACCCAGCGCGGCCGCATCGAGTACGCGCTGGCCGGCGGGCGCATCAACACCGATGCCATCGACAACTCGGCCGGCGTTGACACGTCGGACCACGAGGTCAACATCAAGATCCTGCTGGGCCTGGCCGTCGGCGAGGGCGAGCTGACCGACAAGCAGCGCAACACCCTGCTGCCGCAGATGACCGACGACGTCGCCGCCCTGGTGCTGCGCGACAACATCTTCCAGACCCAGGTGCTGTCGGTCACCAGCCATATGGCACCGCAGTTGCTGGACGCGCAGGCGCGCTTCATGCACTACCTGGAGAAGGCCGACCGCCTGGACCGCGCCATCGAGTACCTGCCGTCCAACGAGGAGATCGCCGACCGCCGCGGCAAGGGCCTGGGCCTGACCAACCCCGAGCGCGCCGTGTTGCTGGCCTACAGCAAGATCTGGCTCTACGACGAGTTGCTGGCCTCGACCCTGCCCGACGACCCCTGGGTGTCGACGGCCCTGGTGCGCTACTTCCCGAGCCTGCTGCAGGACAAGTTCAGCGGCTATATGCAGCGCCACCCGCTGAAGCGCGAGATCATCGCCACCCACGTCACCAACAGCATGATCAATCGAGTCGGCAGCACCTTTGTGCACCGCCTGCTCGAAACCACCGGCGCCCGCGCCTTCGAGATCGTGCGCGCCTACCTGCTGAGCCGCGAGATCTTCGGCATGGTGAGCCTGTGGCAGGGTATCGAAGCCCTGGACAACAAGGTGGCCGACGAGCTGCAGTCGCGCATGCTGATCGACACCAGCCGCCAGCTCGAGCGTGGCACCAAGTGGTTCCTGCGCTCCAACCGGCTGGTGGACGACATGGCGCACACCATCGAGCACTTCACCGCCAACGTGGCCAGGCTCGCCGCGCGCCTGCCGCAGTTGCTGGATGCCGACGAGCGTGCGCGCGTCGACGCCGCGACGGCCAGCTATGTGGCCGGCGGCGTGCCGCGGGAACTGGCCGAACGCGTGGTCACCTTCGGCACGCTGTACGCCACGCTGGACATCGCCGAGATCGCCGGCAGCGCGCGCTGGCCGGCCGAGCTGGTGGCGGCCATCTATTTCGATCTTGCCAACCGCCTCGGCATGCCCTGGCTGCGCGACAAGATCAACGCCTTGGCCGGCGACCAGCATTGGCAGATGCTGGCCAAGGGGGCCATGCTGGACGACCTCTGGGGCCTGCAACGCGCCATCACCGGCGCCGTGCTTGCCGGCGGCGGCGACCACGAATCACCGACCGCCCTCGTGGAAGCCTGGCAGGCCAGCAACGGCCGCACCATCGAGCGCGCCGAGCAACTGCTGGGCGAGTTGCGTGCGGTGCCGGCGCCGGATGCGGCGATGCTGTCGGTGGCGCTGCGGGAGTTGAGAGGATTGACCTAGGGGCGGGCGCCGCAGGCTCAGCCACGCTCGTAGTCGTGCAACAGGCTCATCACCTTGGTGGTGATGATGTCCACCGCCGGGCCATTGGCGCCGTGCGGCAGGATCACGTCGGCGTTGCGCTTGGTCGGCTCGATGAACTGCTTGTGCATGGGGCGCACGGTTTCCAGGTACTGCTTCACCACCGACTCGGTGCTGCGCCCACGCTCCGAGATGTCGCGCTGCAGCCGGCGGATGAAGCGCACGTCCGAAGCCGTGTCCACATAGATCTTCAGCGACATCATGTTGCGCAGCTTGGTGTCGTACAGGGCGAACAGGCCCTCGACCACGATCACCGGCGCGGGCTTCACGGTGATGGTTTGGCTGGAGCGGTTGTCGGCCGCGAAGTCATACACCGGCATCTCGATCGCCTCGCCCTTGCGCAGGGCGGCCAGGTGCTGCGTCATCAGCGGCCAGTCAAAGGCATCCGGATGGTCGTAGTTCTGCTTGCGCCGGTCCTCCGGCGGCATGTGGGACTGGTCCCGGTAGTAGTCGTCCTGCATCACCACCGCCACCTTCTCCGTGCCGATGGCGGCCAGCACCTGGCGCGTCACCGTCGATTTGCCGCTGCCGCTGCCCCCCGCGACACCGATGACGAAAGGCTTGTGAGGGGTTTTGGGCATGAGGTCGTGGAGTGGCTTGGGGGATGCCTGCGAATTTACAAGCTGGCGAGCAGGATTTGGGCGGCTTCGGGGGGCGGTTCAGGCTGAAAGCAGGCGCCACCCTCTGAGGCGCCCAACGGGTAATGGATGTACTACTTGGCAGGCCTCGAACTGATCGTGACGTCCTTCAGCAGCTTCTCGTCTCCTCGCCAGTCTCCCGTCGCGGTCTTGTGCCGGACCTGTGCCTCAAGAAAGACAAGTCTGACGCTGTGGACGTCGGGGTCAGCAGTCATCTCACGCCTAGCGAGAGATTCAATTTCGTCCATCTCGCTTGGCAACGTGATCTCGTAGAAGGTCAGAAGCAGACGGCCAGGTCCGCCAATTGTTTGGGCGAAGTACGTCTTCCCTTGATTCGTGGAACTTACCGCCGAGCGGTCCTCAAAGTGAGGAAATCCAGCTTCGATGCGACGCCCGAAACGATGAGCCCGCTCTGCGGCCTCGGCGGTCTCGATATAGAACAGGCGCGGCAAGCAAAAGTAGGCGATTGCCGCCACGAGCAAGACCATGAATGCGGCCGCTGAGATAAATCGCATCGTTGTTTTCATACCCCTTAGCCGTGCATGCAGGCTTGTCGGCTTCATGGCGAATGTAGGCCCGCTTCCGCTGCGAAGCGGCCGACGGCTTCAGGCTGGGAGCAGACATGCCGCGCCACCGGTTTAAAAGCTGTTCAACGAGGCTGTTCCGGCGCGCACGCTTTGGCACGCAACAACCGGCGGCGCAGACCGACAGCTCCTGCGAGGCCCACCATGATTGCAAACGCCAAGCCAGCCCTCACCAACCAATCTCGATGTCTAAGTTCGGCCTGTCTAAGTTCGAGCTGATATTCCCGCTCACGCTCGGCAAGCACCTTTACCGTTGACAGCACCGTTTTGTACGGTGGTAGATCCCATTGGGCCTCTGGCACGACGGCTCCAGAAACGTCGCGATTTCGCTCCAGGATGGAGGAGATGGCTGGGATCACTTCATCCGCACTTAGGTGACGGGACCCAGGCACCGCCGTGGCATACGGCTGCGCCAGTGCGTTCACGTACCACTCCCCACGTTTTTCAAAGAAGAACACGTAGGTCTGACCCACATTGAAAGTGCCTATGCCACACAAGCTGCCGCCGCTTGTCTCCACTATGTGGCCGGAATACTCGCCCTTAAGAACGCGTTCAACCAACACGGTTGCGAGCGACACACCTAGTTCTTCATGCACCGAAACAACTTTCGCCTGGATCACGACTGCAGCTTGGCTTAGCGCAGTCTCCAAAGTGGGCGGGCGCCAGCTTGGCAAAACGCTGCACGCGGCCGCATCCTGCGACAAGGTCAGCAGTGAGAGAGACGCGATCAAGATCATGCGCATGGGGCGAGGCTCCTCATGCCGCTGATTGTCCGCACTCCGCTGCAAAGCCTTCATCGGCGCCGGCCAGCGATCGAACGGCTGCTTCAGGCTGAAAGCGGCCTTCTATTGAGGTGGGGCAACTGCAGCGTCACACCCTTCAACAACACTTCTTCGCCGCGGTGGCCGCCCCCGCCCGGCGTCGTGTACCAAATCTCTTCCCTAAAGAATCGAAGCGTCACAGCGCGAACCCCAGGAGTAGACGCCATCGCTTTTGTAGCAGCCGCCTCTACGGCGGCGATCTCCTCGGGCGTGGTTACCTCGTAAAACTCCAACATCGGTTGCCATGTGTGCAGAGACCAACGTCCATAGCACTTGCCGGGGCCGTGCTCACGGCCAGCACGAGCGCTGGCGCAATCCCTTATGCCAGGCAAAGCCGCCTCAATCTGCAGTCCGATCAGCCGTGCATTTTCCAGACCACCTTCTGTGACCTTCGGTAGATTTGGCCCTGGCGATGTGATGAGCCAAAAGAACACAAATGGCACGCCGAGACCAATGATTAGTCCGACGACGATCATCTTCATGTTCCGGCTGCGATGTGCACTTGGTGCGCCGGTTCCTTTGGCGCGATCCGGACGCAGCGCAAGGACTAGGGTGAGCCCAGCGAGCAAAGCCATTAGTGGCTTTGTCACGCTGCCGCCCTGGACGGCATTGATCACAAGGATTGCTACAAGAATCAAACCGCAGCAGACAAGAGCAATAGCCAGCGCTGCGCGTAGAGCAGACCTCATTAGCCGACAACCCCAAAACAAGAGGGACGATTGTCAGGTCCGCGCTGTCGATGTCGGCTCCCGCTGCAAATCAGCCGAATGCAAAAGACGGGGTGCGTCAGCCAGCCATGGCCGACACACCCCGCTTCACTCAAGCAGCCAGCGCTGCCCTGACCGTCACTTCAGCGTAGTGATCCAGCTGCATCGTGAACTGCGCGCGGCCGGAGCTGATGGCGCGCAGATGGCCGATGTAGCCGAACATCTGCTCCAGCGGCACATGGGCCGTCACGACGGTCGCGTTGCCGCGTGCGTCCTGGCCTTGCACATGGCCGCGGCGGCGCAGCAGGTCGCCGATGACGTCGCCGAGATAGTCGCCAGGCGTGATGACCTCGACGGCCATCACGGGCTCCAGCACCACCGGCGCGGCCTTCAGCACGGCTTCACGCAGCGCGGCCGCCGCGGCCAGCTCGAAGGCCAGGGCCGACGAGTCGCGCACGTGGGCGCTGCCGTCCACCAGCGTGGCCTCGAAGTCCACCAGCGGATGGCCCGCGAACGGGCCGGCCGTGGCGGCGCGGCGTATGCCCGCCTCGACCGCCGGGATGAACTCGCGCGGAATCGCGCCGCCCACCACCCTGCTCTCGAAGCGAATGCCCGAGCCGCGCGGCAGGGGCGCCACGCGCAGCGTCAGCTCGGCGAACTGGCCGGGGCCGCCGCTCTGCTTGCGATGCAGGTGATGAACCTCGGCCGCCGCCGTGATGGTCTCGCGGTAGGCGACCTGGGGACGGCCCACCTGCACCTCGACGCCGAAGCGCGAGCGCAGCTTCTCAACGGCCACTTCCAGTTGCAGCTCACCCATGCCCGACAACAGCGTCTGGCCCGAGTCGGCGTCCTGGCGAAGGCGCAGGGACGGGTCCTCGCGAACGAGCACGCCCAGGCCCTTGGCCAGGGCCGCGCTGCCTTCCTGGTGGCGCGCTTCGATGGCCACGTCGATGACGGCCTCGGGCACGGCGATGCTTTCCAGCACCGGCGCGTCCTTGGCCGACGCCAGCGTGTGGCCGGTCAGCACGTCCTTCAGGCCGACGACGCCCGCGATGTCGCCCGCGACGAGTTCATCGCGTTCGACGCGGCGGTCCGCGTGGATCTCGTACAGGCGCGACACGCGCTCGGCCTTGCCGGTGCTGGCGTTCCAGACCGTGTCGCCGCGCTTCAGCGAGCCGCTGTAGACGCGCACGAAGACCATGGCGCCGTGGTCGTCGGCCGTCAGCTTGAAGGCCAGGGCCGACAGCGGGCCAGCCGTATCCACCGCGCCGGGTGCTTCACCGGGGGCGGGCAGGTAGGCGAGCACGGCATCCAGCAGCGGCTCGACGCCGCGGTTGCGGAAGGCCGAGCCGGCCAGCACGGGGACGAGCTCGTTCGCGACGGTGGCAGCGCGCAGACCGGCACGCAGGACGTCGACCGACGGGCTTTCGCCGCGCAGCCAGGCGTCCAGCAAGGCATCGTCGCGTTCGACGACGGCTTCGACCAGGCGTGCGCGAGCCGCCTGGGCTGCAACCAGCAGCTCAGGGGGAATCCCGGTCACGCGCAGCGGTGCCTTGGCGTCATCGCGGTCCCAGACCAGGGCCTGCATGGCGAGCAGGTCCACGACGCCGCGGAACTCAGCCTCGGCGCCAATGGGCAATTGCAGCGGCAGCACGCGCGCACCCAGGCGCTCCTGCATCATCGCGACGACGCGCCCGAAGTCCGCACCGGTGCGGTCCAGCTTGTTGACGAAGGCGATGCGCGGCACGTGGTACTCGTCCGCGAGGCGCCAGTTGGTCTCGGTCTGCGGTTCGACGCCGGCCACGCCGTCGAAGACGACGACGGCACCGTCGAGCACGCGCAGCGAGCGCTTGACCTCGATGTTGAAGTCGATGTGCCCGGGCGTGTCGATCAGGTTGATCTGCGTGCCCTGCCAGTGCACGGTGGTGGCCGCGCTGTGGATGGTGATGCCGCGAGCGCGTTCCTGCGGGTCGAAGTCCATCGTCGTGTTGCCGTCATTGACGTCGCCGATGCGATGGTTCTCGCCCGTGTAGAACAGGATGCGTTCGGTGGTCGTGGTCTTGCCGGCGTCGACGTGGGCGATGACGCCGATGTTGCGCAGGTTGCGGAGATGGAGATTGTTCGAGTTCATGGTGGTTCCTGATTCGGGATGCTGTGGCCAGCCCCGTGTGGAACCACAGGGCTAGCGCGAAGACAGGACGCCGAAGCGCGCAAGCGACAGACAGGGCCGAGCCGCGCTCCGGCGCTCGGGAATCGTGGCGATCAGCTTGTCGAAGGTGCGGGGACGCATGGTTTGAACTCAGGAAAAACAAAACCCCGGAAGGGTGCGAGCCTGCCGGGGTTGCTTTTGTTGCTGAACCGGAAGGCTTGGCGCCTTCCGAACACGGTCGAAGGGCGCTCAGGTGTTGAGGCGGGCTTGGGTCGTGTGGTTGAGCTTCATGATGGGTGCGATTATGAAGGGCTTCGATGGGCTTGGCCGGCGTAGGGCTTTGGCGACGGCCACCCAGGCGTGGGTGGCGACCCAGCAAGGTGGCGCGCACAATCCTTGCGCATGGCTGCCAAGCCCACGGACGCCCCACCCGGCCTCTGCCGACGCCGGTCGTTGCTGTCCTGCCTGGGTGCCGTCTGCCCGGTGCTGACGGTGGCCGCCGTGGGCGATGCCATCGAGGTGGTCTATCCGCGCATGCCGGAGCGCCCCGTGGACGGCTATGCCTTCCAGTTGCTGAAGGCGGCCCTTGAAGCTTCGGGCCGGCCGCACACGCTGAGGTTGACCCAGGAGCCCCTGCCATCGATGCGGGCCTTCAGGAACCTGCAGAGCGGTGCGTTCAATGTGATGGACACCGGGGCGGCGCCGAACGTGGCGCTGAAGGCGCGCATCCTGCCCTTTCCGCTGGACCTCGGGCTCAGCGGCTACCGGCAGATGCTGGTGCGGCGTGACCGGGTGGCGCAGTTGCGGGGCCTCGGTGAGCTGAAAGATCTGAAGCGCCTGAGTTTCGGCCAGGGCCCCGACTGGGTGGACGCCTATGTGTTGCGCGCTGCCGGCCTGCGGGTGGTGGAGGCCGAGTTCATGTCGCTGTTCCGCATGCTGGAGGCCGGGCGTTTCGATGCCTTCCCGCTCGGCGTGGATGAGGCCGCCCTGCAGCTGGAGCGCAACCATCAGGTGGCTCCTTCCGCCGTCGTGCTGGACGAGTGGGGGCTGCACTACCGCTTCGCCCGCGTCCTCGCCGTGCGCCAGGGCGACGACACGCTGTTCGAGACCCTGCACGAGGGGCTGAGCCGCATCCATGCCAGCGGGCGGGCGCGCGCCATCCTGGCCCGGGACGCGCAGATCGGCCCCGTGCTCGACGGCCGCCGCAAGCTGCCCGCTCAGGTCATCGAGATCGCCAACCCGCAATGGTCGGCGGCCTTCCAGGCTATTCCCGAGGCGCTGTTCTTCAAGCCGCATTGAGCGGCCGGGGCTTCAGGCCCGCAGCGGCGTGGCGGCCAACTGGGCGGTCGTCGCGTTGCGGTAGGGCGCGCAGAGCTGTTCGACATAGGCCTGGTGGCTGGGCAGGCCGGCCACCAGGCGCGAGACCTTGGTGTGGATGTCGCCGAGGAAGTTACTGAGCTCCTGGCGGCCCATCAGGTCGGCCACGGGGTGATAGCTCGCGGGCGTGATGCCCTGGCCCATCATGACCTGGACCCAGGAGTTCTCGGCGAACAGCTCGTCGCTGGGGCGGAACACGCGGGCACTCTCGCTGAAGAGCTCGATGCGGTGCTTCAGCGTGGCGGGCAGCTCCATCGTGCGCACGTGGTTCCAAAGCGCAGAGTCGCTGCGCTCGGTCACGGTGTAGTGCAGGATGATGAAGTCGCGGATGTGGGTCAGCTCGCGTTCGCACTGCAGATTGAACTCGTCCACGTCGGCGGGGTTGATGCCGCCGGTCGGGAAGAGCTGCATCAGGCGGATGGCCGAGCGCTGGATGAGGTGGATGCTGGTGGATTCCAGCGGCTCGATGAAGCCGCTGGACAGGCCGACGGCGATGCAGTTGCGATGCCAGACCTTGTGGCGCTGGCCGGGCGTGAACTTGAGCACGCGCGGCTGGATCAGCAACTCGCCTTCGACGTTCTTCTTCAGCACCTCGGGTGCGTCGGCGTCACTGAGTTCCTTGCTGCTGTAGACCAGGCCGTTGCCGACGCGGTTCTGCAGCGGGATGCGCCATTGCCAGCCGAAAGGGTGGCAGATGGAGCGGGTGTAGGGCCAGGCCTCGCGGACCGAGGCCGTCTGCACGGCCACGGCACGGTCGCAGGGCAGCCAGTGCGACCAGTCTTCATAGCCCACGCCCAGGGCCTCGCCCAGCAGCATGGAGCGAAAGCCCGTGCAGTCGATGAAGAGGTCGCCGTCGATGCGCGTGCCGTCCTGCATCTGCAGCGCGGTGATGTCGCCGTCCCTGCCCTGCGGGCCGTCCATCAGCACGGCGGCGATCTTGCCCTCGATGCGCTGCACGCCGCAGGTCTCGCTCATGGCACGCAGGTATTTGGCGTAGCGGCCGGCGTCCAGGTGGTAGGCGTAGTTCAGGCCACTGCGCGGCACATGGGCGAATCGGTTGGCGTGGGCAGCCACCGTCTCGGGGTTGTAGTCGGTGTAGGTCTTGGACAGGCCTTCGGCGCGGCCCTTGAGCCAGAAGTGCTGGAAGCCGGCGCTCCAGTGGTCGTTGCCCGTTGCGCCGAAGGAGTGGAAGTAGTCCTGCCCGATGTTCTTCCAGCCCTCGAAATTGATGCCGAGCTTGAAGGTGGCGTTGGTGGCGGCCATGAACTCGGCTTCGTTGATGCCGAGCAGGTTGTGGAAGGTGTGCAGGGCCGGGATGGTGGCCTCGCCGACGCCGACGGTGCCGATTTCCTCGGACTCGATCAGCTTGATGTCCAGGCGCTTGCCGAGCAGCTTGCTCATCAGCGCGGCCATCATCCAGCCGGCAGTGCCGCCGCCGGCGATGACGACGCGGTTGAAAGGCTTGTGGGTGGTGTTCATCGCTTCAATTGAGTCAGGAGTTGCGCGCGGGCCTGGCGCGACAGGGTGTCGTCGATGGGGCCGAGGAGGCCGCGGGCGGCCTCGGGGATATGGGCCCAGGTCGTGTCATCGGCGCCGAAGACGAAATGCTGGAAGTGCTGCTGCCAGACTCGGCGTTCCTTCTCGGGCAGGTCGCGCAGCGTCATCAGGGCCAGGCGCAGCGTGGTCAGCGGCGAGTCGACGTAGTCGGGCGTCTGGCGCCACCAGGCGTTGATGAGCAGGTTGACCGGCTCCAGCCCTTCGATGTGGTGGAACCACATGCTGGGGATGAAGATGGCGTCGCCGGGTTCGAGCTCGGCCACCAAGCCGGCGTCCAGGGCCCGGGCAAAGCGCGGGAAGCGCTCGAAGTCGGGCTTCTCGAAGTCGACCAGGCTGACGGGCTGGCCGGCGGGCGTCGGGTCCAGCGGGCCCATATAGAGGTTGGCGATCTGCTCGGGCGGGAAGAGCGTGAAGCGGCGCCGGCCGGCGGCGACGACGGCGAGGTTGTCGGGCAGGTCGTAGTGGGCGGCGATGCGGGTGCGGTTGCCCAGCCACAGGCTGACCAGGGCGTCGCGCTGCCCCAGGCCCATGACGTTGGCATCCAGGAAGCCCGGCAGCACGGCGTCCACCGTGGTCGAGCCGACGTAGAGGGCGGGCGGTTCGGGCGTCTGCGCCACCCCCAGCAAGCCGCTCAGGACCTGGTCCAGCGTCGCGCTGTAGCGCGAGAAATTGAAGCCGGTGAGGGTCTCGTCGGCGTAGAAGACGCGGCCGCGGGCCTCGGGGGCCAGCTGGAAGAGACCGATGCGCACGCCGTTGTACAGGCCCATCAGATAGCGGGCCAGGGCCTCGTCGGACTGTCGCGCCGCCTGCACCACCGGCCAGTGCGCGAAGCCGCCGCGCACGACGAACGGCCGATCGCCGGTCAGCAGCTCGGCGGGCAGGTCGTTGGGGTCGAAGGCCCCGGTCCAGGCGGGTACTGCTTGCATGGCCGGATCAGCGGTGGCTGGCTTTCTCCACCAGGCCCTGCAGCTGCTGCAGCGAGGCGATCTGCATGTAGATGGGCAGCAGATGGCCTTCGCGCGCCAGGGCCTCCAGCGCGACGCCGGGCAGGGCGGCCAGGCGTTCCTCGTGGATGGTGAACAGGCCCGACAGCCGGCCCGGCTCGCCGCCCGGTGTCTCGATGTCGATGACGAAGGGCTCCAGCAGCTGGTGGCGGGTCAGCGCGTCGATGAAGGCCGGCAGCTGCTGGGCCTGGGCGTGCAGATGTTCCATCAGCTGCACGACATGGTCGAGGTAGTCGCTGAAGCCGCCCTGGGGCATGAAGAGGGCGGTGCCGATCTCGCCTTCCTCGGGCCGCACGATGCGCGGGCTGTCCATGTCGATGTGCAGCTGCAGGCTGTCGTCGCCGGCGCGGCCGATCATGAAAGGATCGCGCTGCAGGGCCATGGGCAGGATGGGTGCGGCCCAGCTGTCGCCCTGGAGGTAGAGGTTCTGGTCTTCCTCGAGGCCGAGCAGCACCACGGGCTGGAAACCCGCATCGCCTTCGACATGCTGGAAGACGATGGGGTAGTGGGCCTGCAGGTGGCGGAACTCCGCCGGCAGGGCCAGGGCCGATTGGCGGGCATCGCCCAGGGCAGCCGAGCGTTCCGTGCGGACGCGCAGGTGGCGATGGGTGACGTTGTCGAGCAGGGCGGGGCGGGTCATGTCTCGGTCTTGTGGAGATGGTCGATCAGGGCGCGGTGGCCGGGCAGGCCGGGCACGAGGCGGCGGGCCTGGCGGGCGGCCTCGTAGAAAGCGGCCTGGGCTGCCTGTAGTTTGGCGGGGGACGGGGCCTGCAGGTCAGGGCGAAAACCCATGCCGTAGAGCACGTATTGATAGCTGGCCGAGGGGAAGACCTCGTCGTTGCGGCCGAAGTCGTGTCGCGCCGGCGCGCGCAGCTGCCATTGCGGCAGCAGGTCGCGCAGGCGCTCGGGCCAGGTGGCCGGGTCGCGGTGGGCGCGCCAGTAGCCGCTGTCGTCGCGGGTGCTGAGCGCGTAGTGCAGCTTCAGGAAGTCGATGACGCGGGCCCAGCGGTAGCTGAAGTCGTCGTTGAAGCGGCGGGCGACGGCTTCCATGCTCGCGCGTGTCATCGGCAGCTCGTCGCACAGGCGCTGGGCCGACAGCTCGACCAGGGCCAGGGCCGAGGCTTCCAGCGGTTCGATGAAGCCCGAGGACAGGCCGATGGCGACGCAGTTGCGCACCCAGAACTTCTCGCGGTAGCCGGGGTCGAAGCGGATGGAGCGCGGCGCGGGCCGTTCGGCGGGCGTGCCGGTGGCGTCCAGATAGGCCTGCAGCGCTGCGTGGGCTTCGTCGTCGCTGGCGTGGGCCCGCGAGTAGACGCAGCCGACGCCGCGGCGCGAGGGCAGGCCGATGTCCCAGATCCAGCCCTTGGCCCAGGCCGTGGCGATGGTGACGGAGGCCAGCGGTGCGTCGGGCCTGGCGTAGGGGACCTGCACGGGCAGGGCGGCGTCGTTGAAGAGGACGTCGCGCTCGCTCTTCAGCGCTACGCCGAAGTGCTGGCCGATCAGGCGGGCGGCCATGCCGGAGCAGTCGACGAAGAGGTCGGCCTTCAGTTCACCGTGTCCGCGCGTCTGCAGGGCGGCGATGTCGCCGTTTTCATGGGGGAGGACGGCGTCGACATGGTCGACGATGTGATGGACGCCCAGCCGCTGCACGGCATGCTCGCGCAGCAGCTGGCCGAACAGGCCGGCGTCGAAGTGATAGGCGTAGTTGGCGACGGCCGCGAAATCGGGCGTCTGCACCTGCTTGGGCGCGCGGCCGGCTTCGCAGACCTGCACCGAGGGGCTGACGACGTCGGCGAAGGGCCGCCCGGCTTGCGTGGCCAGCCAGGGCTGGACCAGGTCCATGTCGCCGTAGCCGACGGGCAGCATGAAGGGGTGGTAGTAGCGGTCGCCGGCGTCGCCGGGCGCGCCGCGGGCCCAGCCGTCGAAGCGCGAGCCCTGCTTGAAGGAGACCTGGCAGCGGCAGATGAACTCGGGCTCGGACAGGCCGATGCGGCGCAACGTGTCGCGCATGGACGGCCAGGTGCCCTCGCCGACACCGATGGTCGGGACGTCACTCGACTCGATGACGGTGATCTTCAGTTCACCATGCTCGGCCGCCAGCAGGCCGGCCACCAGCCAGCCCGCCGAGCCGCCGCCCAGCACCACCACTTCACGCAGTCTGTCGTTCACGATCTGGTTCCCACAAACAAAAAGGGCCGCTCGCGCGGCCTCGCCAAACGGCGAACAAGGACGGCGCCCCAGAGCGCGAGCGCCGCCGAACCAGACTTTGCCTCACAAGGAAGCGCCGGGGAGTCCCGACTTTCCTTGAGGGCCGGCCGCAGCCGGCCCCCCGAGGCTTTTCCTTAGAACTTGTACCGGGCGCCGATCATGATGCGGCGACCCAGCTGGGTGACCGCGCCGATCTGGTTCTCGTTGCGCAGGTGGGTGCGCGTGTACTCGTCCGTCAGGTTGATGGCTTCGAACTGGAAGCGCAGGTGGCTGTTGAAGTTGTAGCCCAGGCTCAGGTCGAGCTGGCCATAGGGCTCCACGTACAGCGGCTGTGCGCCGTCCGTGCCGCCGAAGTTGGCGGCCAGGAACTTGCCGCGCCAGTTGTAGGCCAGGCGGGTCGTGAAGGTCTCGTTCTCGAAGAAGCCCACCAGGTTGCCCGAATCACCCAGGCCGACCAGCACGTTGGTCTGCGCCCCCGTCTTGTTGTTGTCGTAGGTGAGGTTGGAGCGCACCTTGGTGAAGTTGGCCGACACACCGAAGCCGCTGTTGCCGAAGATGTGCTGGGCGTTCAGCTCGAAGCCGTTGAGCTTGCTGGTGCGCTGGTTGTTCAGGAAGGTGCCCATCTGGAACACCAGCAGCGGGTCGCCCGGCTGAGCGGTGATGGTCTTGGCGGTGGCGTTCACGCCCGGCTGGCCCGCGAAGTTGGCGAAGATGTAGTCGCGGATGCAGCCGGAATCGCTGGCGGCGCAGTGGCCCACCTGGATGGCCTGGTTGTAGTAGGCGCCGCCGATGGGCGTCGTCACGCCGGGAATGGTCTGGTTCGCAATGACCGCTTCGTTGTAGTCCTTGATGGACTTGCGGAAGTAGCTGGCGGCCAGGTAGCTGCTCTTGGCGTAGTAGTACTCCGCCGAGAAGTCCAGGTTGGTGGACTGCAGCGGCTTCAGGTCGGGGTTGCCCACCGAGCCGGTGCCGCCGTCGATGCGGGCCAGACCGTTCAGGCTGCGGCCACCCTGGATGGCGTTCCAGCCCGGGCGACCAATGGTCTTGCCGTAGCTGGCGCGCAGCTTGGTGTCCGGCGTCAGGTCGGCAGCCCAGTCGATGGAGGGCAGGGCATAGCCGTACTTGCCATCACGCGAGGCATTGGTCGTGCCGCTGAAGGTGATGGGGATCTCGTTGGCGGACACCCAGGCTACGCTTCCCGGCACGGATTCGACGCTCGGCGAATGCACCTTGGTGCGCTCGTAGCGCAGGCCGCCGGCGAGTTCCATCGGTACGCCCCAGTCCCAGGTCAGGTTGTACTGGCCGAAGATGGCTTGCGACTTTTCCGTCGTACGGTAGTCGTCCGTGAAGTTGAAGGAGGCCTTCAGCAGCGCGTCGGAACCCAGGGCCTTGATGGCGGCTGCGCGCAGGTCTTCGAAGTTGAAGTAGAAGAAGTTGTTGAACAGGCGCGGGTCGTTGGAACCCGGGATGCGGCTGAAGTACTTGCTGATGGAGTCGGCGTGCCAGATGTCGTCGGGCATGGCGGCGGGGCCGCCGGCGGCATTGGCGCCCCAGGTGTCGCGCTGCACGTTGGCGAAGGCCGAGCGGTTCTTGACTTCGGTCAGCGACAGGCCGAAGTCCAGGCTGCTGTCGTCGTTGATCTTCCAGTTGCCCTTGGTCTGCAGCTGGCTGACTTCGTTCTTCTGGTAGCTGTTGCCGAACACCGAGCCTTGCAGTTCCTGCAGCTTGGGGTCCAGCGTGGCGCCCTTGATCATCAGCACCGGGAACTTGTTGCTGAAGTCGACCGAGGTGTCGCCGCGGTTCATGGAGGCCGTTGCCAGCGTCACCGAGGTGCCCAGCGGGTCGTCGGCGCCCGAGGTGGCGGTGGAGCGGTGGGCGTCCAGGTCGAAGCTCAGCGCATCGGTGGCCTTCCACTTCAGGTTCAGGCCGAGCTGCTGGTTCTTGTTCTTGGTCTGGATGCGGGACGCGCCCATGGCGACGTCCTGGTTGCTCATGTGCTCGCCGTAGATGATGGGCGAGGAGGGCGAGCCGGTCTGGTATTCGCCGAATTGACCACCGTAGTTGAACCAGGCGGAGATGTCGTTGCGGCGCTGGCGGAACTTCTGCTCCGACATGACGAAGTCCAGCGTGCCGACCAGGTCCTTGGTGGGCTTGAACTGCATGACGAGCTGGCCGTTCAGGCGCTCGCGGTGCACGCCGGTGAACGAGTAGTTCATGTTCTGCGGCACGCTGTAGATGGAATCCTTGGTCGGGCGGTTCTTGATGTCGCCCGACGAGGCGGGCGGCAGGCCGCCCCAGGCAGCGTGCGAGCCGCCCCAGTCGTTGTCGACGATGCCGTCGAAGGACTTCCAGCCGCTGCTGACGTTGGCCTGCGAGTAGCCGGAATCGCGTACCTGGTAGGTACCCATCAGCGCGATGCCGAAGGTGCCGTCATTGGTTTGCGTGCTGTAGATGCCGCTCAGCTCGGGCGTGGCGTTCTTGCCCTGCTCCTCGCCGGGCAGGCGGCGGGCCGACTGGTCGCTGACCAGCTTGACGCCGACCTGGGCGATGGTTTCCTTGGTGTCCAGCGGACGGGGCGTGCGGATGTTGATGGTCGCGCCCATGCCGCCGGTCGGGCTGCTGGCGCGGCTGGTCTTGTAGACCTCCAGGGCCGCGACGCCGTCGGAAGCGAGGTTGGAGAAGTCGAAGGAGCGCGAGCTCGGGGCGCTGCCGTCGAGGCTGGCGCCGGGCATTTGGCGGCCGTTCAGCAGCACCAGGTTGAAGTCGGGGCCCATGCCGCGCACGGTGATGCGGGTGCCTTCGCCGTTGCTGCGGTCGATGGACACGCCGGAGATGCGGCTCAGCGACTCAGCCAGGTTGGTGTCGGGGAACTTGCCGATGTCTTCGGCCACGATGCCGTCCACCAGACCGGAGGACGAGCGCTTCAGGTTGACCGAGGTCTCCAGGGACTTGCGGATGCCGGTCACGATGACCGTTTCCAGCTGCGTCGTGCTGGCGAGCGCCTGGGGCACCGAGGTGGCCGGCGTGGGGCCGGAGCCCGGAGGCTGGGCAGGGCCCTGGCCAGGGCCGCCTTGGGCCAGCGCAGCGGCGCCGGCGAACAACAGGCCGCTGGCCGCGGCCAGGGTCGTGAGGCGAAGGGCAGGACGAGGCTGTCTCATTCACTTGTCTCCAGAGTTGTGATCTTGTCGAGTGGCGCTCGATGACGAGCTGAAAGCGCTTTCAAGAATACGCGAATGGCAGCGCTTTCAACCTAGGCAACACCCTCGGTGTGCGGCTTGTCGGCAACGCGCAACGAGGCTGGGGCGGGCTATCCAGGACGCCCGTCAATGGGACCGCTCCCATGGGAGGCAGCGCGCAAAAACAGGGCGGCTAGGGGTAGTTCTGGGTTGAAAAGCGGCGACTTGGCGAAAGCAATGAAAGCGCTTTCAAATAATGATGCGTCGCGCCACGGTGATCGGCCACATGGTTTACCCGGGTCGAACAACAGTCGCGGCTACGCCCGACTGATTTGCCTGTTTGGATTCCGGGCCGAGCGCTGGGCCTGCCGTGGGCCAGAGGCCCGCGGCCTTGCGTAGGCACAAACAGTCCGCAGGGACTGTTTGTGTCCGACTTCAGTTCACCTGGCCGGCCCGCTTGGGCGATGTGCTTGCGGCGCGATGCCGCAAACATCGCCGCCACACGCGAGACGCGTGTGGCGCTCAAGCCGTCCAAGCTCGCGCAGGCGAGCTTGGAGCCGCGGCTCTCGCTCCCCTCGGGGGCTGAGGCCGGACACGGCAAGTCCTGTGGACTTGGCGTGCCTGCCGAAGAGCAGCCGCTCTGTCGGCGGCGCGGTCTGCAAGACCGGTCATGCTTGCCAGCGTTCAGCTAGGCAAGACTGGACGAGGGGCTAACGTTGCATCCTGCGCGTGCTCTCGCGCACGACGAGCTCGGGCTCGGGCAGCTGGGCCTTGGGCTGGCCGCCGCGCAGCATGTCCAGCATGGCGGTCGCGGCCTCGACGCCGATCTCGTAGACCGACTGGCGCACGGTGGTCAGCGGCGGCATGGAGTAGCGCGCCATGATGAGGTCGTCGAAGCCGACCAGGGAGACGTCGTCCGGCACGCGCAGATTGCGCCGGTGCAGGCCCAGGCAGGCGCCGATGGCCATCTGGTCGTTGGAGGCGAACAGGGCCGTGAAATGAGCATCGCGCTCCAGCAGCCGCGTGACCGACAGCATGCCGCCGGCCTCGGTGTAGTCGCTCTGCACGATGAGGTTCTGGTCGACCGGGATGCCGGCCGCGGCCAGGGCGTCGAAATAGCCGTTCTGGCGCTCGACCGCGTCGTCGTGCATCAGGTCGCCGGCGATGAAGGCGATGCGGCGGTGCCCTTGCTCGATCAGGTGCTGGGTGGCCAGGCGGGCACCGGCGCGGTTGTCGAAGCTGAAGCTGAAGAGCTGCTTGCCGGCCAGCTTGCGGCCGACGACGATGACGGGCAGGTTGTCGGACACCTTGGTCAGCTCGGCATCCGAGATGCGGCCCGCCAGCACGATGACGCCGTCGACGCGGCGCGACAGCAGGGTCTCGATGGCCTTGCGCTCGTCGTCCTCATGCCAGTTGCCGGACACGAAGAGGGGCACATAGCCGGCGCGCTCGAGCTCGCGCTCGATGCCCAGCAGGGCTTCGCCGTAGAACGGGCTGGAGATGATCTGGGTGACGACGCCGACGCTGAGCGTGCGCCCACCCGCCAGGCCGCGTGCCACCGGGTTGGGCCGAAAGCCCAGCTCCTGGATGGCGGCCTGCACGGCATCCTTCTTGGCCTGGCTGACGGCGGCGGTGCCGTTCAGGATGCGCGACACCGTGCTCGGCGACACGCCGGCCAGCTCCGCCACCTGCTCCAGCGTGACGACGCCGTCGGGACGGGTTGAAGGCGCTTTCTTGGCAGGGGTCGGCTTGGCGTTCATCAGAAATGGGCAGGCGAAGCCGCGAGTGTAGGCGCGGCTGTACGCCTGGTTTGACCCGGCTGTTGTTCTTGTCGCCGCGGCCGTCGTGCACGGAGGCGGGCCGAGCGCCGGGCCGCTCCCTAGCCGGCCCGCTCTGGTGATGTGCTCGCGGCTCAATGCCGCGAGCATCACCGTCCCCCAGGGGGACCGACCAGACTCGCCGCGTTCAGCGCGCGAGACTGGGCGAGGGGCTCACAATTTTGTGAACTTGATCCAGTTCAGATTCCACCCGCCCTGCTGCGCGAACACGCCGACGTTGTAGGTGCCGGCATTGATGTTCACGGTGTGCGAGATGGTGGTCCAGTTCTGCCAGCCGCCGGTGTTGGGCACGCCTAGCGAACCGAGCTGGATGCTGCCGGCATTCAGGTCCAGCGACAGCGTGCCGCCACCCGTGCTGGCGACGCGGTACTCGACGCGGTAGCTGCCGCTGGTCGGGAAGTTGATGCTGTTGTAGGCCATCCAGTCGCTGGTATCGATCCAGCCGACGTTCTGGCCGCCTTCCGAGCAGGCTTCCGTCTGCACACCGGCCATGGCGCTGTAGGACTCGGCTTCGATCTGCCGCGACCAGGCCGGGGCGACCTTGGACACGATGGCCGAGGTGGCGCGGTCATTGAAGCCCTGGTCGACCAGACAGCCGGTGTCGGCGGTGCGGGTCACGCTGGCGCCGGTGAAGTTGTCGCCGTCGAACAGCTGCACCTGGTAGCCGGCATTCACGCGCAGCGACGACAGATCGTTGTCGCGCACGCCGCGGGCCTGCAGCTGGGCCAGGGTGTAGCTGCCTTCGGGCAGGGCGGCCGAGTAGCCGGCGTAGTTGCAGTCCTGGTAGACCGTGGCCACGCCGCCGGCGGCCGGGGCGTAGACGCGCACATAGTCCACGTACATCTTGGCGGGCAGGGCGGCAGTGTTGACGTTGAAGCCCGGCCAGTTGCCGCCAACGGCGAAGTTCAGCAGCAGGAAGAAGTCCTTCTGGAATTCATCGGTGCCATTGATGCTGTTGGCGATGTTGGCCTCGTGGTACTTGGTGCCGTCCACGTACCAGCGGATGGCATTGGTGTCCCACTCGACGGCATAGACATGCCAGTCGGTCACGGTGGTGCCGATGTTGCCGCTGTAGGAGGCGTACTGGCCGTTGTTGTCCTGCCAGTGGATGGTGCCGTAGACCTTCTGCTCGTCGTTGACGTGCTCCATGATGTCGATCTCGCCGGAGGCCGGCCAGCCGACCTGCGGCAGGTTGGCGCCCAGCATCCAGAACGCCGGCCAGGCGCCCAGGAAGGCGGGCAGCTTCATGCGGGCCTCGATGCGGCCGAACTTGAAGGTCTTCAGGCCTTGCGTCTTCATGCGGGCCGAGGTGTAGGCCATGCCGCCGAAGTCTTCGCGCTTGGCCGTGATGACCAGGGCGCCGTTCTCGATGGTGGCGTTCTCGCGGCGGTAGTACTGCAACTCGTTGTTGCCCCAGCCGCCGGCGCCGGTCTCGAAGACCCAGCTCGGGCCGATGCTGCCGTTGAACTCGTCACTCCAGACGAGCTGCCACTGGGCATGGGCCAGGCTGCTGGCCGCGGCCAGCAAGGCGGCGGCAATGAATCTCAACGATCTCATGTTGTCTCCTGTGTCGTGGGGAGGGAAATGCTCCGAGTACGTCGCTCAGAGCTTGGTGAACTTGATCCAGTTCAGATTCCAGCCGCCGGCCGGCGCGTAGACGCCGACGGCATAGGTGCCTGCGTTGATCGTCACGGTGTGGGAGACCGTGGTCCAGGTCTGCCAGCCACCGGTGGCGGGGACGTTGACCTGGCCGAGCTGGATGGCGCCGGCGTTGAGGTCCAGCGACAGCCTGGCGCCGCCGACGCTGGCGACGCGGTACTCGACGCGGTAGGTGCCGCTGCTGGGGAAATTGATGTTGGCGTAGGCCATCCAGTCGCCGGCGTCGATCCAGCCGACGTTCTGGCCGCCTTCGCTGCAGGCCTCGGTCTGGATGCCGCTCTGGTTGCTGAAGTTCTCGGCCTCGATCTGCAGCGACCAGGCCGACGAGGTCTTGGCGACGACGACGGAAGTCGCCAGGTCGTTGAAGGCGTCGTCCACCAGGCAGCCGGCGTTGCCGGTCTTGGTCACGCTGCGGCCACCGAAGTTGTCGTTTTCGTAGAGGGTGACCTGGTAGCCCGGGTTCACCTTCAGCGACGACAGGTCGTCATTGCGCACGCCCAGGGCCTGCAGTTGCGACAGCGTGTAGCGGCCCTCGTTCAGGCCCACCGCATAGCCGCCGTAGTTGCAGTCCTGGTAGACCGTGGCGACGCCGGCGGGCGCGCTGCCGATCTCGGCGCGCACGGCGGCCAGCAGGCTGTTGGCGCCGGTGGCGTCCTGCGACAGCTCCCAGATCATCACGCCCGCGCCCTGCTGCAGGGCCAGCCGCGTCTTGGCCTTGATGGTGGGGATGCCGTTGTAGGTGATGTAGGCGCAGCTCGCGCAGGCCGTGCCGATCAGGTCGCTCTGCGCCGCGGCGGCGCCGAACTGGTTGACGATGTCGGCGAAGGCATAGTTGGCCGCATAGCCGTTGAAGCCGTAGCCGTAGAAGGGCAGGCCCAGCACCAGCTTGGCTTTGGGCAGGCCGCGCGACTGCCAGGTGGCGATGTGGCTTTGCGCCATCGCATAGGTCGAGTGCTCGGTGCCCACCGTGCCCCAGCCCGGGCCGACCGCGTCGTAGGCCATCAGCGTGACGAAGTCGAAGGAAGCCAGCGACGACGTCGGGATCATGCCGCCCTCGTAGGTGGCGGTGGCGGCGGTGACGAGCTTGCCCGGCAGGGCGCTGCGCAGGGCCTGGATGAAGGGCGTGTAGTTGCCGGCGTTGTCGATGGCCGTCAGCAGGGCGCCTTCGATGTCGACGTCCACGCCGTCCAGGCCGAAGGTATTGACGAACTGCGCCAGGTTGTTGACGACCGTGGCGCGGCTGCCGGACTGCAGCAGGGTCTGCCAGTTGCCGGCGCAGCTCGGGATCACGCCGCCGGCCAGCGAGACCAGCACCTTGGCGCCGGCCGCATGGGCCTTCTGCACCACATAGGTGATGTCGGCGCCGGTGGCCGCCTCCATGCAGGCGGGGCTGCCGCCATTCAGGAAGCTGCCGCCCGGCGCCGGGTTGGCGAAGGCGAGGTTGATGTGGGTCAGCTTGGTCAGGTCCGTGCGGTCGGCGACGGCGCGCAGGCCTTTGTACGAGGGGATGTAGCCGACGACCTTGGTTTGGGCGAAGGCGGAACCGGCCAGCCCGAGCAGGACCAGTGCGGCGATGTGGCGAAGTCTCATGGAGGTCTCCAGGAATGAGGGGCTCACCGCCGATTTACCGCACTGGCTGAAAGCGCTTTCAAGATTAAGCGGACGAAGGCCAGGACGGCAACACGGCTGTGTGCCAGAACTCAGGGACGGGTGGACCCGAGGAGGGTTTGCCCCTCGTCCAGCCACGCGCCGCTGAACGCGGGCGCGTCTGGCCGGTCCCCCGAGGGGACGGCGATGCGTGCGGCATCGGGCCGCACGCACATCGCCTTAGGCGGGCCGGCTAGGGAGCGGCCCGGCGCTCGGCCCGCGAAACGCCGGGGATCACGCCATCAGGGCAAGGTGTTCAGCGCGTTGCGCACGCCGTTCGAGAACGACTGCCCGTCCTTCTTGTCCCAGTTGATGGACCAGGTCATGACGCCCTTCAACGTCGGATAGGCCACCGGCGGCTTGATGGCGCCGCACTGGGTCAGCTGGGTCAGGCAGTTCAAGGCCGCCGTGATGGTGGCGACGCTGGCCAGGCCCGAGTTGGCCGAGGACGGGCCCGAGGGCAGGCCGAAGGCGACCTGGTCGGGACGGATGCCGCGGAAGACATAGGTGCCGGTGCCGTTGTTGGTCGTGAAGCCTTCGATCAGCATGCGGCTGGCGCCGACCAGCATGTCCTCGCTGCCCTCGGCCAGGCCTTGCGTCGAGTAGGGCGTGTAGACGGCGCCGTTGTTGTAGTACTGGACATGCAGCACCGTCAGCTCGTCGCGCAGCCCGTCGATGATGGGCAGGTAGGCGCCCCAGATGCCGCTGCTGGCGACATAGCCGCCCTGCACATACGGGTGCTCCGGTGCCATCGACAGGTAGAAGCTGCTGCCGATGCGGGCCTTGAGCTGCTTCACGGCCGTGACCAGATTGGTCTGCACCGCAGCACCCCAGGACACGCCGGCACCGCTCTCCAGGTCGAGGTCGATGCCGTCGAAGCCGTACTTGCGCATGATGGCTTCGACGCTGTTGACGAAGTTGGTGATGTTGGTCGCGTTGTTCAGCGTCACCGTGCCGTTCTGGCCGCCGAAGGACAGCACCACCTTCTTGCCCTTGGCATGGGCCGCGGCGATGTCGGCGATGAAGCGTGCTTCGCCACCGGATCCACCGTCCAGGTTGAAGCTGATGTTGCCGTTGCCGCCGTCGTCGGCGAAGGCCACGACGATGACGTCATAGGCCGCCGGCACATCGCTGATCGGGAAGGTCGGACCCGACGGGTTGGTGAAGTTGTGCCAGTAGCCGATGAGCTGGTGCTTGCCGGCGGGCGCGGGGGCCGGGCTCGGCGACGGAGAAGGTGAGGGAGAAGGCGAGGGAGCGGGCGTCGGTGCCGGCGTGGGGGCCGGAGTCGGTGCAGGGGCTGGTGCCGGAGACGGCGCCGGGCTGGGCGAGCCGCTGCAGGCGCCTTGCGAAGTCCAGGGCTGGCCGCTGCCGGTCGGGCCGTTGCTGGTGGCCGGGTCATTGCCCTGGGTCCACCAATTGGCCTTGTAGTTCACAGTGCCCTTGCTGGCGATGGCGCCGCCGTTATAGGCGGTGGCGGCGACCCAGACGGGCGCGCAGTTGCCGCTCGGTGCTGGCGCTGGCGTTGGTGCGGGTGTCGGCGCTGGTGTGGGGGCCGGCGTGGGCGCCGGCGTCGGAGCTGGCGTAGGAGCCGGGGCCGGGCCGGAAGCGGCGCCGAGGTCGGTCCACAGCGAGGCGTTGGTCGGGTTCCAGCCCGTGCTGGCGTAGTCGGTCTGGTTGACCAGGGCTTTGTAGTTGTGGCCGTTGTAGCTCACGACCGTGCCGGCCGTGTAGTAGGTGTCGGCCTTCCAGGCGGGATAGGTCTGGGCGAAGGCGGCCGTGCTGAGGGCCAGGGCGCCGGCGAGCAGCCAGGGCTTGGCCGCGCGCGGCAGGGGCGGGCGCGAGATCATGGGGTTCTCCGAGAAGATGAAAGAAAGGCCGCCGCCCGGTGATCCGGCGCGGCGGCGGTTCAGCTCAAGGCGAGCTACTTACTTCCAGGGCGCGTTCTGCAGCGCCGGGTCGTCGACCAGGTTGAGCATGCCGGCGGCCTTCTTGCCGATGGCACCCGGCGAAGCCAGCGGCGCGCTGCCGCAGCTGCCGCTCGCCGTCTTCAGGGCCTGCCACAGCATGGCGCCGTCACGCGGGTTCTTGTTGGCCAGCGTGCTGGTCGTCACCGCGTTCAGATAGCGCTCCACCGAGTAGGGCTGGTTGATGTTGGTGCCGTAGCTGTTCTGCAGGATGACGGAACCCGTGCACTGCGCGTCGGCGTTGTTCACCACCAGTTGGCCACCCGACCAGCCTTCCGGCGCGGTCTCGAAGCCGATGGACACGATGGTGCTGCTCGGGAAGAGCTGGCGGTAGGACTTCCACGCCGTCACACCGTCGTAGTGCTCGTAGCGGGCGTCGTAGCTCATGATGTTGACGATGTTGAACGCCGTCTTCAGCGCCGGGTAGGCGTTGACGAGCAGGCGTTCGCCGCCGGCCTTGCCGCCCCAGTAGCTGATGCCCACGCCCGAGCACTGCGGGTCGCTGGCCGTCGCGCCGGTGCAGTCCGAACCGGACGACCAGGCGGCCACGGTCAGGATGCGCCCGCCGCCGGCCAGGTCCACCGCCTTGCGCATGGCCTTGACGGCGCCCGCGTACTGGTCGGTGGTGATGCCGTCGACTTCGTAGTCCACGTCCAGGCCGTCGAAGCCCACGTCCTTCATGAGGTTGGACAGGGCCGTGATGGTCGGGCCGCTGCCCGCATTGCCTTCGGCCGACAGCGTGCCCCAGCTGTTGTAGGTGGCACCGCCCACGGCCAGGATGACCTTCATGTTGCGGGCGTGCAGCACGTCGATGGCGGCCTTGATGTCCGACGGCCGGCCGTTGAAGTTGATGCCGGTGCCCGACCAGTTGTTGGCCGCCATGCCGCCCCACGTGAAGTTGGGCTGGGCGAAGGCCGCCACCACATGGGTGTAGTTGGCCGGGATGCGCGCGAAGTTGCTGAGCGTGAAGACCTCGTTCATCGACTTGCCGGTGGCATCGAACCAGTTGTCGCTCCAACTCGGGTAGTAGGTCGTGTAGGCACGGCCGTTCTGGTTGGCGGACTTGGCGTTCGGGTCGCTCAGGCCGGGCGCCGGTGCGGGCGAGGGGGCCGGGCTGGGCGACGGAGACGGGCTCGGCGAAGGCGAGGGGCTGGGGGACGGGCTGGGGCTCGGGGCCGGGCCGGTCGTGCAGGCGCCTTGCGAGGTCCAGGGCTGGCCGGAGCCGACCGGGCCGTTGTTGGTGGCCGGGTCATTGCCCTGGGTCCACCAGTTGGCCTTGTAGTTGGTCGTGCCCTTGCTGGCGATGGCGCCGCCGCTGTAGGCGGTGGCCGCAACCCACACGGGCGCGCAGGTGCCGCTCGGTGCCGGGGCGGGGCTGGGGGCGGGAGACGGAGCCGGCGTTGGGGCAGGAGTCGGGGCGGGCGTGGGCGCCGGGGTCGGCGCGGGCGAAGGCGCCGGGCCGGAGGCGGCGCCCAGGTCGGTCCACAGCGAGGCATTGGTCGGGTTCCAGCCGGTGCTGGCGTAGTCGGTCTGGTTGACCAGGGCGCGGTAGTTGTGGCCCTGGTAGCTGACGACGGTGCCGGCCGTGTAGTAGACGTCGGGGGCCCAGGCGGGATAGGTCTGGGCCAGGGCCGCGGTGGCGCTGGCGCCCAGCGCAAAGGCGGTGGCGGTGATGGCGGCAAGGCGACGCAGTTGGTGCATCGGGATGCTGGATGAGGGCTGCTTCATGAGAGACGTCCTGGTCTGTGCAAGAGCTCGTTGAAAAGGAGAGTCCCAACGGGGGCTCTCCGGCGGCTGGCCTGCCTCTCCGTGCAGGCTCTTTGGAGCTGGTTCTAACTGGTATGCATCCAGTTTGTGACTGCTACCACCTCTTGAATACCACTTTGCCACCAGTGATTTCGCAGTCAGCGGTGAAAACCCGGGGATCGGGTGACAAAACGTTGCCATCAGGGGTTTCTAGGGAGGACGAGCCTTCGTCTGGAGTTGCCCTAGGGTTTGTGCTGCTGGGGTCGAAGCCGGCTTGCCGCACAATCTTGAAAGCGCTTTCATACCATGTTCGACACCCATCCCCTCCACCGTCGCCACCTGCTCGCGGCCGCCTTCGGCGGCGTTGCCGGCCTGGGGCATGCCAAGGAACAGCCGCCGCTCACCGTGGCCGCCTTCCCCTTGGTGGACGTCATTGCCAAGGACGTGCTGAAGGGCTGGAGCCAGCGCCACCCCGAGATCCGCACCGAGGTCATCAGCCGCCAGTACGACGATCACCACACGGCAATGACGACAGCGCTTTCAACGTCCGGCCACCTGCCCGACGTCATCGCGCTGGAGACGAGTTATCTCGGCCGCTTCTCGCTGGGCTCGGGCCTGGAGGATCTGTCGGCCCCGGCCTTCGGCGCCGAGCGCTTCAAGGACCGCTTCGTGCCCTTCGCCATCGAGACGGCCCGCAACCGCGACGGCGCCATCGTGGCCCTGCCGACCGACATCGGTCCCGGCTCGCTGTTCTATCGCACCGACCTGCTGGCCCAGGCCGGCCTGAAGGAAGGCGACCTGACGAGTTCCTGGGAGGCCTATGTCGACGCCGGCCTGCAGCTCAAGGCCAAGACCGGCGCCTACCTGATCGGCGACGTGCGCCTGCTCAAGGACATCATCGTGCGCGGCGGCACGCCGGCGGGCGAGGGCCAGTTCTTCGACAACCAGGGCCGCGCCCAGATCACCTCGCCGCGCTTCGTGCGCGCCTTCGAACTGGCCCAGAAGGTGCGCCGCCAGAAGCTGGATGCCCGCGTCGAGGTCTGGTTCAACGACTGGGCCGAGATGCTCAAGCGCGGGCGCCTCGCCACCGAACTGTCGGGCGGCTGGATGGCCGGGCAGATGGCCAACTGGGTGGCGCCCAACACGGCCGGCAAGTGGCGCATCGCGCAACTGCCCGAGAACACCTTCTGCTCCTACGGCGGCACCTACTACGCCATCCCGCGCCGCTCGTCGCCCGAGAAGAAACAGCTCGCCTGGCAGTTGGTGCAGGAGCTGACGCTGGACCGTGCACGTCAGCTCGAGGCCTTCAAGTCCCAGGACGCCTTCCCCGCCCTGCTGGATGCGCAGCAGGACGCCTTCTTCGACCAGCCCGTGCCCTTCCTCGGCGGCCAGCACGCGCGCGTGCTGTGGCGCGAGGCCGCGCGCCGCATCCCCGTCGTCAAGATGCACAGGCAGCACAAGTTCGCCGACGAGGTCATCAACGCCGAACTCGACAACGTGCTCGAGTACGGCAAGCCCATCCCCCAGGCCCTGGAAGACGCCCAGGCCCTGCTCGTGCACAGGGCGAGCCGCTGATGAAGTTCCGCATCCCTGCCCGCATTCCTGCCAGTTGGGCGCCCTACCTCCTGGTCAGCCCCTTCCTGATCCTGTTCGCCGTCTTCGGCCTGTTCCCGCTTGTGTTCTCGGCCTGGCTGTCCTTCCAGTCCTGGGAGCCGACCAGCGGCATCGACTCGATGAAATTCGTCGGCCTCGACAACTTCGTCTTTGCGCTGACCGACGGCTGGTTCTGGAAGGCCCTGCGCAACACACTGTGGCTGGCTTTCGCGTCCGGCGTGCCCCAGCACCTGGTGGCGCTGCCGCTGGCCGTCTTCCTGCACCAGTCCTTCGGGCGCTGGCGCGGCCTGTTCTCGGGCGCCTATTTCCTGCCCTACATCACGTCCACCGTCGCCATCGCGATGCTGTTCGGCTCGCTGTTCTCGACCGACTACGGCATGGTCAACCAGGCCCTGGAGGCCCTGTTCGGCATGGAGCACATCAACTGGATGCGCTCGCCCGACGCGGTCAAGCCGGCCGTGGCCATCATCGTGTTCTGGCGCTATGTGGGCTTCAACGTGGTGCTGTATCTGGCCGCGCTGCAGACCATCCCGCACGACCTCTACCAGGCCGCCAAGCTCGATGGTGCCGGCCCCTGGCAGCAGTTCCTGCGCATCACCCTGCCGGGGCTCAAGCCCATGATCCTGTTCGGCGTCACGCTGTCCTTGATCGGCGGCCTGCAGCTCTTCGAGGAGCCCTTCATCCTGACCAACGGCAAGGGCGGTGCCGACCAGCAGGCCATGACGGTGGCCATGTACCTCTACCGCGAGGCCTTCGACTTCAGCGACTTCGGCGGCGCGAGTGCTCTGGCCTGGATCATGTTCGGCGTCATCGCCCTGCTGACCTGGCTGACCAACAAGGCCTTCGCCGACCGGAGGGCCGAGGCATGAGAAGAACGATGCCGAAATACGCGGCCTACCTCATCGTCGGCGCCGGTGCGCTGATCATGCTGGCGCCGTTTTATTTCATGTTCGTGTTCGCGACCCAGTCGCGCACCGACATCTTCAACGTGCCGCCGCCGCTGTGGTTCAGCACCGAGCTGCTGAACAACATCGCGGTGCTGACGACGCGGCTGCCGTTCTGGAAGAACGTCGGCTGGAGCCTCTACGTCGGGCTGATGTCCACGGCGCTGACCCTGCTGTTCTGCTCCATGGCCGGCTATGCCTTCGCGATGCTGGAGTTCCGCTTCAAGAAGGTCCTGTTCGCCCTGGTCATGGGCACGATGATGGTGCCGGCCTTCATGAACATGATCCCCAGCTTCATGGTCATGGACGCCCTGGGCTGGATCGACACCCACCGCGCCCTTTACGTCCCGGGCGCCGCCAGCGCCTTCGGCATCTTCCTGATGCGCCAGTTCGCCGCCTCCACGGTGCCCAAGGAACTGCTCAGCGCCGCGCGCATCGATGGCGCCAGCGAGCTCGGCATCTACTGGCGCATCGCCCTGCCGTTGATGAAGCCGGCCCTCGGCACGCTGGGCCTCATCACCTTCATCAGTTCATGGAACAACTTCATGAACCCGCTGATCGTCATGCGCACGGCCGAGAACTACACGCTGCCGCTGGCCCTGCGCAGCCTCTTCAGCACCACCAGCACCGAATGGGGCGCGCTGATGGCCGGCTCGGCCATCGCGACCCTGCCCCTGCTCGTCCTCTTCGTCATCTCGTCGCGCCAGCTCATCGCGGGCCTGACCGCCGGCGCCGTCAAATAAAAACCAAAAGAACTCTTCATGTCACAAGCTCCTCTGCACCGCCAGTTCCCGCCCAACTTCGTCTGGGGCGTGGCCACCAGCAGCTTCCAGATCGAGGGCGCGGCCCACGAGGACGGCAAGGGCGAGTCCATCTGGGACCGTTTCTGCAAGCAGCCCGGCGCCATCGCTGACGCCAGCAACGGCGAAGTGGCATGCGACCACTTCCACCGCCTGGAGAGCGACCTCGACCTGATCGCGTCGCTGGGCGTCAACTGCTACCGCTTCTCCATCGCCTGGCCGCGCGTGCAGGCCCTGGGCCATGGAGAGTTCAACCCCAAGGGCCTGGACTTCTACGAGCGGCTGGTCGACGGGCTCAAGAAGCGCGGCATCCAGGCCTTCGCGACGCTGAACCACTGGGACCTGCCCCAGGGCCTGCAGGACCGCGGCGGCTGGAACGACCGCGACACCGTGCACCGCTTCGTCGACTACGCCCGTCATGTGAACGCGCGCCTGGGCGACCGCCTGGACGGCCTGACGACGCACAACGAGCCCTGGGTCATCGCCGTGCTGGGCAACGAGCAGGGCAATTTCGCGCCCGGCATCAAGAGCCGCAGGATCGCCACCCAGGTCTGCCACCACCTGCTGCTCAGCCACGGCCTGGCCCTGCAGGCCCTGCGTGCCGATGGCGCCAGGAGCCAGCTCGGCATCGTTCTCAACCTGTCGTCCACCGTGCCGGCCACGGCCATGCCCGAGGACATCGCCGCCGCGGCGCTGGCCGACGCCCGCGGCCGCCGCTGGTACGCCGACCCGCTGTTCAAGGGCAGCTACCCCGAAGAGGTGCTGGCCGAACTCGGCGCGGACGCCCCCGTCGTCCACCCCGGCGACATGGAATCCATCGCCCAGCCCATGGACTACCTGGGCGTCAACTACTACACCCGCAGCGTCGTGTCAGCCAGCGGCGCCGACTGGAAGCCCGAGGAGCGCGGCCTGCCGGTGTCCGACATGGGCTGGGAGATCTATGCCCAGGGCCTGGACGACCTGCTGTGCCTGCTGCACCGCGACTACCCCGGCCTGCCGCCCGTCTACGTGACCGAGAACGGCGGTGCCTTCAAGGACCAGACCGTTGTCAACGGCCGCGTGCAGGACGACGACCGCATCGCCTATCTGCGCGACCACATCGCCGCCGTGGCCAGCGCCATGCAGCAGGGCGTGCCCATGGCCGGCTACATGGTCTGGAGCCTGATGGACAACTTCGAATGGGCCAGCGGCTATCTGAAGCGTTTCGGCATCGTGCATGTCGACTACGAGACGCAGGCCCGCACGCCCAAGGCCAGCGCCGAGTGGTATCGGAACTTCCTCCAGGACTGGCGCGGCTGAACAAGACTTTCAAAGAAGACGGAGACAAGCATGAACAAGATCAAACCGGCCCCGAGCCCCTGGCGCCATGCCCTGCCTGCCATCGCCGCCGTGCTGACCGCCTGTGGTGGTGGTGGCGGTTCGGCCGCGGCCGCGCCGGCGGCGCCCACGCCTGCACCGGCCCCCGCGCCCACGCCTGCACCGACTCCAGCTCCGGCGCCTGCACCGACTCCCGCGCCGTCCAACAAGTGGACCCTGACCTGGAGCGATGAGTTCGACGACGCCGCTGGCACCGTGCCCAAGGCCGCCAACTGGAGTTATGACCTCGGCAACGCCGAGAACGGCGGCTGGGGCAACCACGAGTACGAGTACTACACGTCTAACGCCCGCAATGCGCAGACCGATGGCAACGGCATGCTCGTCATCACCGCCGAGAAGGCCGTCAACCCCGGCCCCTGCTGGAACAACAAGCCCTGCGACTACACCTCGGCGCGCATCCACACCAACGGCAAGGTCGGCTTCACCTACGGCAAGGTCGAGGCGCGCATGAAGCTGCCCGCCGGCACGGGCATCTGGCCGGCCTTCTGGGCCCTGGGCACCGATCTCGCGACGGCCGGCTGGCCCAAGTCGGGCGAGATCGACATCATGGAGTTCATCGGCAAGACGCCGAACACCACCTACGGCACCCTGCACGGCCCCGGCTATTCCGGCGCACAGGGCATCGGCAAGCCCTATGACTTTGGCAAGCCGGTGGCCGATGACTTCCACACCTACACCCTCATCAAGCGGCCCAACGAGATCATCTGGCAGGTCGACGGCGTCGACTTCCACCGCCTGACGCCTTCGTCCCTGCCGGCCGGCGGCACCTGGGTCTTCGAGAAGCCCTATTTCGTCATCCTCAACCTGGCCGTCGGCGGCGACTGGCCGGGTGCGCCGGATGCGACGACGCCCATGCCGGCCAAGATGCTGGTCGACTGGGTGCGCATCTACAAGGAAGACTGATCGCTGCGTGACCGCCGTTCCGTGCGGACGGCGGCATAGCTGCAAGCCTCACGCCATCCAACGCAACGCCTCGGTTGACCATGCAACGCCTGATCTCCGCTCTGTCCCTGACCTTCGGCCTGCTCTGCGCAGCGTCCCCGGCGCATGCCGCCGAAGTGAAGACCTCGTATGGCAGCTTCAAGGTGCCCGACGGCGTCAGCGAAGTGAATCGTGAGGAAAAGCCCGACAAGACCGGCAGGCCCGCGGGCATGGCGGTGTATTCGCGCACCGACGATCCCAAGGCCGTTTTCATCGTCGTGTGGAGCTTTGCCGAGCCCGACCCGGCCAGGCCCTATGACGCGCTTGATGGCGCCGTCAAGATCGGCAACCCCTTCGACAAGAAGCTGACCCGCGATGCGGCGAAGCCCGTCACCCTTGGCGGTGTCGAGGGCGGCCGCTACGAAGGCAGGCTGCCCAACGGCCTGCGCGCCGTCAGCTATGTGGCCGTCAACAGCGGCTACCGCCTCATCGTGCTGCTCAAGGGCCCGAACGACAGCCCCTACAAGGAAACCATGGATGCCTTTGCCATGGGCGTCGAGGGCTTCGCATGGGCGCTGCCCGGGGAGGCTTCCACGAAGGCCGTCGAGGCGCTCGTCAAGGCCGCCTCGGCGCCTCAGTAGGCCTCAATCGCGCCGGAAGGCGATCTCCACCTCGGCGGTGCGTGCCTGCGGCAGCGGCGCGAACTGCCATTGCAGGATGGCCTCGGTCGCTGGCCTGGCCAGCCGCCGTGGCACGCCGGCGACCGCTTCTGCCCGGCTGACCGTGCCGTCGGCCTCGACCGTCAGCCTCACCCTGACATGCCGGTCACCCGCGCCCAGCGTGGCCTGGAGGGCGGGCGTGAGGGTCGGAGCCACGAAGTTCTGCATGCGCAGCGGCGCCTCTTCGGGTTCCTCCGTCTCGGCTTCTGCCTCCGGCGTCGGCGCAGTGCCGGCGGGCTCGTCCACTTGAACCGAAGCCGCCGGGGCAGGCTGCGGCATGGCCGCGGGCGTTTGCGCAGCGCTCATGCCGACGACGGCTTCCGCGGCCGGTGCCGTGGCGGCGAGCGGCGCAGGCGCGGCGAAGGTGTGGGGCAGCACGCGCTGCGCCGGTGGTGCAGGCGGCCGCGCCGGCTTGCTGCCGGCTTCCACCGCCGGCTTGTTGCGGATGGTGTGGAACCTGATGACGTCGAACACCCGATCCGCTTCGCGTTGAGCGCGCTCCGCGGCGGTCAACGGCGGCTGCGGCGTCTGGGCTGCGACCAGCAGGGGCATCGTCAAGGCCAGCGCGGCCAGCAGTCTGGAAAGGGCGGTGCGTTCGGGCATGGCGTTGTTTGTCGTCAGGCCCGCGGCCTGCCATCCAGAGGGCCGGCGATTGCAACAGGTCTTCGTGACAGTTGCGGGAGCAGGGCTCTGGCATCCCCAGGTTCACGGGCCGCGCCGGGCAGAAAGAGCCGCAGTTCGTGAGAGCATGCCCGGCCGTTCCGACGACCTTGCATGTTCCGGCTCCCTTTGTTCCGCCTCGCTAACCTCTCCTTTGCCTGCATCGCGCTGTCGCTTTGCATCGCCGCACAGGCGCAGCAGCCAGCGCCGCCCGCCGCCGAGGCTTCCGAGCTGCGCAGCAACGACGCGCTGCTGACGCTGGAGCACCAGACCGTCAAGGTGCCGGGCGACCGCCCCATCGATCTGATGGGCCTGCATGCCTACCAGAAGGTGCTCGACGGCGTGTACCTGGGCGGCGGCTTCTATGCGCCTCTCGTCCGGGGGGCCTACGGTGGCTTCGTGGCGGCGGACCTGGGTGTGCACCTCAGGCGGCCGCTGGCCGGGCCGCTGTTCGCGATGGCCGGCCTGTCGGCAGGCGGTGGCGGCGGCGGGCGCAGCGTCGAGCACAGCAAGCTGCTGTCGGGCAGCGGCGGCTTCGCCAAGGGCTATGTCGGCTTGGGCTATGACTTCGGCGATTTCACGCTGGGCGCGAACGTCTCGCGGCTGAAGTTCCGCCATTCCCTCATCGACGGCACCCAGGCCAATCTGATGCTGGAAGTGCCCTTCAGCTATCTGACGGGGCCGTTTGCACGCCAGGGCCAGCCGCTGTCGGCCGCGGACGACCGCCGCGCCAGCGCGGACATGGGCGAGAACATGCTGACGCTGTCGCTGGACAACTACCACCAGCGTTCGCCCCAGGGTTCCAACAAGGGCACGATCGGCGTGGCCGATCTGCAGGTCGCCCATTTCTTCGGCAGCGACAGCTACTGGTTCGCGGCCCTGGGCATGGGCTATCACGGCCTGCCGCTGTACAACCAGCTGCTGGGCGGCGTCGGCCAGCGCTGGCGCGTCGCGCGCGACTTCACGCTCTACGGTCAACTCGGCCTGGGCTCGGGCGGCTATTCGTCGGAGGTCATCGACACCGCCTCCGGCCTGCTGGTCTATCCCAAGCTGTCTGCCGAATACGCGCTGACGCGCGACCTCGGCCTGTCGCTGTCGACGGGCTATCTGAGCGCCCCCAAAGGCAGTTCGCGCAACCAGACCTGGGGCCTGAGCCTGACCCACCACCTGCGCTCCGGCGGCAGCAGCGAGGGCGCCAGCCCTGCGCACTACGAAGGCCTGCGCCTGTCGGTGCTGCACCAGACCGAACTGCATCTCAGCTACCGCGGTGTGGATCGCCCCGCCTTGCAGATGCTCGGCCTGCAGCTCGACGTGCCGGTGGGCCAGCGCTGGTACCTGCCGCTGCAGGCCTCGGCAGCCTACAACGCCTATCTGGGCTATCCGGGCTATGCCGAGATCCTGGGCGGCTTGGGGCTGCAGACCTTGACCGGCCCGGGCGAGCGTCTGCAAGGCTTTGCCCAGCTGCTGGCCGGCGCCAATGTGCACGGCAAGTCCGCCAAGGCCAGCGCGGGTGTGCGCTGGCTGCTGGATGAGCGCCTGGCGCTGAACTTCAGCGTCGGCCGCATCGAGGCCCGCAGCGCAGGTGGCGGGCAGTTCAAGGCCGACAACGTGGCTTTCGGCCTGGACTACCGCTTCTCCGTGCCGGCGCGTTGAGCGGTGGTCGCCTTCAGCTGCCGCGGGCAGCCCGGCGCCGCGAGGCCAAGGGCCCCAGCACGGCGAGGCCGGCCAGCCACAGCGCGGCGGTCGGAGCTGCTAGAGGCCGCGTCGTCCAGCGACAGATGGGCCTTGCCCGAGCCGCTGATGTCGAAACCGACGCTGAGGTTGTCCCAGGCGGCCACACAGGTGCCTCCGACGAGGAAGACGGAGCCTGAATTGAGCGCCCGTGACGGGCGCAAAAAAAGGGGCCGAAGCCCCTGTGCAGTGTGGATCAGGGCGGCGCTCAGGCGCGTCGGCGGGCTGCACCGGCAGCCAGCAGGCCCAGGCCCACGAGGGCCAGAGAGGCGGGTTCGGGCACTTGACCCGTCGGGTTGTCAGGGGTGGCGGCCACGGCGATGCGGAACACCAGCCATTCGCCAGCGTCGCAGCCGCCGATGGTGGGATCGTTGCTGTTGCAGTTGCCACCGGCGTACCAGACCCAGCGCGCCGCGCCGTCGATGCCGGCCATGGGGCCCCAGGGGCCCGCGCCGTTGGCGCCGCCGGCGGTGAAGTTGGTCCAGCCGTTCGAGGGGTTGCCGCCGCCATTGGCATCCTGGATCTCGGCGGACAGCAGGGCCAGCGAGGCCGCGGTGCCGTCGTATGGGGCGTTGCTTCCCAGGCCGGTGGACATGACCTGCCACTGGGGATCGTTGCTGTAGAACTTGAAGTTTTTGGTCAGGTTCTCGAACTGGCCCAGAAAGCCCTGGGCCGCCGAGTGGTCCGAAGCCGTCACCACGTACAGATAGTCGCCGGCGTTCAGGTTGAAGTTGTAGGTCTCGACCGTGGGCCAGTTGCCGTCAGAACCGACGAAGGTAGTGGCGCCGTTCCCGCTGCCCACAAACAGGGCGTAGGAGTTGTCGACCGTCATGCTGACCTTGATGGCGTCAGCCTGGACGGTGCCGGTGGCCATGAGGCTTGCCGCTGCGATGCAGGCCGCACCCCATTGCTTGATCTTGTTCATCTTGCTTCCCGTTCGGTGCACTCGACGCGAGTGCCTTCCCAGCTGGCACGCAATTGATGTGCCACCGCCAGGAACGCCGAAAGATCAACGACTTGCGCGCGCCGCCTACGGGCGATGTCAAGTTCGTCGACATCCCTAGGATGACGCCTTGCCAGGGTCAAGTCCCGATGCGGTCCCCTGCCGCGTCGAACCACATGGTCTTCGCCGCGTCGAAGCCGAAGCTCACCCGGGCGCCATCCTCGACTTCCGGCTGACCCGGCAGCACGGCCGACAGGGTGGTGCCGCCCGAGTTCATCCACACCACATGCTGGTTGCCCAGCGGCTCGACGAGCTGGATCTCGGCGCCGAAGGGCTGGTCTGCGCCCAGGCGCACGTTCTCGGGCCGCACCGCCAGCGTCAGCACCTCACCCTGCGGGCGCGAGGCCAGGGCCGTGGGCAGGGGCAGGTTCAGGGCCGGCGACACGAACAGGCCGCCCTCGCCGACCTGGCCTTCGATGCGGTTGATGGAAGGCGAGCCGACGAAGCCGGCCACGCGCAGGTTCTTGGGCCTGTCGTAGACCTCGGCCGGCGTGCCCACCTGCTGGATGACGCCCTGGTGCATGACGACGATGCGCGTCGCCAGCGTCATGGCCTCGACCTGGTCGTGGGTCACGTAGATCATGGTGTTGCCCAGGCGCTGGTGCAGGGTCTTCAGCTCGCGGCGCAGGTCGGTGCGCAGCTTGGCGTCGAGGTTGGACAGCGGCTCGTCCAGCAGCAGCACCTTGGCCTCGCGCACCACCGCGCGGCCGATGGCGACGCGCTGGCGCTGGCCGCCCGACAACTGGCCGGGACGGCGCTCCAGCAAGGGGCCGAGCTGCAGCATGTCGGCCGCGGCAGCCACGCGCTTTTCCAGCTCGGCCTTGGGCGTCTTGGCCATCTTCAGCGGGAAGGCCAGGTTCTCCTTCACCGTCATGGTCGGGTACAGCGCATAGCTCTGGAACACCATGCCGACGCCACGCTGGCTGGGCTCGGCCCGCGTCATGTCCTGGTCGCCGATGCTGATGCTGCCGCCGCTGACGGGGTTGAGGCCGGCGATGGTGTGCAGCAGCGTCGACTTGCCGCAACCCGAGGGGCCGAGCAGCACGAGGAACTCGCCGCTGTTGACGTCGAGGTCGAGGTTCTTGATGACGTCGTGCGTGCCAAAACGGATGCTGAGGTCCTGGATGTGAACGCGGGTCAAGGGAGTCTCCTGTCTTGCAATAGTTTGGCGAGGGTCTGCTGCACCGTCTGCACGGGAATGTCGCGGTTCCAGTAGTCGCTGACGGCACGTTCGAGCGCCGTCAACTGCTCGGGCGCGAGCAGCAATTCGGTGTTGCCCACCAGTCGGCCGGCGTCGCGCAGGGCGGCGGCGCCGGCCTGGGCGCAGGCATCCAGGGTGCGGGTGTCGAGGTCGGTGCGCACCGGCACCGAGCCCTTGCGGGCGCTGAAGGCAAGCTGGGTGGCGGGCGCCGTCGCCGTGCGGGCGAGCAGGCGTTGGGCGGGCAGGGCGCCGCCGTCCCTGTCCTTGGGAAAGACCAGCACGTCGCCGCTGACGATATAGGGTGAGCGCGGGCTCAGACCCGGCGTGCAGCCGAAGTCGCGGCCCGGCTGCTGGCCAGCCTGCGTGAACTCGCCCTTGGACCAATCGCCCATGAACTGCAGGCCGGCGCGGCCGCTGACGAGCAGGGCGGTGGTGTCGGCCCAGCTGCGCCCCGGCGAGGCCGGGTCCACATAACGGCGCAGCTTCTTGTAGTTCAGCAACACCTGGCGCAGCGCTTCGCCTTGCACGGCTGCCACGTCGCGGTCGCGCAGCACGGCGAGATAAAGGTCGCGCCCGCCCTGGTTGGCCAGCAGGGCGATGAAGAGGTTGAGGTCCTGCCAGGGCTGGCCGCCATGGGCCAGCGGGATCAGGCCGGCGGCCTGCAGCTTGTCCAGCGTGGCGAAGAGCTCGTCCATGCTGCGCGGCTCGGCCTTGACGCCGGCCTTGGCCAGGGCCGCCTTGGAGCTCCACAGCCACACCGGCATGTGGATGCTGACGGGGGCGGCGTAGACGTGTCCGTCCACCTTGACGGCATCCAGCAGCACGGCCGGCAGCACCTCGGCCCAGCGGCCCTGGGCGGCCACGTCGTCGATGGCGTTGAGCCGGCCTTCGCGGGCCAGGCGCACCAGTACGCTGGAGGGGTTGAACTGCGCGGCGAGCGGCGGGTTGCCGGCGGCAATACGCCCCAGCACGACGGTGCGGGCCTGCTCCGAAGCGCCGACGCCCAGCTCGCGCCACTGGCCGCCCGCGCCGCGGTAGGCCTCGGCGAGGGCCTGCTTGGCGGCGATCTCGCCGGGCGAGGTCCACCAGTGCACGACGTCGGCCGGCGTCCCGGCCTGGGCCGCGGCGGCCAGCAGGGCAGGGGCGAGAGCGCGCAACATCCCGTCATCATTACGTGAAGTTAATAAACTTAATAGCGTATTAACCATAAGGCCGGCTCCCGTTAAAGTCGCCGCGATGAACCTGCTGCTCGCCGAAGACGACCCCCTGCTGGCCGACGCCCTGCAGCAGCAGTTGCTGAACGCCTCGTTCAAGGTCGAGTGGGCCGAGAACGGCGCCGTGGCCGAGTACCTGCTGCGCAAGCAGGATTTCGACGTCGCCATCCTCGACCTCGGCCTGCCGCTGGTGGACGGCCTGACCGTGCTCAAGCGCGTGCGTGAGGCGGGCCGCACCCTGCCCATCCTCGTGCTGACGGCCCTGGATGCGCTGGAACACCGCGTCGCCGGCCTGCAGGCGGGTGCCGACGACTACCTGACCAAGCCCTTCGACTTTCCGGAGCTGGAGGCGCGCCTGCATGCGCTGATGCGGCGCGGCCGCCCGGCCTCGCAGAGCCAGCAACTGCGCCGCCTCAGCCTGGACCGCACGGCGCGCCGCGCCAGCATCGGCGGCGAGGCCCTGGAGCTGAGCCCGCGCGAATGGACGCTGCTGGACCTGCTGGTGGCCGAGCGCGACCGCGTCGTCACCAAGCAGCAGATCGTCGAGGCCTGGGGCGCCGATGAAGGCGGCTCCATCGAGGTCTATATCCACCGCCTGCGCAAGAAGCTCGAAGGCTCGGGTCTCGCCGTGCGCACGGTGCGTGGCCTGGGTTATCTGCTGGAAGCCACGTCGACACCGTGAGCAAGCCGGCCGGTCGTTCGCTGCACCGGCAACTGCTGCTGTGGCTGCTGCTGCCGCAGATCGTGCTGTGGCTGGTCGCCGCCTTCGGCGCCTACCGCCTGGCCAGCCGGCATGCCGATGAACTTGTCGACGCGACGCTGCTGCAAGCCGCCCGCGCCCTGGCCCGCCAGATCAAGCCGACCTCGAGCGGCCTCTTCGTCGACCTGCCGCGCTCGGCCCAGGACATCCTGGCCGCCGACCCCGAGGACCGCGTCATGTACATGGTCAGCTCGCCGCCGGGCCAGCTGCTGCTGGGCGACGCGCGTCTGCCGCAACCGCCGGGCACACCGGCGCTGAACGAGCCGGTCTTCTTCAACACCACGGTGCCCGAGGCCATGCGCGTCGTCTCGCTGGACCTGCACCTCGGCGCGGCCGGCGCGGCGGACTCGACGCTGCGCGTGCAGATCGCCCGCTCCAGCGCGCCGCGCGACCAGTTGGCGCGGCGCATGCTGCTCGACACGGCCTTGCCGCTGTCTCTGCTGATCGCGCTGATGAGTGCCATCGTCTGGGCCGGCATCCGCCGCGGCCTGAAGCCATTGGCCGAGTTGCAGCAGCAGGTCGAAGGCCGCCGTGCCGATGCGCTGGACCCTGTGCAGCTGCGCGCCGCACCGCCCGAGGTCAGCGCCCTGGCCGGTGCCGTCAATGAGCTGCTTGGCCAGGTGCAGCACAGCCTGGCCACGCAGCGCCGCTTCATCAGCGATGCGGCCCACCAGCTGCGTACGCCGCTGGCGGGGCTGAAGAGCCAGACCGAGCTCGCGCTGGAAGCCACGACAGACCCGGCCCTGCGCCAGCGCCTGGAGCGCGTGCACGAGAGCGCCGTGCGCGGCGCCCGCCTGGTGTCGCAGCTGCTGGTGCTGGCGCGCGCCGAGCCCGAGGCCGTCGCGGCCCAGGGTTGGGCGATGGTGGACTGCGATCGCCTGGTGCACGAAGCCACGGCCGAATGGGTGCCGCGCGCGTTGGCCGCGGGCTGCGACCTGGGCGTGGAGGTGGCGGACGAGGGCCTGCGTGTGCAGGGCGTCGAGCTGCTGCTGCGCGAGGCCCTGGTCAATCTCATCGACAACGCCATTCGCTACGCCGGCGAGGGCGCCACCCTCACCGTCAAGCTGCGCCGCGCGGGCGATGATGTGTGGATCGACGTCGAGGACAACGGCCCGGGCCTGGCGCCCGAGATGCGCGAGCGCGCCTTCGAACGCTTCGTGCGTGGCGCGACGACGGGGGAGGGCTGCGGCCTGGGGCTGGCCATCGTGCGCGAGATCGCCGAGCGCCATGGCGGCAGTGCCCAACTGCTGCCTGCCGCGCCGCGCGGCTGCATCGCCCGGCTGACCTTGCCGGCGAGCTAGCCGGCCGCCTCCAGCAGCTCGGCCACGCGCGCGAGCGCCGCGTCGATGCCCTCCGGGTCGACGCGGCCGAAGCCCATCAGCAACCCGTCACGGCCCGCGCCAAAAGCCTGCAGCGGGTAGAGGCCCACGTCCACGCGGCGCGCCAGCGCGGCCAGCTGCGTCGCGTCCAGGGCGAGGCCGGGCGCGAGCAGCGCCGCCTGGTGGAAGCCAGCCTCGGCCGGCAGCAATTGGAGCCAGCGTGAGAGCGAGCCCGAAAAGCCCCGCATCAGCCGCTCGCGCCTGTGCCCGTAGGCCGTCACGCAGCGGCGCAGATGCCTGCGGTAGGCGCCCTCGGCCATGAAGCGCGCCAGCGCGCTCTGCAGCAGGCTGGGGCCGTGAACGTCGGCCAGGTGCTTGGCGTGCAGCAAGGCCTCGCGCAGCGCGGGCGGTGCGATGACATAGCCCAGGCGCAGCGACGGCGCCAGCGTCTTGGAAAAGCTGCCGACGAAGGCGACGCGGCCATCCGTGTCCAGGCCTTGCAGGCTGTCGCGCGGCTGGCCCTCGAAACGGAACTCGCTGTCGTAGTCGTCCTCGACGACGACGGCGCCGGTGCGTGCAGCCCAGGCCAGCAGTGCGCGCCGCCGCGCCGCACTCATGGCCACGCCCAGCGGGAACTGGTGGGCCGGCGTCGTGTAGACGAGGCGCGCGTCGCCCGGCAACTGCTCGACGACGAGCCCCTGCTCGTCCACCGGTACCGCCGCGATGCGGGCGCCCTGCGCCCGCAACAGCCCCGTGATGGGCGGGTAGCCCGGCGACTCCATGGCCGCCACCTCGCCCGGTCCCACCAGCACACGCACCAGCAAATCGAACGCCTGCTGGGCGCCCTGGGTGACGATGACGTCCGCAGCCGTGCAGTGCACGCCGCGCGCATAGGCCAGATGCTCGGCAATGGCCTCGCGCAGCGCGTCCAGGCCGGCCGGTGGCGCGTGCGCGCCGCCCTGGCCCATCTGGCGCTGGGCCGCCTGCAGGTGGCGGCGCCAGTCCTCATGCGGGAAGAGGGCGGGCTCGGGCGAGCCGCCGATGAAGTCCCAGCGCGCCAGCGGGTTGTCGGCAAAGCGCAGCAGCGGCACCGGCAGCGCCTGGAAGGCGGCGATGCGCTCGGCGCTGGCCAGCCGCACGGCAGCGGGCGCCGGCCGCTCGGCTTCAGTGGCTGGCAGCGCGCACACGAAGCTGCCGCGGCCGGGGCGCGCCTCGATCAGCTGCTCCAGCGTCAAGCGCTCGTAGGCCTCGGCGACCGTCTGGCGCGCCAGGCGAAGCTGCTCAGCCAGCAGCCGCGTGGGCGGCAGCTGCGCGCCAGTGGCCAGGCGGCCGCTGCGGATCAGTGCGCGCAGTTGGCGCAGCAGCTGTTCGCCCAGCGGCTGGTCGCGGTCGATGACGATGTGCAGGTCCACTGGACTACCTGAAATGGACGGGATTGGACTGCTCGGGGCGGCGCGCGGCGATCACCATTCAGTCATCCCCTCAACCGCAAACGGAGCATCTCATGTCCACCCCGCGCATCGATTTCTACACCGCTTCTCCCGCCGCTCTGAAGGCCATGCTGGTCCTGGAAGGCAGCATCGCCAAGCTCGGCCTGGAGCCCAGTCTCATCGAGCTCGTGAAGATGCGCACCTCGCAGATCAACGGCTGCGCCTTCTGCCTGGACATGCACAGCCGTGACGCCCGCGAGGCCGGCGAGAGCGAACGTCGCCTGCACGTGCTGCCGGCCTGGCGCGAGACCGCGCTGTTCACGCCGCGCGAGCGCGCCGCCCTGGCCTGGACCGAAGCAATCACGCTGATCACCCAGGACCATGCCAGCGACGCCGACTACGCCGCTGCGACGGCCGAGTTCAACGAGGCTGAGATGGTGAACCTGACGCTGGCCATCACGACCATCAACGCGTGGAACCGCTTCGCGATCGGCTTTCGGAAGGCGCTGCCGGCCTGATGCCGAGCAGCATGGCCGCCTGGACGGGCGCGCCGATGGCCTCGTCCAGCGTCATGCCGTCCAGCTCGGCGAGGAAGGCCTCCACCGCTTTCGCCAGCCGATGCTTGAGCCGGCAGGCCGGGAAGACGGCGCAGCCGTGGGGCTGGCTGCCGTCGTGGCAGGCGACGACGGCGAAGTCCTCCTCCGCCACGCGCACGACCGCGCCGATGGAGATGTCCGCCGCCGGTCGCGCCAGGCGCATGCCACCCGCGCGGCCCCGCAGCGTCTCGATGAAACCCTGCCGGCCCAGCTCCTGCACGATCTTGGTCAGGTGGTGGCGCGAGATGCCATAGGCCGCTGCGATCTGGTCGATGGTGGCCAGGCCTTCACCGTCGCGCTGCTTCAGCGCGAGGTACATCAGCACGCGCAGCGTGTAGTCGGTGTAGAGCGTCAGTCGCATCGCGGGTGGCCTTGTGCAGGGCGGGGCATTGTTGCCAGACCGGTGCCTGATAAATAAGATGCATATTAAATACATCTTTAAGTCGACGTGAGACCCCTCGCCCTGCCCATCTTTGGCCAGCCGACGCCGCGGCCGCCCACCGGCTGGCCGCCGCTGCGGCTGGCGTTCCGGCCCTTCTACCTGCTCGCCGCGCTTGCCGGCGTGGTGCTGATGCCGCTGTGGTGGGCCGTGTTCACCGGCCGCGTGGTACCGGCCACGGGCCTGTCCGGGCCGCTGTGGCATGGGCACGAGATGCTGTTCGGCTTCGTCGTGGCGGTGGTGCTGGGCTTCGTCTTCACGGCCGGCAAAACCTGGACGGGGTTGCAGACGCCGCGCGGCGTGCAGATCGCCTTCCTGGCGCTGCTGGCAGCCGGCGCTTGCTTTGTGGCGGCGTTCTGCATCTACTTGCGGCGTTACGCAGGCTGGCTGACGTCGCCCCGGGTCGACGGCCAGGACGGTTGAAATGGAGCCCCTCGTCCAAGGTCTACCTTGGCCAGTCTCCCGAGGGGACGGCTCGGGAGCGGCCCGGCGCCCGGCCCGGAAGACGCCGGTTTCATGCCAATGAGGAATGGACAACGGAAATGAGGCTTACATGAGCACCATCGCCATCCTGCTGTCGGCCTTCGTGTTGTCGGTCGTCGCGCTGCTGGTCTTCGTCTGGACGCAGCGCAGCGGCATGTTCGACAAGAGCGCCAAGGCGGCCGAGGTCATCTTCGCGGCGGGCGAGATCGGCAGCGCCGAGGATCCGGCTGCCGGCAAGGCACCCGCCGGTGCGAGTGACGAGCTGCTGCAGCGCGCCCGCGCCGATGCCTCCACGGCGCCCCTCGTGTTCTTCTTCTTTTGTTGCGCCTTCGCCTGGCTGCTGGTGGCGTCCGCCGCGGGACTGACGGCCTCCATCAAGCTGCACGAGCCCGATTGGCTGGTCGCCCAGCCCTGGCTGACCTTCGGCCGCATCCGCACCATCCACCTGAATGCCGTGGCCTACGGCTGGGCGCCGATGGCGGGCCTGGGCATCGCGCTCTTCGTCATCCCGCGGCTGCTGAAGACCGAGCTGGTCGGCGCCAAGTTCGCCTTCCTCGGCGCGGCGCTGTGGAACGCGGCGCTGGTCGCCGGTCTGGGCGCCATCGCCGTCGGCGTGAGCGACGGCCTGGAGTGGCTGGAGATTCCCTGGCAGGTCGACATCCTCTTCGTCATCGGCGGCGCGCTGGTCGGTGTGCCGCTGGTGCTGACGCTGCTGAACCGCAAGGTGGATCACCTCTACGTGTCGGTCTGGTACATGGGCTGCGCACTGTTCTGGTTCCCGGTGCTCTTCCTCGTCGGCAACATGCCTGACCTGCACCACGGCGTGCAGCAGGCGGCCACCAACTGGTGGTTCGGCCACAACGTGCTGGGGCTGTTCTACACGCCGCTGGCGCTGGCCTCGGTCTACTACTTCCTGCCCAAGGTCATCGGCCGTCCGGTGCAGAGCTACAACCTGTCGCTGCTGGGCTTCTGGGGCCTGGCCTTCTTCTACGGCCAGGTCGGCGGCCACCATCTGATCGGCGGGCCGGTGCCGGGCTGGCTGGTCACGCTGTCCATCGTGCAGAGCATGATGATGATCGTGCCTGTGCTGGCCTTCACGGTGAACCAGCACCAGACGCTCAAGGGCCATCTCGGTGCGCTACGCACTTCGCCCACGCTGCGCTTCATCGGCTTCGGCGGCCTGATGTATACGGCCAGCTCCATCCAGGGCTCGATCGAGGCGCTGCGCAGCGTCAACGTGGTGGCTCATTTCACGCACTTCACGGTGGCCCACGCCCACCTCGGGCTGTACGGCTTCGTGACGATGGTCTTCTTCGGCGCCATCTACTTCATCGTGCCGCGCGTGTCGGGCCGGGAGTGGCCGTCGCAGGGCCTGATCGCGCTGCACTTCTGGCTGGCGGCGCTGGGCATCGCGATCTACTTCGTGTCGCTGACTGTCGGTGGCTGGCTGCAGGGGCAGGCGATGCTGGACGCCAGCCGACCCTTCATGGACTCGGTGACGCTGACGCTGCCCTATCTGAAGGCGCGCAGCCTCGGCGGCGGTCTGATGGCGTTGGGCCACCTCGTCTTCGTCGTGCACTTCTGCATGCTGCTGGCGGGGCGCTCGGCAGGGCGCAATGAACCCACCTTGCTGAAGGCGATCTGACATGCACAGCGAAACCAAACTCCTCGCCGGCGGCATGGTCATGCTGAGCGTCGCCACCAGCGCCCTCGTCGTCATCCCTTACATGACCGTGCGCGACGTCAAGCCGCCAGACGGCCTCAAGCCCTACACCAGCGCCGAACTGCGCGGGCGCCAGGTCTACATCGCCAACGGCTGTGTCTATTGCCACTCGCAGCAGCCGCGCGCCAAGAGCTTCGCACCGGACACGGAACGCGGCTGGGGCCGCGCCAGCGTGGCGGGCGACTATGCCTACGACACGCCGCACCTGCTCGGCACCATGCGCACCGGCCCCGACCTCTTCAACATCGGCGCCCGCCAGCCCAGCGAACAATGGCATCTGGGCCACCTCTACCAGCCGCGCGCCTATGTGCCGGGCAGCATCATGCCCAGCTACCCCTTCCTGTTCGAGGCCAAGCCCAAGCTGGAGGCGGGCGATGTGGAGGTGAAGCTGCCGCCCGGCTATGCGCCGCCGGGCCGGCTCGTCGTGGCCAGCCACGAGGCGCAGGACCTGGTCGCCTACCTGAAGGCGCTGAATCACAGCTATCCGGTCATCGCCCAGGAGGAGAAGCGGCCATGAGCGAACCCGACGTCTCCCCGCAGCAGCAGCGCGAGAACCCCGACCCGCACGAGCAGACCCGGCCTCTGCCCTGGCCCATGGTGGCGCTGGTCGCCCTGCTGTTCGCCTTCGGCATCGTCTACATCAGCCGCTCCGACATCGAGAGCCCAGCCGCCTGGGGCGACGGCCGGCAGCAGTCCGAGCTGGCCGGCGCCAAGCCGGCGGGCGGCGCCAAGGTGGACGGGGCGGCGCTGTACACGTCGCTTTGCGTGGCCTGCCACCAGGCTGGCGGCCAGGGCCTGCCCGGCGTCTTCCCGCCGCTGGCCGGCAGCGAGTGGGTGCTGGGCAAGGACGCGACGACGGCCGCCATCCTGCTGCACGGCATCAACGGCCCGCTGACCGTCAAGGGCGCGGCCTTCAACGGCGCCATGCCCGCCTTCAAGGACCAGCTTAGCGACGAACAGGTCGCCGCCGTGCTGACCCATGTGCGCTCGCAATGGGGCAACCAGGCCCCGGCCGTCAGCGCCGAAACGGTGGCCCAGGCGCGCGAGCAACACAAGGCCCGCACCGCATCGTTCGCGGGCGACAAGGAACTGCCTCCCCATGAGTGACCCTGCCATTGCCCTCGACCGCGCCGGCCTGCGCCGCCTCGTCGACGCCTTCTACGTTGACGTGCGCCGCGACGAGCTGCTCGGCCCCGTCTTCGCCTCGGCCATCCATGACTGGGAGCCCCATCTGCAGCGCATGACGGAGTTCTGGAGCACGGTGATGCTCGGCACGCGCGGCTTCAAGGGCAACGTCTACCAGAAGCATGTGGCCCTGGCCGAGACCTCGGACGTCAAGCCCGAACATTTCCTGCGCTGGATCACCCTGTGGCACCGCCACACCGACGCGATGTTCCCCGGCGAGACCGCCCTCGAGCTGCAGCAAACGGCCGAGGGCATTGGCCGCAACCTGTTCTACGGCTTCTTCCAGCAGTTCGCGCGCTTCGTCGTCAAAGACGGCGTGGCCGTGGAGTACGTCGCTCTGTGATGGGCCAACTGGCCGCGACGCTGGCCGCCTGTGCGCTCGGCGTGGCCGCGTTCGGCACCGGTGTGGCGCGGCTGACCGAAGGCTTCGAGACCTGGACCTTCGAGGCCCTGCGCCGCTCGGCGGCAGCGCGTGGCGAGTTGAGCCTGCCCGTCACGCCGCTGCGCGATTCGGCCGGCGCAGCCGCGGCCATGAAACCCGGCGCCGTCTACCTCGTGGACTTCATCTACACGCGTTGCGAGTCCGTCTGCCAGAGCCTGGGCGCCGAGTTCTTGCAGGCCCAGCAGGCCCTGCAGCCGGCCGACGCCGTACGCCTGCTGTCCATCTCCATCGACCCCGAGCACGACGGCACGCCGGAACTGGCCGGTTATGGCCTGCGGCATCGTGCCGATCCCGCGCGGTGGACGCTGGCGGCCCCGGTGTCGCTCACGGCCGGGGCTGATGCGCTGCGGGCGCTGGGCGTCGTCGCCGTGCCGGACGGCCTGGGCGGCTGGGTGCACAACGGCGCCATCCACGTCGTCGATGCCACCGGCCGCGTCCACCGCGTGTTCGACCATGCCGACTGGGCCGCCGCGCTGGCCGAGGCACGCCGCCTGGCGCCGCGTCCATGAACCCGCTGGCCCTCATCGAGAGCCGCATGAGCCTGCACATGCTGCTGGAGTTCCCCGCGCTGTTCGGCCTGGGCTGGTGGCTGGGCCGCCGCCTGCCATGGCCGGCGCTTGCGCGTATCGATGCGCAAGGCCTGCTCGGCGCGACCTTGGCGTCCTGCGTGTTCGCGTTCTGGATGATCCCGGCGGCGCTGGACCTGGCGCTGCTGTCGGGTGCCTTCGCCGCGGCCAAGTACGCGAGCTGGATCGCCGCCGGCGCGTTGCTGGCGTGGGGGCGCGAGCGGCTCTCGCCGGTCGTCGCCGCTTTCTTCCTCGGCAATGCGGCCTGGATGCTGGCGACCGCCGGCCTGCTCTACCGCGATGCCCAGACCCAGCTCTGCGTGAACTACCTGATCGACGACCAGCTCCTCACCGGCGCCGGCCTGCTGGCCTGGGCCGCCGCCCTCGGTGCCCTGGCGGCCTGGCGGCTCAGGCCGCTGCTTCAGTCGTAGGCGTCCACGCCGTCGACGAGGCGCTGGCACAGCCGCGCGTCCGTCAGCTGCTGCAGCCACCAGGCCAGCGCCCGGCCATCACCGTCGCGCCAGCCGACATAAAGCGTGTTGGGTTCGCGCGGCGCGGCCACCGTCTTCGCCACCAACTCGCCGCGCTTGAGCAGCGAGGCCACGCGCGCCTCGGGCAGCCAGCCCACGCCCAGGCCCGCGCGCTGGGCCTCGATCTTGGCGGCCATGCTGGGCACGGCCAGCGTGGCCTGGCCGGCGCCATGGCCATAGGCGCGGCCCTCGTTGCGGCGCGAGGTGTCGGCCACGACGATGGCGCGATGCGCCTGCATCTGCTCGGCGGTCAGCGCGCCCTTGACCTTGGCCAGCGGATGGCGCGGTGACACCGCATAGACCCAGCGCATCTGGCCCAGCTCGCGCCACTGCATGCTGATGCCGGCCGGGGGCTCGTTGGTGGCGCCGATGACGAGGTCGCCGCGGCCCTCGGCCAGGGCCTCCCAGGTGCCGCCCAGCACCTCGTGGGTCACGCGCAAGGACACGCCGGAGTCCAGCCTGTCGAAGTCCTGGATGACGGGCAGCAGGGTGCCGAACTCGATCACCTCGTCGGTGACGATCCAGAGCCTGTCCTCCCAGCCCTTGGCCACTTGCGTGACGCGGCGCGTCAGGCGCTGCATGTCGTCGCGAAGCCGCACCGCCTCGCGCACCAGCAGGGCGCCGGCGGGCGTGAGCTGCAGGCGGTAGCGGCGGCGGTCGAAGAGCAGGGCGTCGAAGCGGCCCTCGATCTGGCGCAGCGTGTACGACACCGTGGACGGCGCCTTGCCCAGGCTGGCCGCGGCGCGCGACAGGCTGCCGCTTTCGCGGATGGCTTCCATCAACTGGATCTCGTCGTCGCTGAGCATGTTCGAAAACCTTGCACGAGTCGGCCAGCCTGGCCGGACGTCAAAAGAGGGCGCGCGGCCGAGTATCGAGTCCACGGCAAACCAGCCGCTCAACCCGACTCGAAAGGAACTGCATCATGTCTACCGCCCGCTTCGCCAACAAGACCGTCCTCGTCACCGGTGGCACCTCCGGCATCGGCCTGGCCGCCGCCCGCGCCTTCAAAGCCGAGGGCGCCCATGTCATCGTCACCGCCCGCCCGGGCAAGCCACACGACGCCGAAGGCTTCGAGCTGGTGGCCCTGGACGCCTCCGACGTGATCGGTGCCCGCGCCCTGGGCGCCCACCTGGCCGCCGCCGGCCGCTCGCTGGATGCGGTCTTCGTCAACGCCGGCATGGCCGAGTTCGCGTCGCTGGCCGACGCGAGCGTTGACCTCTGGGACCGCACCTTCAACACCAATGCCAAGGGCGCCTTCTTCCTGATCCAGGCCCTGGGCCCGGTGCTGGCCAAGGGCGCGTCCATCGTGTTGAACGGCTCCATCAACGCCCACATCGGCATGCCCAACTCGGCCATCTACGCCGCCAGCAAGGCCGCGCTGATCTCCATGGCCAAGACACTGTCGGCCGAGCTGCTGCCGCAGGGTGCGCGCGTCAACGTCGTCAGCCCCGGCCCGGTGACCACGCCGCTGTACGGCAAGCTGGGCTTCGACGCCGACACGCTGAAGCAGGTCGCCGCGCAGATTCAAAGCCAGGTGCCGCTGGGCCGCTTCGGCACGGTCGAGGAGGTCGCGTCCACGGTGCTGCACCTGTCGGCGCCGGAATCGGCCTTCATCGTCGGCACGGAAATCATTGTCGACGGCGGCATGAGCCAACTTTGAGGAGATCACCATGAAGCGCTTCATCTCCGCCATCGCCACCCTGCTGCTCGCCGTCGGCGTGCAGGCTGCCACCCTCGTCGAAGACCGCAGCGCCACCGCCAACGGCGTGCAGCTGCACTATCTGCAAGCCGGTGCCGGCGGCGAGACCCCCGTCGTGCTGCTGCATGGCTACACCGAGACCAGCCATATGTGGCGGCCGCTGATCGACAAGCTGGCCGACCGCCGCATCGTCATCGCGCCCGACCTGCGTGGCGCCGGTGGCTCAGCCAAGCCCGACGGCGTCTACGACAAGAAGACGCTGGCCCAGGACGTGCACGCCCTCGTCAAGAGCCTGGGCCACCGCAAGGTCAACGTCGTCGGCCACGACATCGGCCTGATGGTGGCCTATGCCTACGCGGCCCAGTACCCGGACGAGGTCGAGAGCATCGTGCTGATGGACGCCTTCCTGCCCGGGGTGGGCGACTGGAAGAACGTCTGGCTGCTGCGCGACCTGTGGCACTTCCACTTTCACGGCGAGACTGCGCTGCAGTTGGTGGCCGGCCGCGAACGCATCTACTTCGAGCATTTCTGGAACGACTTCGCGGCGGACAAGACGCGCTCGTTGTCGGAGGCCGATCGCCAGTTCTACACGGCGGCTTATGCCCAGCCGGGCGGCATGAAGGCGGGCTTCGGCTACTTCAAGGCTTTCGAGCAGGACGCGGCCGACTTCGCCGGCTTCGCGAAAACCAAGCTGCAGCAGCCGATGCTGGTGCTGACGGGCGAAAAGGCGTCCGGCACCTTCCTGATCGAGCAGGCCAGACTGGTCGATGCCAAGGTCGAGGGTGCCGTCATCCAGGGCTCAGGCCATTGGCTGATGGAAGAGGCGCCGGCACAAGTCATACCCAAGCTGGTGGACTTCCTGAACCGCAAGTGACCCCAGGCGGCGCGGGTTGCGACAATCGCAGTTCTGCCTGAATTGCGATTGCCATGACCACCCGTACCGTCTTCGGCGCCTGCCCCCACGACTGCCCCGACACCTGCGCGCTGCAGATCACCGTCGAGAACGAACGCGTCATCAAGGTGCAGGGCCGCGCCGAGCACCCCAACACCCACGGCGCGCTGTGCACCAAGGTCTCGCGCTACCCCGAGCGCACCTACCATGCCGAGCGCCTGCTGCATCCGCTCAAGCGCGTCAGCAAGAAGACCGAGGCGCCGCGGTTCGTGCAGGTGGGCTGGGCCGAGGCCATCGCCGACATCGCGGCCCGGCTGAGGGCGATCCAGGACCCCCAGGCCATCCAGCCCTACAGCTATGCCGGCACCATGGGCCTGATCCAGGGCGAGGCCATGGCCGGCCGGTTGTGGAATGCGCTGGGTGCCGCCCGCCTGGACCGCACCATCTGCGCCTCCGCCGGTGGCGCGGGCCTGGCGGCCACCTATGGCCACAAGCTGGGCATGCACACGCGGCACTTCGCCGGCGCCAAGCTGATCGTCATCTGGGGCAGCAACAGCATCACGTCCAATCTGCATTTCTGGACCTATGCCAACCAGGCCAAGCGCGAAGGCGCCAAGCTGATCTGCATCGACCCGCGCAAGACCGAGACGGCCGACAAATGCCACCAGCACATCGCCGTGCTGCCGGGCACCGACGGTGCCCTGGCTTTGGGGCTGATGCACGAGTTGATCCAGAACGGCTGGCTGGACCAGGCCTATATCGACAACTACGTTGACGGCTGGGACGAGCTGCGCGCCAAGGCCCTGGCCTGGCCGCCGGAGCGCGTCGCCGAGGTCTGCGGCATTGCTGCCTCCGAGGTGCGCGGCCTGGCACGCGACTACGGCACCACGAAGCCGGCGGCCATCCGCATGAATTACGGCCTGCAGCGCGTGCGCGGCGGCGGCAATGCGGTGCGCCTGATCGCACTGCTGCCCTGCCTGACCGGCGCCTGGCGCCATGAAAGCGGCGGCGTGCTGCTGTCGGCCTCGGGCTGGAACGCGCCCTTCAAGAATGCCCTTCTGGAGCGCCCCGATCTGCTCGCCGGCCGCCAGCCCCGCATGGTCAACATGAGCACCATCGGGGACGCACTGCTGCAGGCCGATCCGCCCATCGAAGCCCTGATCGTCTACAACAGCAATCCGGTGGCGGTGGCGCCCGAGTCGCCCAAGGTGGTGAAGGGTTTCCAGCGCGAGGACTTGTTCACCGTCGTGCTCGAACATTTCATGACGGACACGGCCGACCTGGCGGACTATGTGCTGCCGGCCACCACCCAGCTCGAGCACCTGGACGTGCACACCTCCTACGGCCACACCGATGTGCTGATGAACCAGCCTGCCGTCGCGCCGCTGGGCGAGGCCAAGACCAACACCCAGATCTTCCGCGAGCTGGCCGCGGCCCTGGGCCTGACCGATCCCTGCTTCAGCGACAGCGACGAGGAACTCGCGGCGCAGGCCTTCACCTCGGACATCGACATGGCCCTGCTGCGCGAGCAGGGCTGGCAGGCCCTGCCCATCCCCGAGGCACCGTTCGCCGAAGGGGGCTTCCGCACGCCCAACGGCCGCGCCCAGGCCGCGGGTGCGGATTTCGTGCCCAACTACGAAAGCGCGCAGACCGCGCCCGAGCTGGCCGCGCGCTACCCCCTGGCCATGATCTCGCCGCCCGCGCGCAACTTCCTGAACAGCAGTTTTGTGAACGTGAAGAGCCTGCGCGATATCGAGAGCGAGCCGCTGATCGAGATGGATGCCGAAGACGCCGCCCGGCGCGGCCTTGCCGACGGCAGCCTGGTCGCTGCCTTCAATGACCGTGGCCGCTACGTTGCCAAGCTCAAGGTCAGCAAGCGGGCGCGGCCCGGTGTCGTCAACGGCCTGGGTGTGTGGTGGCGCAAGCTGGGCACCCAGGGCACCAATGTCAACGAGGTGACCCACCAGCGCCTGACCGACATGGGCAATGCGCCGGCCTTCTACGACTGCCTCGTGGAGGTGGAAGCAGCTTGATCCGTCGCCTGCTGCTGTCGGCCTCGCTGTTGCTTCTCGCCGGCTGCGGCGCCGTCGGCCACTGGAGCCAGGCCGCGGGTGGTCACCTGGGCATCGTGCGCGCCGCCAAGCCGGTGAGCGAGTGGCTGGCCGACCCGACCACGCCGCCCGAACTGGCCGAGCGCCTCAAGCTGTCGCAGCAGGTCCGTGACTACGCCAGCGCCGAGCTGGCCCTGCCCGACAACAACAGCTACCGCCGCTATGCCGACCTGCACCGGCAGGCCGTGGTCTGGAACATCGTGGCAGCGCCGGAGTACAGCTTCACGCTGAAGACCTGGTGCTATCCCATCATGGGCTGTGCCGGCTATCAGGGCTGGTTCGACCGCGACGCCGCGTTGAGCCATGCCGAAGCGCTGAAGGCCGAGGGCTGGGAGGTGCAGGTGCAGCCCATTCCCGCCTATTCGACGCTGGGCTGGAGCCGCTGGTTCGGCGGCGACCCGCTGCTCAACACCTTCATCCGCTACCCCGAGGGCGAGCTGGCGGCCATGATCTTCCATGAGCTGACCCACCAGCGCGTCTACACCAGCGACGACACCGGTTTCAACGAGGCCTATGCCACCGCGGTCGAGCTTCTGGGCGCCCGCCAATGGCTGGCCGGCAAGCCCGAAGCCCTGGCCGCCTTCGAGGCCGGCCGGGCACGGCGGGCGCGTTTCCTCGCGCTGGCGCGGGAAGGGCGCGAGCGGCTCAAGGCCATCTACGCCGGCCCGCAGGCCTCCCGCGCCGAGGCCAAGGCCGCCGTCATGGCCGAACTGCGCGAGCGAGCGCCCCAGGAGGCGCCCGGCTACGAAGCCTGGTTCCAGCGTGCCAACAACGCCAGCTTCGCCATCCTGTCGGCCTACGACGAACTGGTGCCGGCCTTCATGCGCCTGTTCGAGCGCGAGGGCCGCGACTGGGTGAAGTTTCACGCTGCCGTCGAGCGGCTGAAGCCGCTGGAGCGGGCGGAGCGCCGGGCTACATTGCAGGGCCTTGATGGAGGCCCTCATGACCCTGATCCTGCGCCGTGTCAAACCCGCTGACGCCGCGGCCATCGCCGAACAGTTCGCCGATCCGGACGTCTTCGGCGGCACCCTGCAACTGCCCTTCGCCAGCGAGGAGCTGTGGGCCCAGCGCATTGCCGGCATGAACCCGCCGGCAGCCGGCTCCAACGAACTCGTGCTGGCCGCCGTGCTGGATGACAAGACCGTCGGTCTCGCCGGCCTTCACCCCGTCGGCCCAGCCATCCGTCGGCGGCATGCGATGTCGCTGGGCATCACCGTCTCCAAGGCTGCCCAAGGCCAGAGTGTCGGCGACGCGCTGATGACGGCCCTGCTGGACTATGCCGACAACTGGGCGCAGATCCTGCGCATCGAGCTGACCGTCTATCACGACAACCAGCGCGCCATCCGTCTCTACGAGCGCCACGGCTTCGCGCCGGAAGGCCGGCTCAAGGCCTATGCGTTGCGCAATGGGGCGTATGAGGACGTGGTGGCGATGGCGCGGCTGCATCCGAAGCAGCCGATGGTGCAGGGCTCGGCCGACTGAGCCGGCGGGCCGTGGTTCACGGCAACGCCTGCCCCCGCGCCGTCACATACAGCCGATACCACTCGTCCCGGCTCAGCTGGATCCTGGTCGCATCACCGCAGGCCCGGATGCGCTCCACATTGCCGCTGCCGATGACGGGCTGGATGCTGGCCGGATGCCGCAACAGCCAGGCCAGCAGAACGGCGTTGGCCGTCGTGCGGTGGGTCTCGGCAATCTCATGCACGGCCTGGGCGGCCGGCGACGCGGCCGGGTCGTTGAAGCGGCCCTGGGCCAGCGAACCCCAGGCCTGCAGCTGCACGCCATGGCGCTGGGCGTATTCCAGCGTGCCGGCCCAGGCGACGCAGCCCGGCCGGGTGGCCGCCTGCGGGTCGTTGAAGGTGGTGCCGACGTCGAGGGCGTCCAGCTTGGCCAGGCTCAGCTCGAGCTGGTTGGCGACGAGGGGCTCGGGCAGGGCCATCTGCAGCCAGCGCATCTGGCCGGCGTGCATGTTCGACACGCCCAGGTGGCCGACCTTGCCCGCCGCCTTGAGTCGGCCGAAGGCGCGAGCGATCTCGGCGGGCTCCATCAGCGCATCGGGGCGGTGCAGCAGCAGGATGTCGATGCGCTCGACGGCCAGGCGCTGCAGGATGCCGTTGACGCTTTCCTCGATGTAGGCGGCGCTGAGGTCATAGCGGCCGACCTGGCTGTCGTTGGCGAAGCGGATGCCGCATTTGCTCTGCAGCCTGACCTTGGCACGCAGCGCGGCGTCGCGCTTGAGCAGTTCACCGAACACGGCCTCGGCCTTGCCGCGGCGGTAGATGTCGGCATGGTCGAAGAGCTTGACGCCGATTTCCAGCGCTGCCTCGACGGCCGCGTGGGCGTGGGCGACATCGGCCTCGGTGACGGGGCCGTCACCCCAGTCGCCACCCAGGGCCATGCAGCCGTAGACCAGCGGGCCGACGTCGATCAGGTGGGTATTCAGGGGCAGGGGACGGGTCATGTTCAGGCGATGGAGGTCGGTCCTGAATCATGCGCCAGCGGATGGCTGCTGCGCCAGCCGAACAGGCCGGCCAGCGCGGCGGCCAGGCCGGCAATGATGGCGGTGATGCTGGCGACATGCAGCAGGCGCCGGCGCTGGCGGGCGCTCAGCATGGCCTTGCGGGCCGGGTTGTGGGCCAGGTCGTGCACCAGCATGATCTCGTGCTGGCGTTCTTCGAGGATGCGGCCCAGTTCGCTGCCGACCTCCAGGCGCCTGGCGAGCTCGCGCACGGCGTCCAGCTCGCGCTCGCGGATGCGCAGGCCGGGTGCCTTCAAGGGGCTGCCGATGGCACGGGCACGCAGGTACAGGGCCTTGGCGGCCAGGCGGTCGGGCTGGCAGCCCCAGCCGGCTTCCAGACAGCTGGCGAGGTTGAAGGTGGCGTCGGCATGGCCCATGGCCGCGGCGGCGGTGTAGAGGGCCACGCCGCGCGTCGCGTCGGGGTCGCCGCCCCAGCCGGCGACCAGCATGCGGGCGAGGTGGAAGTTGGCCGTCAGGCTGCCGGCGGCGCAGGCGCGCTCCAGGCGTTCCCGGGCCAGCACGGGATCGCGCGGCAGGCCGGTGCCCTCGAGCTGGCAGAAGGCCAGCAGGGCCAGGCCCTCGGCGTCGCCCGCATCGGCGGCAACGCGGAACCAGTAGACGGCCTGCTCGTAGTCGGGCTCGGCGCCGCGGAAGTGCAGCAGCCCCTCCATCAGCGGGTCGTGGACGAGCGGGTCGGGGTCGGCTAGGCGCATGGATCCTCCCTGGGCTGCGGATTCCAGGCTGCATGGCCCGGCCGCTTTTTCGGCGACGGAGTATGGAGGCAAATGAGCCTTCAGTGGAGACGCCGGCCTTCTCGCTTAGAGTGGGGTGCACAAGACAAAGGAGAGCTCCTGATGGCCGAGATCCGCATTCACCGTGACCACGCCCTCGGGTTGAAGAAGGCCCGCGAGATCGCCTGGAAGTGGGCCGAGCAGGTCGAAGAGAAGTTCGACATGGAATGCACGGTGCTCGAGGGCGAGTTCAGCGACACGGTGGAGTTCACGCGCAGCGGCGTGAAGGGTGAGTTGACGGTGGCACCCGACCATTTCGAGCTGGTGGCCCAGCTGGGCTTTCTGCTCGGCGCCTTCAAGAAGACCATCGAGTCCGAGATCGAGAAGGAACTGGACGCGCTGCTGGCCGAGAAGAAGGCCAAGGCGCCGGCCAAGAAAAAACCGGCCTGAGACCGGTTTTCGTTGATGGTGGACGTAGTGCCTTGCCGCAGGCCAAGCGCTGGGCCGCTCCCGAGCCGGCCTGCTCTGGTGATGCTCGTCGGTCAATCCGGCGAGACTGGGCGAGGGGCTGACTATTTCAGGGATTCGATGAGGTCGACGTACTGCTGCATCGCGTCGTCGTTGCTGGTGCCCTTCAGTTCGTTCCAGGCATCCCACTTGGCGCGGCCGACCATGTCGGTGAAGCCGGGGCGCTTGCCGTCGACGTCGCCGGCGCTGCCCTGCTTGTACAGGGCGTAGATCTTCAGCAGCGTCATGTTGTCGGGACGCTCGGACAGGTTCTTCGAATCGGCGACGGCGGCTTCGAATTGGTCTTTCAGGCTCACGGGGTTCTCCAGGCTGATTCGAGGGGTTCGACTTGGTCACAATCGAACGACGGGCCGCCGAGTTTAGGCCCGCCCATAACGATTCCGAGGAGACGCATGGCCCCCAGCAGCGAACGCATGTCCAAGGTGGATACCGCCTGGCTGCGCATGGACACCGAGGCCAACCTGATGATGATCGTCGGGGTCTGGTCCATCCGCCCCGGCATCACGCTGAAGGCATTGCGCGAGCGCGTGGCCGAGCGGCTGCTGCAATACCCGCGCTTCCGGCAGAAGGTCGTCGAGGACGCGCTGCTTGGCGCCCAGTGGGTGACGGACAAGGACTTCGACATCGCCCGCCATGTCGTCTCCGAACTGCCGCTGCCGCTGCGCGGCCAGAGCCGTGACGAGGTGCTGCGCGAGCGCGTCGGCGAGCTCTGCTCCCAGCCGCTGGACCCGGCCCATCCGCTGTGGCAGTTCCAGCTCATCGAGGACATGGGCGACGGCACCAGCGCGCTGATCGCGCGCATCCACCATTGCATCGCCGACGGCATCGCGCTGATCGCCGTCATGCTGTCCATCACCGACGGCGGCAAGGCGCCGCCCAAGCGTGCGCCCAAGGAACCCGAGGAATCCGACTGGCTGCTCGACGCCTTCCTGCGACCGATGAGCAATCTGACCGTCAAGGCCATCGGCATGACGGGCAAGGGCATGGCCAAGGGCATGGACCTGGCCATGCGCGGTGACACGCCGATGGACTCCTCGCTGGAGATGGCCCGCATGGGCTACCAGGCCGTGTCCGACGTGGCCGCCTTCGCGCTGATGCCCGACGACTCACCCACCAGGCTCAAGGGCAAGCCCGGCACGACCAAGACGGTGGCCTGGGACGACAGCCTGGCCCTCGACGAGGTCAAGGCCGTCGGCAAGGCCCTGGGTGCCTCCATCAACGACGTGCTGCTGGCCTGCGCGGCCGGCGCCATCGGGCGCTACCTTGCCGACAAGGGCGAGGACCCCGACGGCAAGGAGATCCGCGCCATGGTGCCGGTCAACCTGCGCCCGCTGGAGCAGGCCTGGCAACTGGGCAACCGCTTCGGTCTGGTGCCGCTGGTGCTGCCCATCGGCATCGCCAATCCCGTCGAGCGCCTGTTCGCGGTGCGGGCGCGCATGAGCGAACTCAAAGGCAGCTTCCAGCCGGTGATGGCCTTCGGCCTGCTGTCGGTGGCCGGCCTGCTGATCAAGCCGGTGCAGCACGCCATGCTGAACCTGTTCGCCAAGAAGGCGACGGCCGTCATGACCAATGTGCCGGGCCCGGCCAAGGCCCTGCAGTTCTGCGGCTCGACGGTCGAGAAGGTGATGTTCTGGGTGCCGCAGTCGGGCGACATCGGCATGGGCGTGAGCATCCTGACCTATGCCGGTCGGGTGCAGTTCGGTCTCATCACCGACACGGGGCTGTGTCCCGACCCCGAGGCCATCATCGCCAACTTCGCACCGGAGTTCGAAAAACTCCTGATGCTGGCGCTGATGATGCCCTGGGGCCAGGACGCGGCCTGAAAAGCCGCGGACCGGCCAGGCTCGCCGCGTTCAGGAGGCGAGACTGGACGAGGGGCTACTTCTTCGGCGCCGACGCCGTGGCTGCAGGCTTCTTGGCCTTCTTTCCTGCCGCGGTCGGGTAGGCCATCATCACCGTGGCCGGATCGGCCTTCTCGAGGTAGACGGCGTACTGCGCTTCGTCGCAGGGCTTGGCGTCGTTGTAGTAGCGGTTGTCGCCCTTGTAGCGTTCCCCGCTGTAGGCGGGACCCGGACTGCCGGGCGGGTAGTAGGCGCTGTGGCTGGCGTAGCTCTGTGCGCACCCTTCGCGCAGCGTGGCCTGGGCGAAATCGGCAGGCGTGCTGGCAAAGGCGGGGAGGGTGGACACCAGAGCGGCAATTGCGGCTGCGAGGGTTCTCATGGCTGACCTCCGTACTGCCAGGGGCAGTGACGAAAGGTTACGCCGATGTGGCCGCAAATGCACGTGTCGGCGGGGCAGGAAAAAGGGCGCTCGTGGCGCCCCTGTGAATTGTTGGCGAAGCCTGCCGGCGGGTTCAGCGGCGCGGCGTGTAGAGGCTGGCTTCCGAGTTCGCATAGTCCATGTCGCCGGCCTGGCGCGCGCGCTCGAGTTCGGCGATGACCTGCTGGCGCGTCAACGATTGCGGACCGGCGGCGGTCGGCTCGGCGGCCAGCAGCTTGTCGGGATCCGCCAGATCAGCCGGCGTGGCGCAGGCGGCGAGCAGCTGGCTGCAGACGAGGGCAAGGAAAAGGAGCTGGGTCTTCATGGGACCTCCCTGAGGTAGTGCTGCGGCGCCCGGGTTCAGGAGTCGCCCCGGCTTGTGCCGGTGCAGCAACCTTAGGCAGCGCGCCGACGCGTCTCCACGCCAACCGGCGGGAAGCTACGCAGTTCTGAGGGAGGCCCGTGTGGGCTCAGGGCTTGGGGGCCGAGGACGCCGTGACCGGCTTCCCGGCCTGGTGACGGTCGGCGGCCAAAAACAAAAGGCGCTCCGGAGAGCGCCTTGTTTGTCGATGTGTCTGAACGATCAGAGACGCATCACAGGCGGAAAGGCTCGGCCTTCTTCTTGGCGGCGGTGGGACGGCCGGCGGCGGTCGGGTAGGCGGCCATCACCTTGGCCGGGTCGGCCTTGTCCAGGTAGGCGGCGTACTGCTGCTCGGTGCAGGCCAGCAGCTTGCCCGGCTTGGCTTCACCCTTGTACTTGCCGTTGGCGTAGACGAACTGGTATTCGTTGGAGGCGACCGGCGTGGCGACGCTGCTGGTGTCCGTGTAGCTCTTGGCGCACTCGGCGCGCAGTTCGGCTTGCTCAGGCGTGGCGTTGTTGGCGGCTTGTGCAGCGAAGACGGTCACAACGGCGAAAGCGGGGATCAGGAACTTCATGGCGCGGTCTCGTGTGGGGGGTGAGTGATGGGAACGAAGCTTACGCCGCCATGCCTGGACTTGCACCCCCGGGGCGCGGGAGACGGGGTCGTGACGGAATTCACGACCCGGCCTTCGCCCCGTGAACTAGTACGCGTTTACTCGTCCAGTTCTTCCTTGGCGAGCTCGATGTCGAGCAGCTCCATCGCGTCCATCGCCTCGCAGGCGGCGGCGTCGGCGTACAGCTTTTCGGCCTCCTTCATGCGCTTGTCGCCCTCCAGCATGACCAGGCCGTTGGCGCGCTCGATCATGGCGATGGCGCTGGTCGGATTGAGCTTGATGGCCTGTTCGAACATCTTCAGCCCGGTGGCCGTGTCGGCGCCCTGGGTGCGGCCCAGCAGCTTGCCGACCTTGTCGATGACCTCGGCATGGAAGGCGCCCAGCGCGATATGGGCGTCGGCATGCTTGGGCGCCAGCTTGATGGTGGTCTCCAGCGCGTTCTTGACCTTGGTACCCAGGCCCTGAGCCAGCGCCTTGGCCACGCTGATGCCCTGGCCGTAGCGGCCCAGGGCGTAGGCCTGCCAGTACCAGGCATTCGGGTTCTTGGCGTCCTCTGCCTGCTGGGCTTCGGCACGCTCGGAGATCTCCAGGAACATCTCCAGCTTCACCTTCTCCTTCTTCTCGAGGTAGTTGGCGTAGATGCCCTGTGCCTTGTTGGCGACGGTGATGCCGGCGCCGCCGGCGGCCAGGCCCGCGTCATACGCGGCCTGGAAGTCGCCGGCGTGGAAGTGGATCCAGGCCTGCACGACGTCGGCGTCCTTCGGGAAGGGCTCGGCATCGCCGGCATGCAGGCGGGCCCAGTGCTTCTTCAGCGTGGCCGGCGTGTAGACGAAAGCGCTGTTGTCGTAGGGAAAGGCGGTCCACTTGGCCATGGCGGTTGTCTCCTATTGGTAGTTGCCGGCGAGCTTGAACAGGTGATCCTTGGAAGCAGGCTCGAGGTAGGGTAGCAGCAGGGAAAGGGCGTGGAAGGCGCCGCGCATCAGGGCGGCGCCGGCGCGGTCGGGCTCCAGCGCATGGCGCGGGTCGCGCACGTATTCGTAGCTCAGCCAATAGCTCACCACCACCACCATGGCATTGGCCGTCGGCGCGGCCTCGCGCAGCTCCATCTTCAGAGCGCCGCCCAGGTGCAGGCCCGACAGCACATGGCGCATGGCCTGCTCCTTGGCGGCGAGCAGGGCCTGGAAATGGGTCTCGAGGCGGCGGTTCTTGAACAGCAGGTCGTTCAGGTCGCGGTAGAGGAAGCGGTGCTTCCAGATCAGCTCGAACAGCATGTGGAAGAACAGCCAGGCGTCTTCCACATTGCGCACGTTGTCGGCCGCGGCCAGCAGCTCGCTGAGCTCGGCCTCGTAGCGGCCGAACAGGGCGTTGACCAGCTCGTCCTTGGCCGGGTAGTGGTAGTAGAGATTGCCCGGGCTGATCTTCAGTTCGGCCGAGATCAGCGTCGTCGACACATTGGGCTCGCCAAAGGCATTGAAGAGGTCCAGCGTGACCTCCAGGATGCGCTCGGCGGTGCGGCGGGGGCGTTTGGGCGTGGGCATCGCGGGTCATTCTGGCAGTGATCGGCACCGAAATAGGGCCGACTTTTAGAATCGTGCGCTTATGTCCAGCCCGACCTCCTCCCCTCCCGCCATCTCCTTCGAGAACGTCAAGAAAACCTACCGGGGAGGTCAGGTCAAGGCGCTGGGAGGCGTCAGCTTCGACATCCACTGCGGTGAATTCTTCGGACTGCTCGGCCCCAACGGCGCCGGCAAGACGACGTTGATCAGCGTGCTGGCCGGCCTGGCCAAGGCCACCGAAGGCCGGGTGCGCGTCATGGGCCACGACGTGGTGGACGACTACGCCGCCGCCCGCAAGGCCCTGGGCGTGGTGCCGCAGGAGCTGGTGTTCGACCCCTTCTTCAGCGTGCGCGAATCCCTGCGCATCCAGAGCGGCTATTTCGGCGTGCACGGCAACGACGACTGGATCGACGAACTGCTGAGCAACCTGGGCCTGGCCGACAAGGCCAACGCCAACATGCGCCAGCTGTCCGGTGGCATGAAGCGCCGCGTGCTGGTGGCGCAGGCCCTGGTGCACCGCCCGCCCGTCATCGTGCTGGACGAGCCCACGGCCGGCGTCGACGTGGAGCTGCGCCAGACCCTGTGGCAGTTCATCGCCCGCCTGAACAAGGAAGGCCACACGGTGCTGCTGACCACCCACTATCTCGAAGAAGCCGAGGCGCTGTGCCAGCGCATCGGCATGCTCAAGGCCGGCCGCCTCGTCGCGCTGGACCGCACCTCGCAACTGCTGGCCGGCACGGCCCACACCATGCTGCGCTTCAAGACGGACGTGCCTTTGCCGCCTGATATTGCTGAACGGGCCCGCGTGACGGGCCGCATCGTCCAGGTGACGGCGCACGATGCCACTGAGGTGGAAGCCACGCTGGCTGCGCTGCGTGCGGCGGGTGTCCCCGTTGAAGACCTGGAGATCGGCCGTGCCGACCTCGAAGACGTCTTCCTGGAAATCATGCAGCAGGGAGAGCAGGCATGAACGGCGCCTCCACCCTGTTCAAGAAGGAAGTGCTGCGCTTCTGGAAGGTCGCCTTCCAGACCGTCGCGGCGCCGGTGCTGACGGCCGTCATGTATCTGCTCGTGTTCGGCCACACGCTGGAAGACCATGTGAAGGTCTACGACAGCGTCGGCTACACGCAGTTCCTCATCCCCGGCCTGGTGATGATGAGCGTGCTGCAGAACGCCTTCGCCAACAGCTCGTCCAGCCTGATCCAGAGCAAGATCACCGGCAACCTGATCTTCCTGCTGCTGACGCCGCTGTCACCCTCGGCCTGGTTCGTCGCCTATGTGGGCGCGGCCGTCGTGCGCGGCTTGGCCGTCGGCACCGGCGTGCTGCTCGTGACGGCCTGGTTCGCGCCGCCGGGCCTGGACAACATCCTGTGGGTGCTGATCTTCACGGTGCTGGGCGCCGGCCTGATGGGGACCCTCGGCCTGATCGCCGGCCTGTGGGCCGAGAAGTTCGACCAGCTGGCCGCCTTCCAGAACTTCATCATCATGCCGATGACCTTCCTGTCGGGGGTCTTCTATTCGGTGCACTCCCTGCCGGGCTTCTGGTTGGGGCTAAGCCACCTGAATCCCTTCTTCTACATGATCGACGGCTTCCGCCGCGGCTTCTTCGGCGTCAGCGATGTGTCGCCATGGCTGAGTCTGGGCGTGGTCGGAGTCAGCTTCGCGGTGACGGCGGGCCTAGCTTTGTCGCTGCTGAAGAGGGGTTACAAGATACGTTCCTAGAATCACGGGTTTTCCAGAAGGACCCGTCATGGCCGACCCGACCCCGCAACAAGTGCGCGATTTCATTGCCGCAGGCCTGCCCTGCGCGCATCTGGAAGTCGAGGGCGACGGCCGTCATTTCTTCGCCACCATCGTCTCCAGCGAGTTCGCGGGCCTCACCCGCATCAAGCGCCACCAGCGCGTCTACGCGGCCCTGGGCGAGCGCATGCGCGAGGAGATCCACGCGCTGTCGATGAAGACGCTGAGCCCCGAAGAGTGGAGCGCCCAATGAGCGGCTTGACCCTTGCCCTGTCCAAGGGCCGCATCTTCGAGGAGACGCTGCCGCTGCTGCGCGCCGCCGGCATCGAGGTGCTGGAAGACCCCGAGACCTCGCGCAAGCTCATCCTGCCGACCAACCGCGATGGCGTGCGCGTGGTGCTGGTGCGCGCCAGCGACGTGCCGACCTATGTGCAGTACGGCGGCGCCGACCTCGGCGTGGCCGGCCGCGACGTGCTGCACGAGCAGGCCCTGGCCCAGGGCGGCTCGCACGGCCTCTACCAGCCGCTGGACCTGAAGATCGCCCGCTGCCGCATGAGCGTGGCCACGCGCGCCGATTTCGACTACGCCGCTGCGGTCAAGCAGGGCTCGCGCATCCGCGTCGCCACCAAATACACCGAGATCGCCCGCCAGCACTTCGCCGACAAGGGCGTGCACGTCGACCTCATCAAGCTCTATGGCTCCATGGAGCTGGCGCCGCTGACGGGCCTGGCCGAGGCCATCGTCGACCTGGTCTCCACCGGCGGCACGTTGCGTGCCAACAAGCTGGTCGAGGTCGAGCAGATCATGGACATCTCCTCCCGCCTCGTCGTCAACCAGGCCGCGCTGAAGTTGAAGCGCGACCAACTGCGCCCCCTCATCGACGCCTTCGCCTCGGCCATCGCATGACCCTCATCCGCCAACTCTCGACCGCCGCCGCCGACTTCGCTGCCGAGTTCGAGCGCCTGCGCCACTGGTCGGCGGAGACCGATGCGGCCATCGAGGGCCGCGTCGCAGAGATCCTGGCCGATGTGCAAAAGCGCGGCGATGCCGCCGTGCTGGACTACACCGCCCGCTTCGACCGCGTGAAGGCCGACAGCGTTGCTGCGCTGGAGATCGCCCAGGCCGAACTGCAGGCCGCGCTCGCCTCCATCACGGCCGAGCAGCGCGAAGCCCTGCAGGCTGCAGCCAGGCGCGTCCGCGCCTATCACGAGCGCCAACTGCAGGCCTGCGGCCTGTCCTGGAGCTATCGCGACGAGGACGGCAATCTGCTGGGCCAGAAGGTCACGCCCATGGACCGCGTGGGCATCTACGTGCCCGGCGGCAAGGCGGCCTATCCGAGCAGCGTGCTGATGAACGCCATCCCGGCCCATGTGGCCGGCGTGCAGGAAATCATCATGGTGGTGCCCACGCCCGACGGCGTGCGCAACCCGCTGGTGCTGGCCGCTGCGGCCGTTGCCGGCGTGCATCGCGTCTTCACCGTCGGCGGCGCCCAGGCCGTGGCTGCGCTGGCCCATGGCACGGCCACCATCCCGCGGGTCGACAAGATCACCGGCCCGGGCAATGCCTATGTGGCCTCGGCCAAGAAGCATGTCTTCGGCCAGGTCGGCATCGACATGATCGCCGGCCCCAGCGAGATCCTCGTCATCGCCGACGGCACGACGCCGCCGGACTGGGTGGCCATGGACCTGTTCAGCCAGGCCGAACACGACGAGCTGGCCCAGAGCATCCTGCTCAGCCCCGATGCCGCCTTCCTCGACGCTGTGCGCGCCAGCATGGAGCGCCTGCTGCCTTCGCTGCCGCGCGCAGCCGTCATCCGCGCTTCACTCGAAGGCCGCGGCGCGCTGATCCTGACGCGCTCGATGGAAGAGGCCTGCGAGATCAGCAACGCCATCGCGCCCGAGCACCTGGAAATCAGCGCCGCCGAGCCGCAGCGCTGGGAGCCGCTGCTTCGCCATGCCGGCGCCATCTTCATGGGTGCCTACACGAGCGAGTCCCTCGGCGACTACTGCGCCGGCCCCAACCACGTGCTGCCCACGGCGAGCACGGCACGCTTCTCGTCGCCGCTGGGCGTCTACGACTTCCAGAAGCGCAGCAGCCTCATCGAGGTCAGCGAAAAGGGCGCTCAGGAACTCGGCCGCATCGCCAGCGTGCTGGCCCATGGCGAGGGCCTGCAGGCCCACGCACGCGCTGCGGAATTGCGCTTGAAGTGACGCTCAGGCCGCGTCGGCAGGCGCGGCCTTGAAGGGGCTGCGCTCCGGCGGCTCGTCGTGCTCGGCCGTCTTGGTCAGGGCCGTCGTGATCCAGTTCAGCGCCGACACGCGATGCCGCACCGCACAGCTCAGCGGCTCGGGCTTGCAACCCATCTTGGCCTTGGGCTCCAGCGCCGTGCGGCCGAGGCTCAGGCGCGTGGAGCCGAAGGCGATGGCGTCCTGCACCGTCGACTGCAGCAGCGTCAGATAGATGGGTGCATCGGCATTGGCCGGCCGGTCGTAGCCGACGTAATAGCCCAGCGTCGTCGCGCCATCGTTGACGCTGGTGACGAAGCCCAGCCAGCGGCCGTCGGCGGCCTCGACGACGCGGCAGCGGAAACGGTCGCCCAAGGCGACCGCCATGGCCGGCAGATAGCCCGGCGTCAGCGTCGCCATCCTCAGCCCTTGCGCGTTGTGCACCTGGCCATAGAGGCCATGCAGTTCGTCGGCGCGTGCCGCCATCTCCTCGGCCGTCGCCAGCCTCAGGGTCAGTCCCGCGCTGGCGCAGTCCTTGATCAACTTCTTGGCGGCGCTGCGGTAGCCCGAGGTCATGCTGGCGAGGTAGTCGTCCCAGCTGCGCCATTCGGGCCTGAGCGTCAGCACCATGTCGGGCTCGGTCTCGACGCTGCGATAGCCCAGCAGTCGCAGGGCCGGCGGCACGTCGGTCATGGCCATGCCGAGATCCTTGATCAGCGCGAAGTCGGACTGGCCGTCCAACTTGTCGGCGCGGCGCAGGCGGTAGATGGCTTCGCAGACGGCGTGCCAGAGCTGGCCCTCGTCCTCGTGTGGCGCCAGCGCCATGGCGCGGGCACCCCAGACCAGCAGATTGCCGCAGACCAGCAGATGCTCCTTGAGCCCGGCCATGGGCGCATCGACCAGCTTCTTCTTGCTGCCGGGCTTGCGCAGCTGGGCGCCGCCGACGGCGACGCGTTGCAGCAGCAGGGCCGCCACCGGTTGGCCCTCGGCATAGGCCACGGCGTAGCGCGGCTCGAGGTTGTCCGGCGCATGCTGCTCCAGCACGCGCAGATAGTCGCGTGACAGGAAGATGGTTTGAGCCGCCAACTGATCCCAGTGAACCGGGTTCAGGAAATCCACGCGATCGGCCAGCACCAGTTGCAGGCCCGAACTGCTGCGCCGCGCGACCCGCCTCGCCTTGATGTCCTGCAGAGCCTGGACCGGGTTGACCGTCTGGGGCTTGAGCTTGCCGACGGCCCGGCCGGTGCGCTTGAGCTTGGCGACGGCGGCTTGCAGGGGCTTCTTGACGAGGGGTGGTGTGGGCATCGAGGCGATCAGCGTGGAGAAGAACAAAGGCTAACCCATGCCGGTGGAGCGGGGCGGCCGATTCCGCTACGCTGGCACGATGCCCATTCGTCGCCGCGATCTCATCCTGTCCTCGGCCGCCGCTCCTCTGGCTGCCGCCCATGGCGCACCGCGCCGCCTGCGCATTCCCCATGTCTCGCCCAAGGCCGAGATGGAACGCAGCTATGCCGCCGTGCTGCTGGAGCAGGCCCTGGCCGCGGCGGGCATGCCGGTCATCCTCGATGCCACTTCGGAGCTGATCCCGCAGAACCGGGCGCTGCAGGAGCTGGGACGCAAGCGCCGCCTGGACGTGCTCTGGACCATGACCTCGGTCGAGCGGGAGCAACAGGCCCAGCCCATCCGCGTGCCCATCTTCAAGGGCCTGTACGGCTGGCGCCTGCTGCTGGCGTCGGCCGACGTGGCCTCGCGCATGAGCACGGTGCAGACGCTGGGCGAGCTGCGCCAGTTCTCCATGGTGCAGGGCCTGGAGTGGCCCGACACCGGCATCCTGCAGGCCAACGGCCTGAACGTCATCGTCTCGCCCAGCTATGACGCGATGTTCAAGCAATTGCGCCTGGGCCGGGCCGACGCCTTCCCGCGCTCGGTGGAGGAGATCTGGTGGGAGGTGGAGCGTTACGGCCAGGGCCTGGCCGTCGTGCCCAATATCTGCTTGCACTACCCGGCCGCCGTCTACTACTTCGTCGCCTATGAGGAGCCCGAACTGGCGGCCGCCATCGAACTGGGCCTCAAGCACCTGCGCGCCAGCGGTGCCTTCGACAGCCTCTTCATGAAGTACCACGGCGAAGACCTGGCCCGCGCCAAGCTCGGCGCGCGGCGCATCATCGAACTGCGCAACCCGCTGCTGCCGACGCAGACGCCGCTGGACAAGCCCGATCTCTGGTACAGGCCTTAAGCACGGGTTATTTCGACACGAAGTTCGTGAAACACGAACTTCGTGTAATCTGCGGCCCATGAAGAACGTCACCGTGTCCATGGACGACGCCGTGGCCGAATGGGCCCGGCTGGAGGCCGCGCGCCGCAACACCAGCGTCTCGCGCCTGCTCGGCGAGCTGCTGGCCGAGAAGATGCTGCACGACGACGCCTATGAGCGGGCCCAGCAGGACTGGCTGCACCGCGAGCGTTCCTGGGCCTCGGACGGCAACCCCTACCCGGGCAGACAGGTGCTGGGATGACAGCCCCCGTCTTCGTCGACACCTCCGTGCTGCTCTTCAGCGAGGACGGCGCCCGCCCGGCCGAACGCGAACAGGTGCTGGCCTGGCTGCGCCAGCTCTGGGCCACGCGCAGCGGCCGTGTCTCCGTCCAGGTGCTGAACGACTTCTACCTGCAGGCCACGCGCCAGATCAGCCCGCCCATGCCACAGGGCGATGTGCGCGCCGAGGTGCGCCGCTACCAGCACTGGCGGCCTTGGGGCGTGGACCAGGCGACGGTCGAATCCGCCTGGTCGCTGGAAAGCCGCTTCGGCCTGCCCTTCGCCGACGCCCTGGTCGTCGCCAGCGCCAAGGCCCAGGGCTGCACCCGTTTGCTCAGCCTCGCCCTGCCGCACGACACCGTCTACGACAGCGTGCAGGTCCTCAACCCTCTCGTCGTCACCGCGCCATGACCGCAGCACTCGATCAAGCCCTCGCCCAGATCCGCCCCGACGTGCGCGCGGCCCATGCCTATGTGGTGCAGCCCAGTGCCGGCGTGATCAAGCTGGACGCGATGGAGAACCCCTACCGCCTGCCACCCGAGCTGCAACGGGCCCTGGGCGAGCGTCTGGCCGCCGTCGCGCTGAACCGCTACCCGGCCGAGCGCACGGCGCTGCTGGGCCGCGCCCTGGCCCGCCACGCCGGCGTGGGCGACGAGGTCGGCGTGACCCTGGGCAATGGTTCGGACGAACTGATCGCCCTGCTGACCATCGCCGTCGCCAAACCCGGCGCCACGGTGCTCGCGCCGCTGCCCGGCTTCGTCATGTACGAGGCGCTGGCGCGCCAGCAGCAGCTCAACTTCGTCGGCGTGCCGCTGCGGGCCGACGATTTCGAGCTGGACGAGGCTGCCATGCTGGCTGCCATCGAGAAACACCAGCCGGCCCTGATCTACCTGGCCTATCCGAACAACCCCACCGCCACGCTGTGGGACGCCGCCGTCATCGAGCGCATCGCCCAGGCGGCGCCGGGCCTGGTGGTCATGGACGAGGCGTATCAACCCTTTGCCAGTGCCGACAGCCTGGCGCTGATGGCCCGCCAGAAGAACGTGCTGGTCATGCGCACCATGAGCAAGTTCGGCCTGGCCGGCGTGCGCATCGGCTATCTGCTCGGCGCGCCCGAGCTGGTCGACCAGATCGAGAAGCTGCGCCCGCCCTACAACATCAGCGTGCTGAACGCCGAAGCCGCCCTGTTCGCGCTGGAGCATGCCGACGTCTACGCCGCCCAGGCGGCCGAACTGCGCCAGCAGCGTGAGCGCCTGTTCAGGGCCTTGCAGGCCCTGCCTGGCATCAGCCCCTGGCCCAGCCAGGGCAATATGATTCTGGCCAGGGTGCAGGATGCGGCCGCCACCTTCGCGGCGCTCAAGGCGCGCGGCGTGCTGATCAAGAACGTCTCCGCCATGCATCCGCTGCTCGCGAACTGTGTGCGCATCACGGTCGGAACGCCCGACGAAAACACCCGCCTGCTGGCCGAACTCACGAGCTGCCTGTCATGACCACCGAACGCATCGCCGAAGTCACCCGCAACACCCGCGAGACCCGCATCACGGTGCGCATCAATCTCGACGGCAGCGGCCAATCCAAGCTGCAGACCGGCATTGGCTTCTTCGACCACATGCTGGACCAGATCGCCCGCCACGGCCTGATCGACCTGGACATCCACTGCGAGGGCGACCTGCACATCGACGGCCACCACACGGTGGAAGACGTCGGCATCACCCTGGGCCTGGCCGTGGCCAAGGCGGTGGGCGACAAGGCCGGCCTGACCCGCTACGGCCACAGCTATGTGCCGCTGGACGAGGCCCTGTCGCGCGTCGTCATCGACCTGTCCGGCCGCCCCGGCCTGCACATGGACTGCCAGTTCACGGCCGGCAGCATCGGCGCCTTCGACACCCAGTTGACCTTCGAATTCTTCCAGGGCTTCGCCAACGCCGCCCTGGCCACGATCCACATCGACAACCTGAAGGGCCACAACGCCCACCACCAGGCCGAGACCATGTTCAAGGCCTTCGGTCGCGCGCTGCGCATGGCCACCACGTCCGACCCACGCTCGGCCGGCGTCATCCCGTCGACCAAGGGCTCGCTATGACGCGCACCGTTGCGGTCGTCGACTACGGCATGGGCAATCTGCGCTCGGTGTCGCAGGCCGTTATCCATGCCGCCGAGGGCTTGGGGCTGGAGGTCGCCATCACCTGCGACCCCGACGTGGTGCGCGGCGCCGAGCGCGTCGTGCTGCCTGGCCAGGGGGCCATGCGCGACTGCATGCGCGAACTGGCCGATTCGGGCGTCAAGGAAGCCGTGCTGGAAGCCGCCGCCACCAAGCCCCTGCTGGGCGTCTGTGTCGGCATGCAGATGCTGCTGGACCACAGCGAGGAGCAGGACACCCCCGGCCTCGGCCTCATTCCCGGCCGCGTGCAGCGCTTCCGCCTGGAAGGCCGGCTGCAGGAGGACGGCAGCCGCTACAAGGTGCCGCAGATGGGCTGGAACCGCGTGCACCAGCCGCGGGCGCATGCGGTTTGGGATGGCATCCCGGACGAAAGCTGGTTCTACTTCGTGCACAGCTTCTACGCGACCACGGCGTCGCCCGAACACAGCGCCGGCGAGACCGACTACGGCACTCGCTTTACCTGTGCGGTGGCCCGGGATAATATTTTTGCGACCCAATTCCACCCCGAGAAAAGTGCCGCGCTGGGCCTCGCCCTCTACCGCAATTTCCTGCACTGGAAACCCTAAGCCGGTCTGCGCTTTCTCGTCCAACTTCCCACGCTCTCCCCGGCCATGCTGCTGATCCCTGCCATCGACCTGAAAGACGGTCGCTGTGTCCGCCTCAAGCAAGGCGACATGAACGACTCCACCACCTTCGGCGAAGACCCCGCCGCCATGGCCCGCCGCTGGGTGGACGCCGGCGCGCGGCGGCTGCACCTGGTGGACCTGAACGGTGCCTTCGCGGGCAAGCCGGTCAACGAGCCGGCCATCAAGGCCATCATCAAGGAAGTGGGCGACGAGATTCCCATCCAGCTCGGCGGTGGCATTCGTGACCTCGACACCATCGAGCGCTACCTGGACGACGGCCTCAGCTACGTCATCATCGGCACGGCCGCGGTGAAGAACCCCGGCTTCCTGAAGGACGCCTGCAGTGCCTTCGGCGGTCACATCATCGTGGGCCTGGACGCCAAGGACGGCAAGGTCGCCACCGACGGCTGGAGCAAGCTGACCGGCCACGAGGTCGTCGACCTGGCGCAGAAGTTCCAGGACTATGGCGTCGAAGGCGTCATCTACACCGACATCGGCCGCGACGGCATGCTGACTGGCATCAACATCGAGGCCACCGTCAAGCTGGCCCAGGCGCTGACCATTCCCGTCATCGCCTCGGGCGGCCTGTCCGACATCGCCGACATCGAGCGCCTGTGCGCCGTCTTCGGCGACGGCGTCGAAGGCGTCATCTGCGGCCGCTCCATCTACACCGGCGCGTTGGACTTCACGGCTGCCCAGGTGCGCGCTGACGAGCTGATGGCCGCCGCCGGCTGAACTCAGCGCCGCAACTGACGGCGGCGCAGCACCAGCAAGCCCAGGCCTGCCAGCATCAGCGCATAGGTCTCGGGTTCCGGCACCGGCGCCGGCACCAGGAAGGTCCGGATCTCGCCGCCGGTCGACAAGGTCGAGTGGATGTTGAGATAGGCCTTGCCGCCGGCCAGCCCGGTCGAGAAGGCGGCGAAGGCGCTCGATACCGTGCCGCCGTTGGCGGTGACGAAGGCCGGGTTCCAGCTCGTGGCCTGGGTCATGTCGAAGGTGTGCGAATAGCTGCCCGAGGTGACGCCCAGCGGGAAGTCCGGGAAGGTCGGCACCGGCGTCGCCACGCCTGCCGAACCCGCACCGGCCGCGGTCGTGCAGCAGTGGATGTGGCTGGCCGTCGTGTTGCCACTCAGGCCGCTGAAACTCACGTCGACCTTCATCGTGAAGTTGTCGTCGTCGAAGGCCACGCTGACCGAGCCAGTCCCCAGCGACCCGGCGGCCGCGGCGGGCTCACCCACATTGCTGAGCGTGCCGACATAGATCACGGTGTGGGCCGAGGCGGCGTTGGCCCCGAGGGCAAGCGCGGTGGCCAGCAGGGCAGGGGCGGTCAATCGCATCGTCGTCTCCGTGGGGTGGGTTGAGCAGCCGCGATTGGGCGATGCTTCCCAGGGCCTGCGAAGACCTAATCAGGAAAGGAATAATCGAGGCTGGTTTTCCGTCCCCCTGCCCATGCTCGCCAAACGCATCATTCCCTGCCTCGACGTCACCGCCGGCCGCGTGGTCAAGGGCGTCAACTTCGTCGGCCTGCGCGATGCGGGCGACCCGGTCGACATCGCCGCCCGCTACAACGAGCAGGGCGCCGATGAACTGACCTTCCTCGACATCACCGCCACCAGCGACGGCCGCGACCTCATCCTGCCCATCATCGAAGCGGTGGCCAGCCAGGTCTTCATCCCGCTGACGGTGGGCGGCGGCGTGCGCGCCGTGGCCGATGTGCGGCGGCTGCTGAATGCGGGCGCCGACAAGGTGTCGTTCAACTCCGCAGCAGTGGCCGATCCCGAGTTGATCCGCGCCGCCAGCGACAAATACGGCGCCCAGTGCATCGTCGTCGCCATCGACGCCAAGCGCCGCCCCGACGATGACCCGAGAGGAAAGGGCTGGGACGTCTACACCCATGGCGGCCGCAAGAACGTCGGGCTGGATGCCGTCGAATGGGCGCGCAAGATGGCCGAGTTCGGCGCCGGTGAGATCCTGCTGACCAGCATGGACCGCGACGGCACCAAGAGCGGCTTCGACCTCGAGCTGACCCGCGCCGTCTCCGACGCCGTGCCCGTGCCCGTCATCGCCTCGGGCGGTGTCGGCTCGCTGGAACACCTGGCCGATGGCATCACGAAGGGCGGCGCCGATGCCGTGCTGGCGGCCAGCATCTTCCATTTTGGCGAGCACACGGTCGGCGAAGCCAAGGTGCTGATGGCGGCGCGGGGCATCCCGGTGCGGCAATGAATGGGTGAAGTCCGCATCATTGGCGGGCAGTGGAAGCGCTCCAAGCTGCCCGTGCCCGACCTGCCGGGCCTGCGCCCGACGTCCGACCGCGTGCGTGAAACCCTCTTCAACTGGCTGGGCCAGACGCTGGACGGCTGGCGTGTGCTGGACGCCTTTGCGGGCAGCGGGGCGCTGGGTTTCGAGGCGGCGTCGCGAGGGGCGGATGCTGTCGTGATGGTCGAGCGTGAGGCCGCCCTGGTGGACGCGCTGCGCGCCAGCCAGCGGCGGCTCCAGGCCACGGCCATCACCGTCCACCGCGCGAATGCGCTGAACTGGATGACGGCCTGCCCGGATCGCTTCGATCTCATCTTTCTCGATCCGCCGTTCGCGGATGACCTGTTCGATCGCGCGCTGGCTGCCGCCGTTCCGCTGCTGGCCGACGACGGGCTGATCTATGTCGAATCCCCGCGCGAAATCGCCGCACCGGCCGGATTCACGGCCTGGCGACAGGGCCGTGCCGGGGCCGTGCACTACCAGTTGCTGCGGCGCGAGGACAATCCGATCTCATGACCTCCCGCATCACCATCACCGCCGTCTATCCGGGCACCTTCGATCCCATCACCCTGGGCCACGAAGACCTGATGCGCCGGGCCGCCGGCATGTTCGAGCGCCTGGTGCTGGCGGTGGCCGTCGGCCATCACAAGAAGACCATGTTCACGCTCGAGGAGCGCCTGGCCATGGCCCAGGAGGTCGCGGCCCCGCTCGGCAATGTCGAGGTCATCGCCTTCGACGGCCTGCTGCGCGACTTCGTGCGCACCCATGCCGGCCGCGTCGTCGTGCGCGGCCTGCGCACCGGCGGCGACTTCGAGTATGAATTCCAGATGGCCGGCATGAACCGCAAGCTGATGCCCGAGGTCGAGACCATCTTCCTGACGCCGGGCGAGCACCACCAGTACACCTCCAGCACCTTTGTGCGCGAGATCGCGACGCTGGGGGGCGAGGTGGCGGAGTTTGTGTCGCCGGGTGTTCTCGCCCGCTTGGACGCGAAGTTCAAGAGGAGCTGATCATGGCTTTGATGATCACGGACACGCGAGGCGGGATTCGGCAAGGCATGCCTTGCCCCGCCACGCGCGGCAAGCGCATGCAGGCGCTTGCCGCATTCGTCCGCCAGCCCGATGGAGGCCGAGCATGGCGCTGATGATCACGGACGAATGCATCAACTGCGATGTCTGCGAGCCGGCCTGCCCGAACAACGCCATCTCCATGGGCGAGGAGTTCTACAAGATCGAGCCCAGCAAGTGCACCGAGTGCGTCGGCCATTTCGACGAGCCGCAGTGCGTGATGCTCTGCCCCGTCGCCTGCATACCCATCAACCCGGCCCACATCGAAAGCCGCGAGACGCTGATGCAGAAATACCAGCGCCTGACCGCGGCGGCCTGAGCCCGGCAACATTCGTTCACCTTTGCTCACGCCGGCAAGCGGCGTGCCTGCCTAGAGTCGCATCGCGACGCAGGAGGCAGCGTGGTGGACGACAAGATCGATGCGACGGAGCTCGAGCAGGCCCGGCCTGAACTGAGCACGGACACCGCTGCGGCGGCTTTGGCGGCAGCGGCGCTGCTGGCCGCCTGCGGTGGCGGAGGGGGTGGGTCATCTGACCCCGGAACCGCCACGCCGGCCACCCCCGACCCCACGCCGAGCACGCATCCCGCAGCGCCGCCCAGTCGCCGCGATGCGGCCCGCTTCCTGACCCAGGCCAGCTTCGGCGCCACCGGCCCGGCCCAGGTCGACGCCCTCGTCGCCCAGGGCTTCGACGCGTGGATGACCGCGCAGTTCGCCAAGCCGGCGGCCCTGCACATGGACTATCTGAACAGCCAGCGTGGCCGCGACCAGATGGCCGGCGAGACGCCGCGCCTCAGCGAGGAGATGAGCTACGAGGCCGTCTGGCAGCAATGGCTGACGGGGGAGGACCAATTGCGGGCGCGGGTCAGCTGGGCCCTGCTGCAGATCTTCGTCATCAGCAATATCGCCCCCGACATCCGCCCCGCGGCCATGAGCAGCTATCTGGACATGCTCAACCGCAACGCCTTCGGCAGCTGGCGCACGCTGTTGCAGGACGTGGCCCTGCACCCGGCCATGGGCTACTACCTGAACATGCTGGAAAGCGAGAAGGAGAACGTTGCCAAGGGCACCCACCCCAACGAGAACTTCGCGCGCGAGGTGTTGCAGCTCTTCTCCATCGGCCTCATCCAGCTCAATGCCGACGGCAGCCCCAAGCTGGACGCGGCCGGCAAGACCCAGCCGACCTACGACGAAAACGTCGTCAAGGGCTTTGCCAAGGCCTTCAGCGGCTGGAGCTTCGGCGGCCTGGACAACAGCAAGAACACGCAGTTCCACAACCACGACGACAACATCGAAGGCCTGTGGGTGGTGCCCATGAAGGCCTGGGCCAGCTACCACTCGCCCAGCGACAAGCTGCTGCTGGACGGCAAGACCCTGACCGGCGGCCAGACGCCCGAGAAGGACATGCAGGACGCGCTGGACACCATCTTCCAGCACCCCAATGTGCCGCCCTTCTTCGCCAAGCAGCTCATCCAGCGCCTGGTGACGAGCAACCCCAGCCCGGCCTACGTCGGCCGCGTCGCCGCCGTCTTTGTCAACGACGGGGCGGGCATGCGCGGCAACCTCAAGGCCGTCGTGAGGGCCGTGCTGATGGACGCCGAGGCCCGTGGCGACAGTCCCGCGGCCAACGTCGCCAAGCAGCGCGAGCCCGTCATCCGCTTCGCCAACATGCTGCGGGCCTTAAGCGCGAAGAGCGCGAGCGGCCTGAACCGCATCCAGTACCTGGACAGCAGCGACGACGCCCTCGGCCAGAGCCCGCTGCTGGCGCCCTCGGTCTTCAACTTCTACTCGCCCGGCTACCGTCCGGCGGGGCCCATCGCGGCACAGGGCTGGGTGGCGCCCGAGTTCCAGATCAGCGGCGAAACGGCGGTGGCCGGCTCGCTGAACTTCTTCGCCGATCTGTTCAACAGCGGTGGCTACGGCTGGCCCGAGGAGCACCGGCTCAAGCTCGACCTCGCCAGTCTCGCGGCCCTGGACTCGGCGGCACTGATCGACCGCCTCGACCTGCTTTTCTTCGGCCTCGGCATGAGCAGCTCGACGCGCCAGCGACTGGCTACTCTCGTTGGCGCCATCGACAGCAAGACCGAATCGGTCAAGGCCGCCCTGATCGTTACCGCCCTCAGCCCCGACCATGTGATTCAGAGATGAAACGCCGCCACCTGCTCCAACTGGGTGCGGCTGCCGCGCTCAACCCCTGGGCCCAGATGCGCGCGCTCGCGCAGGCCGCGCCGGCCGCGAGCGACTACCGTGCCCTGGTCTGCGTCTTCATGTTCGGCGGCAACGACGGCAACAACCTGCTGGTGCCGACCGACACGCGCTACGCGACGTATCAGCGCACGCGGCCCAATCTGGCGCTGAACAACGCCACGCTGCTGCCGCTGACCCTGTCCAACGCGACCGGCCTGGGCCTGCACCCGGCCTTCACTGGCCTGCAATCGCTGGTCAATTCGGGCCAGGGCAGCGTCATTGCCAACATCGGCCCGCTGCTGCAGCCCACCACCAAGACGCAGTACGACGCGCGCAGCGTGCCGCTGCCCTACAACCTGTTCTCCCACAGCGACCAGCAGGGCGCCTGGCAGAGCGGCGTCGTCGAGGCGCCGCCGCGCAACGGCTGGGGCGGGCGGCTGCTGGAGCGCGCCGTGGCCGAGGGCCAGACCAACCGCGGCTATGCGGCCATCAGCCTGTCGGGCGGCAATGTCTGGGAAGCCGGCGACAAGGCGCTGACGCCCTACCGCGTGTCGTCCTCGGGCCGTTTCGGCTTCGACTTCTACAACCCCAATGCCGCGGCCGGCGGCGACCCGCTCTCGGCCACCGTCGCCGCGACGCTGGCCGAGTCGCGCAGCCACCCCTTCGAACAGACCTGGCTCAACATGATGAGCCGCAGCCTGGAGGTGCAGCGCACCCTGGCCGCGGCCCTGTCGAACAGCAGCGTCACCACCGTCTTCCCCGACACGGGCCTCGGGCGCCAGCTCGGCATGGCCGCCAAGCTCATCGCGGCGCGCAGTTCCTTGGGTCTGTCGCGCCAATGCTTCTTCACGTCCATCGGCGGCTTCGACACCCATGGCGACGACCAGCTGCAGCGGCAGAACGAGAACTTCGCCGAGATCGACGGCGCCGTCACCGCCTTCAACACCGCCATGGTCGCCATGGGCCTGGCCGACAGCGTGACCCTGTTCAGCGCCAGCGACTTCGGCCGCACCTTCTCCAGCAATGGCAGCGGCACCGACCACGCCTGGGGCAATCACCATTTCGCCGTCGGCGGCGCGGCTCGTGGACCCAACGGCGGCAAGCTGCTCGGCCGCATGCCCGACCTGACGCTGAACGGCCCCGATGATGTCGGCCAGGGTGTGTGGCTGCCGACGACGGCGACCGACCAGCTCGGCACCGAGTTGGCACGCTGGTTCGGCGCCGATGCGACGACGCTGGCGGCCGTCTGGCCGCACGGCAGCGGTTTCGACCGGATCAGCGGTTGGGCCTAGGGTCTGTTGACGCTACGGCAAGGCTGTCTTCAGGATCTGGGCCAGCCGGGCGCCGGCGAGCGTCAATTGCTGGCGCTTGATCGCGTCCGAGCGGGCCTCGTAGTCAGGCGGCAGCGTCACCCCCCATTGCGAGCCGTGCTTGGGCGAGAACGTCAGGCCTTGCAAGGCCACGTGCGCCTGTTCGAGCGACTGGCTGGCCCAGCGCGCCGGCCATTCCGGCGGCGTGCCGGCATCGGCGAGCACGCGACGCGCCTCGGCCAGCCAGTCGGCGTCCACATGCCGGGGCCGGAGATCTTCAGCCACGTTGTCCCAATAGGCATGGAAGTTCTTCGCGCCGGTCGTCGGCACGGGCACGAGGTTGATGCTGTTGCCGCCTACCGTGAAGCTCGCGACGTCCAGGCCGGTCTTGTCGGGGTCGACGCGATTGCCCTGGGCGTCGAGATAGAGGCTGCCGACATGCAGGGGCTGGTGGAGGTCGCCCACCAGATGCACGAGGATCAGCAGCGCCTCGCGCGGGCTCCTGAAGCTGGGCTGGCCAGGCGAGGCGCGGCCCTGCAGCGCGAGGATGGAAGCGCGCAGCGCCCCCACCACGTCGTCCGGCCGCGTGCCGGCAAAGCCCAGCAGATAGCGGCTGCGCTGCACGGCGATGTCGGCGTAGTGCATCTGCTTGTGGCAGCTGTCCTCGTCCAGGCCGATCGTGCACTGGCGGTCATTGCGGCGCACATAGTCGGCCATCTCGGCGATGCGCGCCGGCGTCTCCAATTGAGCGCAAGCCGGGAACTTGCCCGGCGACGGATAGGTGTAGCCCTGGCTGGGCGAGATGCCCTTGGCACAGTCGGCCCAGATGGCGGCTTGCTGCAGGGACATGTCGCCCAGCAGCTGCGCAACCCGCGCCTCGGCGGGGCTGCCCTTGATCAGGCCGGCGGCGATCGTGGCGACGGTCTGGTGGCCGTCCGATCCCCAGGCATGGGCAACGAAGGGCAGGGCAGTCAGCAGCGTGGCAAGCAGGCGGCGCATCGGCAGGATCTCGGTCGGTCAAACCCGCAATCTTGCCTGTTCGGACGAGCGCCTCCGTGACCCGCCGGTTAGCATCAACCCGGCCACCTCCCCCGAGTCAGGAGACCGTCTCATGAGACTGCAGCTTGCCCGCCTCGTCGGCTTCTCGTTCCTCTTGTGCCTGAACCTCGCCTGGGCCGTGCCGGCCGACGTGGCGCGCAGCAAGGACCACCCGCTGCTGACGCGCTACCCGAATTCCCACATCGTCGAATACGCCAAGAACTTCAACGGCGCGGACTTCGCCGTGGCCCGCGGCGCCGATGGCAACCCGGTGCGCAAGCGCATCGAGGGCGACATGACCGACATCCTCTACTTCCACGGCGATGTCGACAAACAGCCGAGCGCCCTGCAGTTGATCCGCAACTACCAGAACGCCATCAAGGGCATTGGCGGCGAGGTGGTCTACGAGCGCCTGCCCAAGGACGGCGATGGCGGCGAGACGACGCTGCACGTGAACGCCGGCGGCAAGGAGGTGTGGGTGCTGGTGGAGCCCGGTATCTTCAGCGCGCCGACGCAGAGCTACAGGCTCACGGTCGTCGAGGTGGCGGCCATGCAGCAGGTGGTCACGGCCAACAAGATGCTCGACGAGATCAACAAGAACGGCTTCATCGCCCTCTACATCAACTTCGACACCAACAAGGCCGACCTCAAGGCCGACGGCCAGGCCACGGTGCGCGAGATCGTCGCCATGCTGAAGGCGGCGCCGACGCTGAAGATCGCCGTCGAGGGCCATACCGACAACGTCGGCGCGGCCGCGGCGAACAAGACCCTGTCGGAGCAGCGCGCCAAGAGCGTGATGAATGCCGTGGTGGGTGGCGGCATCCCGGCCGCGCGGCTCAGTGCCGCCGGCTTCGGCGCCGAGAAGCCGATTGCCGACGACCGCAGCGAGGAAGGCCGGGCCAAGAACCGGCGCGTGGAGCTGGTGAAGCGCTAGGCTATCAGCCCTGCCAGCCGCCCCGGCTGGAAGTGCAGGTCGATGAAGTCTGCCAGGCCGTTGAACACCGCATCCAGCGACCGGCCCGGCGTGCCGAACAAGGCCTTCAGCACGGCCGGCTGCTCGAACAGGCCGTGGGCATAGACGCCCAGCACCTGGCCCGACTGCCAACCCACCGCCTCGCCGGCCGCATTGCGCAAGGCCACCTCCGGCGCCGGCAGGCCGGCATGGGGCTTGGTGCGGCCATGGCGGATCTCGTAGCCGCTGGCCCTCAGGCCGGCCAGGGCCTGCCAGCCACCGTCCAGCGAGCTGGAAAAGCAGAACTCGGTGCTGCGCAGCAGCTTTTCGCGTTCGAAGGCGGTGACCAGGGGCAGCAGGCCCAGGCCCGGCGCATTGCCGTCCACGCCGTGGGTGTCGATGAGGGCCTCGCCCAGCATCTGCAGGCCGCCGCAGATGCCGAGCACGCGGCCGCGATGGGCGTTGATGGCCAGGTCCAGCTTCTGGGCACGCAGCCAGGCCAGGTCGGCCGCGGTGGACTTGGAACCGGGCAGGATGATCCAGTCCACGCCGCCCAAGTCCTTGGGCTCGCGGGCCCAGGACAGGCGCACGCCGGCCAGCTGGCGCAGCGGCTGGAACTCGTCGAGGTTGGAGATGCGCGGGTAGGCGACGACGGCGATGCGCAGGCCGCTGCCCGCGTGACCGGTGGTGGCATCATCGAACACGCCGTCCTCCTCGGGCAGGCCATGGCCGCGCCACATCGGCAGCGTGGCGATGGTGGGGACGCCGGTCAGGTGCTCGAGCTGCTCGGGCCCCGGGGCCAGCAGGCCGGCGTCGCCGCGAAAGCGGTTCAGCACAAAGCCCTTGACCTGGCCGCGCACGTCCTCGGGCATCAGCTGGTGGGTGCCGTAAAGATGGGCGAAGGCGCCGCCGCGGTCGATGTCGGTGACGAGCAGGCAGGCGGCCCTGGCATCGCGTGCCGTGCCGAGATTGACGTAGTCGCTGGGCGCCAGGTTGATCTCGGCCGGCGAGCCGGCGCCTTCGATGACGACGACATCGTTCTCGCGCATCAGCTCGTGCAGGGCCGCGCGGGCGCGGGGTTTGAGCAGGGCACTGCGCTCACGCCAGGGAATGCTGGCCATGCCGGGCTGGACCTCGCCGAGCACGACGACCTGGCTTTGCGTGTCGGCCTCGGGCTTGAGCAGCACGGGGTTCATGCGCACCTCGGGCACGCGGTTGGCGGCCAGGGCCTGGAAGTACTGGGCGCTGCCGATCTCGCCCATCAGGCCGTTCAGGCCGGGCACGACGCGCGCGTTGTTGCTCATGTTCTGGGCCTTGAAGGGCGCGACCTTCAAACCCTGGCGCGCATACCAGCGGCACAGGGCCGTGGCCAGCCAGCTCTTGCCCGCACCGCTCGTCGTGCCGAGCACCATGACTGCCTTACTGCTCATGCATCTTCGCTTTCGATTTCAAGCAGGGCCTGTTGCAGGGCCTGCTGGGCGGCTGGTGGCTGGGTCGACACGCGCACCCAGCCGGGCAGGCCGAAGGAGGTCGCGTCGCGCACGCGGATGCCGCGTTCGCGCAGCCGCGGCGCCATGTCGGCGCGCGGTGGTCGGGCCAGCCAGAAGTTGGTGCAGCTCGGGCGTTGCAGCCAGTCGAGATCGGCCAGCAGCGCACGCTGCTGTGCCGCCCATTCGCGCAGTTGCCGGCGTGCGTCCACCAGCCAGGCTTGCGTGTCGTCGCTGGGCCAGTGCATCAGCATGGCCACGCCCTCGGCCGACAGCACCCAGCTGGGCGCCAGCGACAGCGCGTGGGCCCACACCTCGTCGGCGGCAGGAGCCACGAGATAGCCGGCCCGCACGCCGGTCAGGCCCAGGGCCTTGTTGGGGCAGACGAGTTGCCAGGCCCCGGTCGGCAGCGCGGGTGCTTCGCCCTGCAGCCGCAGCGGCTCGTAGGCGCGGTCCACGGCGACAAGATGGCCGTCCAGGGCGGGCCATGCGGACTGGCTGGTCGCGGCGGGGTTGCAGGGCTCGCAGATCCAGACCAAGGCCGGCGCCATCGGCTGGATGTCGGCGGGCTGGGCATAGGGCTTCACGACCAGGCCGAGGGCCTGCGCGGCGAGGGCGTAGTCGCCAAAGCCGGGCTGCGGCACCCACACCTCGCGGCGGCCGGCGAGCAGGGCCGCCAGCGTCAGCCGGCGTATACCCTCGGCACCACCGGCCGTGGGCAGCACCAGGTCCTCGCCGCCCAGGCGACGGCGCAGCTCACGGTAGCCCGGGTCAGGGTACTGGCGTCGGTCTGCCGCCTGCACCGCGCTGAGCAACGAGGGCGGGGGGGCCAGCGGGCTTGCGTTGGTGGAGAAATCGAAGGCGGGCGGCGGCCCGTCGTCCGGGCCGCCGTGTTCGGGCAGCAGGGGAGTGCTCATGACCTCAGCGCCCAGGCGAGCAGGGCAATCAGGGCGGTTGCTATGACCACAGCTTGCCATGCCACCGCGCGCGCCGCGTGCAGGTCGTCGGACGCTGGCGACCGGCCGTCGGCATTCAGCGTGTAGACCCCCGGTTTGGCCAGCCGCAGGTCCAGGCGCAAGGCCATCGCGGCCATCGGCCAGCCGCTGTTGGGCGAGGGTGTGCGTCGGGCTTCGCGCGGCAGCCGGCCGAAGGACGGCGGCATCAGCAGCAGGGCCGTCAGCCGCGCGGGGATCCACGACAGCACGTCGTCCGCCCGTGCCGCCCACTTGCCGCACCATTCGCGTTCGTCGCGGTAGCCCCACATCGCATCGGCCGTGTTGGCGAAGCGGTAGACGGCCGCGCCCGGAAGGCCGGCGATGGCGAACCAGAACAGCGGCGCAACGACCGAGTCGTTGAGGTTCTCGGCCAGGGTCTCGATGGCGGCCTCGCGCACCTCGGTCTCGCTCAGGGCCACGGTGTCGCGGCTGACGAGGCGGGACAGGCGCGCGCGGCCGGCCGCCAGCGATTCGCCCAGTGCGGCCTCGACGGCCAGGGCCTCGTCGGCCAGCATGCGCCAGGCGAGCAGGGGCTTCAGCAGCAAGCCGATCAAGACGGCCGCGCCGACGAGGCCCGGCAGTGAGGTCCAGGGCTTGAGCAGCATCAGCACCCAGCTTTCCAGCCACAGCGCGATGAAGGCCACCAGGGCCGCACCCAGCAGCCAGGCCAGGGCACCGGCGACGAAGCCCAGGGCCGCCGGCAGCTTCGTCAGCTTGAAGAGGCCGAGATAGCGGCCCATGCCGACGACGGGGTGCATCCAGGCGGGCGGCTCGCCGAGGCAATCCACCCCCAGGGCCACGGCCATGGCCAGCGGCAGCAGCAGGTTCATGAACCCAGCGGCGGCAGTCGGGCCACCAGGCTGCCCTTGAGTCGGTCCGGCCGGCGGTCCCAGGCCAGCAGGCCGTCACCGGCCTCGGCATGCTGGGCCGCCACGGCCAGCAACGCGTCGACGCTGGCTGCGTCGGGCGCGAGCTGCCCGAACAGATAGCTGTGCTTGCCGGCGCCCTGAAGCGCCGCCGTGCAGCTCTGCTTGCAGGCGGCCATGCAGGCCTGGCCGCGGACGGGCAGTGGCCAGTCGCGCGCCAGGGCCTCGTTCTCGACGGCCTCCAGCAGGGCCTGGCCCTGGCCGTCGGCGCAGGTGGTGCAGATGATGAGGGCGCTGTCCATCAATCCTCGATGCCCCGCTGAGCCGGCACGCCGGCCTTGTAGTGGTGCTTGATCATGGTCATCTCGGTGACCGTGTCGGCCAGCTCGATGAGCTCGGCGGGCGCGCCACGGCCGGTCAGCACGACGTGCACATGCGGCGGGCGCTCGCGCAGGCAGGCCAGCACCGTGTCCAGCGCCAGCCAGCCATAGCGCAGCGGGTACATGATCTCGTCCAGCACGATGAGGAAGTGATCGCCCGAGCGGATGACCGACTCGGCACGCGCCCAGCCTTCGCGGGCCAGCTCGGCGGAATGCTCCAGGTCCTTGCTCTTCCACGAGAAGCCGTCACCCAGGCCCTCGATGGGCACGCCCAGCTGCTCGAAGACGCGGTGCTCGCCGAAGCGGGCGCTGGGGACCTTCATGAACTGGTAGATGCGCACCAGCTTGCCGCGGCCGTGAGCCCGCAGCGCGAGACCGAATGCGGCCGTGCTCTTGCCTTTGCCGTCGCCGGTGTGGACGATGACCAGGCCGCGGCGTTCGCCACTCGGAATCACTCGCTCGCGGTCGACGGGAGGTTTCTCGATTTCCATCTGCGTTCAGCCGGCGAAGAAGGCCGCGATGGCCTCCGGGTTGGACGGGAAGTAGTGGTGCACATAGCTCGCGCGCAGCGAACCCTGCTGGTAGAGGGCCTCGGCGGTCTTGCCGCCGTTGGGGTTGCTCGCCCGCGCGATCGGCGCCAGCGGTGTCTGCAGCGTGGAGTAGTGATAGCTGTGGCCGCGCAGCGGGCCCTCGGGCCAGGCGATGGCCTGCAGGCCCAGGGCCGCGAGGCGGTGTTGAACATGGGCGCGACCCGGCATGACACCCGCCATGCGGTGGGGTTCGCCCGCCGCATCGGTCAGCTCGTCGAGCAGGGCCAGCATGCCGCCACATTCGGCCAGCAGCGGCTTTGCTGCGTTGATATGGTGAGTTAGGGATTCTGTCAGAGTGGGATGCCTGCCAAGCGCCTCGGCATGCAGCTCGGGATAGCCGCCGGGCAGCCACAGTGCGTCGCAGCGGGGCAGGTTCTCGTGGCGCAGCGGCGAGAAGAAGGCCAGTTCCGCACCCAGTTCGCGCAGCAGGTCGACATTGGCCGGATAGATGAAGCCGAAGGCCGCATCGCGGGCAATGGCGATGCGTCGACCCAGCAGCGACTTCGGCAGCGGCGGTTCGGCCGCGGCTTCGAAGGACTGCGCCCTGAAGTCCAGGCCGGGCCGCAGCCCGGCTTCCCAGGCATCGGCCCAGGCGTCGAGCTGGGCATCCAGCTCGGGCTGCTCCAAGGCCTGCACGAGGCCGAGGTGGCGCTCGGGAAGGATGAGCTTGGGCTCGCGGGGCAAGGCGGCGATCAGCGGCAGGTCATCCGGCAGGCCTTCGCTGAGCATGCGGCCGTGGGTCGGGCTGCCGATGCGGTTGGCGATGACGCCGCAGTGGTGCAGCTCGGGCCGGAAGCGCGCCAAGCCCGTGGCCAGGGCCGCGAAGGTCTGGGCCATGGCCGAGGCGTCGATGACGCAGACGATGGGCAGGCCGAAGGCGGCCGCCAGGTCGGCGCTGCTGGGGTTGCCGTCGAACAGGCCCATGACGCCTTCGACGAGGATGAGGTCGGCCTCGCGCGCGGCCTCGGCCAGCAGGGCCTGGCAATGGGCGAAGCCGCCCATGAAGAGGTCGAGCTGGTAGACCGGCCGACCGCTGGCGCGCTCGAGGATGCTGGGGTCGAGGAAGTCCGGCCCGGTCTTGAACACGCGCACGCGCTTGCCGCGGCGGGCATTGGAGCGGGCGATGGCCGCGGTGACGCAGGTCTTGCCCGAACCCGAGGACGGGGCGCTGATGAAGAGGGCGGCGCAGGAGATGGTCATAGGGGCAGGGCGACCCAGCGTCCTTCGATCTGGGCGATGTGCAGGCGGGGACCGAAGACGCGCTTCAGCGCTTCGTGGGTGGCGGCATCGCCGGGGGCACCGACGTGCACGATGCGGCCGTCGGCCATCAGCACGAGGTGGTCGGCCTGCAGGGCGAGATGCAGCTCGTGCAGCACGCTGACGATGCTGTGGCCGGCCGCGACGCGGGCCCGCACCAGGGCCATCCATTCGGCCTGGTGGGGCGGGTCGAGGTGGGCGAGAGGCTCGTCCATCAGCGTCAGCGGCGCGTTGACGGCCAGGGCGCGGGCCAGCAGCACGCGCTGGCGCTCGCCACCCGACAGCGAGCCCAGGCGGCGCTCGCGCCAGGCCCAGCTCTGCGTGGCCTCCATGGCGGCTTGAACGGCGGTGTGGTCGGCGGCGGTGGGCGGTGCCAGCCAGGGACGGTGGGGCAGGCGGCCGAGCATGACGACGTCGTGGGCCATCAGGTCGTCGGCACCGTTCTCCTGCTGGCCCATCCAGGCGAGCTGGCGGGCACGTTCGCGGCTGGGCCAGTCGTTGAGCGGCTTGCCGGCAAGTTGCACCGCGCCTTCGCAGCGCTGCAGGCCGGCGACGGCGCGCAGCAGTGTCGACTTGCCGGCGCCGTTGGGGCCGACGATGGCGGTCCAGCGGCCCTGGACAACGGCCAGGTCGATGTCATGGATGAGGTCGCGGCCGTCGATGCGGACGCGTTCGATGCGGGCGTGCAGGGCCGTGCTCATCGCTTGGGGGCTCCGCGGCGGTGCATCAGGATCAGGAGATAGATGCCGCCGAGCAGCGCGGTGACGAGGCCGACCGGCAATTCCTGCGGACGCATCAAGCCTCGCGCCACCACGTCGGCGATCAGCAGCAGCGCCCCGCCCGCCGCCGCCGACATCAGGATCAGCCGGCCATGCAGCATGGGGCAGAGGCTGCGCACTAGGTGGGGCGCAACCAGGCCGACAAAGGCGACGATGCCGGTCTGGGCGACCGCGGCGCCGGTGGCCAGTGCGAAGGCGAAGATCAGCAGCAGCCGCATCAGGCCCATGCGCATGCCCAGCGACGCGGCCGTGGCCTCGCCCAGGGTCAGCGCGTCCAGGGCCGGGCTGGCCAGCAGGCCGATGACCAAGGCCACGACGCCGCAGGCCGTCATCACCGTGACGCTGCTCCAGCCCAGCAGACCGGTGTTGCCGAGCAGGAAGGCCTGCATGGCGCGCAGGATGTCGGGCGCCCACAGCGTGGCCAGGCCCGTCAGCGCATTCAGCACGACACCGACGACGACACCGGCCAGCAGCAGGCGCAAGGTCTGCTCGACGCCGCGCGCCAGGATCAGCGTCAGGCCGACGCCCACCAGCGTGCCGACGAAGGCGATGCCGGTCAGGCCGACATGGGCCAGCAGCGACGAGGTCTGCGGCGAGATGCCCGTCAGCGCCAGCGCGATGGCGACGGCCAGGCCCGCACCCGAGGCGCTGCCTAGCAGATAGGGATCGGCCAGCGGATTGCGGAACAGACCTTGCGACATCGCGCCGGCCATGCCCAGCAACGCGCCGGCCAGCCAGGCGCCCAGCGACCGTGGCAGGCGGATCTCCCACAGGATGATGCCCATGCTGTCGTCGCCGAGGTCGGCCCAGCCGGTGCTGCCGATGGCCACGCCGGCCAACACGCTGGCCGCACCGACGACGAGCAGCAGCGTCAGCAGCAGGCCGGGGCGCAGGCTCATCACGAAGCGGCTTTCTCGCGCAGGCAGCGGGCCATGATCTGCGCGGCTTCGGCCATGCGCGGGCCCGGGCGGGCGAGGATGTCGCCCTCCTCGGGCTTGAAGATGCAGATGCGGCCGCGCTGGATGGCGTTGATGCGGTCCCAGCCGGGGCGCTGGGTCAGGCCCTCGGAGCCGCGCGTGCCGATCATGATCAGGGCCGGGTTGGCCTTGACGACGAACTCGGGGCTGATCTTGGGGAAGGGGCCGAGGGACGCCGGAATGATGTTGCCGGCGCCGAGCCTGGTCAGGGTCTCGCCCATGAAGGACGATTCGCCGGCCGCGTAGAGGCCGCTGGCCACTTCGTAGTACACCTTCACGCCGCGCGCCTGGGCCGGCACGCTGCTGGCCGCCGCAGCGACGCCGGCCTCGATATGGCGCCAGACGCGCTGCGCGTCGGCCACGCCCAGCACCTGGCCGATGATGTTCAGCACGCGCTGCACGTCCTTGTAGGAACGCGGCTCCAGGGCGATGACCTTCATGCCCAGGGCCCGCAGCCGCTCGGAGACGCGCGAGGACACGGCCACCAGCACCACATCGGGCTTCAGGGAGGCGATCAGCTCGACATTGGTGTCCTCCATGCCGCCGACCTTCGGGAGGGCGTTCACCTGCGCGGGGAAGTTGGAATAGCGGTCGACGCCGACCAGCCTGGCGCAGGCGCCGAGTTCGCAGACGGTCTCGGTCAGCGAAGGCAGCAGGCTGATGATGCGCTGCGGCGGCGCCGGGATCTGCGTGACCTGGCCGAGGTCGTCCTTGATCTCGACGGCGCCCGCGGGCAGGGCAGCGGCGAGCAGCAGGAAAGCAAGCAGCAATCTAAGCATCGGCTTCATCCTCGACGGGCCGCGTCCAGGCCTGGCCCGCGACCATCAGTGTCAGTTGGCCGCAGCGGCGCGCCACGTCCTGGTTGAGGCGGCCGAGTTCGTCGATGTAGCCGCGCACCTCGCGGCCCAGCGGCGACACGCCCCAGCCGACCTCGTTGGAAACGAACACCACGCGCGACTTCAGCCGCGGCAGCAGCTCCAGCAGTGCACCGCGCTCGGCTTGCCAGCCGGCCTGATCGGGCGCGCCGTCCATCGGCATCAGCCAGTTCACCAGCCACAGCGTCAGGCAGTCGACGACGACCAGGGAGTTGGCATCGTCGGCCTGTTGCAGGGCAGCGCTCAAGTGCAGCGGGGCTTCGATCGTCTCGAAGCCCGCCGGCCTTGTTGCACGGTGATGGGCGATGCGCGCACGCATCTCGTCGTCGGCCGCCAGCGCCGTCGCGATGACGACGACACGGCCCGGCCAGCGCAGGGCCAGCCTTTCGGCTTGGCGGGACTTGCCGCTGCGCTGGCCGCCGATGATGAGTTGGTGTGCGCTCATCACTAACAGCTTAAAGCTGCGGTGACCAGCGCAGGGTGATCAGTGCCGTGCGTGGTGCCGAAGCATAGCCATAGGCCGTCGACGTCTCGCGGTCGAAGGCGTTGTCCAGGTTCAGCTGCAGCTTGAGGTCCTTGCGGATCTTGTACTGCGCGTTGAAGTTGACGAGGCCATAGCCGCCGAGCTTGCGCGTGTTGGCGGCGTTGTCCCAGCGTGCGCCCGAGGCCTGCACGCTGCTGCCCAGCACCCAGTCGCCCAGCTCGGTGTCGGCGCCCAGCGTGGCCAGGCGCTTGGCGCGGCGGGCCAGCAGCAGGCCTGTGCTGGCGTCGGTGGGCTTCTGGAAGTCCATGGTCGCGCGCAGGCTGACCGGGCCGGCCTTGGTGTTGCCGGCCAGGGTCACGCCGCGCAGGCGGGCCGCCGACACGTTCTGGTAGCAGCCGAACTGGCTCTGGCAGCTACCGGCGGCGCCGAAGATGATGAGGTTGCTGACGCGGTTGCGGTAGGCGGTGGCGGTCAGTTCGGTGTCGCCGAGGCCGTACTTCAGGCCCAGCTCGACATTGCGTCCGCGCTCGGCTTCCAGCGGCTTGACACCCGGCTTGCTGAGGTCGGGGCCGTAGACCGTGCCTTGCTGGTAAAGCGTCGGCGCGCGGAAGGCATTGCCGACCGAGCCGACGACGCGCAGGCCGCTGACGATCTCGTAGCCGGCCAGCAGGGTGCCGGTGTCGACGCTGCCGAACTGGCTGTCGTCGTCATGGCGGGCATGGGCCTGCAGGCTGAAGGCACCGGCGTTGAGCAGATAGCCCGCGCCGATGGCATTGCGATGGCGCTTGCCGACGCCGGCGGTGACCAGGCCGCTGTTTTCCAGCTGGTCTTCGATGCGCTCGCCCTGGAAGTTGAGCTGCTGGCCCTGGCCCAGCAGATACGAGCCGGTCAGCGCCAGGTTCTTGACCTTGGTGACCGTCAGATAGGGCGAGGGGTTGGTCTCGTAGCGGTCGCGCGACTCGCCATAGCTCAGCTGGGTCTGCAGGGCCGGCGTCCACTGGGCCGTCCAGGCCAGGCGGGTGGCGTCGGTGTCCTGCACGCTGCGGTCGTCCACCAGCGGCTTGGACTTGGAGGCGTCGTACTGCGCGTTGATGTGGTTCTTGATGACGACGACTTCGGCGCGATGGGCTTCGCTCAGCTGGGCGCCGACACGGACCGTGCCCTGGTATTTGTGCCAACCGTCGCGGTCGGGGACATAGCTGAAGGAGCCCGGATAGTCGATGGTCGAGTTGAAGCCGTCGCTCTCCTCGATGGCGCCCGTGAAGGCGAAGTCGATGATGCCTTGGCTGCCGAACAGGCCGCCGTCGGCCTTCATCGTGCCCTGGGTGCCGATGCCGACGCCGAAGTCGGCGCTGACCTTGCCACCACCCTTGCGCGTGAAGATCTGCACCACGCCGCCGACGGCGTCGGAGCCGTAGATGGCGCTGGCCGGGCCCTTCAGCACTTCGACGCGCTCGACCTGGGCGACCGGAATGCCCTGCCAGCTGGCGCCGCCGGTGGACTGCGAGTCCATGCGCACGCCGTCGACCAGCACCAGGGTGTGGCGCGTGTCGGCGCCGCGCAGGAAGAGGGAGGTCGTCGAGGCGGCACCGCCGTTGCGCACCATCTCGGCGCAGCCGTTGTTGCGCAGCAGGTCGGCCACGCTGGAAGCGGCCTGGCGCTCGATGTCGGCGCGAGTGATGACGGTCAGGTCGGCCAGCACTTCGGACAGGCGCTGGGGTGTGCGCGTGGCCGTGGTGACGACGGTATCGAGCTTGTTCTGGGCGTGGGCGGACGAAGCCAGGGCCAGCACGGCCAGGGCGAGCAGCGACCGACGGGCCGCGAGGAGGGAGTAAGACATGGTTGAGACGCGAACGAACACCCAGCCGTACTGACCCCCGCAGCAAGGCTGAAAAACGGCTGCCGCATGGCGGCAACCCCGTCGTTGGCCGGTATCCGGGCTGGCAGACTTCCGTTCGACGCCTTCCCGGTGCACGCACCAGTGGCTTGTCGGTCGAACAGTGGGCCACGAGGGCCTCGTCCGCTTACCGTTGCGGGGACAGCTCAGGTTAGGCGCGCCGCGTGGCGGTTTGCCCTCCTGATTCCCGTTGAACTGCGGCCGCCATGGAGACGGGCGCGAGCACCAACGGCGGGCATTCTATCGAGGGTGGCTGGCGGCAGCCGAGGGCTTGTGTGGCTTGGCCGTCTTGGGCGGCTTCGGCTGCACGACCTGGGGCGTGCTGGCGGGCGGTGGCGGGGGCGGCGCCTGCAGGCCCAGGGACTGGGCGCGCTGGTGGCGGGCCTCGGCCTCGCTGGCGCGGCGCGCCTGGGCCAGGGCCGCGGCCAGCTTGGCGTCGCTCATGTGGCGATCGCGGGCGGCCTTGCTGTCGGCCGTGCTGGGCTGATCGAAGTCGACGCTGCTGGCCGCGCCGCCGCCGGGGCAGGGCGAGTCGCGCAGGTCGCGGCCCTCGGGACCACAGCGGAACACCTGGGCGCTGCGAGTCTGGGTCTGCGCCAGGACGGGCAGGGCAGCGAGGGCCAGGACCAGCAGCAGGGGCTTCATGGAACTGGAGTTTGTACCGGCGGCTCGGGTTTGGGGGGCTTGGGACGTGGTGGTTTGGCGTGAATTTTGGCCAGGGCCTTGTCCATCTGGCCGCTCAGCATCAGCTCGACGGCGCCATAGCTCTTCTCGATGCAGTCCTCCACCGCCTGGCGCTCGGCCAGCGGCGGCTTGCGCAGCACATAGTTGGCCACCTCGGCCTTGTGGCCCGGGTGGCCGATGCCCAGGCGCAGCCGCCAGAAGTCGCCGCTGCCCAGCTGGGCCCGCATATCCCTCAGGCCGTTGTGGCCGCCGTCGCCGCCGCCCTTCTTGAACTTCATCTCGCCGGGTGCCAGGTCCAGCTCGTCGTGGATGGCCAGGATCTCTTCCGGCGCGATCTTGAAGAAGCGCGCCAGCGCCGCCACCGACTTGCCCGAGACGTTCATATAGGTCATGGGCTCCAGCAGCCAGACCGGACCGCTGGCGCCCGGGGCGTGGTTCACGCGGGCCACCAGCCCGTGATAGGCCTTGTCGGGTTGCAGACTGACCTTGAGGCCGCGGGCGAGGCCGTCGATCCACCAGAAACCGGCGTTGTGGCGCGTGTCTTCGTACTCGGCACCGGGATTGCCCAGGCCCACCATCAGCTTGATCATGAACGTGATCGTAGCTTTGAGGGTCAGCAATGCTCCAGCTACATTCGGCCGGGACACTGGCTGCAACCAGGAGTGGACCGAATGCAGAACAAGGATTCCAAGGGCAGCAACAAGACCTGGATCTGGGTTGTGGTGGCCGTCATTGCCGTGGCGGCAGCGGGCTGGTGGTGGAAAGGCCGGGGCGGTGAAGGTGCCGAAGGACCGGCGGGTGCGGCTTCAGCAGCATCGGGCGCGGCCCCGGGCCGGCCCGCGGGTGGCCGCTTTGGCCGCAGCGGGCCGCAGCCCGTCACCGTTGCCGCGGTGCTCAAGCGCGACATGCCCATCGTCATCGACGCCATCGGCAGCATCGCCTCGGCCAACACCGCCGTCGTGCGTGCCAAGGTCAGCGGCGAGCTCAAGGCCATCTACTTCCACGAAGGCCAGCCGGTGAAGGCCGGCCAGGTGGTGGCTTTGATCGACCCCAAACCCTACGAGATCGCGCGCGACCAGGCCCTGGCCGCGCTGGCCCGTGACCAGGCCCAGCTCGAGAACGCACGCGCCGACCTGGCCCGCTACAAGGACCTGGTGGCCAAGGACGCCGCGCCGCGCCAGCAGCTGGACACCCAGCAGGCCTTGGTGCGCCAGCTGGAAGCCACGCTGCTGTCCGACAAGGCCGCCGTGGACAACGCGAAGCTGCAGCTCTCCTACACCCGCGTCACTGCGCCCATCACCGGCCAGGCGGGCCTGAAGCAGGCCGACCTGGGCAACAACGTGACGCCCGGCGACGCCAACGGCCTGCTGACCATCGCCCAGACCCAGCCGGCTGCCGTCGTCTTTGCCGTGCCCGACGCGCGCCTGGCCCGCATCCGCCAGCAACTTGCCGACAAGCAGCCGCTCGCCGTGCAAGCCTGGGACCGCGAGCGCCGCAACAAGCTCGCCGAGGGCCGCGTGGCCAGCACCGACAACGCCATCGACGCCACGACCGGCACCATCAAGGTCAAGGCCCTGTTCGACAACAAGGACGGCGGCCTCTTCCCCAACCAGTTCGTCAATGTGCGTCTGCAACTGGGCACGCTGAGCGATGCCATCGTCGTGCCGACGGCCGCCGTGCAGCGCGGTGCGCCGGGCACCTACGTCTATGTGGTGGCCGACGGCCAGGTGGCCCTGCGCAAGGCGCAGGTGCTGGCGACGGACGGCGACTCGACCGCGGTGCAGGGCGAGCTCAAGCCGGGTGACCAGGTCGTCATCGACGGCGCCGACCGCCTGCGCGACGGCGGCAAGGCCGAGGTCATCAAGGCACCGGCCGGCGCGGCTTCGGGCGCGGGTGGCGGGCGGGGGCGCCGGGGCGCCGGCGCAGCCAGCGCGCCGGGTGGTGCAGCAAGCGGGGCCGCGGCGGCGAGTGCTGCCGGCGACGGCGACCGTCCGCGCTGGGAGAGCCGCGTGCCGCCCGAGATGGTCGAGAAGCTCAGGGCCATGAGCCCCGAGGACCGTCGCGCCTGGCTGCAGGAGCACCGCGCGTCGGCGCCATCCCAGTGAGGTCGGGCACATGAACCCGTCCCGCCTTTTCATCGCGCGGCCGGTCGCGACCTCGCTGCTGATGCTGGCCATCGTGCTGGCCGGCGCCCTGGCCTACCGGTTGCTGCCGGTCTCGGCCCTGCCCGAGGTCGACTACCCGACCATCCAGGTCACGACCCTCTACCCCGGCGCCAGCCCGGACGTGATGACGTCCTCGGTCACCGCGCCGCTGGAGCGCCAGTTCGGCCAGATGCCGGGCCTGGCGCAGATGTCGTCCACCAGCTCGGGCGGCGCCTCCGTCATCACGCTGCGCTTCGAGCTCAGCCTGGCCCTGGACGTGGCCGAGCAGGAGGTGCAGGCGGCCATCAACGCCGGCAGCAACCTGCTGCCCAGCGACCTGCCCATGCCGCCGGTCTACAGCAAGGTCAACCCGGCCGATGCGCCGGTGCTGACCATCGCCATCAGCTCGTCGACGCTGCCGATCACGCGCGTGCACGACCTGGTCGAAAGCCGCCTGGCGCAGAAGATCTCGCAGGTGCCCGGTGTCGGCCTCGTCGGCATCGCGGGCGGGCGGCGGCCGGCCGTGCGCATCCAGGCCAACCCGGGCGCGCTGGCTTCGCTCGGGCTGTCCATCGACGATGTGCGCACCGCCATCTCGGCGGCCAATGTCAACCAGTCCAAGGGCAGCTTCGACGGCCCGCTGCGTGCCTCCACGCTGGACGCCAACGACCAGCTGAAGAACGCCAGCGAGTACGCCAACCTCGTCATCGCCTACAAGAACGGCAACCCGGTGCGCCTCAAGGATGTGGCCCAGCTGGTGGACGATGCCGAGAACCTGCGCCTGGCGGCCTGGGCCGGTCAGGCCGGCAAGTCCTCGGTGTCGGCCGTCATCCTGAATGTGCAGCGCCAGCCCGGCGCCAACGTCATCGACACCGTGGACCGCGTGCGCGCCGTGCTGCCCCAGCTGCAGGCCAGCCTGCCGGCTTCGCTGGACGTGCAGCTGCTCAGCGACCGCACCACCACCATCCGCGCCTCCGTGACCGATGTGCAGCACGAGCTGCTGTTCGCCATCGTCCTCGTCATCGGCGTCATCTTCATCTTCCTGCGCAGCCTGCCCGCCACCCTCATCCCGGCGGTGGCCGTGCCGGTGTCTCTCGTGGGCACCTTCGGCGTCATGTACATGGCGGGCTTCTCGATCAACAACCTGACGCTGATGGCCATGGTCATCTCCACGGGCTTCGTCGTCGACGACGCCATCGTGATGATCGAGAACATCGCCCGCCACATGGAGGAGGGCGGCGAGGGCGTCAGCGCCTACGACGCGGCCCTGACAGGCTCGCAGCAGATCGGCTTCACCATCATCTCGCTGACGGTCTCGCTGATCGCGGTGCTGATCCCGCTGCTCTTCATGGGCGACGTGGTGGGCCGCCTCTTCCACGAGTTCGCCATCACGCTGGCCGTGTCCATCCTGATCTCGGCCTTCGTGTCGCTGACGCTGACGCCCATGATGTGTGCCCGCCTGCTCAAGCATGAGCACGACGAGGACCACGGCAAGCTGTGGCGTGCCGTCGGCAAGGCCTTCGACGACACCATCGCCGGCTACGGCCGCATGCTGAACTGGGTGCTGGACCGCTCAGCCGCGACGCTGGTCGTCTTCATCGCCACGCTGGGCCTGACCGGCGTGCTCTATCTGATGGTGCCCAAGGGCTTCTTCCCGGTGCAGGACACCGGCCAGATCCAGGGCATCACCGAGGCGGCCCAATCCACCTCCTTCAGTGCCATGGCCGAGCACCAGCAGCGCCTGGCCGAGCGGGTGCTGAAGGATCCGGCCGTGGAGACGGTCTCGTCCTTCATCGGCGTGGACGGCGGCAACACGACGCTGAACCAGGGTCGGCTGCAGATCTCGCTGAGACCCAAGGAGTTGCGCAATGCCAGCGCGGCCGAGGTGGCGCGCCGCATCGCCGACGCGGCGACAGAGGAGCCCGGCATCGCGCTGTATCTGCAGCCGGTGCAGGACCTGACCATCGAGGACCGCATCGCCAAGACCCAGTACCAGTTCACGCTGAGTTCGCCCGACTCCGCCGAGCTGAGCCGTTCCACCGCTGCGGTGCTGGAGCGCCTGCGCGAGCTGCACCAGATCGCCGACGTTGCCAGCGACCAGCAGGAGAAGGGCTTGCAGGCCTATGTCGACATCGACCGCGATGCGGCCGGGCGGCTGGGCGTCAGCGTCGCGGCCATCGACAGCGCGCTGTACAGCGCCTTCGGCCAGCGCCTGATCTCCACCATCTTCACCCAGAGCAACCAGTACCGCGTCGTGCTGGAGGTGGCGCCGGAGTACCGCCAGGGCCTGGACGGTTTGAAAGGCCTTTATGTGCCCGGCACCGGCGGCGTGCAGGTGCCGCTGAGCTCTGTGGCGAAGTTTGCCGAGCGCCTGGCGCCGCTGGCCGTCAACCATGTGGCCCAGTTCCCGTCGTCGACCATCTCCTTCAACCTCGCACCTGGCGCTTCGCTGGGAGAGGCGGTCAAGGCCATCCGCAGCGAGGTCGATGCGCTGCAACTGCCGCTGAGCGTGGAGACTCGCTTCGAGGGCGCCGCCCTGGCCTTTCAGGCGTCCCTCACGAGCACGCTGCTGCTCATCCTCGCGGCCATCGTGACGATGTACATCGTGCTGGGCGTGCTCTACGAGAGCACCATCCACCCGCTGACCATCCTGTCCACGCTGCCGTCGGCGGGCCTGGGCGCCCTGCTGGCCCTGCTGGCCTTTCGCCTCGACCTCGGCATCATCGCCATCATCGGCATCGTGCTGCTGATCGGCATCGTGAAGAAGAACGCGATCATGATGATCGACTTCGCACTGGAGGCTGAACGCGACCACGGCAAGAAGCCGCGTGACGCGATCTACGAGGCCTGCCTGCTGCGCTTCCGTCCCATCCTGATGACGACGATGGCGGCCCTGCTGGGCGCGCTGCCGCTGATGCTCGGCACCGGCGTGGGCAGCGAACTGCGCCATCCGCTGGGCGTCGTCATGGTCGGCGGCCTCATCGTCAGCCAGCTGCTGACGCTGTTCACGACGCCGGTCATCTATCTCGGCTTTGCGGCGCTGGCTGCGCGCCTCAAGCGTGGCCGCGCCAAGACCGAGGAGGCGACCGTATGACAGCCCCCACGCGAGCGTGGCTCGCTGCCCCCCGAGGGGGCTCAGCCTCCTTTGGGGCGGCCCGGCAGGAGGCTGCGTGAACCTGTCGCGCGTCTTCATCGAGCGACCGATAGGCACGGCGCTGATCACCTGCGGCCTGGCGCTGGCCGGGTCCATCGCCTATCTGCTGCTGCCGATTGCGCCACTGCCGCAGGTGGAGTTCCCGACCATCTCGGTCAGCGCTTCGCTGCCCGGCGCCAGCCCCGACACCATGGCGGCCACGGTGGCCACGCCGCTGGAGCGTACCCTGGGCAGCATCGCCGGCGTCACCGAGATCACCTCGTCCTCGTCGCTGGGCAGCACGCGCGTGACGCTGCAGTTCGACCTCAGCCGCGACATCGACAGCGCCGCCCGTGATGTGCAGGCCGGCATCAACGCCTCGCGTGCGTTGCTGCCGACGGGCATGCCCAGCAACCCGAGCTATCGCAAGGTCAACCCCGCCGACGCGCCCATCATGATCGTGGCGCTGACGTCGGACACGCTGACGCGCGGCCAGATGTACGACGCCGCGTCCACGGTGCTGGCGCAGCGCCTGTCCCAGGTCGACGGCGTCGGCCAGGTCAGCGTGGGCGGCGGCGCGCTGCCGGCGGTGCGCATCGAGCTGGACCCCAACAAACTGTCGGCCCAGGGCATCTCGCTGGACCAGGTCAGGGCGGCCGTCGTCGCGACCAATGCCAACCGGCCCAAGGGCCAGCTGGAAGCGGGTGACCGCGCCTGGCAGATTTCCGCCAACGACCAGGCCCGCACGGCCGCCGACTACGCGCCGCTGGTGCTCAGCTACAAGAACGGCGCTGCCGTGCACCTGCGCGACGTGGCCCAGATCGACGACAGCGTGCAGGACCTGCGCAACGACGGCCTGGCCAACGGCAAGTCGGCGGTGCTGCTGATCCTGAACAAGGCGCCCAGCGCCAACATCATCGAGACCGTCGACACGGTGCGGGGCCTGCTGCCGCAACTGCGCGCCTCCATCTCACCGGCCATCAACGTCGACGTGGTCATGGACCGCACGTCCACCATCCGCGCCAGCATCAAGGAGGTGCAGCGCACCCTGGCCATCTCCTTCGGCCTGGTCATCGTCGTCGTCTTCATCTTCCTGCGGCGCTTCCGTGCGGCCTTGCTGCCGGCGGTGGCCGTGCCGGTGTCGCTGGCCGGCACCTGCGGCTTCATGTATCTGCTGGGCTACAGCATCGACAACCTGTCTCTGATGGCCATGACGGTGGCGACCGGCTTCGTCGTCGACGACGCCATCGTCGTGCTCGAGAACATCTCGCGCCACATCGAGCGCGGCGTGCCACCGCGCGAGGCGGCGCTGAAGGGCGCCAGGGAGATCGGCTTCACCGTCGTCTCCATCTCGCTGAGCCTGATCGCCGTCTTCATCCCCATCCTGGCCATGGGCGGCATCGTCGGGCGGCTGTTCCGCGAGTTCGCCGTCGTGCTGTCGGTGGCCATCCTGGTGTCCATGGTGGTGTCCCTGACCACCACGCCCATGATGGCCGCCACCCTGCTCAAGCCGCATGCCGAGGCCAGGAAGCCGGGCCGCTTCGGCCGCTGGCTGGGCGGGCTGCAGCGCGGGCTGATGCGCGGCTATCGCCGCAGCCTGCGCTGGACGCTGCGCCACCAGCCTCTTGCGCTGCTGGCCCTGGCCGGCGTGGTCGCGCTGAACGTGCACCTCTACATGACCATCCCCAAGGGCTTCTTTCCGCAGCAGGACACGGGGTTGATGATCGGTGGCGTGCAGGCCGACCAGGCCTCGTCCTTCCAGTCCATGCAGCTCAAGCTGCGCACCTTCAGCGACATCGTTCGCGCCGACCCGGCCATTGCCAACGTGACCGGCTTCACCGGCGGCGGCCAGCGCAACAGCGCCAACATGTTCATCAGCCTCAAGCCCCAGAAGGAGCGCCAGGAGAGCATCGACGCCGTCATCAACCGCCTGCGCGGCAAGCTGGCCAAGGTGCCGGGCGCCAACCTCTTCATGGTGCCGGTGCAGGACATCCGCATCGGTGGCCGCCAGGCCAATGCCTCGCTGCAGTACACCCTGCAGTCGGACAGCCTGGAGGACCTGCGCAACTGGGAGCCGCGCATCCGTCGCGCCCTGACCGAGGTGCCCGAGATCACCGACGTCAACACCGACCAGCAGGACAAGGGCACGCAGACCTCGCTGGTCGTCGACCGCGACGCGTTGGCGCGTCTGGGCATCACCATGAGCGCCTTCGACAGCACGCTGAACAATGCCTTCGGTCAGCGCCAGGTCGGCGTCATCTACAACCCGCTGAACCAGTACCGCGTCGTCATGGAGCTGGCGCCGGCCTGGCTGCAAAGCCCGCAGACCCTGGACCGGCTGATGCTGACCAGCAGCAGCGGCCAGCAGGTGCCGATGTCGGCGGTGGCGCGCGTCGAGGTGACCAACACGCCGCTGTCGGTCAACCACCAGAGCGGCACGCCGGCCAGCACCATCAGCTTCAACCTGGCCGAGAACGCGTCCTTGTCAGATGCCGTCGCGGCCATCAACGACGCCGTGGCCGGCAGCGGCGCGCCGGTGTCGGTGCGGGGAAGCTTCCAGGGCACGGCCCAGGCCTTCCAGGCTTCGTTGAAGTCCCAGCCCCTGCTCATCCTCGCGGCCATCGTGACCATCTATCTGGTGCTGGGCATGCTCTACGAGAGCCTCATCCACCCGATCACCATCCTGTCGACCCTGCCGTCGGCCGGTGTCGGTGCGCTGCTGGCGCTGATGGCCTTCAAGACTGACTTCACCATCATTGCGCTGATCGGCGTCATCCTGCTGATCGGCATCGTCAAGAAGAACGCCATCATGATGCTGGACTTCGCCATCTCGGCCCAGCATGCCGCCGACGAGCGCGGCAGCCGGCTGTCGCCGGGTGCGGCCATCTACCGCGCCGCCCTGCTGAGGCTGCGGCCCATCCTGATGACGACGGTGGCCGCCGTCTTCGGTGCCGTGCCGCTGGCCCTGGGCCATGGCGAAGGCGCCGAGCTGCGCGTGCCGCTGGGCATCTCCATCGTCGGCGGCCTGCTGCTGAGCCAGCTGCTGACCCTCTACACCACGCCCGTCGTGTTCTGCTGCATGGACAGGCTGAGCCGCAAGAAGAAGCCCAAGCCCAGCCCGACCCCTGTCCTCCAGACCGCGACCTGAAGCCATGCTGAAGACTGCTCTTCTTCCCCTCGTCCTGGCCCTGGCCGGCTGCGCCATCACGGCCAAGCAAGCGCCGACCGAGCCGGCACCGCCGGCGGCCTTCAAGGGCTCGGCCGAATGGCAGCGCGTTGCGCCCGAGGTCGCCGTGCCCGAGGCCTGGTGGACGATGTTCAAGGACCCGGTGCTGGACAGCCTGCAGGCCGACCTCGTCGTCGGCAACCAGAACATCGCCGCCGCGCTGGCCCAGGTCACGTCGGCACGCGCCGTGCTGAGCGCCAGTCGCTCGGCCATCTTCCCGACACTGACGGTCAGCGGTAGCAGCACCCGTTCGGCCACGGTCGAGAACGCCAATGGCCAGCGCACGGTGTCGACCAACAACGCGCTGACCGCCAACGCGGCCTGGGAAGTCGACCTGTGGGGCCGCCTGGCCGAAGGCGTCAAGGCGGCCGGCGCGAATTACCGGGCCAGCGAGGCCGACCTCGCCGCGCTGCGCCTGTCGGCGCAGGCGACCTTGACGCAGAGCTACTTTTCGCTGCGCACGGCCGAGGCCCAGCAGGCCCTGCTGGAACGCACGGTAGCGGCCAACCAGCGCGCACTGGAGCTGACCGAGGTGCGCTACGCCAGCGGCGTCGTGGCCCAGACCGATGTGCTGCAGGCGCGCACCCAGTTGCGCAGCGCGCAGTCGCAGCTCAGCGACATGCGCGCCGAGCGCGCCCAGCTCGAGCACAGCATCGCCACCCAGCTCGGCAAGCTGGCAGGGCAGTTCCAGCTGCTGCCCAATGCGCGCCTTCCCGAGCTGCCGCCGGTGCCCGACCTGGTGCCTTCGACCCTGCTGGCCCAGCGGCCCGACATCGCCGCCGCACGCGCCCGCCAGGCGTCGGCCTATGCGCAGATCGGCATCGCCGACGCGGCCTTCTTCCCTGCCATCGATCTGTCGGCCAGCGCCGGTTATCGCGGCTCATCCTGGTCCAACCTGATTTCGGCACCCAATCTGCTGTGGAGCATCGGCGCGGCCGTGGCTCAGCCCATCTTCGACGGCGGCCAGCGCAAGCTCGCCTCCGCCCAGGCCCGCGCCTCGGCCGACGTGGCCACGGCCAATTACCGGCAGGCCGTGCTGACGGCCTTCCAGGAGGTCGAGGACAACCTGGTGCAGTTCGCCGAGTCGGGCGCGGCCGTTGCCCTGCAGCGCGATGCCTTCGAGGCGGCCGGCCGCAATCTCGAGATCGTGCTGGCCCAGTACCGCGCCGGCACCGTGAGCTTCCTGAACGTCAGCGCCGCCCAGGCCTCGGCGCTGTCGGCCGAAGGCAATCTGCTGTCCTCGCGCAACCGCCAGCTGGTGGCGGCGAATCTGCTGTTGAAGAACTTGGGTGGGCGGCTGCCGCCGCAATGAAAAAGGGCTCCTTGCGGAGCCCTTCATGTTGGCTGGAAGCCAGCAAGAATTACTTCTTGCCCTTCTTGCCCTTCTTGTCGTCGGCGGCCGGAGCGGCGGCAACGACGATTTCCTCGGTCTTGGGCTCGACCGGGGTCGCCAGGACGGGGTTGGGCTTGCCGTGGGTGACGACCTTGACGCCGGCGGGCAGCTTGATGTCGTTGACGTGCAGGCTGTGACCCTTGGTCAGGCCGGACAGGTCCACCTCGATGAACTCGGGCAGTTCCTTGGCCAGGCAGGTGATCAGCAGCTCGGTGACGATGTGGTTGACCGTGCAGTGGTCGGTCTTGACGGCCACGGAGGCCTCTTCGCCGACGTAGTGGATCGGGACCTTCTTGGTGATCTTGGTCGTGCCGTCCACGCGCTGGAAGTCGCAGTGCAGGACTTGCGGCTTGTAGGGGTGCATCTGGAAGTCGCGCAGCAGCACTTGCGTGGTGGCGCCGGCCAGTTCCATGTCCAGCAGCGAGCTGTGGAAGGCTTCCTTCTTGAGGGCGTGGAACAGCGCGTTGTGATCGAGTTCGATCATGACGGGCTCACCGGCGCCAAAAACAATGCCCGGCACCTTGCCGGCCACTCGCAGGCGGCGGCTCGCTCCGGTCCCCTGCAACTTGCGCTCAAAAGCGACAAACTTCATGGTTTTCTCCAAAAGAGAACGGCACCCGCGACCAGGCGCCGTTTGAAAAGGCCGTCTTGCGACAGCCACGTATTCCGATCAGAGGTTGTTCTGCTCGGAGAAAAGGGAGGGCCCCGCTTGCGGGAGGGACCCTACTCGGACTGACTAGAAATTGTTGTTTTGTTCCGAGAAGAGGGAAGTGACCGACTCGCCGTCGGAAATACGGCGGATGGTCTCGGCAAACAGGAAGGCCACCGACAGCTGGCGAATCTTCTTGCAGGCCTTGGCCGCGTCGGTCAGCGGAATGGTGTTGGTGATGACGACTTCGTCCAGCTGCGAACCGGCGATGCGCTCGATGGCCGGGCCCGACAGGATGGGGTGGGTGCAGTAGGCAAAGACGCTCTTGGCGCCGCGGGCCTTCAGCACCTCGGCCGCCTTCACGAGGGTGCCGGCGGTGTCGATCATGTCGTCCATGATCACGCAGTTGCGGCCGTCGATCTCGCCGATGACGTGCATCACTTCGGACACGTTGGCGGCCGGACGGCGCTTGTCGATGATGGCCAGGTCGCAGCCCAGCTGCTTGGCCAGGGCGCGGGCGCGAACCACGCCGCCGACGTCGGGAGACACGACGACGAGGTCCTGGTAGTTGCGGCTCTTCAGGTCCGACAGCAGCACCGGCGAGGCGTAGATGTTGTCGACCGGGATGTCGAAGAAGCCCTGGATCTGGTCGGCGTGCAGGTCCATGGTCAGCACGCGCTCGACGCCGACGGTTTCCAGCAGGTTGGCGACGACCTTGGCCGAGATGGGCACCCGGGTGGAACGCGGGCGGCGGTCCTGGCGGGCATAGCCGAAGTAGGGGATCACGGCGGTGACGCGGCGAGCGCTGGAGCGCTTCAGGGCGTCGGCCATGATCAGCAGCTCCATCAGGTTCTCGTTCGTCGGCGCGCAGGTGGGCTGGATGACGAAGACGTCGCGGGCGCGGACGTTCTGCTGGATCTCGACGGCGACTTCACCGTCGGAGAAACGGCCGACCACGGCCTTGCCCAGCTCGAGACCGAGATGGGTCGCAATTTCCTGAGAGAGGACCGGGTTCGCGTTGCCGGTGAAGAGAACCGTGTTGAGCAGCACTGGGAGCCTCTGGTGTCAGTGGCTCGCTGAAGCAGAGCCGGTTCAGCGAAAAACAGAAATTTGGCAGGGGAGGAAGGACTCGAACCCTCGCATGTCGGAATCAAAATCCGATGCCTTGACCAACTTGGCGACTCCCCTACACAGGACACAGCAGAGCTGCTGCACCCCAAGACCCTTGTCAGCCGGCCCAGCCCGCGAGCGGGTGAGAGCCTAAGCTGTGGCAGATTCGACCGGTCCACCCTTCAGGTCCTTTTTGTGAAAGACGCTGAAGCAATGTCGCCAGGGACTGGTTGTCCTTGCCATCTTTTCCGTCCCCGGCGAGCCGGGCAAAGACCGCTGCGCCAGAGCCCGTCATCCGGGCGTTGCCGAAAACTTCGGACAACTGTTGCAACGCGTCTCGCACTTCACTGCTGATTGACTCGGCTGCGGGCTGGAGGTCATTGCGACCAAAGCCTTCCACCAGGTTTTCAGCTGTTCTTGCCGAGGCAGGAAAGCCCGCGACTATAGCCAGGTTTTCGCTTCTTGCCAAGAGAGGGCTCGAAAAGATGTCTTTCGTCGCGAGGCCGGCGGGACCCTTCAGCACCGCGAAGCGCTGCCTGGGCAGGTCCAGAGGATGCAGGATTTCGCCTATGCCTTCGACAAAGGCCGGGCCGCCGCCGAGGAAAAAGGGCACATCGGCGCCGAGCTTGAGCCCCAGGGCCATCAGGCGCTCCAGCGGCAGGCGCAGATCCCAGAGCCGGTTCAGCGCCAGCAGCGTCGTCGCCGCATCAGACGAGCCGCCGCCCATGCCGGCGCCGGCCGGCAGGCGCTTTTCGAGATGGATGTCGGCGCCGAGCGTGCAACCCGTCTCGGATTGCAGCAGTCGCGCGGCGCGCAGGCAGAGGTCGTCGGCCGGCAGGTCGCCGCCCAGCACATCATGGCGCCGCAACGCACCGTCGGCACGCACTTCCACATGCAGGGTGTCGGCCCAGTCGATCAGCACGAAGACCGACTGCAGCAGGTGGTAGCCGTCCGGCCGCTTGCCGACGACATGCAGGAAGAGGTTGAGCTTGGCCGGCGCAGCCAGGTCGTAGAGCGCCTTCATTCGCCGCCGTCGAGCTTGGCGCGCAGGATGACGGTCGGCGCTGCGAGACGGGTGGCGACGAGGGCGGGCAGCTTGGGTTCGATGCGCCAGCCCAGTTGCTCGAAGCCGCTGTCGGTCTTCTTGTGAGGCGCAGTGGGCCAGGGGCGGGCCTGCAGCCAGTCGAACAGCGCGGCGACGGGCACGGCTTCGCCGAGCAGTTCGCGGGTCAAGGCGTCGAGGTCGTCGAAGCTGCGTTCGTCGCTGGGCGTCTGCAGCATCACCCGGCCGGGCTGCCAGCTGGCGCGCGCCACCAGGGCACCCAGGGGCGAGGTCAGCTCCAGGCGGCCAGCTTGCGGGTCGCCGAAGAGCTCGAAGCTGGCGGCGCCGCCGGTGCCGCGGTTGTGCACGTCACCGGCCACCGTCACGCTGATGCGGCCGCTGAGGTGGGACTCGGCAGACGCGTCGGGCGGGGTCTTGGGCAGTTGGGCGCAGCCGGCGAGGGCGAGCGCGAGGACAAGGGCGGCCAGCCTCATCGCGACTTGACCTTCAGGCGATCCATGGCCTCGCGCAGGGCTTCGTTGCGCGGCTCTCGTTGCGCGGCCTCCGCGAAGACGCGGCGCGCTTCATCCTGGGCGCCGCTGGCCCACAGCACTTCGCCGAGGTGGGCGGCGATCTCCGCATCGGGGCGGCCGGTGAGGGCCTGGCGCAGCAGCTTGGCGGCTTCGTCCAGATTGCCCAGGCGGAACTCCACCCAGCCCAGGCTGTCGACGATGAAGGGTTCGCCCGGCGCCAGCTTGAGCGCCTGCTCGATGAGCTGCTTGGCCTCGGGCAGGCGCAGATTGCGTTCGGCCAGCGAGTAGCCCAGCGCGTTGTAGGCATGGTGGTAGTCGGGCTTGATCTCGATGACCTTGCGCAGCAGCGACTCCATCTCGTCGAACTTGCCGACCTTCTCGGTCATCATGGCCTGTTCGTAGATCAGATCCGGATCGGCCGGGAAGCGGGTCGTGGCGGCCTTCAGCACGGCCAGCGAGCCGGGATAGTCGCGCTGCTCGCGCATCAGCTGGGCCTCGGCCAGCAGGGTGGCGCGGGCGTCGGCGTCGCCGGCGTCGGCGGCCGGCTGCAGCAGCTTGCGCGCATCGGCCAGCAAGCCGCGCCGGGCCAGCAGGCTGGCGCGGCGATAGCGCAGTTCCAGGCTGTTGCCGTCGACCTTCTGCAGTGCGGCCTCGGCGCCCTTGAGGTCGCCGCGCTGCTCGGCGGCCTGGGACAGCAGCAGCCAGGCCTGCTGGCGGCCTTCGGCGCGCGCGCGGATCTCGGCGTCGGTGCCCGACGCCGGCGTGTCCAGGCGCTTCAGGGCTTCACGCAAGGCTGTCTCCGAGGCGGGCGCATGCTTGAGTTCCAGCTCGATGGCGCCCAGCGCCAGCCAGGGTGCGGGGTTGTCGGGCGTCGCCTCGGTCAGCAGGCGGAACTCGCGGGCCGCTTCGGCCGGCCGCTGCGTCTGGATCAGGGCACGGGCATAGGCCTGGCGCAGGGCGTACTGGTCGGGCTTCTGCTGCAGCCTTGCCGTGATCAGCCCCTCGGCCTGGGCCTCGGTAGGCATCAGGTCGACGGCAAGCTGCATGGCGTCGTTGCTGTCGGGGTCCAGTTGGTCGAGCTCGCGGGTCAGCGTCAGCGCTCGGGCGTTCTGGCCGGCATTGATGGCCAGACGGGCCTCGGTGTAGAGCGCGGCGGGCTTGAGTGGTCCGGTCTGGGCTTGCAAAAAGGGCGCCAGCGCCGCCAGCACGGACTTGGGATCGGGCGAGCGCTGGAACAGGCGGGGCAGGGCGACGATGAGGGCTGGGCGCTGGGGCACGGGGGCAACGCGCAGCAGGCTCGCCATCGGCACGGGCACCTCGGCAGGCCGGTTCATCACGGCCAGCAATTGCACGCAGTTCTGCAGGGCTTCCGATGACGTGGGCACGGTCTCGGCCCAGGCACGTGCCGCCATCAGGGCCTGGTCGCCGGAGCGCGCCTGGATGGCGATGTTGATGACGCGCTTGAACAGTTCCTCGTCGCCGGTGCGGCGGGCCGCGTCCAGCAGCACCTGGAAGGCGACGCCGGCCTGGCCGTTCTGCAGTTCGACCTCGCCGATCAGCAACTGGTAGAACAGCGGCGCGTCCATGACCGAGTTCGTCGGCGACTCGGCGGGCTCGGGGGCGGCGGCGGCATCCTGGGCGTGAACTTGCAGAGCAGCCAGCAAGGCAGCAGCGGCGAGCACGCGACGGTAGGGCAAGGGCATTCGAACTCCGGCAGACAGGGCCTGATTATGATTTCGCCCCCATGCCCGAGTTGCCTGAAGTCGAAGTCACGCGCCGCAGCTTCGCGAGTGCCATCCAGGGAGCCCGGGTGACCGGTCTCCGCCTGGGAAAACCCCTGCGCTGGCCCCTGGGCGTGGACCCCGAGACCCTGCTCGGCAGCCGCGTCGGCAGCACGCAAAGAAGGGGTAAATATTTGTGGCTGCCTCTGGAAAGCCGTGGGGGGCTGCTGATGCACCTGGGCATGTCGGGATCGCTGGCCTTCCTGGAGACCACACCCGCCCCCGGCGCGCATGACCATTTCGACCTGCACACCGACCATGGCCTGCTGCGCCTGACCGACCCGCGGCGCTTCGGCGCCGTGGTCTGGGCGTCGGCTTTGGACGCCGAGCCGGCGGCGACGTTGCTGGGCGGTCTGGGCCTGGAGCCTTTCGACGAGCGCTTCGACGGCCTGCACCTGCATGCGGCACTGAGCGGCCGGCGCGTGTCGATCAAGCAGGCCCTGCTGGCGGGCGACATCGTCGTCGGCGCCGGCAACATCTACGCCTGCGAGGCCCTCTTCATGGCCGGCATTGATCCGCGCCTGCCCGCCGGCAAGCTGAGCCGCCCGCGGGCCGACAAGCTCGCAGCCGCCGTGCGCAGCGTGCTCGGCCAGGCCCTGGAGGCCGGCGGCACGACGCTGCGCGACTTCCGCGACGCCCACGGCGTGGCCGGCAGCTTCCAGATGCAGGCCCAGGTCTATGGCCGCGAAGGCCAGCCCTGCCTGCGCTGCGGCACGCCCATCCGCCGCATCGTGCAAGGGCAGCGCTCCACCTTCTATTGCCCGTCATGCCAGAAGCGTTGATCCCCGACTTCGGCAAGACCGTCGTGGCCTGGCAGAGGCGCCATGGCCGCAACACCCTGCCCTGGCAGAACACCCGCGATCCCTATCGCGTCTGGCTGTCGGAAGTCATGCTGCAGCAGACGCAGGTCACGACGGTGCTGGGCTATTACGAGCGCTTCCTGGCGCACTGGCCCCAGGTCACCGACCTGGCCGCGGCGACGCTGGACGAGGTGCTGGCGCAATGGGCGGGCTTGGGCTACTACAGCCGGGCGCGCAATCTGCATGCCTGTGCCCGGGCGGTGGCCGAACTGCATGGCGGCGAGTTCCCGCGCACTGCCGCGGGCCTGCAGACGCTGCCCGGCATCGGCCGCTCGACCGCCGCGGCCATTGCCGCCTTCTGCTTCGGCGAGCGCGTCGCGATCCTGGACGGCAATGTCAAGCGCGTGCTCGGCCGGGTGCTGGCCTTCGACGGCGACCTCGCCAGCAGCGCGGCCGAGAAGAAGCTCTGGGATCGCGCCACCGAACTGCTGCCAGAGCACGACGTGGACCGCTACACCCAGGGGCTGATGGACCTGGGCGCGACGGTCTGTTCGGCGCGCTCGCCCGACTGCCTGCTCTGCCCCGTGCAGCCCCTTTGCCTTGGCCAGCAGCTGGGCGATCCGACGCGCTTTCCGGTCAAGACGAAGAAGCTCAAGCGCAGCCGGCGCGAGAACTGGTGGTTGTGGGTGGCCGGTTCCGAGGGCCAGGTCTTGCTGCAGCAGCGGCCCGCGACCGGCGTCTGGGCCGGGCTGTGGACCCTGCCGATGTTCGACGACGAGGCCAGCGTTCGCGCCGCCCTGCCGGGTGTCGCCCTGGAGACGCTGCCGCGCATCGAGCATGCGCTGACGCACTTCGACTGGATTCTGCACACGCTGCGCGCCGAGGTGGCCGAGGGAAATCTTGCGGGCGGCACCTGGGTCGCGCGGGAGAAACTCGGCACTTACGCGCTGCCGGCGCCGCTGAAGAAACTGATGGGGGAAAGCTGAGCCATGAAAGCACACATCAAGAGCGGCATCGAGTACGCGGTTATCACCCTGCTCGTGGCCGGTCTGTGCCTGTGGCAGCTCATCAGCAGCACCCAGGACGGCGAGCCGCCGGCCTCGCAGCTGACCCTGCTGGCCCTCGGCCTGGCCATCGCGGTTTCCATGCACTGCGTCTTCATGATGCAGCTCGTGCGACAAACCGGCCGCAGGTTCTGGCCCTGGCTGATGGCCATCATCCTGCTGCCGACCATGGGTTCGGCCGTCCTGCTGGCGTTGCTGCTGAGCGAAGCGGACGCGGCGGAAAGCTGACAGTGAGGACTCTTCACGCCTGAGCACATTGCCTGCCCGCGGCGGAAAGGGCAAAGTCCCCAGCACAACGACGAAAGGGGACAGCCTTGGATGCCTTGAAGAACCTGCGCGTTGGGGCGCGCCTCGGGCTTGCTTTCGCCATCCTGCTGGCGCTGATGCTCGCGATGGCCGGCGTGGGAACGATGCTCGCCAAATCCATCAACTACTACGCCGAGTACTACCCCAACAACATCCTGCCGTCGCTGCGCATCATTCACATCATCGATGGCGGCATCTCCGATGCCCGCAGGTTCGAGCAGCAGCACATCCTGACGGACGACGACAAGGAAAAGAAGGCGATCGGAGCCCAGATCGCCAAGGCCCGTGATGACGTCAGGCAGCGCCTCAAGGACTATGAGCTGCTGGCCGCCGACGACGAGGACCGAGGCCTGCTGAAGGTGGTGCGCGAAGGGGCCGAGGTCTATTTCGCCGGGGAGGAAAAGATCCTCAAGGCCTCCGATGAAAGTGCCGCCGACCCGACCCAGGGAACGGCCGCGCGCGAGATGAACCTGGCAGCGCGCGCCGTCTTCCTGCCGCTGCGGCAGAACGTCGCCAAATGGTGGGACTACAACGAGAAGCTGGCCGCCGCGACGACTGAAGCTGCCGAGAGTGCCTACCGCCGCGTGTTGGTCATCTTCGCCATTGCCTCGGCGGTGGCCCTGGCCATCGGCGTCTTCGCGGCGCTGTGGATCACGCGCTCCATCACCGGCCCGGTGCAGCGCGCCTCCGCGGCTGTCAGTGCCGTGGCGGGGGGGGACCTGACCCAGCGCCTGCACAGCAGCTCGCGCGACGAGCTTGGCCAGCTGCTGAGCAACCTGGACGACATGACGCAGAACCTCGCGCGCATGGTGTCCGGTGTGCGCACGGGCTGCGACCAGCTGAACGTTGCGGCGGCCGAGATCGCCCAGGGCAATGCCGACCTGTCGGCACGCACCGAGAGCCAGGCCTCCAGCCTGGAGGAAACCGCCGCCTCCGTCGAACAGATGGCGGCGCAGATCAAGGCCAATGCCGACAATGCCCGCCAGGCCGACCAGCTTGCCAACCACGCGTCCGAGGTGGCGGGTGCTGGTGGCGTGGCCGTCGGCGAGGTGGTCACGACCATGGATGCGATCTCGACGTCCAGCCGCAAGATCAACGACATCATCGGCACCATCGACGGCATCGCTTTCCAGACCAATATCCTGGCCCTGAACGCGGCCGTCGAGGCGGCACGAGCCGGTGAACAAGGCCGTGGCTTTGCCGTCGTGGCCGGCGAGGTGCGCCTGCTGGCCCAGCGCAGTGCCGAGGCGGCCAAGGAGATCAAGAGCCTGATCGGCGACAGCGTCTCCAAGGTCGAGAGCGGCAGCAGCCAGGTGCTGGCGGCGCGCGAGACCATAGCCCAGATGGTCAACGAGGTGCGCAAGGTGACCGACCTGGTCGGCGAGATCACGGTTTCCAGCCGCGAGCAGAGCGAGGGCGTGGGCCAGATCAATGCCGCCGTCAGCCAGCTCGATCAGGCCACGCAGCAGAACGCGGCCCTGGTGGAACAGACCGCCGCGGCAGCCGAGAGCATGCGCATGCAGACGGCCAAGCTGACCGAGGCGGTGGCGGCCTTCCGCGTGGAAGCGCATATGGCGGCCCACGCGAGCGCGCCGCGCAACGCGCCCAAGCCGGCGCCCAGGCCCATAGCCCCGCCCAAGGCCGCTGCGCCAAGGCCGGCCGCCAAGCCCGCGGCGCCGAGGCCCACGCCTGCCACTGCCGCCGTCGCGGCACCGACACCCCAGCCGGCACCTGCACCGGCACCCAGTAGCAGCGAAGGCGACTGGGAAACCTTCTGAGCGCGGGCGGGCCTCTTCAGTCAGGCGCTGCGGTCAGCGCCTGCAGGATGGACCACGCCGCCTCGACGCGTGCCGGGATCGGGTAGTTCCGATTCGCGAGCAGCACAAGACCCACGCGCCGCGAGGGAACGAAGGCGACATAGGCGCCGAAACCTCCCGTCGAACCCGTCTTGTTGAAGAGTCGAGCCTCGTTGGGTGTCGTGCGAGCCAGCCTGTACGCGGGCTGCGCGTCGAGGATCATCTCCTCCGAGTTGCCGCCCAGCAACCATTCGCGCGAGACGGGAAAGGGGTATTGCTCCCATCCCAGCCCCTGGATGAGCGGGCCTGAGCGGAAGTGCCCGACCTGCGTGGCTTCAACGGCGCGGCGCATCGCGGGTGCCAACGAGCTGGGGTCGATGTTCGCCTGAACGAAGCGCAGCAGGTCCGAGGCGGTCGTCCTGACGCCGTAGGTGGGCTCGGCGAGCGGCCCCGGCTGCATCCTGACCTGTTTGTCGTCCCGATGGCCCCAGGCGTAGTCCTGCCTTGCATGGTCGGGCACGCGGACGTGGCTGTGGGCCATGCCGAATGCAGGGAACAGCCGCGTCTCGAGCGCCGACGCGAAGTCCTCGCCGAGCGCCTTCGCCGTGGCGAGGCCCAGCAGGCCCAGGCTGGGGTTGGAATAGCTGCGCACGGCGCCTGGACTGGCAGTCGGCTTCCAGTCCCGGAAGTAGGTCAGGGTCGTGGCATCGGCTGCCACCGCATCCGGAAACTGAAGCGGCAGACCGCCGGCGGTGTAGGTGGCCAGATGCAGTACCGTGGCCTTGTCGATGGCGGTGCCCTTCAGCTCGGGAAGGTATTTGCCGGGATGGTCGTTCAGCGACAGCTTGCCGGTGCTCTGAGCGTAGGCCGCCAGCGTGGCCGTGAAGGTCTTGCTCACCGAGCCGATCTCGAACAGCGTGGTGTCCGTGACGGGCGCCGGGGCCTGCTTCGACGTGACGCCGAAGTTGAAGACGTAGGCGCGGCCGTCGACGGTCAGCGCCGCGGCCATGCCGGGGATGTCATGGCGTGCCATCACTGGAAGGATGGCGGCTTCAACGGCTGCGCGGACGCGGCCATCGTCGATGGCGTGCGCCGCGACGGGCACCAGCAACGCGCAGAGGACGAGCGACGTCCTCGTGAAGTGCTGCATGAGCCTCACCCGGGCTGGAACAATGTGGCCAGACGTCGCACGGCGTCTTCGGTCTGGGCTCGGTCGGGCGTGAGGTCGGCGTTGCCGAAGTCGTGCTCGCCCATGGCGGCGACCAGCAGCCCGTCGCGGCGCGGCAGCACGACGAGGTTGTGGCCGCGGTAGATCAGCGCGTAGTCCACCTCGGGCTGGGGAATGAGGCGCGCCGTCTGGCCGCGCACCGGCGTCATGCTGGCATCGTTCAACAGCTTGCGGGCGCCGTCCCCCATGCAGTTGACGACGGCGCGCTCCGGCAGCCTGGCGAAGTCGCGCGGCTGGTGGAATTCGCGCTGCACCAGCTCGCCGCCATCGCGGGCGAAGTCGTCCAGCAGCAGGCGCTGGTAGGCCGGGATGTTGAAGACGAGTTGGGTGAAGCGGCGCACATGCGGTTTGCGGAAGGGGTGCTCGTCGGCCGCGAGTTCCTTGCCATGCGGCCGCAGGTCGGCAATGCGCGAGGACAGCTCGGGATAGTCGGGCTCGCTGCCGTGGGCGGCGTAGCTGGGCAGGGGCTGGTCGAAGCCTTCGTCGGCGACCACATAGCCGTCATGCCATTCGACCGGGCCCGACGGCAGGCCGAGATAGCTTTGGTGCACCTTGAAGGAGGCGCGCGCCATGGCTTCCCAGTCCGCCGTCCAGGCCTCGCTGGCGTGTGCTTCGGTGACGATGCGCGAGTCCGGCGTCCACAGCCCCGTCGCCGCCGAGGAGTGCACGCGCGGCGGGCGGTCCTTCGCATAGAGCCTGACCTTGTAGCCGGCCTGCTGGGCGGTGCGGGCCGTCGTCAGGCCGATGGCGCCGCAGCCGACGACGGCGATGCGCTCGCCCGGGCGCGCGCCGCTGGCCTGGATCAGCGCCAGAGCTCGTTGCGCCGAACCCCAGGACAGCGACCAGCCGCTGCCGCCATGGCCGTAGTGGTGGACCAGCGTCTTGCCGAAGCGTTTCTCGGCCTCGATGCGCGGACCCTGGGCGCGAAAGGGACGGATGCCGACGGCGATGTCGACGATGCGGTCGACGCTGGCGCGCATGGCGGCCGGCCGGCGTGGTGCCGCGAAGTCGAGGGCCAGGGCGGGCAGCGCGAACGCGACGCTGCCGGTCGCGAGCAGGTGGCGGCGCTGCACGATCAGGAGGCCTGCTTGGTCAGTGACTTGCGGATCAGCGCCGCGTCGCGCAGGCGATTGGCCGAGCCGTCGGCGTCCAGCAGCACGACGGTGACCGGGCGCTTGCCATTGAGGATGCGCATGGCCAGGCAGCGGCCGGCTTCCTCGGTGTAGCCGGTCTTGGACACGCGGATGTTCCAGCCCTTGGCGCCCACCAGCCGATTGGTGTTGCGCAGTTCGCGGGTACGGCCGTCGACCGGCACCTTGGCCTTCTTGACGCTGGTGATGCGTTCGATCTCGCCATAACGCGCCGCGGCGGCGGTTACGGCGGCCATCTCGGTGGCCGTCGAGGTGTTGGCGGGCGACAGGCCGGTCGGGTCGGTGATGGCCGTGTGCTTCAGGCCCAGGGCGTGGATCTTGGTCTGCATGGCCTTCACGAAGCCGGCCTCGCCACCCGGGTAGGTGCGGGCCAGCGCCGCGGCGGCACGGTTCTCGGATTCCATCAGCGCCATCTCCAGCGCGGCCTGGCGGCTCATCTGCGTGCCGACGCGCACGCGGGACTTGCTGTGCTTCAGCGTGTCGACGTCGTCATTGGTGATGCGCAGCTTCTCGTTCGGGTCGAGCTTGGCGTCCAGCACCACCATCGCCGTCAGCAGCTTGGTCAGCGAGGCGATGGGCACGACGGCGTCGGCGTCGCGGGCCATCAGCACCTTGCCGGTGGCGTCATCGATGACGACGACATGCTTGGCATTGACGGGAAGCCGCAGTTGCTGGGCCGGCGGCATCTCATCGGCAGCCGTCGTGGCCTGGGTGACCGGCGCCGGCGCCTCGACGGGGTCGCGGCCCTTGGCCTGCACGACGAAGCTGGTGGCCGCGATCAGCAGGGCCGGCAGGGCCAGTTTCCAGCCGGTGGCCTGGGGACGGGGGGCGAGCAGGCGCTCGATGCGGGCCAGCAGGTCACCGCCGCGGGCGGCCTGGGCGAGGGATGAGGTCATGGGAGCTTGATCCAGTTCAGAGAGTGCATGCAGGGCAACGGCCAAGCGGCGGGAGTCACCGATGAGTTCGGCCGAGATTTCGTCGGCCACCATTTCGCGCTCATGGCGCATGCGGGCCGAGAGCCACCAGACCACGGGGTGGAAGAAGAGCAGGGCCTCTACGGCGCTCTGCAAAAGGTTGGCGAGATAGTCCCAGCGCCGCACATGGGCGAGCTCGTGGGCGAGCAGGGCTTCCAGCAGGTCGACCGGCAGCTTGCTCAGCAGTGCGGCGGGCAGCAGCACGCAGGGCCTCAGCGCGCCCAGGGCGATGGGGCCGGCCAGCTCGGGCAGGAGGCGCAGGCTGACGGCGCGCTTCAGTCCCAGGCGGCGGGCGAGGGCATCGAGCCGCGCCTGCCACTCGGCCGGCGCCGGCGTGCTGCGCCGCCGTGCGCGCCCCACCCAGGCCAGGCCCAGCGCAACGCGGGCCAACATCAGCGTGGTGCCCAGGGCCCAAGCGGTGACCAGGGCCGGCATCTGTTCGGCCAGAGGCGACAGTTCGCCGATGAACTCCGCATCGGCCGGCGCCAGGTCAAGGCACTGGGCCAGCGGCAGGCCGAGGCAAAGGCCCAGGCCGGCGGCGCATACCGCGTAGCGCCAGCGCGCCGAGGCGCCGCGCATCAGGGCCAGCAGCGCAGCGGCGGCGACGCCGACGATGGCGCCCTGCCATAGGAAGTTCACGAGGGCCCAGCCCCAGGCATTCATGGCGAGGTCCAGATTCATTGGTGCACCCTTCGGCCTGCGGCCTGTACCGCCAGGCGGGAGCGAACTTGCTTGGGACGGCCCGGCGCGGCGTTCATGCGGTCTTGTCTCCGTTGCCGCCGAGCAGCTGACGGATCTCCGCGCGTTCCTTGGCGTTGACGTGGTTCTTCAGCGCGGCAAGCACCAAGGCCTTTCCCGAGCCGGCAAAGGCCTTGGCGATGAAATCCTTCATCAGCGATTGCTGCAGCTTGTCCTGGGCATGGACGGGGGCGTAGAGCTGCGGGCGCTGGCTCTCGTCGCGGCTCAGCAGGCCCTTGCCGTGCATGACCTGCAACTGGCGCAGCACGGTGGCATAGCTCGCGTCCGGGCGCTCGGGCAGCAGGGCCTCGTGCACGGCCTTGGCGTCGGCCGGCCCGAGGCGCCACAGCACCTGCAACAGATCCAGCTCGGCCGCCGTCGGTTTGGCGGAGGGTGTCGAGTTCATGTGTTCAGAATATCTGTTCTAGAACTCAATGTCTAGAACAAACATTCTGAAACTAGCGAGCGTCCAATTCGCGGTGGCGCTTCAGCACGTGGCCATGATGGCCGAACTGGCGCGCCAGCATCTCCACCAGATAGACCGAGCGATGCTGGCCGCCGGTGCAGCCGATGGCGACGGTCAGGTAGCTGCGCTGGTCAGCCGCGAAGTTGGGCAGCCAGCGCGACAGGAAGCCGGCGATCTGGCCCATCATCAGGCCCACCTCGGGCTGGGCCGCCAGATAGGCCGCCACCGGTGCATCGCGGCCCGTCAAGGGACGCAGCTCACGGTCGTAATAGGGATTGGGCAGCACGCGCACGTCGAAGACGAAGTCGGCGTCGCTGGGCACGCCATGCTTGAAGGCGAAGCTCTCGAAGACGAGGGTGAGCTTGGCGCCGGCATTGGGCCCGACGAGATCGCTCAGCCAGGCGCGCAACTGGGCGGGGCGCAACTGGCTGGTGTCGATGACGGTGGAATCGGCCTTGAGGCCGTAAAGCAGCTCGCGCTCCAGCTTGATGGCGTCCAGCAGCAGGCGGTGGCCGTCCTCGGCCACGCCATCCAGGTTGCCGAAGCCGGTGTCGCGGTCCTCGCGCAGCGGATGGGGGCGGCGCGTTTCCGAGAAACGCCGCATCAGCGCCTCGTTGCTGGCGTCCAGGAAGATGGAGCGCACCGGCACGCCGGTGGCGCGCAGGTCTTTCAGCAGCGGCAGCAGCATCGGCAGCGAACTCGCCGAGCGCACGTCCACGGCGATGGCGACGCGGCGCTCGCCGCGCTGTTGCTCCAGGCGCAGGAAGTCCAGCAGCAGCTCGGCAGGCAGGTTGTCGACGCAGAAATAACCCGCGTCCTCCAGCGCATGCATGGCCACCGACTTGCCGCCGCCGGACATGCCGGTCAGCAGCACCACGTCGCCCTGCAGGTCGGTGTCCATGTTCATGACTTCGCCTTCTTCGGCTTGGCCGTGGACGCGTCCAGCATCTCCTGCGCATGCGCGAGGCTGGTGGACGACAGGCGTTCCCCGCCCAGCATGCGGGCGACCTCGGCCACGCGGGCCTCGCCGGAGACCGGATTGACCGAGCTGACCGTGGTGCCGCCCTGCAAGGCCTTGGCGACGACGAGATGGCGGTCGGCGCAGGCGGCGACCTGGGGCAGGTGGGTGACGGCCAGCACCTGGCGTTGCCCGTCGGCCGAATGACCGAGCTGCTTCATCAAGCGGCCCACGGTCTCGGCGACCGCGCCGCCGATGCCGACGTCGATCTCGTCGAAGATCAGCGTGCCCGGCGCATTGCCGGTGGCCGCTTGGCTGGTGGTCACGGCGATGGCCAGCGCGATGCGCGACAGTTCGCCGCCCGAGGCCACCTTGGCCAGTGGCCGCGGCGTGCTGCCGGCGTGGCCGGCGACGAGGAATTCGGCGGATTCGAGGCCGAAGCTCTGCGGGCCTTCGGTGGCATTCAGCGCGATGTCGAACTGGCCACCAGCCATGCCGAGCTGTTGCATGGCCGCGGTGACGGCCGAGGCCAGCAGGGGCGCGGCCTTCTTGCGGGCGCGGCTGGCGGCCTGGGCTTCGCTGTCGAAGGCCTTGCGCGCGGCGGCCAAGGCTGCTTCGAGCTGGGCCGTGTCGCTGGCGGCATCGAGTGCGGCGAGTTCTGCGCGCCATTGCGCCAGCAGGGCCGGCAGCTCCTGCGGCTGGCGGCGGTAGCGGCGCGACAGCGTCATCCAGGCCGACACGCGCTCGTCCAGCTCGGCCAACCGGGCCGGGTCGAGGTCGGTCTTGTGCAGATAGGCCGACAGCGTGTGGCTGGCGTCCTGCAACTGGGCCTGCACGTCGCGCAGGGCCTGCACGGCGGGCAGCAGGCGGGCGTCATGGTCGAGCACGCGCTCGAGCTGATCCAGCGCGCCGCCGGCCAGCGACTGGGCGCTGGGCTCGGCTTCGTCCAATGCATCCAGGGCCGACTTGGCCGCGTCGATGAGGGACTGGCCGTGCGACAGCCGCTCGTGCTCGGCGTTCAGCTCCGTCCACTCGCCCTCGGCGGGCGCGAGGCCGTCGAGCTCGCCGATCTGCCAGGCCAGGCGTTCGCGTTCGCGCTGGGCTTCGGCCTGCAGGCCCTGGGCCCTGGCCAGGGCTTCCGAGGCCTGCTTCCAGGCGGCGTGGGCGCGGACCAGCGGCGCCGTGTCCAGGCCGGCAAAGCCGTCGAGCAGCTCGCGCACCGAGGCCGGGCGCGTCAGGCCCTGCCAGGCGTGCTGGCCGTGGATGTCGAGCAGGTGGTCGGCGAGTTCGCGCAGCTGGGTCAGCGTAGCCGAGCCACCGTTGATCCAGGCGCGGCTCTTGCCCGCGGCGTCGATGACCCGGCGCAGCAGCAGCGTGTCTTCACTGTCGAAGCCGGCTTCGTCCAGCCAGGCGCGCAGATGGGGCGGGGTGTCGAACTCGGCGCAGATCTCGGTCTTGGCGGCGCCTTCGCGCACCACGCCGGCCTCGCCACGGCCGCCCAGGGCCAGCTGCAGGGCGTCGATGAGGATGGACTTGCCGGCGCCGGTCTCGCCGGTCAGCACGGCAAAGCCGGGCTCGAAGTCGAGCTCCAGCGCGGGGACGATGACGAAATCCTTCAGGCTCAGGTGCCGCAGCATGGGTCAGGCTCTAACTAAACATACCAACGCAGTTTGCGTCTCAGGGTCGCGTAATAGCTCCAGCCCTTGGGGTGCAGGAAACGCACCTGGTGCTGGCTGCGCCGCACGGTGATGGTGTCGCCGTGCAGCAGGCTGGCGAGGCTTTGCATGTCGAAGTTCACCGAGGCATCGCGCCCGGCCACGATCTCCATGCGCACCTCGCCCAGGTCGGGCAGCACGATGGGCCGGTTGGACAGGGTGTGGGGCGCGATCGGCACGATCAGCCAGCCGGCGATGCTGGGGTGCAGGATGGGCCCGCCGGCCGACAGCGCATAAGCCGTGGAGCCCGTGGGCGAGGCCACGATGAGGCCGTCGGCGCGCATGTTGGCGACGAACTGATCGCCGACGTTGACCTTCAGCTCCACCATGCCGGAGGTGCCGCCGCGGCTGACGACCACGTCGTTCAGTGCCAGGCCGGAGAAGATGGACTCGCCGTCGCGCCAGACCCCGCCTTCCAGCATGGCCCGGGGCTCCACCTCGTAGTCGCCTGCCAGCACCGGCGCCAATGACTCGCGCCAGCGTTCGATGGGAATGTCGGTGATGAATCCCAGCCGGCCCTGGTTGATGCCCACCAGCGGGATGCCGTGGCGGGCCATGTCGCGGGCGAAGCCCAGCATGGTGCCGTCGCCGCCGATGACGACCGCCAGGTCGCATTGCCGGCCGAGTTCGTCGTTGGACAGGGCGTCGTAGTCTGTCAGGCCGGTGTTGAGCGCGGTGGCCGCCTCCAGCGAGACGTCCAGGCCCTGGCTGCACAAAAATTGGGCAATCTCTTGCAGCACCGGCTTGATGCCTGGCGCTTGATGCTTGCCCACGATGGCGACATGTCTGAAGCGCTCGGCCATGCGGCAAATTACACCACAGGGGGTTTGCATATCCGGGGTGGAACAGCGCTGTCCATAGAATGCAGGAATGCTCGACGAGCGATCCAAATCCCTGCTGAAAACCCTGGTCGAACGGTATATCGCCGACGGCCAGCCGGTCGGCTCGCGCACGCTGTCCAAAGCCTCGGGCCTGGAGCTCAGCCCCGCGACCATCCGCAACGTGATGGCCGACCTGGAAGAGCTCGGCCTCATCGCCAGCCCGCACACCAGCGCCGGCCGCATTCCCACGGCGCGCGGCTACCGCCTTTTCGTCGACACCATGCTGACGGCCCAGCCCGGCCTGATCGGCGTGGAGACGGCCCAGTTGCAGCCCGACCAGCCCCAGCGCGTCATCGCCAGCGCGGCGCAGATGCTGTCCAACCTGTCGAGCTTCGTCGGCGTCGTCACCTCGCCCAAGAAGCCCAGCGTCTTCCACCACATCGAATTCCTGCGCCTGGGCGAGCGGCGCGTCCTCGTCATCCTCGTCTCGCCCGACGGCGACGTGCAGAACCGCGTCATCTTCACCGCCCAGGACCTCAGCCAGGGCGAACTGCAGGAGGCCAGCAACCGCCTGAACGCCGGCTATGCGGGCCTGACGCTGGAGGCCGTGCGCGAGCGCCTGCGCCATGAGGTCGACGCGCTGCGCGGCGAGATCGCCGGCCTGATGAGCGCGGCCGTGCAGGTCGGCAGCGAAGCCATGCAACAGCAGGAAGAGCGCGTCGTCGTCTCGGGCGAGCGCAACCTGCTGACCGTGCAGGACTTCAGCCACGACATGGGCAGCCTGCGCCGGCTCTTCGACCTGTTCGAGCAGAAGACTCAGCTGATGCGCCTGCTGGACAACTCCAGCCGCGCCGAGGGCGTGCGCATCTACATCGGCGGCGAGAGCCAGGTCGTGCCCTACGAGGAGCTGTCCATCGTCAGCGCGCCCTACGAGGTCGACGGCCAGGTGGTCGGCACCCTGGGCGTCATCGGCCCCACGCGGATGGCCTACGACCGCATGATCCAGATCGTCGACATCACGTCGCGGATGGTGGGGCAGGCGCTGAGCCAGCGCTGAGTGCGCCGTTCCGGCGCTGACTAGAATGCGCGCCTCCTCTCCGGGGGCCGTTAGCTCAGTTGGTCAGAGCAGAGGACTCATAATCCTTTGGTCATTGGTTCAAGTCCAATACGGCCTACCAATAAAATCAATAGGTTAGATTCGAATCTTGGCAGGCGCTTTGGTGCCTGTGTCAACGAAGTGTCAACGCCTGGGTTTGGAGACGCGTCAAGCTGCGCCGTCCTTAGTCGTGCCGTCCGAGATGTTGTCCTGATGTCCGTTGCAGGCTGGTCAGAGTCATTCGCGCCTGACAGGCTGAGCGACCGCCGCGATCATCAGCGGCCGTTCGACTGTCAGCGGCACGCAGGGCCGCTGCACCTCGGAGACCGGTCGTTCGACAGCCAGGGCGGCACTCCAAGATCGAACGTCCGGTCCGACGCGGCGCGGCCGGACGGAACGACGCCGTGCAAACGTCTGCAGGACCAGTCTGGGCACCGGAAAGCCGTCATCGCTTAAACATTCAGCGAAGACCGGGCCGGGTCCTAGTCGGGCTGTCGACGTGCCAGAGACTTCGCCATCGCTGGGCCAGCGAAGCGAGCAATGATCGATTCCAGTGTGCCGTCGGCACGCATGCTTTTCATCGCAGCGTGGATCCTTTCCGCGTCTGCTGCGGCTACCCGGCTGCGTGAAAGAACCAGGCCGAGGACTGCGTTATCGCCGGGCGCTATGTCGAGCATCTGCACTTTGCCGCCGAGATGATTTCGCTCCAGCAGGGGCGGCCAAACAAGGGGCTGCGTCAGAAAGGCGCTCACGCGTCCTGCGGCAAACACCCGGGCCAGAACCTCCAGGTCGGCCACAACGTCAACACGCCCTTCGCGCTGCAGCGTGGCAATCCATGGGTCAATCGTGTCACCGTGAACGAAGCCCTTGACGACCCCGAGGCGAAGGGTCTTGTCAGCCGAGAAATCCTGCCGCGTCTTGATCCTGGAGGCCAGTTCGTTCCTGACGACAAGATAGTTGCGATTGTTGAAGATATATGGAATGAATAAGGCGAACTTCTGGCGCTGTGGCGTCTCAATGCCAGACACGGTCATGTCCAACTGCCCGCTTTCGAGTGCCGACCAAGTTCGCACTCGGGAATCCAGGAAGAGCACCAGGATGCATCCGGTTCGCCTGGCCAACTCTTCGACGACGCCCCTGTCGATACCTGTGTATTCATCGGTTGAGTCCTTGAAATACAACAGGCCGGTCTCATAGAAGGCCACCTGGTAGGGGCCGCAGGTAAACGGTTGGGCCGACGATCCAGCGCTTGCGAAAATTCCCCCGGCCACGAGCACAACCCACGTCTTCAAAGAGTTGACCATTGCGGTTCTCCTCACGCCATTGCCCCTGCCGATGATGAACATGCAGCCCGACAAAAATGAAAAATCAGCCGTCGCCGATGGCCAGAATACATTGAGTCTAACCACCGGACTCGCCTTGTGCAGGTCCTTCTGCGAGACAAATGGCATTGGATGCCGCTGACATCGAGACGAGCAAGTCGGTCTATCTTTGTGACGCAAGCTCATGAGGCGCTTGGGGCTGCGCCACTTGCGCACACGACCCTATACGCCGCGCACGAACGGCAAGGCCGAGCGCTTCATCCAGACGCTGCTGCGCGAGTGGGCTTACGCCTATCGCTACCCGAACTCAGAGGCCCGCGCAGCTGAACTGCAGCCATGGATGCATCACTACAACTGGCTTCGGCCACACTCCGCCACTGAGAACCGCCCTCCCGCCTCCAGACTCGGCGCTCGGGGAACCTACGTCTCGGGAAACTACAGCTAGCTCTGCAGCATCGACACTGAGGCGGCGGGCCGCAGGACGCGCGCGTAGCGCATGGGCCCGCCAATCGGCGCTCGCAGGTCGACGTGGAAGCCCATGCTGCTGGCCAACGCGCGCATGGCGGTGTTCTCATGCAGCACGTCGCAGACGATACGCTGGGTGCCACGGCGCCTGACAGTGGCAATGAGATGCGTGAGCATCAGGTGCCCCAGGCCTTGGCGCTTGAGGTCGGACCGCACGGTGATGCCGAATTCAGCCTCGACGTTGCCTGCATCCGAAACGGCGCGCGATGAGGCCACTTCCTCCAGCGTGCCGTCGGCACCGGCTGCCAGCGCCATGAGCGCCACTTCGGTGGCCGCGTCCGGGTGCACCAGCCGCAGCATCTCCGCATGCGGCACTTCGCGCCTCGGGCTGAAGAACCGCAGCCGCAGATCCTCCGGGTCCAGGCGAGCGAAGAAGGCGGCGTGCCGAGCTTCGTCACTTGGCACGATGGCCCGTATCAGCAGCGCATGGCCTCGCCAGTCGACGGTCTGTGCGGCCGAGCCGGGCCTCACAAGTCCCGCTGGCATTGCCAGGCATTCATCGACGGGGCGCGCCATTCATGGGCCGCCGCGAATCCGCATGCTTTGGCGCCCTGCCGACGCCCACGGACCTGTAGCCGCCGCGCCCACGCGGCCTGCAGCAAAAATCGTCAGGCCCTCAAACGCGCCCTCATGACGCGCCGGCAGCTTGATGCGTGTCGTCCTGCCCATACCGTTCGCATGCGCGATTTGCATCGTTCCGCCCAGCAGGCCGCAGAGCCGATTGACAATGGACAGGCCGATACCTTCGCCCAAGGTCGGGCCCGCCGTTGCCGGCACGAGGGAGGCTTGATGCTCTGCCAGGTCGCTGTCGCCCGGGCTGAAGGGGGTGTCACCGACTTCGAAGTACCAGTGGCCAGGCTCCGCAGCGCTGCAAGGGCCGCACGTCAATGTCACACCGCGAGCGCGTGTGTACTGGATGGCGTTGAGCACGAGGTTTTGCGCGATGCGCGCCACCATCAGCGGATCGGTTCTTGCGGCGAGATTGGCCGGGCCTTTGAATTCGAGTTGGAGCCCGCGCAGGCTGGCCATGATCCGCAGGCTGCTGCACGCCTCGCCGAGCGTGGCAGCGATGTCGATATCGCGGATGACGGGACGCTCCTGCATTGCATCAAGCCAAGACAGGTCAGCCACGCCGTTGAGCAGTTCACGCAGGCCTGTCACGTTGCGATCCAGCATGGCCAGCAGCTCAAAACGGCGAGCTTCGCCGACCGGCTTCTGCAGCGTGGCGGTGACGCTCGTGACGACACTGAGCTTGCCGCGCAGATCGTGAACGGCCTGCCGCCATAGCGCCGAAGCCCGCTCGGCGGCTTCGGGCCTCGAATCGTCGGCGATGCCTCGCCACGCAACCTGCGATCGAGCAAGAGAACTCTGCAAGCCGGGCAGAGCCGTCATACCTTGAGTAGGGCCTATCGCGTCAAAGGGTGGGCGTTGCGTGTTCATGAAATCACCTGCTGCATCAGCCAGTGAAGCATCACGGAGATGGATGCGCTGCGTCGGTGCGGTGCCGTACGTTCACGTCCACCGGAAGGGCGCCAGGGGTGCGGTCGACGATGCGACTTCACCGCAGCAAGCTTGAGGCATGGTCATTGCCATCCAAAGTGCCGGATGTAGACGCCTTTCATCAGCGTGGTCAGCGTGCAATATCCCAGCAAGATGGCCGCCAGCCAGGCGTAGTAGGCCGCCGGCAGCGCCTGCAGCTTGAAATAGCCGGCCAGCGGCCCCATGGGCAACCAAAGGCCAATCGCCATGATGGCCAGCGTCGCCGCCAGCAGCGGCACGGCGGCATGGCTCTGCACGAAGGGCAGCTTGGGGCTGCGCACCATGTGCACCACCAGCGTCTGCGTCAGCAGGCCCACGACGAACCAGCCTGACTGGAACAGCGTCTGCTGCGCCACGCTGTTGGCACCGAGCCCCCACCACATGACGGCGAAGGTGACGAGGTCGAACAGCGAGCTGATCGGGCCGAAGAACAGCATGAAGCGACCGATGTCGGCAGGGTTCCACTTCAGCGGCCTGGCCACCATCTCAGGGTCGACGTTGTCGAAGGGAATGCCGGTCTGGCCGATGTCGTATAGCAGGTTCTGCACCAGCAGCTGCAGCGGCAGCATCGGCAGGAAGGGCAGCAGCGCGCTGGCCGCCAGCACGCTCAGCACGTTGCCGAAGTTGCCGCTGGCGGTCATGCGGATGTACTTCAGCATGTTGCAAAAGGTGGTGCGCCCCTCCACCACGCCCTGGTCCAGCACCAGCAGGCTTTTCTCCAGCAGGATGATGTCGGCCGCCTCCTTGGCGATGTCCACCGCGCTGTCCACCGAGATGCCAATGTCGGCCGCGCGCAGCGCCGGTGCATCATTGATGCCGTCGCCCATGAAGCCCACCACGTGGCCGCCGGCCCGCAGTGCGCGCACCAGGCGCTCTTTGTGCAGCGGTGTGAGCTTGGCGAACACGCTGTGGGCCTCGGCGGCGGCCTGCAGCGCGGTGTCGTCCAGCGCCTCGACCTGGGCGCCCAGCAGGACCGCGTCGGTGGGCAGGCCGACCTGGCGGCACACGTGAAGGGTCACCGCCTCGTTGTCGCCGGTCAGCACCTTCACCGTGATGCCGTGGGTAGCAAACTGCTTCAGCGCCGGCGCGGCCGACTCCTTGGGCGGGTCGAGGAAGGCGACATAGCCGATCAGCGTCAGGCCGGTTTCATCGGCGACCGAATAGGTGGTCTGGCTCGGCGGCAGCGCCTTCACGGCCACCGCCACCACGCGCAGCCCCTCGGCGCTCAGGCCCGCGGTGACAGCCTGGGTACGCGCGCGCAGCGCGTTGTCCAGCGGGGCCTCGGCGGCACCGGCCATGCGCACCTGGGTGCAGGCGGCCAACACCTCCTCGACCGCGCCCTTGCAGATCAGCTCATGGCGCCGGTCCTGCCCACTCACCAGCGCGGCCACCACCACCGACATGCGCCGGCGCTCGAAATCGAAGGGAATCTCGTCCACCTTGCGGTAGGCGTCATGCAGCTTCAGCTCGGCCGCCACGTCCACGCGGGCAAGCACCGCGCGGTCCAGCAGGTTCTTCAGCCCGGTCTGGTAATGGCTGTTCAGGTAGGCGAAGTTCAGCACCTCATCCCTGTCCTGGCCCCAGGCGTCGGCGTGGCGGGCCAGCGCGATCTGGTCCTGCGTCAGCGTGCCGGTCTTGTCGGTGCACAGGATGTCCATCGCGCCGAAGTTCTGGATCGCGTCCAGCCGCTTGACCACCACCTTCTTGCGCGACAGCGCCACCGCGCCCTTGGCGAGCGTGCTGGTGACGATCATGGGCAGCATCTCGGGTGTCAAACCCACGGCCACCGATAGCGCAAACAGGAAGGCCTGCAACCAATCGCCCTTCGTGAAGCCGTTGATGACGAAGACGATGGGCACCATCACCGCAGCGAAGCGGATCAACAGCCAGCTGACGCTGTTGAGACCAGCCTGGAAGGCGTTGGGCGCCGTCTCGGTGGCGCTGGCGTGCGCGGCCAGCGTGCCGAAGTAGCTGCGCACGCCGGTCGCCACCACCAGTGCCGTCGCCGTGCCGGAAACCACATTGGTGCCCATGAAGACGAGGTTGCGCTGGTCAAGTGGGCCGGTGCCGGCATCGGCCGCACCCTGCACGAACTTCTCTACCGGCAGCGACTCGCCCGTCATCGCCGATTGGGCGATGAAGAGGTCACGCGCTCCCAGCACGCGGCAGTCGGCGGGGATCATGTCGCCCGCCGACAGGGCCACCACGTCGCCCGTCACCAGCTCGCGCGCGGGCCGCTCCTGCGCGGCGGCGCCGGGGCGCAGCACGCTGGCAGTGTTGCTGACCAGCGCTCGCAGCCCCTCGGCGGCGCGGAGCGAGCGGCCTTCCTGCACGAAGCGGATGCCGGTGGACAGCATCACCATCGCGGCGATCACGACCGTGGCCCGGGCGTCGGCGCTCGAGAATGAGAGCAGCGCCAATGCGGTCAGCAGCAGGTTGAAGGGATTGAGATAGCAGCGCCACAGGCGCAGCCAGCCGGGCAGCGGCGGCTCGTGCTGGATCTCGTTCGGCCCATCGCGCGTCAGGCGCCGCGCGGCTTCGGTGGCGTCCAGCCCGTCGGGCATGGATTGCAGCCGCGCCAGCGCCGCAACGGGTTCATCCCGCGCCGCGACGAGCAGGGCCTGTCCCAAGTTCGCTTCGACGGCGGCGGCAGGCGCGGGGGCCCCTCCCACCACGGGCCTGCGCTCGAAATGGCTCTTGGCGTGGCGACGGCGCAGGAAGCTGCTGAAGCCTTGAGTCAGCAATGCGTACATCACGGTTTGGCCATCGCGTCCCAGAAAAGATGGCTGTGCAGTTGGTGCCGTGAGCCTAGCTAGCGGTCGGGACGCTGACTGTGCGCCAGCGCACATGCCGATCCGCATGCGCCGCACGTTCGTTGACGCACAGACGAACAGGCGCCCTTGCCGCAGGCTCGTCCTGTCTCAACTCGCCGGATCGAAGCCCATGAAAACCGATTTGCAATTGCAGCAGGACGTGATGGCCGAACTCCGATGGGAGCCCGCCGTGAATGCGGCGCTGATCGGGGTCGAAGTGCGGGATGGGGTCGTGACCCTGGCGGGCGAAGTCGGCAGCCATACCGAAAAGCTGAATGCCGAGCTCGCCGCGCAGCGTGTCGCCGGTGTCCAGGCGCTGGCCGTTGACCTGAAGGTCACGCTGCCGACGCTCGTGGATCGCACCGACACCGACATCGCTCGTGCGGCCAAGGATGTCCTGAGTTGGACCGATTCGGTACCGGCCAATGCCATCCACGTGCTGGTCGAGGATGGCTGGATCACCCTATCCGGGAGAGTCGAATGGCAGTTCCAGAGGCAAGCAGCCGCGGGCAGCGTGCGCTACCTGTCGGGCGTGACCGGGATCAGCAACCAGATTGCCATCGAACCGGTGCTGAGAGCGCATGGCGTCAGGGCCGAGATCGAGGCGGCGATCAAGCGCCGCGCCGTGAATGGCGCAAAGACCGTCCTGGTCAATGTGAAAGGCGGCGATGTCACGCTGTCGGGGAGCGTGCGCAGCTGGGCTGAACGCGACCTCGTCAATCGATCCGCCTGGGGCAGCCCAGGTGTACGGCAGGTGATCGACCACATGAGGATCGTCTGACCCGAGGCGCGCCATGACTCACCCTGATTCGTTGTTCTTCGTCTTTGACACACATCCCGCTGCCGAAGACGCGATCCGCACGCTCGGGAACGCCGGCTTTGACATGGACAAGCTGTCGCTGGTGGGAAAGGGCTATCACAGCGAAGAACAGCCCATGGGGTTCTACACCGCGGGCGACCGCATCAAGGCCTGGGGTGGTACGGGAGCCTTCTGGGGCGGTGTCTGGGGCATGCTGCTGGCGCCTGCGGTCTTCTTCCTGCCAGGGTTGGGTTTGCTGGGTCTGGCCGGCCCCTTGGCGGCGATGCTGGTCAGTGCGCTGGAAGGTGCCGCCGTTGTTGGTGGGCTTTCAGCGCTGGGCGCGGCACTGACGCTGGTCGGCATGCCCAAGGATCAAGTCATCAAGTACGAGACGGAACTCAAAGCGGACAAGTATCTGCTTGTGGTGCACGGCGGCCCGGACGACCAGCAACGAGCGCGCAGACTGCTCGAACAACTGGCCTCGCTCGACCCGGCCTGAGTGCGGCTTGGCCCGGGCGCGGCACTGACTCCAACCACCACGTGGAATTCAAGGACTACTACCAGACGCTGGGCGTGACCAAGATGGCCACGGCGGACGAAATCCGGCGTGCCTTTCGCAAGCTCGCGCGCAGGCACCACCCGGATGTCAGCAAAGCGGCGGACGCGACAGAACGGATGGCAGAACTCAATGAAGCGAATGCCGTCCTCTCCGATCCCACACGGCGCACGGCGTACGACTCCCTGGCCTCCGGCCTGCAAGGTTGGACAGCAGGCGATTTCCGGCCGCCACCGAATTGGGACGCCGGCTTCGAGTTTCCGGATATCGCTGCCGAGCCTGGCAATCACAGCGACTTCTTCGAGCAGTTGTTCGGGCAAGCGGCACGCACCTATCGTCGCGAAGCGCAGGCCGGCCCTTTCGACGGCGCTCAAGCTTCCGTGCGCGGCGCTGACCACCACGCCCGGATCGAGCTCGACATCACGGATGCCTATCGCGGCGCCGAACGAACGCTCTCGCTGCGAAGCGCAAGGCTGGACGCGTCCGCCCACGTTGTGAGCGAAGTGCGCAGCTTGCAGGTCAAGATTCCGAAGGGAATTCGCGAAGGGCAGTACATCCGCCTGGCTGGGCAGGGAAGCCCGGGCACCGGCGCCGCATTTGCCGGCGATCTGCTGCTCGAGGTGGTGTTCAAGCCAGACCCGCGCTGGCGGGCGGAAGGCGGTGACGTGCACCAGCGCGTGCCACTCTCGCCCTGGGAAGCCATGCTGGGCGCCAACGTCTCCATCCGCACTCCCAGCGGCGAAACCGAGGTCAACATTCCCGCCGGCTGGAGGTCGGGGCGCAAAATTCGGCTCAAGGGGCGCGGCATCCCAGGCCCGATACCTGGCCACCTCTACCTTGATCTGGAGCTCTCGCTTCCGCCGGTCGACAGCGACGCGTCGCGCGCCGCCTACGCGGCGATGGCAGACGCATTCCAGACGTTCGAGCCCCGCACCCCACAGGAGCTCTGACGATGCAACAACCCTCAGCCATCGCCATCCAATCTGCTGAGCTGCTCTTGGGCGCGGCCTTCAGCGCGCAGGAGTTCGCCCATGCGTGCGGCGTCAGCCTGGAATGGGTGGTCGAGCGGGTCGAAGCAGGTGTCTTGCTGGGCGACGCCAGCAGCGGTGCATGGCGTTTCGACTGCGTCATGCTCATCCGTGCCCGCCGCATCGCACACCTGGAGTCCACGTATGGCGCCGATCCGCAGTTGGCGGCAGTGACGGCAGATCTGATCGAAGAGGTGAACGTTCTGCGGCAGCGTATCGAAGCATTGACGCACCACTCATTGACGGCAACCTTTCGCCCTATGGCGCCTTGATGCTGGCCTGCAAGAAATGAGCGATCGGGGCTGCAGAGGCGACAAGTGCGAGCCTGTAATGCTTGGGCATCAGGGTCTGGGTCGAAGCGCGGCAGCCGCCGGCAGCCGCCGCTGCCAGTTCTCCACCGCATTGACCACGCCATCCCAGGCACTGCGGTCATAAGTCACCGCCGCAAACAGGTTGTCCTTTGTTGGCTGCTGCCGTACCGCCGTGTTGGCGAGTCGCTCCAGAGGCTCTCGCGCAGCGGCGGCGCAGCCGCTGAGGTCGTGGAAGGCGGAGCTGACACGATGGAAGAGCACGCCGCGCTGGAGTTCGGTGGCCTTCAAGGAGGCGGCTTCCAGCGCGCGCATGAAGATGCGGGCCTGGCCGTCGCCGAGCAGCTCGACGCAGAACTCGCGGCGCCAGCCGGTCAGGGTTTGCTCAGAGGTCAGCGAGATCTGGTGGTCTTCGATGTTCAGGGTCATCGAGTCAGTCTGCATGACGCATTGCCGGCCCTGCCCATCGGATGTATCGCGATGCTTCAAGGCTGCGGCCTCGTGGCCTTCCTGCTAACGCGAGGCGGGCACAAGTTGCGCGCTGTTTCCTGCCGGACGGCTAGGAGCCCGAGCCGATGAAGTTGATCCTCAGCTTGCCATTGACGACCTTGACGTCGCGCACCGTCATTTTCGCCAGCGTGCCCTTGGCCGTGCTGGCGTCGATGGTGTAGATGGGGCGGGACTGCAACTGGGCATTGATGACGCCGGGCCCGCGCTGCTTGACGATCTCGGCGTAGTCGTCGCGCAGGCCGGCCAGTTCCAGCGTCGTGATCTGCAGGTCATCGAGAAAAAGCTGGCCCTCTGCAGGCACGTAGCGCGGCCGGCCCGAGAAGCCCACGTGGCCGGACCGCTCCTGGCCGCCCAGCCGGACCTTGGCGTCGACGACGAGGCCGATGCGGTCCTCGCCCTCGGTCAGCATGACCACGGGGTTGGACAGGTCCAGGCAGACGATGACGAGCTTGCAGTGATGGGTCGGGAAGCGCGGCGCGATGCGAGCCTGCAACTCGGCCTGCTCGATGTCGAGATGGCCGTCGGACATGCGGCCGACGACGGCGCAGGTGGCCAGGGCTGCGACAGCGAGCAGGGCGGCGGTGATCGCGGCGAGGCGGCGGGTCATCATCCGGCCAGTGTGCCGTGCCGGTTCAGGCGATGCCGTTGGTCATCGCAAGGATCTGTTATCGCTGCGCGAGCCCGTCGAAGGTGGTGGACGTGACCCAGTCCAGGATCTGTTCGTGCGTGTACTGCCCCGAGTCCTTCAGCAGGGCCACGACCGGATCGCAGGCGCGGGCGAACAGGGTGTAGAGCACCAGTTCGGGCGGCAGCAGCGGCGCCAGTTGGCCGCTGGTCTGGGCTTCGGCGATCCAGATGCTGAGCCGGTTGCTCAGGGCCAGCAGGCGGTCCATATAGGCATCATTGGACTGCAGCGATGCGCTGAGGCTGGAGTTGTGGGCGGGCAGGGAGGGCATCTCGCCCTCGAGTTGGGTCTGCATGGCCCAGCGCGCCACGGCCTTGAGCTGGGCGATGGGCGGCACCGGCTGCCCCACCGCGGCGCCGACCTCGGCGCGGCCGCGCAGTTCGTCGACGAAGGCCAGGGCGCGGTCCAGCGCGCCCACCATGGCGGCACCGGCCAGCTCCTCCTTGGACGTGAAGAACTTGTACAGGCTGGCCTTGGCCAGGCCCGCCTCGGCGGCCACCTCGTCCACCGTCATGCCGTCATAGCCCTTGGTGGCCAGCAGGCGGTTGACGGCGCCCACGATGGCGTCCTGGCGCACGCGCTGCATCTGATCTCGTATCGACGGACGGGCTCCCATGCTTTGCATTCTAGACCGTGCAGGCCGTTGCGAAAACCCCATAGTGCAAATTTTGAACTGATGAGTTATTGTTTGAACCGTGCAGTTCAATGTTTGCTCTGCGCAGTTCATTACGAGGTCATCATGCAGCGCATCGCCGTCATCGGATCGGGTATCGCAGGGTTGGCGGCGGCCCGGCGGCTGAGCGCAGCGGCGGGCGAGCGCCGCGTCAGCCTGTTCGAGGCTGGCGCACATTTCGGCGGCCATGCCAACACCGTCGATCTCTGCCTGGACGGCATCGAGCATGGCGTGGACACCGGCTTCCTGGTGTTCAACCGCCGTACCTATCCGAAGCTGATCCAGCTGTTTGCCGAGCTGGGCGTGGCCGCGGCCAATTCGGAGATGTCGTTCTCCGTGCAGCTGCCCAAGCCGGACGGGCGCGCAGGCCTGGAGTGGAGCGGCAGCTCGCTGGCCACCGTGTTCGCGCAGCGCCGCAACCTGCTCAAGCCCGGCTTCTGGCTGATGCTGAAGGAGATCCTGCGCTTCAACCGCCTGGCGACCCGGCTGGCCGGGGCGGATGCCGATGCGGCGGAGCAGGGCTCGGTGGCGGAGTTCCTCGACAGTCACGGCTTCGGCAGCCGCTTCCGCGAGCACTATCTGCTGCCCATGATCGGCTGCATCTGGTCCTGCCCGACCGACCAGATGCTGCAGTTCCCCATCGGCACGCTGCTGCGCTTCTGTCACAACCACGGGCTGATCCAGGTCAGCGACCGGCCGCAATGGATGACGGTGCGCGGCGGCTCGCGCCAGTATGTGCAGCGCATCGTGTCGCAGCTCGAGGATGCGCGGCTGAACACCCCTGTGCTGGACCTGCAGCGCTCGGCGCGGGGCGTGCGGCTGCTGACGGCACGGGGCTGGGAGTCCTTCGATGCCGTCGTGCTGGCCTGCCACAGCGACCAGGCCCTCGCCCTGCTCGGTGACGGCGCGAGCGAGACGGAGCGTGCGGTGCTGGGCGCCATCCGCTACCAGCCCAACCAGGCGGTGCTGCACAGCGACGCTGCTGTGCTGCCGCAGCGACAAGCCGCCTGGGCGGCCTGGAACTACGAGCGCGCGACCGATGCGGGCACCGAGCGGGCCCAGGTCTGCCTGCACTACCTGCTCAATCGCCTCCAGCCCCTGCCCTGGCAGCGGCCGGTCATCGTGTCCCTCAACCCGGCGCGGCCCATCCGCGAGGAACTGGTCCATCAACGCATCGAGTACAGCCATCCCATCTTCGACCTGGCCGCCTTGCAGGCGCAGGGCCGCATCGACGAACTGCAGGGCCGGCAGCGGACGTGGTTCTGCGGTGCCTGGTGCGGCTATGGCTTCCATGAGGATGGCTTGAAGGCGGGCCATGCGGCGGCCGACGGCGTGCTGCAGGCCTTGGGCAACTGGATGCCCGAACCCGAGATGAGCGCCGCATGACCCAGCCTGAGCAAGCCTCGATGGGCTTCGGCGCGGTCTGGCACCGGCGCCTGCGGCCGGTGGCGCACGAGTTCCGCTATGGCAGCTATTTCCTGCTGCTGCCGCTGCGCAGCCTGCGTGCCCAGCCCAGCGATGCGCTGAAGCGCAACCGCTGGGGCTGGCTGAGTTTCCACGACCGCGACCATGGTGCCGGCGGCGACGACGCGCTGGCCTGGTTCGAGCAGTTGCTGCAGGGCGAGGGCATCGCCGACGCCGACGGCGAGATCTGGCTGCAGACCTATCCGCGCGTGCTCGGCCATGTCTTCAAGCCCGTCAGCTTCTGGTACGCCCACCGCGCCGACGGCTCGCTGGCGGCCGTGCTGGCCGAGGTCAACAACACCTTCGGCGAACGTCACGCCTATCTGCTGGCCGGGCCGGCGCTGGCCTGGGGCAGCGAGAGCGCGGCGCGCAAGGTCTTCCATGTCTCGCCCTTCTGCAGCGTGGACGGCGAATACCGCTTTCGCTTCGAGCGCCTGACCACGCCCGAGGGCCGGCCCGCTCACGCGATGGCCCGCGTGGACCTGCACGACGGTCAGGGCCTGCTGCTGCAGACCAGCCAGGGCGGTGCCGTCGAGCCGCTGACGGCCGCCAGCGTGCGCCGCGCCTTCTTCGGCATGCCGCTGATGACGCTGGGCGTCGTGCTGCGCATCCATTGGCAGGCGCTGCGACTGTGGATCAAGCGCGTGCCCTTTTTCGCCAAACCCCAAGCGCCCCGGCGCTTCGTGAGCCGATGAGCATGAATCCCCCACCCATTTCAACCACCACCCTGGCCAGCCCTGCGCAGCCGCCGGCCGCGGCGCGCCGGCTGCTGCGGCTGCTGGAGCGATTGCCCGTCGGCCAGCTGGAGCTGCGCCTGCCCGACGGCGCGCTGCTGCGCTTTCCCGACCGTGCACCCGCGGCGGACGAGCCGCGCGCGGTGCTGCAGCTTCACGATTGGGCGATGTTCGAACGCACCCTGCAGTCCGGCGACATCGGCTTCGCCGAGAGCTTCATCGCCGGCGACTGGGACAGTCCCGACCTCAGCCAGCTGCTGCGCCTTTGCCTGGCCAATCGCGAGCACATCGAAGGCCTGATCTACGGCCGCTGGTGGGGCCGCCTGGCCTACCGCTTGCGCCATCTGCTGCGTCGCAATTCACGCACCGGCAGCGCCCGCAACATCCACGCCCACTACGACCTCGGCAACGACTTCTACCGCCTCTGGCTGGACCCGGGCATGAGCTACAGCGCGGCCTGGTTCGAAGGCCGGGACGCGCGCGGCGCCGACCTGCAGCTGGCCCAAGACGCCAAATACCGTCGCGCCTTGCGCGAGGCGCGCGTCGAGCCGGGCTCGCGCCTGCTGGAGATCGGCTGTGGCTGGGGCGGCCTGGCCGAACTGGCCGCGCGCGAGTTCGGGGCCGAGGTCAAGGGCGTCACGCTCTCCGCCGAGCAGCTGAGCTGGGCCGAGCAGCGCGTGCGCGATGCGGGCCTGCAGCAGCAGGTGCAACTGCGCTACCAGGACTACCGTGACCTGCCGGCGCAGCATGCCGCCGAGCCCTTCGATGCCGTCGTGTCTATTGAGATGTTCGAGGCCGTCGGCCACGAGTACTGGGCCGGCTACTTCAAGACGCTGAATGCCTGCCTCAAGCCGGGCGGGCGGGCCTGCATCCAGAGCATCACCATCCGCGACGACCTGTTCCCGCGTTATCTGCGCTCGACGGATTTCATCCAGCAATACATCTTCCCCGGCGGCCTGCTGCCCAGCCCCTCGGCCTTCGAAGCCGAGGCGCGCCGCGCCGGCTTCGTCGTCGAGAACCGGCTGGCCTTCGGCCGCGACTATGCCGAGACGTTGAGGCGCTGGCGCGATGCCTTCGTGGCCCGGCTCGACACCGTGCAGCGCCAGGGCTTCGATCGCCGCTTCCAGCGCATCTGGGCCTTCTATCTGGCCTACTGCGAGGCGGCCTTCGACGCGGGCAACACCGACGTCGTCCAGTTCACCCTCAGGAAGCCCGGCGCATGAAGCCCGCAACACCGGCGCGGCGCCAGGCCCTGGCCCGGCTCGCGGCGGCAGCCGCCTTCAACCCCCTTGCCATGTCCCAAGTCATCGCCGCCCCCCAACCTCCCGCCGAGCTGCTCGCCGAACTGCCCCAGGTCCGCTTGCAGGGCAGCGGCGTGCTGCGCTTCTTCGGCCTGCGCGTCTACGAGGCCCGGCTGTGGACCGCACCCGGCTTCGAGGCCGACGACTATGCCCGCCGGCCTTTCGGCCTCGAGCTGGCCTACGACCGCCGCCTCGAAGGCCAGGCCATCGCCGAGCGCTCGGTGGCCGAGATGCGCCGCGTCGGCAGCTTCGACGACGCCAATGCCAAGCGCTGGCTGGCGCTGATGGTCAGGGCCTTCCCCGACGTGGCCGCCGGCGACCGCCTCCTGGGCCTGAACGACGGGCAGGGCGAGGTGCGCTTCTTCCACAACGGGCGGCTGACCGCGCAGACCGTCGACGCCGACTACGCCCGCCTGTTCTTCGGCATCTGGCTGGCGCGCCAGACCTCGGCGCCGGCGCTGCGCGAGGCCCTGCTCGGCCAGGTGCGCTGAACGCCCGCAGCCATGACCGCATCCGCCCTCGCCGCAGCACCACCCGCTCTGGGCTCTCGCCGTGGCCTGGCCTATGCGAGCCTGGCGGTGCCGCTGGCCTTCGTCTCCCTGCCGCTCTACGTCCATCTGCCCTATCACTACGCTTCGGTGATCGGCATGCCGCTGGCCACGGTTGGCGCGGTGATGCTGGCGGTGCGCCTGCTCGATGCCTTCGTGGACCCGGCGCTGGGGCGCATGGCGGACCTGCTGTTTCGGCGTGGCTCGGCCTGGCGCGCGGCCGCCACCGGCAGCGTGGCGCTGGCCCTCGGTTTCGCGGCGCTGTGGACGCCGCCGTCCACCCAGTCATCCCTGGTGCTGCCCTGGCTGGTCGTCGCGCTGCTGCTGTGCACCTTCGCCTACAGCGGCGTCAGCATCGTGCACCAGAGCTGGGGCACGCGCTGGGGTGGCGGGCCCGAGCTGCGCGCCCAGGTGATGGGTTGGCGCGAGGCTGGCACGCTGGTCGGCGTGCTGCTGGCGAGTGCCCTGCCGGCCTGGCTGGGCTGGACCTGGACCAGCGTCGCGCTCGCCCTGCTGCTGGTCGCCGGCCTGCTGGGCCTGGGTCGGCTGGAACTGCCCTCGCATGGCGACGTGCATCTGCCTTCGACCGCGGCTTCGCCATGGCGCAGCGCGCCCTTTCGCCGGCTGCTGGCCGTCTTCATGCTGAACGGCATCGCCAACGCCGTGCCGGCCACGCTGCTGCCCTTCTTCATCGCCGACCGCTTGCAGCTGCCGCATTGGCAGGCGCCGCTGCTGCTGGCCTATTTCGGCGCGGCCGTGCTCGGCCTGCCGCTGTGGGTGCGCGCCGCCGGCCGCTGGGGCCTGGCGCCGGTGTGGCGGGCGGGCATGGTGACCAGCGTGCTGGCCTTCGCCGCCACGCCGCTGCTGACCGCCGGCGACGGTGCGGCCTTCGCCGCCATCTGCCTGTGCAGCGGCTTGGCGCTGGGTGCTGATCTCGCCTTGCCGAGTGCGCTGCTGACGGGCGTCATCCATCACGGTGGCGCGGGCCAGCGCGACGAAGGCGTCTACATCGGCTGGTGGACCTGCGCCACCAAGCTCAATCTCGCCCTGGCCGCCGGTCTGGCCTTGCCGCTACTCGCGGCCCTCGGCTATCGCAGCGGCAGCGCCGACGCGTCCAGCCTGCAAGTGCTGGCCTGGGCCTATGGCGGCCTGCCCTGCCTGCTCAAGCTCGCGGCCGCCGCGGCCCTGTGGCGGGCGGAGGGCCTCAACCCGAACTGGAAGGAACGCGGATGAATGCCATCACTCGCCGAGGTTGGCTGGCCGTGGGCGCTGCCGCGGCCCTGGCCGGCTGTGCCGGTCCCCAGGTGCAGGACTACGCCAACGAGAAGCCGGCCCTGGACCTGCGGACCTTCTTCAACGGCGAGCTGACGGCCAAGGGCCTGTTCACCGATCGCGCCGGCCGCGTCGTCAAGCGCTTCACGGTGACGATGAGCGGCCGCTGGGACGGTGACAGCGGCGTCCTCGACGAACATTTCCTGTACAGCGACGGCAGCACGCAGCGGCGCGTGTGGCGGCTCAGGTCGCTCGGGCAGGGGCGCTACAGCGGCATGGCCGATGACGTCGTCGGCGAGGCCGCGGGCGACAGCGCCGGCAATGCCTTTCGCTGGGCCTACACGCTGGCCCTGCCGGTGGACGGCAAGGTCTGGAACGTGACGCTGGACGACTGGATGTTTCTCATCGACGAGGGCACCGTGCTGAACCGCTCGGCGATGAGCAAGTTCGGCCTGCATCTGGGCGACGTGACCCTGGTCATCACCCGCAACGGGAAGGGCTGAAGCCATGCCATTGTTCTCGACGGGGCTGAACCCCGCGATGAAGGACTGGACCGGCCGTTGGGTCTGGATCATCGGCGCGTCGACGGGCATCGGCCGGGCGACGGCGTCGGCCCTGCAGGGGCGAGGTGCCCGCGTCATCGTCTCGGCACGCGACGCCGATGCGCTCGCGGCCTTTGTGCAGGGCCACGCCGGCAGCGTCGCCCTGCCGCTGGACGTCACTCAGCATGAGCAGCTGCGCGAGGCCGCCCGGGCCGTGTCCCGGCATGCCCAGGGCGCACCGGCCCTGGTCGTCTACTGCGCCGGCCACTATCGCGAGCAGCAGGCCAGCCGCTTCGACCATGCGGAAATGGAGAAGCACCTCGCCGTCAACTACCGCGGCGTGCTGAACATGCTGGACGTGGTGCTGCACATGCTTGCGGCGGCGCGGGCCGGGCACATCAGCCTCGTCGGCAGCGTGGCGGGCTACCGCGGGCTGCCGAAGTCGCTGGCCTACGGCCCCACGAAGGCGGCCTTGAACAATCTGGCGGAAAGCCTCTATCTGGACCTGCAGCCCTTCGGCATCGGCGTGTCCATCGTCAACCCGGGCTTTGTAGAGACGCCGCTGACGGCGCAGAACCAGTTCGAGATGCCCGCGCTGATCTCGCCGGAAACGGCCGCCGAGCACATGCTGCGCGGTTGGGCGCAAGGGCGCTTCGAGATGAACTTCCCGCGCCGCTTCACGTTCTGGATGCGGCTGCTGCGCTGCCTGCCTGATGCCTGGTATTTCGCCGTCGTGCGCCGCGCCACCGGCGCCTGATCCTCCCCGCGGGGAGGCAGGCTTCGGCGGCAACCACCGGACTCACAGCTTGTAGGTCAGCCCCACCTTGAAGCGCGGGCCGAACTGGAAGTGGGTCTGGTGCCAGAGGTTGAATGGGTCGGTGTAGGTGACGCGCTGGTCCCTAGGGCGGCCGCGGGAACTTGGCGCTCAAGGTGGTGAGCGATCGCGGCTGCCGGTCACAGGCCTGGGCGCGTCAATGGCGGAAGGCCTCCATCGCGGCCGTGAAGCGTTGGGTCGAGTCCAGCGCGCCCAGCGAGTAGTGCGTCCACGACTGGATCGCTTCGGGCTCCCAGTAAAAGACGCCTAGACCCAGGTCGCCCAGCGCCTGGTTGCGCTGGATCAGGTCGGCGAGCATCGCCTTGGCTTCGGTGGGCTGGTCGTACGGGAAGCCGGTCTCGACGATCATGACCGGCTTGTGGAACCGGCTGGCCAGATCCGCCATGGTCGCGCTGACCTTCGGGGACTCGGTGCGCCAAACCTTGGACGGCGTGTAGCCCGGGTAGTAGGACAGGCCGATGACGTCGACTTTGCCGCCCTGGGCGGCGTAGTTGTCGAACCACCAGCGCGCCTGGGCCGTGTCCCAGCCGTTGTCGATATGGATGACGACGGCGGCGTTCGGATACACGGACTTCACCGCGTCGTAGCCCGAATTAGTGAAGGCGGCCAGCTGATCGAAGTGGTCCACCTTGCCCTCGGGCCACAGCAGGCCCTGAGTGATCTCGTTGCCGACCTGGACCCAGGCGATGTCGATGCCATTGGCCTTCAGGTAGGCCAGCGTGTCACGCGTGTTGGCGTAGACGTCGGCCTTCAGCGCATTGACGCCGTGGGGCGCCCACGCGGCGGGCTTGGTCTGCTTGCCGGGGTCGGCCCAGTCGTCGCTGTAATGGAAGTCGATCATGAGCTTCTGGCTGCGTGCCTGGGCGCGCAGGGCCTTGGCCAGCGTGTCGTCGCGGCCGTTCCAGCCGCCTTTGGGATCGACCCAGACGCGCAGCCGGATGGCGTTGATGCCGTAGCCCTTCAGCAGTTCGAACGGGTCGGCCTTGGCGCCGGAGGCGTCGTTGAAGGCGAAGCCCAGGCTCTCCTGCTGCGTGACCCAGCCGACATCGGCACCGTAGGCGTAGTTGGCAGCGACGGGCGCTGCAGGTGATGAGGACGCGGGGGATGGCGATGGTTCCGCCGCGCTGGCCGTCGTGCCGCCACCACCGCCTCCGCAGGCACACAGGGTTGCGACGAGCAGGGTCGACAGGCTGGATTTGAAGGACATGGCTGAACTCTGTTGTGTTGGCGGCGGAAAAAGAAAACCCGCCGGCGATGTCATCGAGATCGCGGGCGGGGCTTTGCAAGCCTCCTCAAGCGCGCGGTGCGGGCACCACGCGCTGCGGCGTCACAGTTTGTAGGTCACGCCCACGTTGAAGCGGCGGCCAAACTGGAAGTTCTCCTGACGATACGGGTCGTTGGAGTAGGTGTAGATGACCTTCTGGTTGGTCGCGTTCTCGATGCCGAAGCGCACCGAGATGTGGTCGCCGAGCTTCTGCGACAGGTTCAGCGACACCCAGGTCTCGGCACCGTTCTGCTGGATCAGCGTCGAGTCCCAGGTCGGCGCGCGGTTGTAGGCCGTGTGGCGGTTGGCCGACAGGCGGGCCTCGAAGCCGTTCTGCTCGTACCAGACCGTCAGGCCGCCGTTGCCCCGCATCAGGCCGTTGGCCGTGATGGGCGCGAAGGTCTTGCCGCTCTGGTCGCCGTTCTCCTTGATGCTGCCCGTGCTGTAGGTGTAGTTGCCCATCAGCCCGAGGCCGTTGGCGAAGGACTGCTGGTAGACCAGCTCCAGGCCGTGCACGTCGCCGCCGTCGCGGTTGACCTGCTGCGTGCAGTAGGCCGCCTTGCCGCCATAGGTGCAGGCTACCGACGCGAGGCCGATGTAGTCCTTCACCTGCTTGTAGAACAAGCCGGCTGAGAAGAAGTTGCCCTTGCCAAAGTAGTGCTGGTAGGCGACGTCGAGCTGGTCGGCCATCATGGGCTTCAGGCGCGGGTTGCCGCCGGAGACGACGGTGGGGTTGACGCCGTTGGGGTCGGTCGTGACGGTCTGCGCGGAGGTCATCACGTCCAGCGGTGCGCGCGACAGTGCGCGTGACAGGCCGAAGCGCAACTGGTTCGTGTCGTTCTCGTCCAGGCTCAGCACGAGGTTGAGGCTGGGGAGCGCCTTGGTGTAGGCGATGCCATCCTGCGTGGGCGTCACCACGTTGTTGATCAGCGAGTTGCCGTAGCCCGTCTGGCTGGTGTGCACGATGCGCAGGCCGACGTTGCCGCGGTAGCTCAGGCCCCCGACGGTGCCGTTCAGGTCGCCCTGTACGTAGGCGGCGGTGCTGCTTTCCTTCGCGCGCCAGTCCTTGGTGGTGAGGTCGCTGGTGGTGGGTGTGCGGCCGGCGGCGCTCAAGGTCGAGGCACCGAAGAGCTTGGTGATCTCATCCTCGACGTTGTTGAAGGCGACGAAGTCGGGGCGGCCAGACACGGTCACGCGCTTCAGGTCGCTGGGGTTGAACTGGGCCCAGCCGTAGTCCCACGAGGTCTGCTCGTAGTGCTTCTCGCGCTGCGTGGCACGCAGGCCGAACTTGAGCTTGTTCAGGTCGCCGAAGTTCAGTCGGCGCGTGACGTTGACCTGCTCCGAATCCAGCTTGTCGTGCAGCGTGCCGGCCGTGGTCGGGCCCCAGGTCTCGCCCGTCCAGTTGTTGAAGTTGGTCGGGTTGCCGCTGTCGGCGCTGAAGCTGTAGGTGCTCCAGCCGTCCTTGGGGAAGTTCCAGGTCAGCTTGCCCGTTTGGGGCGAGTTCATGTCCAGCTCGACGGCCGTCCAGAGCGTGTCGCGGTCGGCGGTGGAATGAGCCACGTCGGCGTCGATCTGCCAGTCGTCGAGCTTCCACTTGGCGTTCAGGCCGGTGGCGAAGTCCTTCATGTCCTGCTTCCACAGGCCGTTGATGGTCGTCAGCTTCGCATTGGCCAGCGTGCCGCCGGTCACGTAGCCGCCGCTGACGGTGGGAGCCCCGCTGTACGCGGCCGCGCAGCCGTTGTTGGCCCACTGGCAGGTGTCGGCGGTGTGGATGTATTGCTGCTCCTTGATGTCGGAGCGGGCCGCGTAGATGTCGCCGGTCAGGGAGAACGTGCCATTCGGCTTGTATTCGACCTTGCCCAGCACGCTGGAGCGCTTGTTCGTGCCGTTCTTGATGGCGTTCTGGAAGCCCCAGGACTCGATGGCGGCATTCTTGTTGCCGTTGCCGCTGTCGAAGCCCCAGTTCTGCACGCCGTCCTGCAGCACCGGCTGGTCGTAGTAGCTGAAGGCCAGCGCCACGCCGATCGTGCGGTTGGCGAATTGGTCGACGTAGATGCCGCCCAGGCGCGGCGACCAGGTCTTGGCGCCGTCGATCTTGGCGCCGAGCTGGTAGTAGTTGGCATCGGCCTTCAGCGACAGCTCACGGCTCTTGTAGCTCAGCGGGCTGACGGTCTGCAGGTCGATGGTGGTGGCGATGCCGCCTTCGGCGATGTCGGCCTGCTGGGTCTTGTAGATGGTGGCGCCCGACACCGATTCGGACGGGAACATCTCGAAGCGCACGGCGCGGTCGGGTTCGGAGGACGCGAACTCGCGGCCGTTCAGCGTGGCGCCGACGAAGCGCGGGCCCAGGCCGCGCGCGACGATCTGGCTGGCATTGCCGCGGTCGATGCCGGCGGCCATGCCGGGCAGGCGGGCGAGCGATTCGGCGATGGTCGTGTCGGGCAGCTTGCCGATGTCCTCGGAGGCGATGACCTCGACCATGCTGTTGGACGCTTCCTTGATGTCCAGCGCCTTGCGCACCGAGGCGCGGATGCCGCTGACGACGACGGTTTCCAGCTTGGCATCGCTGTCATTGGAGGGCGTCTGGGCCGCGGCGGGCAGCAGGGCGAAGGCCGGCAACAGCAGGGCGAGCCGGGTCGGCTTGAAGGGGTTCTTTGGCATGGGGTCTCCGTAGACTTTTCTAGTGGGCGCGGCTCTCTTTGGGGCCGGCTGAAAAAATGGTACGGAGCGGTTACATGCCAAACGTATGACTTCTTTGAGCGCAGCTATGTTGATTTCGGAAGGCGTTGCGCGGCGGCCCTCAGCTATCCGCCGGCGAGATAGAAGATCGCTGAAAAGGAATAGCTCGCTGCGGGTTCACCCGGAGCGTGGAGTAGATTCCCCCGCCATGAATCGCCTGCAGTCCGAGTTGCACCGTCTCTACCTCTTGCCCTCGTCCGAAGAGGGGGGGCGACTGACCGACGACGCGGGCCAGGTGCGGGCCCTGGTCATGGAATTGACCGGCCCGGCCGACTGGGAGCCGCTGTCCGGGGTCTGGCGTGGCGTGCAACTCGACCTCGAACTGCCGGCACCGGCGATCGCAGTGTCGGGCACCGATGGGTTGCAGCTGTGGTTCTCGTTGCAGCAGCCCGTCAGCGCGTCACGCGCCGCGGACTTCCTGGCTGGCTTGAGGGCCCGCTACCTGCCGGGCCTCGCGCCGGCCACCCGGCTGCGGCTGAGCCCGCCGGCAAGGGCGGCAGCGGTGCCCGCGGAACAGCCGTCCACGGGCAACTGGTCGGCCTTCATTGCATCCGATCTCGCGCCGGTGTTTGCCGACACGCCCTGGCTGGACATCCCGCCCGGCGTCGAAGGGCAGGCCGACCTGCTGGTGCGGCTGCAGAGCATCAAGCCTGAGGCCTTCGATGCCGCGCTGCGTCGGTTGCAAGCTATGGGTTCAGCGGCGGCGCCCGTCGTGCCGCCAACGGGCAACGACGTCGACCCGAGACGCTTCCTGCAGCAGGTGCTGAACGACGAGACGGCGGCGCTGGCGTTGCGTGTCTCCGCGGCGCAGGCCCTGCTGAAGTGCAGTCGAGACGATTGAGTGGTCGCCGGGAGGCGGATGTTGGCAACGACAACGTCGGCGCAAGCATGTCGCAGACGAGAAGGCCGGCAGTTCATCCGAACGGATGCCCCCAAACCATCCGTCTGTCGGCTGGGCAACGTGTGGGGGCCTTCCTAGACTGCCCTGCAACGGTTGGATTGAGTGCTGGCCAAAGCCGCTGACGCGGCGGATGGGTGGCCGGCCCCGTCCCGTCGACAGGGAGAGTTCCATGCTGACTTCCGCGTTTTCGACTATCGGCCGGCGCCTGGCCGCGCTGCTGGCGCTCATCGGGGCGCTGCTTTGCTGCCCATCCCCCGCGCGCGCCCACAACGACGGCGCCTATTGGCACGACTCCGGACCTGCTGCGCACAACCCCCAGTGGATGCTGACGCTCAGCGCCTCGAAGAAGCTCACCGAGCTGTCGTTGCCGGGCACGCATGACAGCGGAACCTTCCACGGCGTGGGCGGCCCCATCGCGCAGACGCAGACCATGACCATCCGGGAACAGCTGGATTCGGGCATCCGCTATCTGGACATCCGGCTCAAGTACTACGACCTCCTTGCACTGCAGGACTGCAACCAGTACTACCAATCGTCGAACTGCGCGCTGCTGGTGTTTCACGGCGGCGTCGACATGTTCCTGAATTTCGAGAGCGGCGTACTGCAACCCACCGTCGCCTTCCTGAAAAGCAACCCGTCGGAACTGGTCATCATGAGCGTCGTCATGGAGACGGCCGACTGCAAATGCGACCCAGCGCCCGCACTCGACGCATTGCTGGACCAACCCGCCGTCATCGACGGCGTGGCCACGGGTCAAAAGTATGCGGACTATCTGCTGCCCGCCACTTGCCCGGGTCCGGCCACATTGACCTTGGGCCCGGTCCCCCCGCTCAATTCGAAACCCGATCCGAACTCGTGCGATGCACGCGGCAAGGTCCTGCTGACCCACCAGTACATGGGTCCCTTGTCCACCCGTCACTACTACCGGCCCATTGTTTCGATGGGATATACGGGCGTGCTGTTCGACAAACTCCGCAGCAATCTGGACCTCTATGCCCGGCTCTGGCTGCCCGTCAAAAGCCATCTGGCAGACGCCGCCAACATCACCGACAGCGGCCAGCTCTATTACGTTGGCAGCGGTGGCTCAGATGGCGGGTTTCCCTATTTCTTCGCCAGTGGCCATTCCAGCGCCGAGACGGGTGCGCCGCGCCTGTCGACGGGGCTGGTGGACGGCGCCAGCGCCGACGCCTCCACCTTTCCCGACTTCCCGCGCACCGCATGCGCCCTCGGCCTGTGCACCATCTCCTACGAGGGCATGAACACGCTGATCGCGGACTACGTGATGCGCCCGGAGTTCCACGTTGCCGGCCGCCGCATCGGCATCATCCGTGCGGACTTCCCGGGGTCGCGCTTCATCACGGCGGTCGCCAGCGTGAACTCAGGCGTCAACTTCAATCGCCCGAGCTTCGGCTACGCCCTGGTGACGTCGGACAGCCGGCCCTACACCCCCGGGTCATGGACCAACCGGCAGGTCGTCATCACGCCGCAGTGCGATGTCTTCTGCACCGGCAACCGCGCGGTCGTGTCGGAGGACGCGCCCAACGGCTTCAACTACACGGTGACGGGTGGCGGCTACAGCGTCAGCTTCGCGATCAGCCCGGTCCGGATCGACCAGAAGCCGCCGACCATCACGGCGGCCGCGACGACGCAGCCCGGCGCCTCGGGCTGGTACACCAGCGACGTGGTCGTGCACTTCAGCTGCGCCGACACGGGTGGCTCCGGCGTTGCCGAATGCCCGGGCGACCAGGTGCTGAGCAAGCAGGGAACGGTGTCGTCCAGCCTGAAGTTCGCCGGCGACGTCGCTGGCAACAAGAGCGACGGCAGCAACATCGTCACGGTCAAGATCGACAAGACACCCCCCGCCGTCGTCTACCGCGGCAACCTGGGCTCCTACTCGCCGGGGCAAAGCGTCGACATCCGCTGCGAGGCCATGGACAAGGAATCCGGCGTGGCGTCGACGACCTGCGCAGACATTCGCGGCCTGGCGTCTTCGTTCGGCCCGGGCAGCCACAAGTTCAGCGCCAGCGCCACCGACGTGGCCGGCCTCACGGGCACGGGGAGCGTCACCTTCACTGTCGTGGCATTGCCGGGCGACGTGAACTTCGACGGTGCCATCAACTGCCAGGACCAGGCCGCCGTGAAGGCCGCCTTCGGCAAGCGCACCGGCATGCCCGGCTTCGACGCCCGAGCCGACGTGAACGGCGATGGCGTGGTCGACATCCGCGACCTGGCGTTCGTCGCACAGAAGCTACCGGCGGGCACGACCTGCCCCTGACCGCCCGCCAACGCAACGCACACCATCCAAGGAGAGCGAAATGATGAAACCGACGGGCCTGTGGGGAGTCGTCCTGGCGCTGCTGGCTGCGCCCGCCCTGGCGACGACCCTGACCTTCGCCGCCCCGCCTGCCGCCGTGCGGGCGGGCGACAGCTTCACGCTGGACGTGGGCGTTGCCGACGTGGCGGACCTGTACGCCTTCCAGTTCGACGTCGGCTTCGACCCGGCGATCCTGCAGGCCAGGGCCGCGCTGGAAGGCGATTTCCTCTCCGCCGGGGGGCGCACCACGCTCTTCTGGCCCGGCAGCATCGACAACCTCGCCGGCACGGTGTCGTTCGCGGCCAATACCCTGGTCGGGCCGGGGCCGGGTGTCACGGGCAGCGGCTGGGTCGTGCACCTGTCGTTCCAGGCGCTCACGGCGGGGCGCAGCGAGCTGACCTTCGGCAACGTCGTGCTGCTCGATTCGGCGCTGGCAGAGATCGCCGCGACGCCCCTCGGCAGCGCCGTCAGCGTGACCAGCGTGCCCGAACCCGCCTCAGTGGCGCTGTATGCGATGGGACTGGCTCTCCTCATGATGAGCACCCGGCGGATGCGAAACCGCCCTTGAGATCGATCGCGCCGCGCTGGCCGCAAGGGGGTGAGCCGCGTCCCCGAATCCAGCGCCAACCTGGCCAGAACCCCTGATTTGGCGGCATGATCGCGCGGCCATGACCGCGCCATTGCACGCACTGCACCTGCTCATCGTCGACGATCACCCCGTCGTGCGCGTCGGCATGGCGCAGCTGCTGCGCACGCAGCGCGAGGGCTGCGAGGTGAGCGAGGCCGACAGCCTGCCCGCCGCGCAGGCGCTGCTGATGGCCCGGCCCGACGTGGCCCTTGTCGTGCTCGACGTGCACCTGCCCGGCCTCCCGCCGTTGCAGGCGCTGCAGCAGCTGCGCGCGGAATGGCCGCTGCTGCCGGTGCTGCTGATGTCGGCCGACACCGACCCGCTGCTGGCCACGCGTGCCCTCGACGAAGGCGCCGCCGGCTGGCTGCCCAAGAGTGCCGACGTGGGCGTGCTGCTCGGTGCGCTGGAGCTGGTGCTGGCCGGCGGCTGCTATCTGCCGCCCTTCCTGCTGCAGCGTGGCGCCGACGTCGCGGAAGAAGCCCTCACGCAGCGCCAGGCCGAAGTGCTGGCCCAGCTGGTGAAGGGGCGCAGCAACAAGGAGATCGCCCGCGAGCTGGGCATGGGCGAGCCGACCGTGAAGGGCCACCTGGTGACGATCTTTCGCATCTTGCGCGTGCGCAACCGTGCCGAGGCGGCGCTGGCCGGGCAGGCAAGGCTGGCCTCAATGCGGTTCTGAAGGCGCGCTGAGCCAGGCACGCAGCGCCGCCGGCGGCAGCGGCTTGCGCGCCGGCTGCACGCGCAGGGCCTGCAGGGTCTTGGCGCTCATCGGCAGGGTCTCGCCGCTGATGAGCAGGGCCGGCAGCCTGGCGCCGAAGGCCTCGCGCAGGGCCGTGATGGCGCGCAGCCCGTCACCCTCACCGAGCCGCCAATCACTGATGAGACGCTGCGGCCGGGCACCGGCCGCGCGCATGCGCTCGAGCAGCGGCGCCACCGCGGCTTCGGCCCAGACCTCGCAACCCCAGGTGCGCAGCAGCGTCACCGTGGCCTCGCGCACGGCCTCGTCGTCTTCCACCAGCGCCACGCAGCGGCCCTGCAGCGGCTGGCCTTGGGGCACCGTGCGGGGCTCGGTCAGCAGGCGCGGCTCGTCCTCCGGCAGGCTGGCCGCGAAGCAGCTGCCATGGCCGAGGCGGCTGCGCAGGCTCACCGGGTGGTCCAGCAGCCGCGCCAGCCGCGCCACGATGGCCAGGCCCAGGCCATGGCCGCGACGTCGGTCGCGCCCCGGGTTGGCGAGCTGCACGAACTCCTGAAAGATGCGTTCGTGGTGCTCGGGCGGGATGCCCGGGCCGGTGTCCCAGACGGCGACCTGCACGCGGCCCGCGCGCCGTCGCGCCGCCAGCAGCACGCCGCCCTGCGCGGTGTGCGTCAGCGCGTTGGACAGCAGGTTGCGCAGCAGTCGTTCGAGCTGCTGCGCGTCGCTGCGCACCCAGAGCTGCGTCGGGCGCAACCGCCACTGCAAGCCCTTGGCCTCGGCCAGTACGGCGTACTCGGTGGACAGGCGCTCGAACAAGGGCTGCAGCGGCAGCGAACGCCACTGCGGCAGCAGCGCGCCGCTGTCCAGGCGCGACACGTCGAGCAGGCTTTCCACCAGGCCGTCCAGTGCCTGGGCCATGGCCTGCAATTGCTGCGCCGTCTGCGCCGCGCGCCGGCCCTGCAGTTCGTGCGCGGCCTGCGCGGCCAGCAGGCCGAGCGCGTGCACGGGCTGGCGCAGGTCGTGGCTGGCAGCGGCCAGGAAGCGCGTCTGCGCCTCGCGCGCCGCCTGGGCCTGGGCCAGCAGGGCCTCACGCTCGAAGCGCAGCGCGTGGCTCTCGCGCAGCAGCCGGGTGTGGCGCAAGGTCAAGGCCATTGCCAGGCCGACGGCGGCCAGCACCAGCAACGCGTTGTAGGCGCCGCCCCAACTGCGCTGACCCAGGAAGAGCGTGATCAGCGCCGTGGCCACGGGGGCGATCAGCATCACGAAGGCGCGTGGCTGCGGCGCCATCACGTTGATGCTGGCCACGCAGGTGAGGCAGGCCAGCATGGCGGCGTACATCTGTGTGGCATCGAGCCGCGCGTCGAAGGCCATCACCAGGGCCAGGGCCCACAGCCCGCCGGTCGCCAGCGCCCCCAGCTCGGCGCGCCGCTCCCACGGCAGGGCGTCGGCCGTCTCCGGCAGTCGCGCCACCTGGGTCTTCCACCAGGCGCGCAGCACGATCAGCACCGCGAACGCCAGGCCCCAGGGCAGCAGCACCGGCAGCGCCACGCGGTCGATCTGCGTGCCCATATGCAGCAGCACCAGCAGCGCCGCGGCCACCAGGCTCACGCCGCTCTGGGCATAGAACAGCCGCAGCATCGCGCGGCGCGTGCGTTCGTCCTGGGGGTGAGGCAGCATGGCTTGCATCATGCCTAGCCATGGACGAACTGGCAGCCCTACGAAAGGATAGCCGCAGGCCCCAGGCGGCCCGCCCGGCGCGTGGTCTTCACTGACCGGAGAGCCAGGACGCGGCCAGGCCCAGCGCGGCGCACAGACCCAGCAGCGGCATCACGCCGAGCTTGAAGCGGAACAGCGCCACGCCGGCGCCGACCGCGATCAGGGCCGAGATCCCGTCGAAGCGCCCGCCAAAGCCCTGCGGCCACAGCACGTGATACGCGAAGAACACCGCCAGGTTCAGGATGACGCCGACGACGGCCGCCGTGATGGCTGTCAGCGGCGCGGTGAATTGCAGCTTGCCGTGGGTGGATTCGATGACCGGCCCGCCGGCCAGGATGAAGACGAAGGACGGCAGGAAGGTGAAGAAGGTGACGACGCTGGCGGCGGCCGCGCCGGCGAGGAACAACGCGTCGGGCCCGAAGAGCTGCTTCGTCCACCCGCCGACAAAGCCGACAAAGGCCACCACCATGATGAGCGGCCCCGGCGTCGTCTCGCCCAGGGCCAGGCCGTCGATCATCTGCGTGCCGGTCAGCCACTGGTGCTGCTCGACGGCGCCCTGGTAGACATAGGGCAGCACGGCGTAGGCGCCACCGAAGGTCAACAGCGCGGCCTTGGTGAAGAACCAGCCCATCTGCGCGAGAGCACCTTGCCAGCCACAGGCCAGCACCAGGCCGGCCATCGCGACAAGCCACAGGCCCAGGCCGATGCCCAGCACCCGCACCAGGCGGCCGCGACTGAAGCGGGCATGGCGTGGCGTGGGGGTGTCGTCGTCGATCAGCGCCGGGCCGTAGCTCTGCTTCGCGGCGTCATGACCGCCACCCAGGGCGAAGACCTGCGGCGCGCGTCGGCCGCCGACATGGCCGATGAGACCGGCGCCAAGCACGATGAGAGGGAAGGGCGCGTCCAGCGCAAAGATGGCGACGAAGGCTGTGGCGGCGATGCCCCAGAGCCAGGCGTTCTTCAGCGCCCGCGTGCCGATGCGGTGGGCCGCATGCACGACCAGGGCCGTCACGGCGGGCTTGAGTCCGTAGAACAGCCCCGCCACCAGCGCGAGCTTGCCGAAGGCCAGGTAGACCCAGGACAGCGCGACGAGGATGAACAGCGAGGGCAGCACGAACAGTCCACCGGCCACGATGCCGCCCCAGCCGCGGTGCATCAGCCAGCCGATATAAGTCGCCAGCTGCTGGGCCTCGGGTCCCGGCAACACCATGCAGTAGTTCAGCGCATGCAGAAAGCGCTGCTCGCTGATCCAGCGGCGCCGCTCGACCAGCTCGGTGTGCATGATGGCGATCTGCCCGGCCGGCCCGCCGAAGCTGATGAAGCCGAGCTTGAGCCAGAAGCCCAGGGCCTCCCAGAAGGCGATGGGCGCTGGTGCCGCTGTCACTGCTTCAGCGTGTTCAGCCAGCGCAGGCTGGTCTCGATGCTGGCCAGCGCGGCGGCTGGCTGGTCGTGCTCGACGAAGAAGTGCTCGATGCCGCGGCTGGCCGGGTCGGCCAGCAGGCCGGCGAAGTCCACGACACCGGGGCCGACTTCGGTCATCTGCGCGAAGGCGTCGTCCATCTTGAGGCTGAGCACATCGCCGCCGACCAGCGGCGGCAGGGCCTTGAGCTGCTTGAGATGGACCATGGGGAAGCGGCCCGGGTGGGCACGCATCAGCGCCAGTGGGTCCTGCCGCGCCGCCACGGCCCAGCACAGGTCCAGTTCCATCTTCACCAGCTGGGCATCGCAGTCGGCCAGCAGCAGGTCATAGGGCCGCTGGCCCTCGAGCGTCGCGAACTCGAAATGGTGGTTGTGATAACAGAACTGCAGGCCGGCGCGGCGGCACAGCTCGCCGGCGCGGTTGAAGCTGTCGGCGCGGCGCTTCCAGCCGTCGAGGTCGCGCCACCGGGCCTCGTCGACCCAGGGAAAGACGAGGTGGCGATGCCCCAGGGTCTTGGCGGCGTCGATGATGGCGGCGCCTTCGGGGCCGAGCAGGCGGTCGTTCACATGGGCCGACGGCGCGGCCAGGCCCAGTTCGTCCAGCCAGCCGCGGATGCGCTGCGGCGACTGGTCGAAATAGCCGGCGAACTCCACCTCGCGATAGCCTAGGGCGGCGATGCGCTGGAGGGTGCCGCGGAAGTCGCGCTTCAGCTCATCGCGAACGGTGTAGAGCTGCACGCCAGGCCGGGCGATGCGCGGGGCATCGGCGGCCCAGGCCGGAGCAAGGCCGGCCGCGAGCAGGCCCTGCAGGACGAGGCGCCGGTCCACGTTCATGCAGGCACCCGGTAGATGGCGCAGAGCTTGTTGCCGTCGGGGTCGCGCACATAGGCGAGGTGGAAGTTGCCGAGGCTGTGCTCGCGCAGGCCCGGAGGCTCCTCGATGGAGGTGCCGCCGTGGGCGACGGCGACGTCGTGCAACTGCTTCACCTGCGCGGGCGAATCGCACTTGAAGGCGACGGTGCCGCCGTTGGCAAAGCTGGCCGGCTCGTCATTGATGGGTTGGCTGATGGCCAGGGTGCTGCCGTTGTGGCGGTAGAAGAGGCGCACATGGCCCGAGGCTGCGACGTTGCGCACGGGCTGGCCGGCGCCGAGAACGCCCAGCACCGCGTCGTAGAACTGCTTGGACCGCTCGATGTCGTTGCTGCCCACCATGATGTGATTGAACATGTCGTCTCCTCGCTGTTGGCGTCCTGCGCTCGGCGGGCAGTCTATGCGCGAGCGCCGGCGGGCCGCCGGGACGCTCGCCAAGTTCGACGGTTTTGACAAGTTGTCTACCAACTAGTAGACTGGCTGCATTCGACAGCTCCGACATGCCGTGACCGCAGAACTCTCTCCCAAGGCCGCCGAGATCGTCGCTCAGACGCGCGCGCTGTTGGTCGCCGGCGGCTACAACAGCTTCAGCTATGCCGACCTGGCCGAGCGGGTCGGCATCACCAAGGCCAGCATCCACCATCACTTCCCGAGCAAGGCCGTGCTGGTGACGACCGTGGTGGCCCTGTACCGCGAGGAGGCCAGGCAGGGGCTGGCGTCGCTGGAGCGCGAGATCGACGACCCGCTGGCGGAGCTCAATGCCTATGCGGATTACTGGGCCGCCTGCATCCGCAGTGGTGAGTCGCCTTTCTGCATCTGCGCCATGCTGGCCACCGAGATGCCGACCATCCCCGAAGAAGTGGCCGTCGAGGTGAAGGCGCATTTCCAGTACTTGAACACCTGGGTGGCTTCGGTCCTCAAGCGGGGCGCGGCGCTTGGCCAGTTCCAACTGCTCAACAGCCCCGTGGTGTCGGCCCGCGCCTTCATGGCCGTCGTGCATGGCGCCATGCTGATGTCCCGCGCCCTGGACGATCCCAAGGCCTTCGCCATCATCGTCCAGCCCGCCATCCTGAAGCTGACCGAGCCGAGCTGAGCCCGCTTTCATCCATGGGCGGCTCGACCGCCTTTCCTTTGATCCATCAATCTATCAACTAGTAGGTTAACTTCCAATCGGAGCCATGTCATGCCTCACCCGCTTTCATCCCTCGGTGCCGTGCACACCGTCATCAGCCTCGTGCCGGTGCTGGCCGGCCTGTATGGATTCGTCCGCTTTCATCGCATCCAGACGTCGGAGCGGTCCGGCCAGGTCTACCTGTTCGGGCTGGCCCTGTCGGTGCTGACCTCCTTCGGGCTGTCCAGCACCGGTGGCATCAATGCCGGCCATGTGCTGGGCGTGCTCGCGCTGTTGGCAGCCTTCGGCGGCACGCTGCTGGTGCCGCGGCTGCGCTTGCCGGGCCGACTGGCGCCACACCTGAAGACGCTGGGGCTTTCCGCGAGCTTCTTTCTGCTGCTGGTGCCGGGCATCAACGAGACGCTCACCCGGCTGCCGGCGGCGGGGCCGTTGGCCACGGGACCCGACGATCCGCTGGTGCGGACCTCGCTGCTGGCCTGGCTGGTGGTCTTCCTGGTCGGCTTCGCGCTGCAGGTCAGGGAAACCCGATCGGCGCGATGACGCAGCTCAGTTCAGGCCCGCCGCCCGCGCCGCCAGCGTGCCCAGCTCGCCATACAGCGGCAGCACATTGGTGCCGGCCGTCGGGTGGACGCGGTTGGACAGCAGCACGAAGAAGCTCTTGCTGGCCGGGTCCATCCACAGGGCGCAGCCCGTGAAGCCGGTATGGCCGAAGCTGGTGGGCGGATACAGACTGCCGCGCGGCCGGGAGTAGGGCGTTGCGATGTCCCAGCCCATGCCGCGCTTCTCGGCAAGCTGAGGCAGAGATTGGGGCATGGTCAGCAGCACCACGCTGTCGGCCGACAGCAGGCGCCGGCCATCCTGGGCCACACCGCCGCCCAGCAGCATGCGGGCGAAGCGGGCCAGGTCGGCCGTCGTGGTGAACAGGCCCGCATGGCCGGCCACGCCGCCCATCTTGCGGGCCGTCGGGTCATGCACCTCGCCGCGCAGCACTTGGCCGTCCGGCAGCTTCTCGGTCGGCGCGATGCGACCGGCCGCCATGCGGCGCAGCGGTAGATAGCCGCTGTCCTTCATGCCCAGGGGCCGGAAGATCAGCTGCTCGGCCAGGCGGTCCAGCGTGGTGTCGCTGACGCGTTCGACGAGGAGGCCGAGCAGGATGAAGTTGACGTCGGAGTAGCGAAACTGCGTGCCGGGCGCCGCGGCCAGCGGCAGGGCGCAGGCGATGCGCAGCGCGTCCTCCCGGCCCGCCCAGTCGCCGGCGCCGTTGCGTGGCAGGCCCGAGGGCAGGCCCGAACTGTGCGTCAGCAGCTGGCGCAGCGTGATGCCGGCCTTGTCCTCGCCGCCGCAGCCGGGCAGGTAGCGCTGCAGCGGCGCCTCGACGTCGAGCTGGCCGCGCTCGCGCAGCAGCTGCACCAGCGTGGCGGTGACGATGGGCTTGGTCAGCGAGGCAGCGTCGAAGACGGTGGCTTCGTCCAGCGGCTCGGGCGCGGGATCGACGGCGCGCTGGCCGTAGGCCCGATGGTGGCTGCCCTGGCCGATGCGCTCCATCCACAGCGCGGCGCCGGGCAGGGCGCCCAGGGCGATGAAGCGCTCGACGGCGGCGTCGGCCTCGGCGAGGGGCGCCGGCGCGAGGCCGGGAGGGTGGGCACAGCCGGTCAGCAGAACCGCTGCCAGCAGCCCTGCGGCGGCAAGAAGGGCTTTCATGGCCGCTGATTCTCCGGGCCTTCGACCGCGCTCAACCGCGGCCTGCGATCTCAGGGGAAGGTCTCGGCATGCAAGCGCGCGGCATCGACGGCGTCACGGTCGTGCCAGAGGCAGTGCGTGTTCTTGGCGGTCATGCAGCTCTCCTGGCGGGCCGTGAACCCTCACCGCAGCTCATACCTTTCGATGGTTTCGGCATGCGTTCAGTCGCGAACTTGATTGCTCTGAGGGACCGCGCGGCGTTAAGGTCGGGCTGTACTGTTTGTCTCCTCCGCCCCTCCGGGTGGATTCAACCCTTCGGGCCGTTCCGGGCCGGAGGGTTTTTTCTTGCGGCGCAAACCGCATGAGGGCCCCGGTTTTGCGTCGTTGGCCGACGGCCGTGCTTGGGCCATCATGGGCCTTTCATCGACCCTGGCGTGGCCGCAGCATGAGCAGCGAAACCCTGACCCGCATCGACATCCGCCCGCTGCCCGGCAGTTTCGCCGCCGAGGTGCTGGGCCTGGACCTGAGCCAGCCGCTGGGCGACGAGGACTTTCGCCGCATCCACCGGGCGCATCTGGACCACCATGTGCTGGTCTTTCGTGACCAGCGCATCACGCCCGAGCAGCAGATCGCCTTCAGCCGCCGTTTCGGGGCGCTGGAAATCCATGTGCTGCACCAGTTCCACCTGCAGGGCCACCCGGAGATCCTCATCGTCTCCAACATCGTCGAGAACGGCCAGCCGGTCGGCCTCGGTGACGCTGGCCATTTCTGGCACTCGGACCTGTCGTACAAGGAAATGCCCAGCCTGGGGTCCCTGCTGCTGGCCCAGGAGTTGCCCAGCGAGGGCGGCGACACGCTGTTCGCCGACCAGCACGCCGCCTGGGAGGGCCTGCCGCCCGAGTTGCAGGCGCGCGTGCGCCACCTGCGGGCCGAGCACTCCTACCTCGCCAAGTACGAGGAATTGCGTGAGCGCAACCCCTGGCGACCCAAGCTCAGCGCCGAGCAGATAGCGCGAGTGTTGCCTGCCGTGCAGCCGGTGGTGCGCACCCATCCGGAGACGGGGCGGCTCGGCCTCTTCGTCAGCGAGCATTTCACGACCCGCATCGTCGACCTGCCCGAGGACGAGAGCCGGGCGCTGCTGGACGAGCTGTTCGCCTGGACGGCCCGGCCCGAACTGCAATACCGCCACCACTGGCAGCCCCACGACATGGTGTTCTGGGACAACCGCTCGGTGCTGCATCTCGCGGCCGGCTGCCCCGACCATCTGCGGCGGCGCCTGCACCGCACGACGGTCGAGGGCGACCGGCCGTACTGACCTACTGCGCTTTCACCTGCAGCCAGTTGATATTCCACTCCTTGCCGACGGACTTCAGGCGCAGGGTGTGGTTGCCGGCCGTCATGGCGAAGGCGGCGCTGGTCTTGGTGACCCAGGTCTGCCAGCCGCCGGTGTTGGGCACTTCCATCGCATTGACCACCTTCACGCCGTCCACCCAGACTTCGAAGCCGGTGCTGCCATTGGCGGTGGCCAGGCGGTAGTCGAGGCTGAAGTTGCCGGCCGTGGCGACGCTGATCTTGAACTCGATGTAGTCGTCGGGGTCGAAATAGCCGACGTCCTGGCCGCCGCCGGTGTCGCTGCAGTTCTCCAACTGGACGCCGCTCATGGCGGTGAAGGCCTCCGCCTGGAGGGTGGCCGGCACGGCAACCGACTGGATGGCGGTGCTGGCGGCGTCGCTGTAGTAGCTCTCGTTGACGGCGGTCAGTGAGGTCACGACATAGAAATAAGTCGTGCCGCTCGCTGCCGTGGCGTCCGTGTAGCTGGCGGTGGCGACCTTGTCGGCAATCTTCGTGTAGCTGCCGCTGGCGCCGTTGGCGCGGTAGACGTTGTAGCCGGTGACCTTGGCGTCGGCGCTGGCGGTCCAGCTCAAGGCATTGCTGTTGTTGCCCTCCACCAGCTTCAGGCCCGCGGGCCGTGCCGGCAGCTGGAAGATTTCCGGCGCCGTGGCGCTCGCCAGCCATTGGGTCAGGCCCGAGTGAGGCTCCAGGGCCTGGGTGGCGAAGCTCTTGAACAGGGTCTCGATCTCGGTGACGGTCGCGGTGGCGAAGTCCACCTTGCCCGTCATGTCGATGACGTCCTTGCCCTGCACCGGCTCCTTGTCCAGCAGATACATCTCGGCCCAGGTGTTGGCGCTGCCGTTGTCCTTGAACACGCCGTTCAGGGCATAGGTCTGGCCGCCCTGCAGCGTGATGGCCTGGTAGACGCCGCCGTTGACTTCCCCGGTCACGCCATCCGGGCGGGTCACGCGCAGAACGCCGCCATCGCTGCCCGTCGGGGTCTTGCCCGCGGCCGTGGCGTTGAAGTCCAGGTTCAGCTTGCCGCTGATGGTCAGCGCGGTCCAGCCGCTGTTCGAGCCGAAGCCGCCGTTGGTGACGACTTCCGCGTTCGTGGCGGTGTTGGTGATGCTGATCTTGTCGAAGCTCACATCGGGGTTGCTGCCGCTGTTGGCGCCGGTCTTGATGACGAAGTAATAGGTCTTGGCGCCGGTGCCGCCCACCTTGATGGTCGGGGCCTTGACCGCGCAGGCATTGGCGAAGCTGGAATCCCAGCCGGCGCAGTCCCAGGTGCTGGCCTTGGCGACCAGGCCGACGCCGCTGTCGAAGTTGGTGTTCGCCGCGTTGGTGACCATGCCCCAGGTGCCCTTGCCCGAGCCGCCCGCCGGGCTGACCAGCTTGTAGGACCAGGAGGTGGAGGCCCAGCCGTAGCCCGCGTAGGTGTCGTAGCTGGCGCGACCGATCTGGCCGCCCAGGTCCAGGCCGGCGCCCTGCCAGGGCTGGAATTCGCCCACCAGCAGCGGGATCTTCAGATCGCCAACCTGCTTGTTGTAGGCGCACACGCCCGTCGTGCCGGTCGGGCCGCAGCGCAGCCAGTCACGGTGGATCATGTAGGGTGTGTCGCCCGGGCGGTCGCCGAACAGGCCCGGGTAGGGGTGGATCTCGAAGGCGACGTTGGTGAAGCCCTTGGACGTCGGATTGCCGTAGGCGTCGATGCTGCCGTAGTGGCTGGGCAGCAGCACGATGTGCTTGTCGTCGACGGCGCGGATGGTCTTGTAGAGGTCCTCGACGCGCGTCACCATGGCTTCGGGGGTGGAACCCCAGGGCTCGTTGAGCGGGTCATAGGCCGCGACGACCGGCTCGTCCTTGTACTTGGCGGCGATCTGCTGCCACAGCCAGCGGGTGCGCTCCTGCGCGTCGGCATCGGTCCAGTATTTGTTCTGGCCGGCGCAGCCGGTGTGGTCGTTGGGGGTCTGGCCGCCGGCGGCACCGTGCAGGTCGAGGATGACGTAGATGCCGCGCTTCTTGGCCTGGGCGATGCTCCAGTCCAGGTATTTCCAGGCGTCGGCGCGCAGGGTCTTGGGCTTCTTCTCGTCCTCGATGACGCTCCACAGGATGGGCAGGCGCACGACGTTGAAGCCGAAGGCCTTCAACTGGTCCCAGTCGCGCTCGGTGATCCAGCTGTCGCGGTAGAGCTTGATCAGGCGCTCCTTCTCGTCATAGCCGAAGCGCTCGGTCAGCTTGGCCTCGAGGGTGCATTGGTCGGTCACGCCGTTGCCGCCCTGGCCCATCATCCAGAACTCCTGGACCAGCCAGTTGCCCAGGTTGGTGCCCTTCAGCAGCACCTGGCTGCCGCTCGCGTTGACCCATTTGCTGCCGTCGGTCTTGAGCTGGGTGAGGTTGTCGCCGGGAGCAGGGGCCGGCGCCGGTGCTGGCGCGGGTGCCGGGGCAGGCGCCGGGCTGGGAGCGGGCGAACCGCCGCCACCGCCGCAGCCCGTCAGAACGGCAGCACCCATCAGGCCGCCCAGCAATGCGCCGCGCGCGGAACTGCCCAGGTGGGCGGCGGCGCCACCCACGAACCATCGTCTTGCCACGTCTTGTCTCCGTTTTGATTTGGAACCGGTTCCAATCAGTATCCGGGACGTGTTCCGCGACTGTCAACAGAACCTGGGGTGGCTCCTAGGGAGAGGTGGTTTCCCTGCGTGAAATCACGGGTTGCGATGTGGAATCGGTTCCACTATGCGCGCCCGCGGCGCCGCTTCGGCCGGGGGGACGAGCGTCCGGAGTGGCCACGCCGCCGCGTTGCGGCCTACAAGCAGCTCGTCCGAGTCCTACACCTCGGGCGCGGCCCTGCGCAGAGAGTCGTCACAGGCTCGAGTCTTCCTCCTCGAGCCGCCAAGCCCACCCAACAAGGAGATGGCTATGAGCCTCGGTGCCATTCTGCTCATCGTGTTGATTCTTCTGATGGTCGGCGCCATTCCGACCTGGCCGCACAGCCGCGGTTGGGGTTATGGCCCCACCGGCGGCCTCGGCCTGGTGCTGCTCATCGTGCTGGTGCTGCTGCTGATGGGCCGCCTGTAGCGCCTGCAGCGCCTGCAGGTCCGCTCCCGCCGGGCCGCCTAGGCCAGGGTGCAGCTGAGCACCGCCTGCAGCAGGTGGTGGCGGTTGCGGGCCACGGCCTCCTCCCGCGCCGGCGGCTGCGGGAGGCTCGCATCAGCCAGGGGCAGGCCGAGCAGCTCGGCCACGCGCCGGGCCGGGCCCTGGGCGCGCAGCGGGTCCTGCTGCGTTTCCTGGAGGGACATCAGCAGCGCAATGGCCTGCAAGGGATGGGCGGGCGAGGCAATGCCGTCGAACACGGGCACGCCGCAGTCGCGATCGAGCTGGCGCAGTTCGTCGGCACTCAGGCCCTGGCACTCGATGGCGTCGTAGAGCTGGCCCAGCAGGCCGGCTGTGTCACGCGGGTCGCGGTGGCCGGGCTCGCCCGGGGTGCTGGCACGCACCCGCGCCACCTGGGCGCCCAACTCGGTGGCCGCGCGCAGGAAGGCGCTGGCGTCGGCGCTGCCATGGTCGTTGCTGAGCAGGGCGAGATTCTTGCCTCGCAAGGGCGCGGCCGCGCCGCCAGCTTGGGCTGTGGCGCGCTGGAACTGACGGGCGCTGCCGATCAGCGTCTGCAGATCGCTGCGGGTCAGTCCTTCCAATGACCGGAGTGTGTGGTGGTTGAGCATGGCATCCGATGCGTACCAGCCGAGGCTATGCGGCCGGGCCCGGCGCGGGGCTGACGCAGATCAAGGCGCAGCTTGCTGTTTACCGTCGGTTTACCGAGCGTTACCCAGTGAGGTTGGCCATTGGTCGGCCGTTGTTGGCCGATTTCTAAGCTTCTGTCCATCGAATCACGCCCCCCAGGAGCCCCGAAATGCTGACCGCCACGATGACCTCCGCCGCCACCCGCCCCGCTCTGCGTGCGACGGCTGCCGCCGTGCCCCAGCGCATCGCCGACACGCTGCAGGGGCTGCAGACCCATGTGGAGATCACGCGCCGCATCGTCCATGCCGGCGACAGCATCTATCGCAGCGGCGACGACTTCGCCTGCCTGCACGTCATCAACTCGGGCTTCTTCAAGACCATCAACTTCGCCGCCGATGGCCGCGAGCAGGTGGTCGGCTTGCACTTCAAGGGCGACTGGCTGGGCTTCGACGGCATCGCCACCGGCCGCTACGGCTGCGACGCCGTCGCCCTGGATACCGGCGAGGTCTGGAGCGTGCGCTACGACGCCCTGCTGGCCGCCAGCGCCCGCCACGTGCCGCTGCTCGGCCTGCTGCACGCCGCCATGAGCCGCGAGATCAGCCGTGACCGCGACTCCCTGCTGTCGCTGTGCACGTTGTCGGCCGACGCCCGCGTGGCTGATTTCCTGCGCTACTGGGCCGAATCGATGGCGCAATGCGGCCTGCGCACTGACCAGATCACGCTGCGCATGACGCGTGCCGAGATCGGCAACTACCTGGGCATGACGGTGGAGACCGTCAGCCGCGCGCTGACCAAGCTGTCGCGCGAGGACCTGATCGCCTTCACCGAACGCGGCCGCCGCGACATCCGCATCCCCGACGTCGATGCGCTGAGCGGCTATGTGCAGCGCAGCGTCACGCCGATCAGCACGACGCTGCAATGATCTCTTGCGGGCCGAGCGCCGGGCCTGCCATGGGCCAGAGCCCCATGGCCTTCCGTAGGCACAAGCAGTCCGCAGGGACTGCTTGTGTCCGACTCCAGTTCACCTAGCCGGCCCGCCTAGGGCGATGTGCTTGCGGCTCGACGCCGCAAGCATCGCCGTCCCCTCGGGGGCTGAGGCCGGACACATGGCGCCCGGTGGGCGGCATGTGCCTGCCGAAGAGCAGGCGCTTTGGCGACTGCGCGGTCTGCAAGACCGACCGGGCCTGCCCGCGTTCAGCTGGGCAGGATCGGGCGAGGGGCTGCAAGGACCCTGGCCAGCGCCCGCATCAGCGCTTCGCGCGTAAAGGGCTTGCGCAGCAGTTCCCAGGCCGTGGCTTCCTCGGGGTGGAGGAGCTCGGAGGAATAGCCCGACATCAGCAGTACCGCCAGGCCGGGCATCAAGGCCTGGGCGCGCTGGGCCAGCTCGGTGCCGCGCATGCCGGCCCCCAGTGCGATGTCGGTCAGCAGCAGTTCGTGGCAGGGGTGCGGGCCCAGTTCGGCCAGGGCCAGCTCGGCGGTGGCGCAGCCCGTCACTTCGCAACCCAGGGCTTGCAGGAAGCGCGTCACGACCGCGCGCACCTCGGGTTCGTCCTCCACCAGCAGCACCTTCACCCCCGGAGGCACCGAGTCGCCGCCGCCCGCGGCCGCAGCCGCCTCTTCGCGCGCATCGTCGGGGCAGGGCAGGACCAGGGACACGGTGGTGCCGCGGCCCAACTGGCTGTCCAGCATGACGGCACCGCGCGACTGGCGCGCGAAACCGTAGACCGTGCTCAGCCCCAGGCCCGTGCCGCGACCGGCTTCCTTGGTCGTGAAGAAGGGTTCGAAGGCGCGTTCCTTGACCGCGTCGGACATGCCGCTGCCGCTGTCGGCGATGGCGATCTGCACATAGTCCTGCGGTCGGCCGAGCTGCAGTTCTTCGCTGAGCGCCGTCGGCAGGGCCTCGCAGCGCCGCGCCGAGAAGCCCAGTTGGCCGCCCTCGGCCATGGCATCGCGGGCATTGATGGCGATATTGAGCAGGGCCGATTCGAGTTGCCCGGGGTCGGCGAGGACGGGCGGGCAGCCGGGCTGCACCTGCACGCTGATGCGGATGCGCTGGTCCAGCGTGCGGCGCAGCATGCCGGCCAGGGATTCGAGCAGGGCGCCGGCGTCCACCCGCGTGGGCTGCAGCACCTGCCGGCGCGAGAAGGCCAGCAACTTGCTGGTCAGCTCGGCGCCCCGCTTGGACGCGCGCGTGGCCGCGCCGACAAGTTGCGGCGCCACCGCATCGCCGGCCACCGCGGGCAGGTCTTCCAGCACCTGGAGATTGCCCTGGATGATGGTCAGCAGGTTGTTGAAGTCGTGGGCGATGCCGCCGGTCAGCTGGCCCACGCTTTCCAGGCGCTGGGCGTGGTTCAGTGCTTCCTCGGTGTGGGTGCGCTGCAGGCTGGCTGCCAGCAGATTGGCCAGGGACTGCAGGAAGCGCACCTCGTCGTCGCCGAAGCGGTCGGCGTGGCGGGAACGCACGGTCAGGGCGCCGACGGCCTGGCCGCGGTCGTACAGCGGCACGCCGAGGGCGCTGACGAGACCCGCCTCCAGATAGCCCGGCGGCACCGCAAAGCGGGTCTCGGTGGCGTAGTCCGGCACCAGGACATGCGTGGCATGGGCCACGACGAAGCCGGGTGGGGTGTCGGGCTGGTTGGGCAGGCGGCTGCCCACGGCCTCGGGTGGCGCGTTGCCGGCACAGCTGGCGACGCGGAACTCCAGCCGGTCGGTCTCGAGCAGGAAGACGACGGCCGCGTCGGCCTGCAGGGCCTCGATGGCGATTTCGGGGATGCGCTGCAGCAGCAGTTGCGGATCACGGGTGTCCACGGCCATGCGGCCGACCTGGGCCACATGCTCGGCATAGTGGGCGCGCTTGAGGGCCTGCTTGACGCGCGGATAGGCGCCGATGTCGCGGATGGCCGCGACGACCAGCGGCGTGCCCTCGCTTTCCAGCGGGCTCAGCGCGATCTCGACCATCACCTCGCTGCCGTCCTTGCGTCGCGCCACCAGCTCCATCTGCGTGCCCATGGGCCGGGTGCGCGGGTGCTTGGCATAGCCTTCGCGGTAGGCGGCATGGCGCGGGCGGATGGCGTCGGGCACCAGGGCATCGACGGGCAGGCCGACGAATTCCTGCTGCGAATAGCCCAGCAGCCGCGCGGCGGCCGGATTGGCCATCACGATGCTGCCGCTGGGGTCGACCAGCAGCAGCGCGTCGGCATAGGCCGCGAACAGCGAGCGGTAGATGCCTTCGGTGTCGGGCGCGGTCATACAGGTCGTTCCATCGCGGAGTGCCCGGACCGTGGGCCGAGCGCCGGGCCGCTCCCTAGCCGGCCCGCTCCGGCGATGTGCTCGCGGCTCGATGCCGCGAGCATCGCCGTCCCCTCGGGGGACCGGCCAAGGTACTCGTTGGACGAGGGGCTTCGCTTCATGTCACCGCGGGCACAAAGAGATAGCCGGCGCCGCGCACGGCCTTGATCACCTGCGGCTCATCGGCGCTGTCGCCCAGCTTCTTGCGCAGCCGGCCGATCAGCACGTCGATGGTGCGGTCGAAGGGGGCGGCCTCGCGGCCGCGCGTCTGCTCGAGCAGGAAGTCGCGCGACAGCACCCGGCCCGGATGGCGGGCCAGCACCTGCAGCAGGTCGAACTCGCCCGTCGTCAGCACGACCTCGCTGCCGGCCGGGTCGACGAGGCGGCGCGCGGCGGTGTCCAGGGACCAGCCGGCAAAGCGCAGCTGGACGCGATCCACGGCGGGCGCGGGTTGAGCCAGCGGGGCGGGGGGGGCTTCGGCGGGCATGATGCGGCGCAGCACCGCCTTGATGCGGGCCAGCAGCTCGCGCAGGTCGAAGGGCTTGGTCACATAGTCGTCCGCGCCCACTTCCAGGCCGACGACCTTGTCGATGGCGTCGCCGCGACCGGTCACGATGACCAGGCCGCAGCGCCAGTGCTCGCGCAGCTGGCGGGCGATGACGAAGCCGTCCTCGCCCGGCAGGCCGAGATCCAGCAGCACCAGCTGGGGCGGGTCGCTGGCCATCAGCTCCAGCAGCGAACGGCCGCTGTGCAGCTGGCTGACCCGAAAGCCCTGGGCCTGAAGGTAGGTGGCCAGCAGCAGGGTGATGTCGAGTTCGTCGTCGAGGACGGCAACGTGGGGCAGGCTCATGGCGGCAGTCACTTTAACTGCCTGTCTGGGCGTCTAGAACCAGGGGAGTGGCAAGCGCCGGCGGGCCCGGTAAGGTCGGCGCCCACAGCCCGGATGGAGTTCCCTCATGAAGTTGCTGGAATCGCGTTCCTTGTTGACGACGGCCGCCCTGTTCGCGGCGGGCCTGGCCCAGGCGGCCTCGCAGGCCCCGGTGGCGGCCGAGAACGGCATGGTGGTCACGGCCCAGCACCTGGCCACGCGGGTCGGCGTGGACGTGCTGAAGGATGGCGGCAATGCGGTGGATGCTGCCGTGGCCGTGGGTTATGCGCTGGCGGTGGTCTACCCCGCGGCCGGCAACCTGGGCGGTGGCGGCTTCATGACCATTCAGCTGGCCGACGGCCGCAAGACCTTCCTCGACTTCCGCGAGAAGGCACCGCTGGCCGCCACGGCCAATATGTACCTCGACAAGGACGGCAACGTCATCAAGGGCCTGAGCACCCAGGGCCATCTCGCCGTCGGCGTGCCCGGCAGCGTGTCGGGCCTGGAATACGCCCTGGCCAAGTACGGCGGCATGAAGCGTGCCGCCGTCATCGCGCCGGCCATCCATTACGCCGAGAAGGGCTTCGTCCTGGACCAGGGCGACATCGACATGCTGCACACAGCCACCGACGACTTCCGCAAGGACTCGGCCACGGCGGCCATCTTCCTCAGCAGGGGCGAGCCCTTCCAGGTCGGCCAGCGCCTGGTGCAGAAGGACCTGGCGACGACGCTGAAGGCCATTCGCGACCAGGGCGAGGCAGGTTTCTACAAGGGTGCGGTGGCGGCGGCCCTCGTCGCGTCCAGCCAGGCTGGCAAGGGCATCCTGGCCCAGGCCGACCTCGACCAGTACAAGACCCGCGAACTGCCGCCGGTGGAATGCGACTACCGCGGCTATCACGTGATCTCGGCGCCGCCGCCGAGTTCGGGCGGCGTCATCATCTGCGAGATCCTCAACATCCTCGAGGGCTACCCGCTCAAGGAGCTGGGCTTCCGCTCGGCCCAGGCGGTGCACTACCAGATCGAGGCCATGCGCCACGCCTATGTGGACCGCAACAGCTATCTGGGCGACCCCGACTTCATCAAGAACCCGCTGGACCGCTTGCTCAGCAAGGACTACGCGGCCCAGCTGCGCGCCGTCATAGCCCCGGGCAAGGCCGGTGTCTCCAAGGACATCAAGCCCGGCGTGGCGCCGCACGAGGGCAGCAACACGACGCACTACTCCATCGTCGATCGGTGGGGCAATGCCGTGTCGGTGACCTACACGCTGAACGACTGGTTTGGCGCCCGTGTGACCGCGGCCAAGACCGGCGTGCTGCTGAACGACGAGATGGACGACTTCACCGCCAAGGTCGGCGTGCCCAATCTCTACGGCCTGGTGCAGGGTGAGGCCAACAGGATCGAACCGGCCAAGCGGCCGCTGTCGTCCATGAGCCCCACCATCGTCACCAAGGACGGCAAGACGGTCATGGTGGTGGGCACGCCGGGCGGCAGCCGCATCATCACGGCGGTGCTGCACACCCTGATCAACGTCATCGACTACGGCATGGACATCCAGGAGGCGACCGACGCGCCGCGCTTCCACCAGCAATGGCTGCCCGAGGCCACCAACCTGGAGGTGAATGCGCTGTCGCCCGACACGCGCAAGATCCTCGAGGGCTGGGGCCAGAAGTTCGCCGACCCGCAGCCGGCCAACCACCTCGCCAGCATCCTGGTCGGCGCGCCCAGGCTGGGCGGCAAGCCGGTCGGCAAGAACCGCTACTACGGCGCCAACGATCCGCGCCGCAACAGCGGCCTGGCGCTCGGCTACTGAGCTTCGTCATCGATTTGACACAGCATCGCGGGAGCATGCAGCCCTTTTGACTGGGGCTCGCATGCGACTGCCTTCCCTGCTGATCGCCGGTGCGTTGAGCCTGCTGCCGCTGATGGCGCAGGCCGCGCCGGTCGAACTGGCCTTCTCCGATTTCTTCATGCAGCCCATCGGCCCGCGCGGGCTGGAGGCTTCGGCCCAGCTGAAGGCCGCCGTCGGCCACGAGGTGCGCCTGGTGGGCTTCATGGTCCAGCGCGAACAGCCCCAGGCCGGCAGCTTCTTCCTCACGCCGCGCCCGGTCTCCATGGCCGAGCATGCCGATGGCGACGCCGACGACCTGCCCGCGGCCACCGTTACCGTGCTGCTGCCCGACGGCCAGCGGGACCGCTTCATCGCCCACCAGGCCGGTCCCATCGCGCTGACCGGCCGCCTCGAATACGGCCCGGCCGAAGACGAGACCGGCCGCGTGTCCTGGCTGCGCCTGCACATCGCCCCCGACGCCCTGGCCGCCCAGGCCACGGCCGCGGCTCCCCATTCGCACTGAGCTTTCCACGATGAAAACCCAAGCCTTCTTCCTCGCCGCGTTCGCCGCCGGCTCGGCCGTCGCCGCGCCCACCGTCACCCGCCTGACGCCGCCCAGCGAACTCTTCTCCAGCGGCCGCGCCGACCCCGTCATCGCCCGCTTCCTGCCCGGCCAGCGCTTCGACCTGCAGGCCACCGTCAAGCCCGACGCCGGCCAGAAGATCAGCGCCGCGCGCTATTTCATCGATGGCAAGCCGGTGGCAGCCACCGTCGCGCTGCGCGACTGCGCCAGCGGCTGCGTGAAGGGGCTGGCGGCCGAGACGGCCATCGCCACCGTGCGCGCGGTCAGCAGCGACATGGCCGGCAAGCATGAGTTCAGCGTCGAGGCGACGCAGGCCGACGGCCAGAAGGTCACGGCACGAGGCAACTTCGAGGTCGTGCCCTTCACCGCGGCCATGGGCCCCAAGGTCAGGAACATCATCATCCTGCTCGGCGACGGCATGGGTGCCTCGCAGCGCACCGCCGCGCGCATCGTGCACGGCTATGCACAAGGCAAGGCCTTGCAGCCCCTGGCCATGGACAGCTTCACCGCGACGGCCCTGGTCAAGACCTCGTCGCTGAACTCCATCGTGACGGACTCGTCGCCGGGCATGACGAGCTATGTCAGCGGCAACAAGAACAACAACAACGAGGAAGGCGTCTTCCCCGACGATACGGTCGACGCCTTCGACAATCCGCGCGTCGAATACCTCAGCGAGTACCTGCACCGCACCCAGGGCAAGCAGCTGGGCGTCGTCACGACGGCCGACGTCTTCGACGCCACGCCCGCCGGCAATGCCGTGCATACCAGCAACCGCGGCGCCGGCACCGGCATCGTCGACCAGTTCTTCGACGACCGCAGCCACACCGGCCTCACCGTGCTGATGGGCGGCGGCCGCAAGTGGTTCCTGCCGGCCGGCACGCCGGGTTCGGCGCGCACCGACACCAGCGACTACGCCTTCTCGGCGACCGACGCCCACACGGCCGAGATCGTCAAGCGCTGGGGCGTGGCCGCGGGCGCCATGGACAAGGGCCGCGACCTGATCAAGGACTTCCAGGGCGTCGGCTTCCAGTACGCCGCCACCAAGTCCGACCTCGACAAGGCCGACGCCGCCAAGCCCCTGCTCGGCCTGTTCGCCTTCTCCAACATGAACGTGGCCCTGGACAAGATCAACGGCCGCCGCGGCACCGACAAGAACGGCCTGCAGGGCGGCAGCGTCGTCGAGGACTTCGGCCTGCCCGACCAGCCCATGCTGGACGAGATGGCCGCCAAGGCCATCGCCGTGCTCAAGCATTCGCCCAAGGGCTTTGTGCTGATGATCGAAGGCGCGTCCATCGACAAGCAGGCCCACAACATGGACACCGAGCGCTGGATGCTGGACACGCTGGAGTTTGACCGGGCGGTGCGCGTGGCCCAGGACTTTGCGGCCGAGCAGGGCGATACCCTCGTCATCGTGACGGCCGACCATGAATGCTCGGGCGCGGCGCTGATCGGCGGCTCGGTGCTGACCGACGCCAAGCTCATCGAGCAGGCGGGCAAGAAGGGTGTGGCCAATCTGCGCAACGCCGTCGTCGGCACCTACGAGAAGGCCGGCTTCCCGCACTACAAGATCGCGGCCGACGGCTACCCCGAGACGACCGACATCGACTTCCGCCTGCTGGTGGGCTACGGCGCCAACGCCGACCGCTACGAAGACTGGCGCACCAAGAAGACGCCGCAGCGCGACGTGCAGCAGCCCTTCGCCGCCGACGCCCCGCTGAAGTGGTATCCGGCCAATGCCCAGGAGCGCGACGACGCGCTGGGCGACTACCTCGTCACCGGCCAGGTGCCCGGCGAGTCGGCCGTGCACACGGCCACCGACGTGCCGCTGTCGGCCTACGGCCCCGGCGCCCTGGCCTTCACCGGCGTCATCGACAACACCGACGTCTTCTTCAAGCTGGCCCAGGCCGCCGTGAAGGGCGTTGTCGCGCCGGCTGATACTTCGGGCTCCAAGAAGCCGCCCAAGCCCAAGCGTTGAACCCCACCGACACCCCGCTTCCCGTGCGCCGACCCTGGCGCCGGCTGGCGCTGGTGTTGCTGCTGCTGGCGGCGCTGTGGGCGGTGTTCGAGTTCACCGGCCTGCGTGCCCGCATCAACCCCCAGGCCCTGCGCGAGGGCTTCGCCGAACACCGCTTCTGGGGCTTCGTCGCCTTCACGGCGCTGTTCGCCCTGGGCAATCTGATCCAGCTGCCGGGCTGGATCTTTCTCGCCTCGGCCGTGCTGGCCCTGGGCCCGCTGTGGGGCGGGCTGGCCACCTTCGTCGCGGCGCTGATCTCCTGCGCCGCCACCTTCTTCATCGTGCGCGCCTTCGGCGCGAATGCGCTGCGAGAGCTGCCGGGACCGTTGGCGCGGCGCCTGTTCGCGCGGCTGGACGCGCATCCCATCCGCAGCGTCGCCCTGCTGCGTCTGATCTTCCAGACCGTGCCGGCGCTGAACTACGCCCTGGCCCTGTCCGGCCTGCGCTTTCGCGACTACATGCTGGGCACGCTGATCGGCCTGCCCCTGCCCCTCTTCGTCTACGCGACCTTCTTCGACACCCTCGCGGCCTGGATGGGCTGGCATTGACCCTGGCCCGGCAAGGTCTGGCCCCCAGCGGCCATGATGGGCCGATGAGCGCATCCACCACCCGCCAGCTCTGGCTGTTGGCCCTGGCCAATTTCGCCATCGGCATGGGCGCCTTCGTCGTCGTCGGCGTGCTGTCGCCGGTGGCCCTGGCCTTCGGTGTCGACCGCGCGCAGGCGGGGGCGCTGATGAGTGTCTATGCTGCTACCTATGCCATCGCGTCGCCATTGCTGATCGCGGCCACGGGCCGGCTGGATCGCAGGCGGCTGATGTCCATCGGCCTGGCACTGTTCGCCGTCGGTGCCGTGATCGCCGCGCTGGCACCGAGCTTCGCGCTGCTGCTGGCGGCGCGCGCCCTGATGGCCCTGGGTGGCGGCCTGGTCACGCCGGTGGCGGCCTCGGTCGGGGTGGCCCTGGCGGGGCCGGGCCAGCAGGGCCGGGCCCTGGCCATCGTCTTTGGCGGGCTGACCTTCGCGCAGGTGCTGGGCATCCCGGCCGGCGCCTGGCTGGGCTACGCGCTGGGCTGGCAGGCGGCCTTCGTTGTGGTGGCCGCGCTGACGGTGGTGGGCCTGCTCGCCATCGCCACGGCCTTGCCGGGCGGCATCGCCGTGCCGGTGGCGAGCCTGGCCAGCCTGGGCGCCGTGCTGCGCAACGGCCGCCTGATGACCGCCGTCGCTTTCACGGTGCTGTTCATCGGCGGGCTCTACGTCTGCTACACCTTCGTTGCGCCGCTGTGCGAGGCCATCTATGGCCTCAGCCGCGACGGCGTGACCGGCATGCTGCTGCTGTTCGGCCTGGGCGCCGTCGTCGGCAATGCCATGGGCGGGCGGCTGACCGACCGCATCGGGTCCCGCCGCACGCTGGTGCTGCTCTGTCTGGCGCAAAGCCTGTTGATGCCTGCGCTGACCTTGCCGACCTGGCCGCTGGTCGGGGTGGGCGTGCTGATGTTCGTCTGGAGCGTGTTCGGCTGGAGCTTCATGGTGCCGCAGCAGGCGCGACTGGCAGCCCTGGACCCGGCGCAGCTGCCCGTGTTGTTCGCGCTCAACGCGTCGGCCATCTATGTCGGCGCCACGCTCGGCTCGGCCGTCGGCGGCGCGGTGCTCAAGGGCCTGGGCCTGCACATGCTGGGGCCATTTGGCGCCGCCCTGGCCCTGCTTGGTCTGGCGTCGTTGGCATTCCGTCGCTGAGCTTGGACGGCGGCCGAGGCGCACCGGATACTGTTCTTTCCACAAGGAGACACCCCTCATGAAGACTTGGCTGATCGCCACTCTCACCCTGGCCGCTGCGGCCGCACAAGCCCAGGGCAGCGACCCGTTGAAGGCCGCCGTCGCCGCCGACCACCGCCAGGTCGGCAATGTCGCCCGCGACGTCTACCGCCATCCCTACGAGATGCTGAGCTTCTTCGGCATCAAGCCCACCGACACCGTCGTCGAGCTCGCCCCGGGCGGCGGCTGGTGCACCGAGATCCTGGCGCCCTATCTGCGCGAGGGCGGCCAGCTCTACGTCGCCGACGGCGGCAGCGTGCGCTTCAAGGCCAAGATGGAGTCCTTGGGGGTCTACAGCAAGGTCAAGATCACCAGCTTCGACCCCGCCAAGGGCCAGCTCGACATCGCCCCGCCCGGCAGCGCCGACGCCGTGCTGACCTTCCGCAACGTGCACAACTGGATGGGCATGGGCGAGGGCAAGGCCCAGTCGGTGTTCGACGCAGCCTTCAAGGCCCTGAAGCCGGGCGGCGTGCTTGGCGTCGAGGAGCACCGCCTGCCCGCGTCGCGCGCCCAGGACGCCAAGGCCCCCAGCGGCTATGTGCAGGAGGCCGTCGTCATCAAGTTCGCCGAGGCCGCCGGCTTCAAGCTGGCGGGCAAGAGCGAGGTCAATGCCAACCCCAAGGACACGGCCGATCATCCCGACGGCGTCTGGACCCTGCCGCCGACCTATGCCCTGAAGGACAAGGACCGCGCCAAATACCAGGCCATCGGCGAGAGCGACCGCATGACGCTGAAGTTCGTCAAGCCTTGAGGGCCGAGCGCTGGGCCGCTCCCGAGCCGGCCCTCGTCTCCTCGGGAGCTGAGGCCGGACACAGGGCGTCCAGTGGACGGCCTGTGCCTGCCGAAGAGCCGCGGCCCGGGCTGCGGCGCGGCCTGCAAGGCCGGCTGCCGTGCCCGGCGGCCGAGAGGCATACATGATCCACGCCGTTGTCGGTTACGGACGGCTGGCTCGGGCTTTGGTGCCCGCGCTGCGAGCCGTCGGCCAGCAGGTCGTCATTGGCCGGCGCGAGCCGGTCGGTGGCGAGCTGAGCCCGGTGCAGGCCGCCAGGGCGGCCGACTGGGTCTGGCTGACCGTCCCCGACGACCGCATCGCCGCCACGGCGGCCAGCCTGCCCTGGCGACCGGGCCAGCTGGCCCTGCACTGCAGCGGCGCGACGCCGCTGTCGGCCTTGCGCCCGGCCCTGGCCGCGGCGGGTTTCCATCCGCTCAAGCTGCTGGCCGGCGACGCGGGCCTGGCGGGGGTGCATGTCGGCATCGAGGCCGACGCCATCCATGGCCCGGCGTTGGAAGCGCTCGCGCACGCGCTGGGCCTGGTGCCGCTTGAGCTGCCCTCGCCCATGAGTGCCCGCGCGAGGGCGGCCTATCACGCCGCCGCCAACCTTGCCGCGAGTGGCGTGCTGGCGGTATTGGCCGAAGCCGAATCGCTTTGGGCCACCGCCGGCCTGGTGCGGAGCGAGGCCCTGGCCGCGCTGGCGCCGCTGACCCGGGGCGCGCTGGACACGGCCCTGGCGCGCGGCCTCTCCGGCGCCGTCTCGGGCCCGGTCGCGCGGGGCGACACCGGCGTGCTGGGCCGCCATCTGGACGCGCTGGCCGCCGCCGGCCTGGACGCCGATCTGCTGCTGGCCCTGGGCCGGCGCCAACTCGCCCTGGCCGAACAGGCGGGCCGTCTGGATGCGGCACAGGTCACGGCATTGCGGGGCTTGCTGGCAGGCCCCTGAATACGTTTGCAGCCGGTGTGACAAAGGCCGCGTTCGGCTGCTTCTCCGGCGTTTGCATGCCGGAGCTCAACTCCTAAACTGCCTGCAGCCCCGTCGTTGTTGTCGGGCGCATTCAGGGAGTTCCAGATGTCCGACGCATCCATCCAGGCCATGATCCGGGCCGACGCTGCCCAGGTCCTGCACGATGTGGTCGAGGAACTGCCCGACGCGCGTGAGCGGCTGGCCTATGTCCGCAGCATGACCGAGCAGGCCGCCACCAAGGTGCTGAACCTCGTGGAGGCCGCGGCCGACGATGCCGAGGCCGTGCGCAAGAAGGGCCGTGAACTGTCCGATGCGCTGAACCGCCTGGCCCTGTCCACCAACATCAGCCAGGACCGCGCCCGCGCCCTGATGAAGCTTTGCGCCGCCTATGCGGCCGACGCCGCCAGCTTTGCGGCGCGCGAAAAGTCCCTGCACACCGAGATCATGATGTCGCAGGACTTCCAGGATCTCTCCGGCCAGGTCATCAACAAGGTCAGCAAGATGCTGGAGCGCGCCGAGCCGCCGCTCAAGGATCTGGTGGCCTCCCTGCCCGCACCTGCCGCCCCCGCCGGCTCTGCTGAACTCGGCGGCGTGCAGACGCCCGACAAGGCGCTCAAGCAGGACGACGTGGACGACCTGCTGGCCAGCCTGGGCTTCTAGCCCCAGCTCGCCGGGTCGAGCTTGTAGTAGCCGCTCAACTCGGCATACAGCGCCGGGTGGCCGGCGGCCAGTTCGATGGGCCGTTCGAAGAAGACCTCGCTGATCACCGCGAAGAACTCCGCCGGATCGGTGGCGGCGTAGGCATCGATCAGCCCGGGCTCGCCACGCGCCAGCCGCCAGCGCAGCGCATCGAACTCGTTCTGCATCACCGTCGACCAGCGCCGGTAGGCCTCGGCCGACTGCAGGGCCGGTGCGCCGTTGGCCGGCCCGCCCGCCTGGTCGAGCTGGTGGGCGAACTCGTGGATGACCACGTTGTGGCCATCGCCCGGCGTGGCGGCGCCGCGCTTGACCTCATCCCAAGCCAGCAGTACCTGGCCCTGGCTCCAGCTCTCGCCGGCCAGCACGCGGCGCTGGTCCGACAGCACGCCGCCCGACTCCGTCACCGGCCGGTCGACCACGAAGGCGCCGGGATAGACCAGCACCTGGCGCAGTTCCGGGTAGACGCCGCGAGCCGCGCCCAGCAGTGGCAGGCAGGCCAGGGCGGCGATGGTCACGCGCACCTCGTCCGTCACGCGCAGGCCGCGGCAGCCGAGGATGGGTTTCTCGGCGAGGAAGATCTGCATCAGCCCCTTCAGCCTCAGCTGCTGGCGCGCCGGCAGCCGCGACACCAGCGGCACGTTGCGCCGCAGCAGGCGGCGCCAGGCCGGCGGGAAGGGGCGGGCCGCGATGCGTTCACGGCGGCGGCGCACCCACAGCGGCCACAGCGCGATGGACGCGGCGCCGAGCAGGACGAGGCAGAAGCAGATGAACAGCGGCATGGCTCGAAACTGGGCCCGCGGCCACGGTTTGCAAGCCCCCCGGGGCCCGGGGTTTGCCCGCGTCGCTTACGCTGTGGCCATGCCCGAGTCCGAGTTCCGACTGCAAGCCTGGCAGGTGCTGCTGGGCGGCATCTGCGCCCTGGTGCTGACCATAGGCCTGGCGCGCTTCGCCTACACGCCGCTGCTGCCGCAGATGCAGGCCCAGGCCGGCCTGGGCGTGGCCGACGGCGGGCTGCTGGCGGCCATCAACTATGCCGGCTACATGAGCGGGGCCCTGCTGGCCGCGTGGATCGAGAGCCCGGCCTGGCGTCGGCGCCTCTATGTCTGGGCGCTGCCGCTGGCGCTGTTGATCACGGCGCTGATGGGCTGGAGCAGCAGCTTCGGCGTCTGGGCCCTGTCGCGCTATGTCGGCGGCCTGTGCGGTGCGGCGGGCATGCTGCTGGGATCGGGCCTGGTGCAGGGCTGGCTGATGCGCTCGGGACACCGGCCCGAGCTGGGCCTCTATTTCATCGGCCTGGGCCTGGGCATCGTGGTGTCTGCCCTGGGGGCCATGGGCATGACGCGGCTGGAGCTCGGCTGGGCGGCGCAGTGGCAGGGCTTCGCGCTGCTCGGCCTGGCCTTTCTCGTCCCCGCCTGGCTGTGGCGTCCGCCGGTGCCGCCTCCGGTCACCAGGGCCGTGGGCGGCACGGCACCCAGCCGGCGCTGGATGGCGCTGATGGTGGCCGCGTATTTCTGTGCCGGCTGGGGCTTCGTCATCAATGCGACCTTCACGGTCGCCATCGTCGAGAAGCAGCCGCTGCTGGCGGGGCAGGGCCCCTGGGCCTGGCTGCTGGTCGGGCTGGCGTCGACGCCGGCCGTCTTCGTCTGGGATCGCATCGCGCGCCGCACCGGCGACGTGGGGGCGCTGCTGATCGCCTTCGGCCTGCAGATCTTCGGCGTGCTGATGCCCGTGCTGGTCGGCGGCCTGGCGGCGGCGCTGGCCGGCGCCTTGCTGTACGGCGCGACCTTCATCGGCATCGTCAGCCTGACGCTGGCCCTGGTGGGGCGGCGTTCACCGGCCAACCCCGGCAAGGCGATGGCCCGCCTGACCCTGAGCTATGGCGTGGCCCAGGTCAGCGCGCCCGCGTTGACCGGGCAGATGGTGGAGGCCAGTGGCAGCTTCCACGCCGCGCTGTGGCTGACGGCGGCCGTGCTGGCCGCCGGCATGGGGGCCCTGGTCGGCGTGCTGCGCGAGCCCGCCTGACGCCGGCTCACTTGCCCGTCGTCATGCCCATGAAGTTGCGGCGCTGCTCCTCGACGAGGGTGACGCCGGCCTGGGCCGCCTGACGCTGCTCAGCGGAGCGGCATTTCGTCGTCGGCAGGCTGCTGCCGGTGCGGGCCTCGCGCACGCAGACGGGGTCGTCCGCAGCGGCCACCACCGGGTCGTCCTTGGGCGCCGGGGTGGCGGCGCAGGCGGCCAGCAGTGCCAGGCCGAGGCCCGCCAGTGCTGCACGCATCAGGAGCCTGCCTTGCCGGTCTGGCCGGCGCGGATGTTGCGCGTGTTGGATTCCACATCCTGGACGGCGCGGCGCTCTGCCTCACGCTGTTCGGCGCTGCGGCACTTCGTCGTCAGCAGCATGGAGCCGGTGCGGGTCTCGCGGTCGCAGATGGTGTCCTTGTCGGCGTTGGCCAGCGTCGCATCCTTGTCGGCCGGCGGCGTGGAGGCGCAGGCTGCCAGGGCGAGCGGCAGCAGGATGAGCAGCAATCGTTTCATGGCGAAACTTCTTTCGTTTTGAAGCCCGGCAGAATACCGCGGGCCTGACGCCGCAAGTACATGACATCAGACACCTGCGGACAACCCTAGCTTCATGTTGATGACGCCGCGGCCCGCCAGACCCGTCCGGGCGCCGCCCCGGAAACAGTCCGCCACGAAGTAACTCTGTGTGACGCCGTCATCCGCCGCCGTGCCACGGCGGTTAGTGGGGCACGGCCGCGAGGTTTGCGGCACGGAGACCCTCATGAAACGACTGGCTCTGGCCATTGCGCTGATTTCTTCCGCCCTGCTGTCGGGCTGCATCATCGTGCCGGCCCATCGCTATCACCGTGACGGCGGCTACTACCGCGACGGTGGGCCCCGTGATGGCGGCTACTACCGCGGCAGCGCCTATATTTACGGCCAATCCGGCCCGAGGTGAGCAAGATGAAACGACTGACCCTGGCCTGTGCCCTGGCCGCTGCGGCCCTGCTGTCGGCCTGCGTCGTGGTGCCGGCGCACCGGGCCGGCTACTACGACGGCGGTTCGACCGTCATCGTCGACGCGCCGCCACCGGCACCCTATGCCGAAGTCGTTCCCGTGATGCCCTATCCGGGCGCCGTCTGGATCAATGGCTACTGGGGCTGGAGCGGCGGCCGTCACCACTGGGTGCCCGGCTACTACGAGCGCCCGCGCCCCGGCTATCGCTACGAGCCGCATCACTGGGAGAACCAGGGCGGCCGCTGGCATCTGCGGGTGGGCGGCTGGATCAGGCTCTAGCGGGCCAGCGCCAGCGTCATCGCACCGTCTGCAGTTTGGGCCACTTGGAGCTGGACCGAGTCCTGCCCGACTCTCTCGCCGTTCAGGTACAGGCTGGCTTTGACGGGGTAGACACCTTGCTGAACGCCCTGAGGCAAAGTCAGTGCGAATTGCGTTTTGAACGCTCCTGCTGAGGCCGAGGAACTGGCTGGCTTGCGGACTGTCTTGAGCGGCTCCCCACCGGGGCTCATCAGCACGATCTCTTCCTCGACCACTGGCGCTACGCCGTCAGTTCCCCCTGCAACTTCGATATACGAGCTGAGGGTGCTCGTTCCGCCTGGCTGAATCTGGCTGGAGGGATCGAAGCGAGTTTCGAAACGCACCAAGGTGGCCTTTGCCGGCAGGGCGCCGCCGTGGCTATTGGAAAAGTCGTCATTGACCTGCTGTGCCGTCTTGACCTGCTGCGCCCGGTAATTCACTGCAGTGCAGGCCACAGCGCCGATCGCCCCGCCTACCGCGGCACCCGCCACGCGATGCTTCTTGCCGCCGAGCAAGGCGCCGAGCAAGGCGCCGCCCACGGCAGCAGCCACGTTGTTGCAGGGCTTCCCGTCCTTGTCCTTTGCAGGTGCCTGCTGCGCCGTCTCTTGCGCGAGGGCCGTGGCCGCGAAGGAGGCGGCGAGCACAACGCAAAGCCATGTCTTGGTCTTGTTCATGAATGCTCCAGCTATTTGATCTCGATGCTGCGCATCGCATCTGCCTGGGCCGACTCCGCGAGCGAGCGCAGTCGCTGCGCATCCGCGTTCGACGGTCTCAGCTTCAGCACGTTGTTGGCGGCCGTCATGGCGCAGCCGTACTGCTTGCGCTTGAGACAGGACTCGCCTTCATCAAGCATTTGCCGAATCGCGCCTGCCAGCTCGTCTGCTGCCGGCGCGACCGTGGGCGCTGGTGCTGGTGCGGATGTTTGAGTACGACGCATCGACACGTCGGCAGGATTGGCTGGGACGCTGTCCAGTTGCTGCAAGACCGCCGCGATCACGGCACGAAACTGCGCGTTCGGGTGCGAGCCTGCATTTTGTTGAAGCATGCCCACCAGCCGCTCGCGATTGGAGGTGAACCTCACCGCCAGTTTCAAGGCGGCCTGTGCCGTAGCCGGGTCGCCGCTGGTCGCTTCCGACAAATTGCTCCAGGCAGAGGCCCGATCGGGCACGCGCATCAAGAGGTTCCCCAGCACCTTGACGGCATCGTCGCTACGACCTGTGGTCAGCAGTGCGTACCCCAGGTTGTTGGCCACCTCGACGTCACTGGGGTCCGCCTTCAGCCCCCGGTCAAACGCAGCGATCGCCGCACTGCCGTTGTTGTTCCGCAGCGCGGCGAGCCCTTCGGTGTTTGCGGCTCGTGACGCCCGGCGGTCCCCTTCTTGCACCGTTGGGGGGGCACTCTTGAGCGTCTGGTACGCCTGCTCGGCACCCGCCCAATCGTTGGCCTTCACCCTGCCGACAAGGTGAATCAGAGGTTGCCACTCGTGGGTCGCCGCGGCCGCCGGTTGGGTTTGCTCCGTCGCGGCTTGCTGGGTACCGGCGGTGGGTTCATCACGTGGCGCGCTTGCTGCCACGGAAACCGCCACTTCCGACGCGGCCTGCGGTGCTTGCTGGACGACTTCTGCAGGCGCGGTCTGCGCCACCGGCTGCACGGGCGCCGCCTCCTGCGCTGGCACAGCGCTCTGCGCAACCGGGCTGGCCTGGCGATGACCAAACCAGTCACCTACCGTATGGGCCAGAGGCAAAAGCAACGCCATGGCGTAGACAACCGGCAGGACGAACTTGTCGTTGGCCACATCTGCCAGGAACGGCTTCTTGGGCCGTTGCATGGAAGACAGCAAGGCGGCTCTGTCGACTTCGCTCAATCCTTGTGTATTCGAGTTCGCGGCTTTTCGCCCAGCCAGGATGGACTGCCTCAACTTCTTCGAATAGTTGACGAATGCGCTGTGCCGCATTGCGTAATAGGCTGCTGAAAGTCCCACCGCCAGCACCGGCATGCCGTAGGACACGTCCAGCTTGTACCAGGCGAAGCCGCCCGTCACGACTGAAATGACCAGCGGTACTGCAGCCAGTGCAATGGCGCTTTGACGCTTCTGATCAACGGGCAGCGGGTCACTCACATAGTCTTCGGTGTTGGTGCCATTGACCCACACGTTGTACTGCTTGCCCTCGAATTCATAGACGACATGGCAGACCGGCGCCAACACGATCTGGTTGTGCTTCTTGTACTGGCACGTCCAGTGCCAGTCTCGTTGTCGGTCGCCTTGGGCATGCCCCTTGACACCGGCATCGATGACTGCGGTCAGTTTGTCGTCGGCGCGGGCTGCCCACGCAGCTTCGGCCTCTTGCGCCACCTCTTCGACACGCAGACCCGTCGTGTACCGGTCGTTGTAGTCGACGGCCAGGTCTAGATACTCGTTCTTCTCCACCAGGGGCAGCAGCGGCAGCGAGGCCTCCGTCAAGGATTTGCCGCCATAGGCGGTCACGCCGAACAGCCCGGAGTCGGACCCGTTCACTGGTCGCCAGTCCGTGACCGTGCGTGTCCGCGATACGGGAACCTGCCGGCTATGCCCGTTTTCCGTCCTGTTCTCGTAGACCGTGTAGTGCTCGGTTCGGTCGTAGCCGAAGGTCGCGGTCCAGGTGGCGTCGTATCGGCCCCGGAACAGATAGACCGGCACGTAAAAGCGCTCCTTCTTCAGGAAGGTCGCGTGCTCCAGCAGGTGGTCGGGCGTCATGTCGCCGCTGGCCAAGTGCTCGTACACCGAATCCACCAATGCAGTTTCGGAAACGGTCAGAGGAATCACCTGCTCGGGCAGTGTGTCGACCTCCTCGTTGGGCGAGGCGATCTCCGTCACGGCACCGCAATATTGGCATTTCAGCGCTCGGTCGGATGCCGAGTAGTCCAGGTTGGCGCCACAGCCTGCGCACAGCACCCGCATCTTGGCGATTGGTGAGCCGTCGTCCATGTTCTTCTATGCTCCTCTTTGTTGTCGCGCTCAGGCGCGACTCTTGGTCGCCCGGGCTGCGCTCTCTCGCTCCGACAGCAGCGCGACGATCTGCCGCTCGGTCGCTCGAACCTGGGCGGGATCGCCGAGTACGCCTTGCAGGTGGGAGATTTGCTCTGCAATGGCTGCGGTCTGTGGCGTCGTGGTCCCTGCTGGCTCGTTGCAGGCGAAGCGCATGCGTTCCTCCAGCGTTGCAAGCACGCGCACAACGTCGGCGTCGGTCGCAAGCACAGCCATCTTGCGCAGTGCCGCAGCCCAGGAGGTGCGAGGGTCGTCAACCGCGGAGCGGGTTGCACCGGCGGCCTTTTCAACTATGGTGGTGGCGGCTCTCATCCCCAGCCACCCCGCGCAGAGCAGCCCTGCCCACACGACGCATGCTGCCCAGGACGCGTTCGTCGATTGTTGGAGGCCCAGGCGCAGCCCCGCGACCGCCACCGCAAGCAGCCCGCCATACAGTAGGGCGGACGGGCCGATCAGCCAGATGCCGGTAGCATCAGAGCGCGTCGCTCTGGGCTTGGCCGCAGGAACAATTGCCGGCAGAACGAACGAAAGCGCCATCAGCAGCGCCGAGAGTTCGGAAGGCGGGTTCCAGCGCTCGCTGGGGACCATCACGCCCAGCACGCCTAGTGAAGTCAGGGCGAGCGCGCCCAGGGCGCCGAGAAGCCAGAGCTTGCGCATAGACAGGTTCCGTTTAGAGTTTAGGAGGCCAGGATGCGGCGCTTCTCTGCTTCAAACTCGGCGTCGCTGAGGATGCCGTCCGCGCGCAGAGAAGCCAGTTCCCTCAACAGCCGGATGCGCTCGGAGGCATCGACAGCCGGAGCCTGGGCCGGTGCCGGCGCCACTGACATGGCGGAGGCCATCTGGCCGTAGGCTTGGCCGATGGGGGGTGTCATCGCCATCCCCATGCCCAACCCCATGCCCGCCCCCATCACGGTGCCCGCAGCGCCTTCGTTGCCGGCAGCGGTTTCCATCACGTTGAAGCTGCGCTCCTGCTGGTAGGTGTACCCAACAATGCCCATCTCGGCCCGCTTGGCCAAGGCTGCCTTGAGGCTGATGACTGCCGGATCGTCCTCGGGCACATTGATGGAGTGCACGTTGAACTGCGCAAGCGCAACGCCGTACTCCTCCATGTCGGGCGCCAAGGACTCCTTTAGTAGCTTGGAGAGGTCCTCCAGATGTGTGGAGACCTCCAGCACGGAAACGCCTTGCTTGATGATCGCCTTCGCAATCTCGGTCTTGATTCGCGTGATGAAGATGCCGCGGAAGTAGACCGCCAGCGTTTCGACGTCAAATGAGTCGACCACGCCGACCAGCTTCAGCAGGAAGCGTTTGGGATCGGCGATCCGTATGCCGTACTGGCCAAATGCACGGACCGGCACCATGACCTGGTACTTGGGATCCTGCAACTGGATCGCATCCGGCGTTCCCCACCGGATGTCCAGATTGGTGATGCGATTGACGAACCAGACTTGCGCCCTGAAAGGCGACTTGCCGCCGAACGGCAGGCCAATAAGCCCCCTGAGCAGGGGCAGGTTCTCAGTTGTCAGCGTGTGGCGACCGGCGCCGAAAGGACCGTCGTAGACACCTTCGCGAACGACATACGCTTCCTGGGTCTCATTGACGACCAACTGAGTCCAGGTGGACAGTTCGTCGCTCGGAAATTTCCAGGCGAGCCGGGATGGCCCCGCAAACTTCTCCCATGTCACCAAGTCAATGACCGGCATAGTTCTCCCTGAACGTTTGCTCGCGTTTCGATGAATCGTAACGGCGCGAAACATGTTGGACCACCCATTCGAGGGGGAAAGCGCGGCGCCGCGTCGGAATTCGTGACGTCTTGCAGCTTTCTCAGGCGTGACAGCCTTCGTCAAGACGTGGCCGCAGGGGGCCTGAGCTGGGTGTGGACGACCTCATCGATTGGCCAAGGGCTTCTGTCTCGACAAGAGCGGCGGGGGGCAGCCGCGGAGGGTGCCTCAGACCCTTTCGATAACGGTGGCGATACCCATGCCGCCACCGACGCACAGGGTCACGGCGCCGGTCTGGAGGTCGCGCCGCTCGAGTTCATCGAGCAGCGTGCCCAGCAGCATGGCGCCGGTGGCGCCCAGCGGGTGGCCGAGCGCGATGGCGCCGCCGTTCACGTTGACGCGATCCAGGTCCAGGCCGAGGTCGCGTGCCGTCTTCATGGGCACGGCGGCGAAGGCCTCGTTGATCTCCCAGAGGTCGATGTCCGAAGCCTGCATGCCGGCCTGTCGCAGCGCCTTCTGGCAGGCCGGCGTCGTGCCGGTCAGCATGATCGTCGGCTCGCTGCCCGTCACCGCCGCCGCGCGGATGCGGGCGCGTGGTTGGAGCCCTGCCGCTTCGCCACCGGCCTTGGAACCCACCAGCACCAGCGCGGCGCCGTCGACGATGCCGGATGAATTGCCGGCATGGTGGCGGTGCTCGATGGCCGCGGTCTGCGGATATTTGCGCAGGGCCAGCGGGTCGAACTTGGCGCCCAGCTTGAAGAAGGACGGATTCAGCGCGGCCAGGGTCTCGGCCGTGGTCTGCGGGCGGATGGTCTCGTCCTCGGCCAGCAGCAGCGCGCCGGCTTCGTCATGCACCGGCACCAGGGCGCGCTGGAAACGGCCTTCGGTGCGTGCCACGGCTGCACGCTGGTGGCTGCGGGCCGCATAGGCATCCAGTTCCTCGCGCGTGAAACCTTCCAGCGTCGCGATCAGGTCGGCGCTGATGCCTTGCGGCACGAAGCCGATGGCGTTGACGACGCGCTCGTCCAGCAGCCAGGCGCCGCCGTCGCTGCCCATGGGCACGCGGCTCATGCTCTCCACGCCGCCGGCGACGACCAGCTTCTCGAAGCCGCTGGCCACCTTGGCCGCGGCGAGATTGACGCTCTCCAGCCCCGAGGCGCAAAAGCGCGACTGCGTGACCCCGCCGACCGACTGCGACCAGCCGGCGTCCAGCACGGCGATGCGGGCGATGTCGCCGCCCTGTTCGGCGATGGGCGTCACGCAGCCGAGGATGACGTCGTCGACGAGGGCGGTGTCCAGCCGGGTGCGCTGCTGCAGGGCCTGCAGCACGCTGCGCACCAGCCAGATCGGCGTGGCGGCGTGCAGGGAACCTTCGGCCTTGCCCTTGCCGCGCGGCGTGCGGCAGTGGTCGTAGAGGTAAGCGTCAAACATGGTCGTCTCCAAAGCCTCACATCGAGCGTGAAGCAAGCTCTTTCATGATCTCGTTGGTACCGCCGTAGATGCGCGTCACGCGGGCGTCGGCCCAGAGCTCGGCGATCGGCGTCTCCAGCATGTAGCCGTAGCCGCCGAACAGCTGCAGGCAGGCGTCGGTCAGGCGCGAGGCGAGGTCGCTGCACCAGGCTTTCACGAGCGCGGCGCGGGCCGCGTCGAGCTCGCCCTTCAGGTGGGCCGAGATGGCCGCGTCGACCAGGGCACGTGCGGCCAGCACGTCGCTCTGGGCCTGGGCCAGCACGAAGCGGGTGTTCTGGAAGCTCCAGAGGGTCTGGCCGAAGGCCTCGCGCTGCTTGGCATAGGCAACGGTGTCGTCCAGGGCGCGTTCCATCATCGCGACGGCCTGCACCGCGATGACCAGGCGCTCCTGCGGCAGTTCGCCCATCAGCTGGCCGAAGGCCAGGCCTTCGTGCGCACCCACCAGGTGGGTGGCCGGCACGCGCAGCTCGTCGAAGAAGAGCTCGCTGGTGTCCTGGGCCTTCAGGCCGATCTTGTCCAGGCGCCGCCGCGTCAGGCCGCGCGTGTCGGCGTCGATCTCGGCCACGATCAGCGACAGCCCGCGGGCGCCCGGTGCATCGCCGGTGCGGCAGACGATGACGATGAGGTCGGCGTTCTGGCCGTTGGTGATGAAGGTCTTCTGGCCGCTGATGACGTAGTGGTCGCCGTCCAGCCGGGCCCGCGTGCGGATGGCCTGCAGGTCCGAGCCCGTGCCCGGCTCGGTCATCGCGATGGCGCCCACGCGTTCGCCCGTGGCCAGCGCCGGCAGCCAGCGGGCCTTCTGCGCGTCGTTGCCGTGGTGCAGCAGATAGGGCGCGACGATGGCCGAGTGCACGCTGCCGCCGAAGCCGCCGAGATTGGCTCGCGCCGCTTCCATGACGATGATGGCCTCGTGGCCGAAGTCGCCGCCGCTGCCGCCCCAGGCTTGCGGCATGGCCGCGCACAGCAGGCCCTGGGTGCCGGCCTCGCGCCAGTTGTCGCGCTCCATCAGGCCCGCGTCACGCCAGCCGGCGGCGCGCGGCAGCCAGCGCTCGGTGAAGAAGCGCGCGGCACTGTCCTGCAGCAGGCGGTGCTCTTCGGTCATCCACGTCGAGGGGAAGAGGGGCAGGGGCATGTTCGGATTTGTCTAGATCGCAGGGGCGCTGAATTCCAGCCATAGGCCCGGCTGGTCGAATGTCATCCGGGCCTGCGGCGCGGCGTCCAGCCAGAGCAGGGTGCGGCGTTTCAATGCCGCGCTGCGGCCATCGTCACAGGACCAGTGGCCGGCCTGCAGCGTGAACAGGCCGCAGGACCGCTCTTGCGCGCGCCAGGGCTGGTCCGGCAGCGCCCGGTGCATGGCGGCCCGCCCGCCCCGGCTCATCAGGTTCAGGTCGCGGATGGGGCCCTGCAGCAGACTGCCGAAGGGTGGCGCGGCGCCATCGAATCGCAGCGGCGCGTCGAGCGGCGTCAACGTCACGGTCCGGTGCGCGAATTCGAGCTGCATGCCCCGGCCTTCGACGAGGCTCAGCCAGCGCTCGACACCGGGGTAGTCCGAGAACGGGCCGTCCTTTTCGACGTCGGCCATGGAGATTCGCAGCTGCCAGGCCGCCTCGTCCGGCAGGGCCAGCAGCGTGCGCGTGCTGCCGCCGCCGTTCTTCCAGGCCGTTGGCGCGATCGCTTCGGCATCGATGAGGTGCATCGCCGCGGCCTAGATGCCGACCGCCTCCTCGAGCGTCGCGATCTCCTCCTCGACATAGGCCGCCAGCCGGCCCAGGTTGGGCAGGGCGTCGGTCGCGATCAGGCCGAAGTACAAGGTGCCGGCATAGCTGAACAGCGTGATGTTGAGCAGATGGGTGGCCGGCAGCGTCGACACGGGGTGCATCTCCAGCAGCGGCGCGCCCTTCAGATACAGACGCTCGGCCGGCCCGGGCACGTTGGACACCAGGGTGTTGCCCATGGGCGTGACGACGTCGGCCAGCTTCAGCATGCCGGCGATCTGGCCCAGCAGGCCGGTCAGGATGGTGTAGGTCTCGACGGCCTCGGGCGCGACGGCGTCGATCATGGCCCGCACATTGCGCAGCGAGTAGCCGACATTGCGCAGCCGCACATAGGCGTCGTCAGTCGGCGGCGACAGGTCGACCAGGATGATGCCGATCTTGTTGCCGCCGCCCTTCTCGCCCTCGCGCCGCAGATTGACCGGCATCTGGATGGTGATGGGGCGGTCCAGCTCGATGCCTTCGTCGGCCAGGTAGCGGTGCATGGCGCCGTCCAGGCAGGTCAGGGCGACGTGGTTGAGCGTGGCGCGCGACACCTTGCGGATGGCATCGATGCGCACCATGGGAACGGCCGCCGTGGCGAACTGGCGGCCGGGTGTGGCGTTGCCGGTGAAGGGCGTGCCGCCGCTGGCCATGAAGGGCAGGGCGATGGCGTTCTTGGTCAGCTTGACGGCCTCCAGCGCCAGCATGGCCGTGAGCCGGCCGATGCCGACAGCGCGCTTGCTGTTGGCGGTGAGCTGCTTCCAGACGGTGCCTGCCACGGCCTGGTCCAGGCGCTTCTTGCCCCTCAGGCCAGCACTGCGGCGCGTGTGATCGAGGGTCCAGACCGGTGTGACCGTGTCGTCCTCCGGCGTCGTGCGCAGCGACTCGACGCCCCAGCGCGTCATGGTGATGCCGTCGGCCACCGCGTGGTGCATCTTGTAGTAGATGGCGAACTGGCGGTCCCAGAGCCCGGCGATGACGTGCACCTCCCACAGCGGGCGGCTGCGGTCCAGCACGGGTTCGTGCAGCTCCGAGGTCAGCGCATACAGGGCGTCGCGGTCATTGGCGCCGGCCTTCATCTTGTGGAAGAAGACGTGCTGCGACAGGTCCACCGACTCGGCCGTGCTCCAGCTCGGCATCAGCGTCGGCGAGACGAAGTTGATGACCTGGTCGAAGGGCGGCTGGACGTCGGTGTGCTCGAGGAATTCCTCGTAGAGCTGCTTGGCAAAGTTGGCGCCGCCGCCCTTGGGGATCTGGTGAATGTGCAGGCCCGCCACATGCTTGGGGCTGGCCTCGCTCTCGGCGATGAAGAAGGCGAGGTCGAGCAGGGAAAGGCGGCTCATGGTGTCTCCGTCGTTCTGTTGCGGCCCAGCATAGGCGGGCCCGTGCACCGGTCAAGGCCGGGGATTCACGCGCTTGTGTCGGCGTCGCCGCTTGTTGCCTTGCGCTTGCCGCTGCGGCGTTCCTTGTCGGCCAGGCGTGCCGCTTCCGCCGCGGCGGCCTTGCGGTCTTCCTCTTCGGCCAGCGCCCGGCGCCAGGCCGTCATTTCTTCCGGCGTCTCCAGCGTGATGCGGCCCAGCGAGCCGCCGCGGAAGTCCATCAGCACGGCCTCGGCGGCCTTGTGCATCTGCACGCCGCCGCCCCGCACCTTGGCACCGCGCTTGATGCCGACGGCCTCCAGCACGGCGTCGTCGGCGCCGAGTTCGGCCAGGCCGTAGCGCTCCTTGAGCCGCTCGGGGTAGTGGCGCTTCAGCACCGCGATCAACTCCAGCGCCACTTCGGCCTCGTCGAAGGCATTGCGGCCGATGGCGCCGCTGGCGGCCAGGTGGTAGCCGCTCTGCTCGATGGCGATGCGCGGCCACAGCATGCCGGGCGTGTCGAACAGGTAGAAGCCGTTCTCCAGCACGAACTTCTGCTCGAGCTTGGTGATGCCGGGTTCGTCACCCGTCTTGGCGGCGCGCTTGCCGACCAGGGTGTTGATCAGCGTGCTCTTGCCGACGTTGGGGATGCCGCAGATCAGCACGCGCAGCGGCTTGTGCATGTCGCCGCGCAGCGGAGCGAGCTCGCGGCAGGCCTTGATGAGGGCCCGGGCCGGCGCCTTCTCGCCCGCATCCAGCGCAATGGCGCGGGTGTGGGCCTGGGCGTTGTAGAAGTCCAGCCAGGCGGCGGTCTGGGCCGGATCGGCCAGGTCCTGCTTGTTCAGCACCTTCAGCGACGGCCGGCCGGTCGTCAGCGCGGCCAGCAAGGGGTTGCTGCTGGAACCCGGCAGGCGCGCGTCCAGCAGCTCGATGACCACGTCCAGTCCCGCCTTGACGCGATCCTTGATCGCCTGGCGGGTGGAATTCATGTGGCCGGGGAACCAGTTGATGGGCATGCGCTGAAGGGGGCGGAATACGGGAGGGGCGGATTGTCGGTGGCTTACATCCGGTTGCGGCCACCGGGCCGACCTCCCCCAAGATCTGGGGGTAGTCGTTGAGGTGAGTATGAGATTCGAAGGAGTACTGAGCGCCTGGAACCACGATGCGGGTTATGGCGCCATCCGGCCGAGCGGCGGGGGCGAAGAGGTGTTCGTCGCGCTGGCGGCCTTCCCGACCGATGGCGAAGGCCCGCGGCCGGACGAGCCTTTGAGCTTCGAAATTGTGACGGGGCGTGACGGCCGCAAGCAGGCCGTGAATCTCAAGCGCCTGTCGCGCAGCCACCTCAGCCCGGCCCTGCGGGAAGCCAACGGCGGCGCCCGCATCCGCGCCCGCCAGGCGCAAAAGAAACGGCGCCTGGGCCTGATGGCCGGTGGCGCCGTGGTCATGGTGATGCTGGTGGCGGGCGGCATGCACTGGTGGCACCCGGCGGAGCGGGTGGCAGAGTTGCCGGTGATGAAGCGCTGAGGGTCGTCAGTCCTCAAGCCAGCCGGCTTGCATGCCGGCTGTCCTGACGCAGGCAAGAAAGGCCGCGCAGGCGGCCTTTCTGTCCAGTGTCAGTCCTCGTTCTTGAAGACGAGCTTGACTTCGTGGGTGCCCTTTTCGCCCGGCTCGAACTTCCATTCCATCAGGGCCGACTTCACGGCGCGGTCAAAGACACGCTTGGGCTCGGCTTCGACGATCTCGACGTCGCTGACCTTGCCGTCGGCTTCGATGGTCAGCTTGGCCTTGACCGAGCCGGCGGAGATGCCCTTCTTGGTGGCCTCGGCCGGGAACTCCGGCGGCACCTTCTTGATGACCTTGGGCGTGGCGTGCGCGGCCAGGGCCAGCATCAGGCTGGCAGCGAGGACGGTGGCGGAACGCAGGAATGACATGGCGAACCTCGGGAAGTGGGTGATGGGGTTCAGGCGGCGCGGAAGAAGCCGACCGCCTCGATCAGGCGGGTCGAGCTGTCGCGCAGCGCGTCGGCCGAGCGGCTGAGATCGCCGACCAGGCTGGTGTTCTGCTGGGTGGCCTTGTCGAGCTCGTTCATGGCGCCGTTGACGACGCCCACGCCCGTGGCCTGCTCCTGGGCCGAGTGCGAGATCTCTTCGATCAGCTGACCCATGTTGTTGACTTCGTCGACGACGCTGCGGATGGTGACGCCGGCGTTGTTGACCAGGGTGGTGCCGTTCTCGACCTTGACGGTCGATTCCTGGATCAGCACCTTGATTTCCTTGGCGGCACCGGCCGAGCGCTGGGCCAGGGCACGCACTTCGGCGGCCACCACGGCGAAGCCGCGGCCATGTTCGCCGGCACGGGCGGCTTCCACCGCGGCGTTCAGGGCCAGGATGTTGGTCTGGAAGGCAATGCCGTCGATGACGCCGATGATGTCGCCGATCTTCTTGGAGCTGGCGCTGATCTCTTCCATGGTCTCGACGACCTTGGAGACGACGGCGCCGCCATTGCTGGCCGACTGGCGGGCCGTCACGGCGATGCCGGCGGCGCGGCGGGTCAGCTCGCTGGCGCCCTTCAGCGTGGAGGCGATCTCCTCGACCGAGGCGGCGGTGTTCTGCAGGCTGGCGGCGGAACGCGTCGTGCGTTCGGCCAGGTTGGAATTGCTGTCGGCGATGGAGCCGGAGTTCTGCGCCACTTCGCTGGCGGCGGTGGACACATCGCGCACGACGCCGGACAGGGCGGTCTGCATGTCCTTCATGGCCTGCAGCATCTGGCTCAGTTCGTCGCGGCCTTCGACCTGGATGTCCTGGGTCAGGTCGCCGGCGGCGATGGCTTCGGCGGCCAGTTGGGCCTTGCGGGCCGGGCCGACGATGGAGCGGGAGATGACCAGGAAGCCACCCACGCCCAGGGCCACGGCGGCCAGCACCAGCACGGCGGTCAGCATGACGGCGTTGCGAGCGCGCTCGTTGCCGGCGGTGGCCAGGGCCTTGCCGCTCTCGAACTGCATGTCGACCAGCTTCTTCAGGCCTTCCTGCAGGGCAGCCTGGGCGGGGCGCAGGTCCTGGATCAGGCTTTCGCGGGCCTCGTCGGGCGTGCCGTCGACCTGGATCTTCTGGAACTTCTCGAGGGCGGCCAGGAACTTGGTCTTGTGGCCGCGCACTTCGGCGACCGCAGCCTTCTCGGCGTCATCGGTGACCGCTTCTTCCAGGCTCTTGAGCTGCTTCTCGCCCTCTTCCAGGGCGTCGGCAATGGCCTTCTTCTGCTTCTTGATGGCGCCGGCGGTGTCCAGCAGCAGCAGGTCGCGCACGGCGCGCGAAATGATGTTGACCTGACTCTCGAGGCCATTGGCGGCGCCGATCTTCACGAGGCTGGAGTTCGCGGTGCGATCCAGGTCCTTGGCCAGGCTGTTGGCACTGTTGCCGCCGAAAAAGCCAATGATGATCAGCAGCACGATCAGCAGACCGAAGCTCACCAGAAGGCGCTGGCCGATGCGCAGTTGCGTCAGGAAGTTCATGCGGTATGGGTCCTTGCGGTGGTCTTCGGGTATCGGCGGCGGGCTGCCGCGCTTGAATTCAACGACGACTGTAGGCCTCTCGGCCCTGTTTTTGTGGCCCTACCCAGGGGCCGGCGCGCAGTGTGTCGCGACCTGTGACCATTTGCTTCATGCTTGCGGCAGGCTTGCGTGAAGTCGTTCACGTCGCTTCCCCGTGCTCCGGGGTTGCGCTGTCAGTGTTGGGCGGCAGCGGCGCGCAGCCGCAGGACCTCGACGGCGTCGATTTCACCGGCGCGGTGGCCGAAGGACTGGCGCAGATGGCTGGCCAGGGCGGCCAGGTCCTCGGCGCCGAGCACGCCCGCGAAGGGCGGCATGCCATAGGGGCGGGGATGGCCCGCCGTGGCCGGCGCGAAGCCGCCGCGCTCGATGACGCGGATCAGGTTGGCCGCGCTGGCCTGGGTGATGGTGCGGCTGCCGGCCAGGGCCGGGTAGGCCAGGGCACCGCCGTCGTCGCGCCGGCCCTCGCCGTTGGCGCCATGGCAGGCGGCGCAGTGGTTGCGATAGAGGCCGGCGCCGTGTTCGCGGCGGCGCGGATCGGGGTCGGCCGGATCGGGCCGGGCCACGCCGATCTCGGGCAGGGCGCGCAGATAGCTGCTCATGGCGGCCAGGTCGGCGTCGTTCAGGGCCGCGGTGCTGCCCAGCACGACCTCGCCCATGGGGCCGAGGGCGGCGTGGCCGTCGACATGGCCGTCGCGCAGCCAGCGCTGCAGGGTTTCGGTCGGCCAGCGCTGAACGCCGGCCTCGGCCGGGTCATGCAGGGACGGCGCCACCCAGCCCAGGCCGGCCAGCAGGCCGCCGCGGAAGTCGGCGGCGCCGTGGTCGCCGCCCAGCGCATTGCGGCCGGCATGGCAGGCGCTGCAATGGGCCAGGCCCTGGGTCAGATAGGCGCCGCGGTTCCAGATGGCGTCGCGGGCCGGGTCGGCCTGGTAGCTGCCAGGCTTGAAGTAGAGGACCCGCCAGGCGGCGACGGCGAGCTGGCTGCCCAGTTCTCCATTCATGGGCCAGCGCAGTTCATGCTCGCGGCGGGGGGAAGCCACCGCGGGTTGCGTCTGCAGCCAGGCATGCAGGGCGTCAGCGTCCTCGCGCGTGACCCGGGTGGTGTTGACGATGGGGTGGGCCGGCACCAGCAGGCGGCCGTCGCGGCTCTGGCCGAGGTGGATGGCGCGCCAGAAGTCGTCGGCGCTCCAGCCGGCCAGGCCGGTGGCGTCGGGCGTCAGATTGGACGAGAAGACGGTGCCGAAGGGGGTCGGGATGGGGCGGCCGCCGGCCAGGCGCCCGCCGCCGCGTGCGGTGTGGCAGCCGGCGCAGTTGCCGACGGCAGCCAGATAGGCGCCGCGCTCCAGGTTGACGGGCGCGGTGGACCGGGGCGTCGTGTCGGTCAGGTTGCGTTGCCAGGCGAGCAGCGCCCACGGCGCGGCCAGCACCAGCAGCAGGACCGCGATCAGCACGCGCCTCATGGTTGCAGGCCCCCGCATTGAACCGGCGGTCGGGTGGCCAGCGCGGCAGCCGGATGCGGGTCGGCTGGCAGGGCCTGGCCGGCCAGGAACTGGGTGACGGCGTTGATCTCCGGCTCGGTCAGGGTCTTGGCGATCTGGGCCATGCAGTCGGGCTCTTTGGCCCGCCGCTGGCCGCTGCGCCAGGCGCCGAGCTGGCCATTCAGATAGTCACGCGACAGGCCGAGCAGGCCGGGGATGGCCGGCTGGGTGCCCGTCAGGCGCTCGCCATGGCAGGCCACGCAGGCGGGCAGCTTGCGGGCGGTGTCGCCCTGGCGGATCAGTTGTTCGGCGCGGGCCAGTTCGGGTGCCGGCAGGGCCGGTTTCTGCGGCGGCGGGTAGGGCAGGTCCAGCGACGCGAAATGCCCGGCGAGTTCCTTCAGATAGGCGTCGGACAGCGGCGCGATCAGCTCGCTCATGAGGCCGTAGTCGCGGCGGCCATCGCGGAAATTCAGCAGCTGGTTGTAGAGGTAGCCGGCCGGCTTGCCGGCCAGGCGGGGGTAGTAGCCGTCCGGTGCCGCGCGGCCTTCCTTGCCGTGGCAGCCGGTGCAGGCCAGGGCACGCTGGGCCAGCGTGTCGGGGACGCGGTCGACGGCGCCGGCGGGCAGGCACAGGGCCAGCAGCAGGGAGCACAGGGAGCGGAGCGGGAGAGGCATCGGCTTTCATCTTGCCCGGCTTGGCGGCCCGGCGTAAGGAGCAGATCAGGTCTGGGGCGACCGTATCAGTTCGCCCAGGCGCGCCACGGCGGTTGCCAGCGCGGGTGTCCAGGGCTGGCCGCTGTTCAGGCGCAGGCAGGTGCGGAAGTCGCCGTGGGCGGAGAACAACGGGCCGGGCGCCAGGCTGATGCCCTCGGCCAGCGCGGCGCGCTGCAGGGCCAGGGTGTCATGACCCGCCGGCAGCTCCACCCAGATGAAGTAGCCGCCCTGGGGCAGGCTCACCCGCGTGCCGGCCGGGAAATGCTGCCGCACCGCCGCAATCAGCGCCTGCTGCTGCATGGCCAGGGCCCGGTGCAGGCTGCGCAGATGGCGGTCGTAGTCGCCGCCTGCCAGGTAATGGGCGACGGCGGCCTGGGCCGGCCAGGAGCCCGACAGGCTCTGGCTGAGCTTGGCGCGGCGCAGGGCCGGCGCGAAGCGGCCCGCGGCCACCCAACCGACGCGGTAGCCGGGCGCCAGCGTCTTGGAGAACGAGCCGCAGTGCAGCACCTCGCCGCGGGTTGCGTAGGCCTTGGCGGGCGGCGGCGGGCTGCCGTGGTGCTGCAGTTCGGCGTAGACGTCGTCTTCGATCAGCGGGATGCCGTGGCTCTCCAGCAGTTCGACGAGGACGCGCTTCCTGTCCGGCGGCATCAGGCTGCCGAGCGGGTTCTGGAAGCTGGTCATCAGCCAGCAGGCGGTGGGCCGGTGGCGCTCGATGAGGGCGGCCATGGCGTCCAGGTCGGCGCCTTCAGCCCGGTCGGCGGGCACCTCGACGGCGCGCAGGCCCAGGCGCTCCAGGGCCTGCAGGGCGGCGTAGAAGCAGGGCGACTCGATCAGCACCGCATCGCCCGGGCGGGTCAGCAGCTGCAGCGACAGGTTCAGGCCTTCCAGCGCGCCGTCCGTCAGCACGATCTCGTCGGGCGCGATGCTCAGGCCCTGGCGCAGATAGCGCAGCGCGATCTGGCGACGCAGGCCCTCGTGGCCGCCCGGCAGCTGTTGGGTCAGGTCGGCTGGCCTGATGCCGCGACTGCCGGCCGTGAGGGCGCGGCGCAGCGCGTCCAAGGGGAAGAGATCCGGGCTGATGAAGGCCGAGCCCAGCGGCGCATGGATCTCGTGTCCGCCCGTGCCCAGCAGCTGGAAGACCAGTTCGCTGACGGCGACGGGCTGGGCCTGGTCGGCGGCCGGCCGGGCGGGGGGTGTCGTCTGCGGCGCGACGAAATAGCCCGAGCGCTCGGCCGCCCGCACCAGGCCCAGGGATTCGAGGCGGTGATAGGCCTGGAAGACGGTGGCGGCGCTGCAGCCGCGGCTGGCCTGGGTCTGGCGCACCGAGGGCAGGCGATCTCCGGGGCGCAGGGCGCCCGTGTGGATGAGTCGGGCCAGCTCGTCGGCCAGCCGGCGGTAGCGGGGCGGCTCGGCGCTCACCGCGCGCCGAAGACGGCGGTGCCCACGCGCACCATCGTCGAGCCGGCCCGGATGGCGTCTTCGAGGTCGGCGCTCATGCCCAGGGACAGGGTGTCCAGGGCCAGGCCTTCATCCTTCAAGTTGTTGAAGAGGCGGACCATGGCCTGGTGCTGGGCCAGGGCGCCGGGGCCAGGCTCGGGAATCGCCATCAGGCCGCGCAGCTTCAGCCGGGGCAGGGCGGCGACCTGGCGGGCCAGCGGCGCGACCGCGGCCGGCACGAGGCCGCTCTTGCTGGCTTCCTCGCTGATATTGACCTGCAGGCAGACATTCAGCGGCGGCAACCCGGGCGGGCGCTGCTCGGCCAGGCGCTCGGCGATCTTGAGCCGGTCGACCGAATGCACCCAGTCGAAGCGTTCGGCGACGGGCTTGGTCTTGTTGGACTGCAGGGGCCCGATCAGATGCCACTCGATCTGGCCGCGCAGATCGTCCAGCTCCTCGACCTTGGCGAGACCTTCCTGGACATAGTTCTCCCCGAAGGCGCGGGCCCCCGCGGCGAAGGCCTGGCGGACGTCGGAACCGGGAAAAGTCTTGCTGACGACCAGCAGCTGTACCGCATTGGGTGGACGGCCGGCTGAGACACATGCCTCAGCAATGCGGGTTTTGACGGCTTGGAGGGAATCCGAGATGGCCATAATGAAACGAGCACTCCACGGAACATCATGGACATCACTCAGCTGTTGGCATTCTCGGTCAAGAACAAGGCCTCCGACCTGCACCTCTCGGCCGGCCTGCCGCCGATGATCCGCGTGCACGGCGATGTGCGCCGCATCAATGTCGAGGCCCTGGACCATCGCGCGGTCCATGACATGGTCTACGACATCATGAACGACTCCCAGCGCAAGGTGTACGAGGAGACGCTGGAAGTCGACTTCTCCTTTGAGATCCAGGGCCTGGCGCGCTTCCGTGTCAACGCCTTCAACCAGAACCGCGGCTCGGGCGCCGTGTTCCGGACCATTCCGAGCAAGATCCTCAGCCTGGAACAGCTCAACGCGCCCAAGGTCTTCGCCGAACTGGCGCTGCGCCCGCGCGGCCTGGTGCTGGTGACCGGCCCGACCGGCTCGGGAAAGAGCACGACGCTGGCCGGCATGGTCAACCACCTCAACGAGAACGAATACGGCCACATCCTCACCATCGAGGACCCGATCGAGTTCGTGCACGAGTCCAAGAAGAGCCTCATCAACCAGCGGGAAGTCGGCCCGCACACGCACTCGTTCAGCAACGCGCTGCGCTCGGCCCTGCGTGAAGACCCGGACTGCGTGCTGGTGGGCGAAATGCGCGACCTGGAAACCATCCGCCTGGCGCTGACCGCGGCCGAGACGGGTCACCTGGTGTTCGGCACCCTGCACACCTCGTCGGCCGCCAAGACCGTGGACCGCATCGTCGACGTCTTCCCCGCCGCCGAAAAGGAAATGGTGCGGGCCATGGTGTCCGAGTCGCTGCAGGCCGTCATCTCGCAGAGCCTGTGCAAATTGAAGGACGGCACCGGCCGCGTGGCCGCCCACGAGATCATGCTGGGCACCTCGGCCATCCGCAACCTGATCCGCGAGAACAAGGTCGCGCAGATGTACTCCTCCATCCAGACCGGCAATTCGCAGGGCATGCAGACCCTGGACCAGAACCTGACCGACCTGGTTCGTCGCAACATCATTTCGCCGGCGGAAGCCCGTGCGAAGGCCAAGTTCCCGGAAAATTTCCCGGGCTGATCGGCGCAAAGGACACCCACCATGGAACGCGATCAGGCCTCGAAATTCATCAACGACCTGCTGCGGCTGATGCTGTCGCGCAAGGGCTCCGACCTCTTCCTGACTGCCGAGTTCCCGCCGGCCATCAAGGTGGACGGCAAGCTGACCAAGGTCTCGCCCCAGCCGCTGACGGGTCAGCACACGCTGCAGCTGGCGCGGTCGATCATGAACGACAAGCAAGCGGCCGAGTTCGAGCGCACCAAGGAGTGCAACTTCGCGATCTCGCCGCATGGCATCGGGCGCTTTCGCGTCAATGCCTTCATCCAGCAGAGCCAGGTCGGCCTGGTGCTGCGGACGATTCCCTCCACGCTGCCGACCATCCAGTCGCTGGACCTGCCCGTCGTGCTGCGCGAGGTGGTGCAGCACAAGCGCGGCCTGGTCATCGTCGTGGGCGCCACCGGCTCGGGCAAGAGCACGTCGCTGGCCGCCATGATCGACGAGCGCAACGAGACGACCTATGGCCACATCGTGACCATCGAGGACCCGATCGAGTTCGTGCACCCGCACAAGAACTGCATCGTCACCCAGCGCGAGCTGGGCCTGGACACCGACAGCTGGGAAGCCGCGCTGAAGAACTCACTGCGCCAGGCGCCCGACGTCATCCTGATGGGCGAGGTGCGCGATCGCGAGACCATGGAGCACGCCGTCGCCTTCGCCGAGACCGGCCACCTCTGCATGGCCACCCTGCACGCCAACAGCGCCAACCAGGCCCTGGACCGCATCATCAACTTCTTCCCCGAAGACCGCCGCCAGCAGCTGCTGATGGACCTGTCGCTGAACCTGCGCGCGCTGATCTCCCAGCGCTTGCTGCCGCGCCGCGAGGGCAAGGGCCGGGTGGCCGCCGTCGAGATCCTGCTGAACTCGCCGCTGATCTCCGACCTGATCTTCAAGGGTGAGATCAGCGAGATCAAGGAACTGATGAAGCGCTCGCGCGAGCTGGGCATGCAGACCTTCGACCAGGCCCTGTTCGACCTCTACGAGTCCGGCAAGGTGACGTATGAAGACGCGCTGCGCAACGCCGACTCGGTCAACGACCTGCGCCTGCAGATCAAGCTCAACAGCGAGCGCGCCCGCGCCGGCGACCTGTCCACCGGCACTGAACATTTGACGATTCTCTGAGCATGAGCACCCGCAGCTACGACCCCGTTCCCGCCCGCCGCGTCGCCTTCCTGGGCCTGGGCGTCATGGGCCATCCCATGGCTGGCCACCTGGCGCGCGCCGGCCACCAGGTCACGGTCTACAACCGCACCACGGCCAAGGCCGAGGCCTGGACCCAGGAGTACGGCGGCGCCTTTGCGGCGACACCGGCCGCAGCCGTCAAGGGCGCCGAGTTCGTGTTCTGCTGCGTCGGCAACGACGACGATCTGCGTTCGGTCGTGCTGGGCGAACAGGGCGCGCTGAGCGGCATGACGTCCGGCGCCGTCTTTGTCGACCACACGACGGCCTCCGCCGCCGTGGCCCGCGAGCTTCACGCCGAGGCCGCCAAGCGCGGTGTCGCCTTCATCGATGCGCCCGTTTCGGGCGGCCAGGCCGGCGCGGTCAATGGCGCGCTGACCGTCATGTGCGGCGGCGACGCAGCACCCTTCGACACGATCAAGCCCGTTGCCCTGGCCTTCGCCAAGGCCGTGACCCTGCTTGGCGGCCCGGGCTCGGGCCAACTGGCCAAGATGGTCAACCAGATCTGCATTGCCGGCGTCGTGCAGGGCCTGTCCGAGGCGGTGCGCTTCGGCCAGAACGCGGGCCTGGACATGGCCCAGGTGCTGGACGTCATCGGCAAGGGCGCGGCGCAGAGCTGGCAGATGGACAACCGCGGCAAGACCATGGTCGAGGGCAAGTTCGACTTCGGCTTCGCCGTCGACTGGATGCGCAAGGACCTCGGCCTGGTGCTCGACGAGGCCCGCCGCAATGGCTCACGCCTGCCGCTGACGGCCCTGGTGGACCAGTTCTACGCCGACGTGCAGGCCATGGGCGGCAAGCGCTGGGATACGTCCAGCCTCATCAAGAGGCTCTGAACCGCGCCGTCGGCGCGGTTCGGATTTCAGGACGACTTTTTCGGCGACAGCCGGGCGAGCTCTTCCTCGCTGATGATCTCGAACACCCGCACGACCTTGCGCACGCCGTTGACGCCGCGCGCGATGTCGGTGGCGCGATTGGCTTCGCGTTCGGTGACGCGGCCCATCAGGAAGACCTCGCCGCGTTCGACGACGACGTAGAAGGCGTTGCTCAGCAGGTCGGGCGCGTCGATGAGCGAGGCCTTGACCTTGCTCTTCAGCAGCACGTCGTTGGAGCGGCCGTTCAGCGCGCTGGGCATGGTGACGGCGGTCTCGTTGACCACGCGGGTGACGGTCTCGACACCGCCGACGATGCGTTCCAGCGCCTCGCGATCAGCGTCGGTGCGTGCCTCGCCGGTGATCAGCGCGACGCGGTTGTAGCTGTTGATGTTGGTGTGGACCTTGTCGCCGAGCTGCTCGCGGATGCGGGCGCCGGCCTTGAACTCGATGGTCTCGTCCTCGAGCTGGGTGGCCGAGGTGCGGCGGTCGGTCGCGACGCTGACGCCGCCCACCATCGCGCCGCCGATCAGCAGCGGTGCGCAGCCGGTGGCCAGCGTGCTGGCGAGGACGGCGGCGGTCAGGGTGAGGGTGAGTTTTTTCATCGGTTTTCCGTCAAAGGGGTTATTCGTCGCTGCCGAGCAGTTGCAGGTCGACAGCGTCGGCCAGGGCGTGCAGCAGCACGCGCTGGGCCTCGACAACGCGCGGCTCGCGGCCGTGGCTGACACGGATCTGGATGTCGGTGTCCTGCAGCAGGCCGCGCCACTCGTCGGTGGCGCCCGGGGGCTGGGCGGTCAGCGCAATGATGCTCATCTCCTGGGCATGGGCCACGGCCAGGGCGGGCTGCCAGGCGTCGCGCTGCTCGCGCAGCGGCTCGATCATCACCAGCACGTCGCCCGGATGGCCATGAGCCTGCAGCAGGCGGGCGAGGTCCAGGCCGGCAGCCTCGCGGGCCTGGGCGGCCAGGCTCCAGGCGGCCAGCCCGGGGCGCTCCTGCTCGAAGCGGCCGGCCAGCCGCGCGGCCAGGTAGTCGGCGTCCATGCTGGCCAGGCCCTGGCCGGCGCAGAGGATGCGGTTGCCGCCGGTGATGGCGTCCACCACCATCTGCGCGGCCATCGCCAGGGGCCGTGCCAGTTGCTCGGCGGCTTGGTAGAGCAGGTCGGCGCTTTCGAAGAACTGCTGCTGGATTCTTTGTTCAATCATGCGAGCCGAATCATAGTCAGCGCTTGAACGGCGCCTTTTTGATTGCGGGCCGAGCGCCGGGCCGCTCCCTGGCCGGCCCGCCTTGGACGAGGGGCTCTATTGTTTCAGCCCGCGTCGAAGGCCCCTTGTAACCAGGTGAGTTCGGCGCCGTCGATGGCCACGACGTCGAAGCGGCAGGGTGGCGGGCTGGCGTGGCGCAGCAGATAGTGCTGGGCGGCGTAGATGAGGCGCTGCTGCTTGGCGGAAGTCACGCTGGCGGCCGCGCCGCCGTGCGACGCATCCATGCGGGCGCGTACTTCCACGAACACGAGGGTGCCGTCGCGGTCGGTCATGATGAGGTCGACCTCACCCGCACGGCGGCTGGGGCCGGCGCCGACTCGATAATTCCGCTCCAGCAGGCGCAGGCCGGCGGCTTGGAGATGCGCCAGCGCAGCATCCTCGGCCGCGTCCCCGCGCGTCTTGGTATCCGGTTTTGATCGAGAGCCCCAGTTGAACATTGCCATTTCCGATCAGTCACTGCTGCGCCAGGCCGCTGCGGCTGCGGCCGGCGGCCAGCAGTATCCGGCCGCCACCCTCTATCTCGTGGCGACGCCCATCGGCAATCTCGCCGACCTGAGCCTGCGGGCGATCCACTTGCTCGGCCTCGTGGATGCGCTGGCCTGCGAGGACACACGCCAGGGCGGCGGCCTGCTGCGCCATCTGGGGCTGCACAAGCCGCTGATCGCCGTGCACCAGCACAACGAGCGTGAAGGCAGCGCCGGCGTCATTGCGCGGCTGGCGGCGGGCGAGCGCGTGGCCTATGCGTCCGATGCCGGCACGCCGGCCATCTCCGACCCCGGCGCCGTCCTCGTGCAGGAAGTGGTGGCCGCCGGCTACCGCGTGCTGCCCCTGCCGGGCCCGAGCAGCGCGGCGACGGCGCTCAGCGTGGCCGGCGACACTGCGGCGACGGGCTTTGCCTTCGCGGGTTTCCTGCCCACCAAGGCCGGCGAGCGCCGCACCGCCCTGCAGGCCGTGCTGGCCGTCGAGGGCCAGAGCCAGGTCGTCTTCGAGGCGCCGCACCGCATCGTCGAACTGATCGCCCTGTTGGCCGAACTGGCGCCGGCGCGCCGCGTGACGGTCTGCCGCGAGCTCACCAAGCAGTTCGAGAGCATCCATACCGCGCAAGCCGAGACGCTGCCTGCGTGGATGGCCGCCGACTCGCAGCGTCAGCGCGGCGAGTTCGTGCTGGTGCTGCATGCCCATGCACCCCAGGCTGCGGCCGATGACGATCTGCCGGCCGAAGCCCTGCGCGTGCTCGCCCTGCTGGCGGCGGAACTGCCGTTGAAGCAGGCCGTGGCCCTGGCGGCGCAGATCAGTGGCGCGCCGCGCAACCGCCTCTACGACGCCGGCCTCAAGCTCAAGCGCGGCGGCGACGAGTGAGCAGGCTGCCCGCCGCCAGGCCCAGGGCCAGCAGCAGGGCGGGGGCCGGCTCGGGCACGGCGACGGCCAGCCGGTAGATGTCGCCGTTGATGCCAACGGCGTAGAGCGAGCCGTCGCCGCCTTCGCCGAAGCTGGTCAGCGTGTTGGCGCCGAAAGGCGAGGACAACTGCGTTGCCGTGTTGCCGCTCAGGCTCCAGATGTGGCCGTTGCCGAAGTCGCCGAAGACGTATTTGCCGTTCAGTCCGGCATCGGCGCCGCCGCGATAGACGTAGCCGCCGATGATGGAGTTGGCGCCGTCGACGTGGCCGTAGTCGAACACCGGGCCGGTCAGGTTGGCTGGCACGGGATCGCTGATGCCGGGCGTGGCGATCGTGCCCTCGCGCACCCGCCAGCCGTAGTTGGCGCCGCGACCCAGGCCCGAAGCGGCGGAGGCGAAGTCCACCTCCTCGCGGGTGTCCTGGCCCACGTCGCCTATCCACAGGTCGCCGGTCTGGCGGTCGAAGCTGTTGCGGTAGGGGTTGCGCAGGCCGTAGGCCCAGATCTCGTCGTTGCCTGCCACGCCGACGAAGGGATTGCTCGCCGGCACCGTGTAGCCGCCGCCGGCCAGCGGCGTCACGCGCAGCAGCTTGCCGAGGTTGCTGCTGAGGTTCTGCGCGTTGTTGTTGGGGTCGTAGCCGCTGCCGCCGTCGCCGGTGGCGATGTAGAGATTGCCCGGGTCGGCCGAGCTGAAGCCGATCCAGCCGGCCTTGTGGTTGCTGAAGCCGCCCGTCTGCGCGACGGTGAGGATGGTGCGGGCGCTGGCGACGTCGACACCACCCGACGCGTTGGTCGTGTAGCTCGCGACGACGGTGTTCAGCGTCGTCTTGTCGATGTAGTCGACGTAGAAGCGGCCGTTGCTGGCGAAGCCGGGATCGAAGGCCAGGCCGAGCAGGCCGCGCTCGCCCGCGGTGTTGACGCTGGCTGAGAGGTCCAGCCAGGTGGACACGCTGCCGCCCAGCTGGGTCTTGATGCGCCCGCCCTTCTCGACGACGAAGAGGCGCGCATCACCCGTGGGCGCCGTCAGGAAGACGGGTTGGCTGTAGCCCGAGCCCACGAGGTCGTAGGCGAGGGCGGTTCCGGCGCTGGCCAGGGCCAGCGAGGCGATCAGCAAGGACTTCATGCGACGCTCCGGTGCAATACCGATGCGTCGCATGCTGGCCGGGCACCGGGCCCGGCGACATCCCTAGCAGGGGCCTGCCGGGGACGGATTTGTTAGCAGCCGTATGGCGGGGTTCTCAGCCCGGCGCGCTGGCGGCGCGGGCGTTGTGCTTCTTGCGGTGGATGTCGCGGCTGGCGCCGTCCTGCATGGCCGTGATGCGGCGACGCTCCTTGGCCGTCACGGTGCCGTCGGCCTTGGCCTTGGCCTCGGCGTTGTCGACGCGGCCCTGCTCCTTCTCGAGGCGCTGGGTCTCGTGGGCGGTCAGGCTGCCGTTCTCGGCGCCCTGGGCGATGCGGGCCTGCTGGCGGGCTTCGCGCTTGTCGATGCGCGGCGTGTTGGTGCCGGGGGCCGAGGCGGCGGGGGCCTGGGCAAAGGCGCTGGCGCCGGCCAGGGTCAACAGGGCAATCAGGGCTTTGTGAGTGGTCTTCATCGAGGGCTCCTTGGGGTGTTGGGTTGCAAGGCCCGTCCACAACGAAGCCCTTGTAACAGCGGCCGACATGACTCGCGTAAAGAAGCTTGTCCTTCCCTTGCAATGCCTGACGAGAGGCTTTCTAGAATCGGGTCATGATCGCCGTCGAACCCACCCTGGCCCGCCTGGCCACCGCCCGCTCGCAACTGCTGGAGCCCTTCGGCCTGACCGAGGCCTCGCTGTCGCAGGCGTTGCGCCTCATCACCGAGCATCGCGTCGATGACGCCGACCTCTATTTCCAGACCACGCGCGCCGAGGGCTGGAGCCTGGAGGAGGGCATCGTCAAGAGCGGGTCCTTCAGCATCGACCAGGGCGTCGGCGTGCGCGCCGTGGCGGGGGAGAAGACGGCATTCGCCTATTCGGACGACATCTCGCTGGACTCGCTGCTGGATGCGGCGCGCACCGTGCGCACCATCGCCGCGGCCGGCCAGAGCAAGAAGGTGCAGGTGCCGTCGCAGGGCCGCGTGGCCGGCAGCCGCGAGCTCTACGGCGTGTCCGACCCCATCGCGAGTCTGGACAGTTCGGCAAAAGTCGCGCTGCTGGAGCGCACCGAGAAGATGGCCCGCGCCAAGGATCCGCGCGTCGCGCAAGTGATGGCCGGCCTGGCGGCCGAGCATGAGGTGGTGCTGATCGCCCGCGCCGACGGTACGCTGGCGGCGGATGTGCGCCCCCTGGTGCGCCTGTCCATCACGGTGATCGCCGAGAGCAACGGCCGCCGCGAGGTGGGCTCGGGCGGCGGCGGCGGGCGCTTTGGCCTGGCCTATTTCACCGACGAGATGATCGCCAGCTATGTCGAGCAGGCCGTGCATGCGGCGCTGACGAATCTGGAGAGCCGCCCCGCGCCGGCCGGCGAGATGGTCGTCGTCGTCGGCCCGGGCTGGCCCGGGGTGCTGCTGCACGAGGCCGTGGGCCATGGCCTGGAAGGCGACTTCAACCGCAAGGGCTCCAGCGCCTTCGCCGGCCGCATCGGCCAGCGTGTGGCCGCCAAGGGCGTGACGGTGCTGGACGACGGCACCCTCCCCGACCGCCGCGGTTCGCTCAACGTCGACGACGAGGGCTGCGCCAGCCAGCGCAATGTGCTGATCGAGGACGGCATCCTGAAGGGCTATATCCAGGACGCGATGAATGCGCGCCTGATGAAGGTCGCCCCCACCGGCAACGGCCGCCGCGAAAGCTATGCCCATGTGCCCATGCCGCGCATGACCAACACCTACATGCTGGGCGGCAAGGACGACCCCCAGGAGATCGTCGCGTCGATCAAGAAGGGCCTGTACGCCACCAACTTCGGCGGCGGCCAGGTCGACATCACCAGCGGCAAGTTCGTGTTCTCCGCCAGCGAGGCCTACTGGGTCGAGAACGGCAAGATCCAGTACCCCGTCAAGGGCGCCACCATCATCGGCAACGGCCCCGACGCGCTGACCCGCGTCAGCATGATCGGCAACGACATGGCCCTGGACACGGGTGTGGGCGTCTGCGGCAAGGAAGGCCAGAGCGTGCCGGTGGGGGTGGGGCAGCCGACGCTGCGGATCGATGGGCTGACGGTGGGCGGGACGGCCTGATCTTGCAGCGCTACGAGCTGTGGCAGGACGGTGAGCAGCTGAGTTTTTTCCCGGCATCGCATGAGGGCATGCGGCGCCTGCTCGGGCCTTCAGCCGTCAAGCTGTGGGAGTGCGAGGCGGCCAGCTGGGAAGAAGCCCAGGCGTTGAAGCATGAGCACCTGGGCTGGGAACCCTACCTGCCCTTGCAACAGCCCTAGAGACTCACGCCACCACCTTCACGCTCAACAGCGGCAAGCCCGCAATCGATCCTTCCATCAGGTCGCCGGGCACCACCGGCCCCACGTTCTCCGGCGTGCCGCTGAAGATGATGTCGCCCGGCATCAGCTCGAAAGCCTGGGACAGCTGGGCGATCTGCTCGGCGACGTTCCAGATCATCTGGTTCAGGTTGGCGTCCTGCTTGACCTGGCCGTTGACCTTGAGCGTGATGGCGCCCTGCGTGAAATGGCCGACCTGGGCGACGCGGTGGATGGGGCCGATGGGCGCGGAGCGGTCAAAGCTCTTGCCGATCTCCCAGGGCTTCTTCTGGTCGCCCATGCCGCGCTGCAGGTCGCGGCGCGTCATGTCCAGGCCCACCGCGTAGCCGTAGACCAGGTCCAGGGCCTTGTCGACGGGGACGTTGCGACCGCCCTTGTGCAGAGCCGCCACCAGTTCCAGCTCGTAGTGGTAGTTCCTGGTCAGCGGTGGATAGGGGTGGTTGGTCGAGCTGCCCGGCGCCACGAACTGCACCGCGTCGCTGGGCTTCTGGAAGAAGAAGGGCGGCTCGCGCGTCGGGTCCGAGCCCATCTCGCGGGCATGGGCGGCGTAGTTGCGGCCTATGCAGTAGATGCGCCGCACCGGGAAGACCTCGCTGCTGCCCGCAATGGGCACCGAGGGCTGGGCGACCGTGAAGGGCGAGGCGGTCGAAGGGGCCGTCGGGGGGCTCGCGCAACCGGTGGCCGCGAGGCCGGTGACGGCGGCGCCCAGGGCATGGCGTCTTTGCATGGGGGTCTCCAGGCAGTGAGACGACGATTGACGGCGAAGCGTTGACCTGGGTCAAGCCGGGCTTGCCCGCTGCCGAAAGCTCATTCCGGCCGGCGTGCTAGATTCCGTTCCCATGTCCCGCGCCGCATTTTTTAGCTTTTGGTTTTTTCCCCGCCCCGGCGGTGGAGAGTCCTGAGCGCGCGCGCTGAACACAGAACTCCCCAAAAACCGCCGAGGCCGCCAAGCCCGGCGGTTTTTTGTTTGCTGAAAGGCCCTTGCCGTGAACGCCAAAGTCTCCTCCGTCGAACCCGAAGCCCAGCGCTGGTACTCCCAGGACGACAAGACCAGCGCCACCGATGACGAGCGCATCGTCGACGTCACGCCGCTGCCGCCGCCCGAGCACCTGATCCGCTTCTTCCCCATCCGCGGTACGGCGATGGAAAACCTGATCGGCCAGACCCGCCAGCGCATCCGCCGCATCATGAGCGGCGAGGACGACCGCCTGCTGGTCGTCATCGGCCCCTGCTCCATCCACGATCCCAATGCGGCCATCGAGTACGCCCGCCGCCTCAAGGCCGAGCGCGAGAAGTACGCCGACACGCTGGAAATCGTCATGCGCGTCTACTTCGAGAAGCCGCGCACCACCGTCGGCTGGAAGGGGCTGATCAACGACCCCTATCTGGACGAGAGCTACCGCATCGACGAGGGCCTGCGCATCGCGCGCCAGTTGCTGCTGGAGATCAATCGCCTGGGCGTGCCGGCCGGCTCGGAGTTCCTGGACGTCATCTCGCCGCAGTACATCGGCGACCTGATCGCCTGGGGCGCCATCGGCGCGCGCACGACCGAGAGCCAGGTGCACCGCGAGCTGGCCTCGGGCCTGTCGGCGCCCATCGGCTTCAAGAACGGCACCGACGGCAACATCAAGATCGCCACCGATGCCATCCAGGCCGCGGCGCGTGGCCACCACTTCCTGTCGGTGCACAAGAACGGCCAGGTCGCCATCGTCGAGACGCGCGGTAATGCCGACTGCCACGTCATCCTGCGCGGCGGCAAGGCGCCGAACTACGACGCCAGGAGCGTGGCCGAGGCCTGTGCCGACCTGGCCAAGTCCAAGCTGCCCGAGCGCCTGATGGTGGACTGCTCGCACGCCAACTCCAGCAAGCAGCACCAGCGCCAGCTGGACGTGGCCCGCGACATCGCCGGCCAGATGCGCGAGGGCGGCAAGAGCATCTTTGGCGTCATGGTGGAGAGCCATCTGAACGACGGCGCCCAGAAGTTCACGCCGGGCAAGGACGACCCCGCGGCCCTGGAATACGGCAAGAGTATCACCGACGCCTGCCTGGGCTGGGACGACTCCCTGGCCGTGCTGGACGTGCTGTCCCAGGCAGTCAAGGCGCGGCGCTGACACAATCGGCGGCCATGCAAGCCCGGATCACCGTCATCTTCGAGACCGGTGCGCCTGTCGACATCCAGCTCGACGGCACCGAAGTGTTGAGCTTCGAGGCGGCGCGCCGCTGGCTGGACGAGAACTTCGTCCGCCTGGAATGCGAGCCTCTGCGTGGCTCCGGCAAGGTGCTGCTGGCCGACAAGCTGGTCGGCATCGCGCTGGCCGCCGGCCCGACGGCCTTTGCCGACCAGGCCTGGGCGCTGGACTACGCCCGTGCCGCGGCCGGCGCCCTGTCCAAGGCGCTGATCAAGGTCGACGTGCCGCGCCTGGCGGTTTCGTATTAGCGGCCTGCTTCGGCGTGCAGCTCGTCAAGGCTCGGGAAAGTGGATGTGCTGGCGCCGGTCAGCGGGAAGTACATGACGTCGCTGCGCAGCATGTATTTGGTGCCTGCCGTAACGACCGAGCCGCGATGGCGCAGCCGGTGCGGGAAGAAGACCACGTCGCCTTCCTCGCCCTGCACGTCAATCAACTGGCCGTCCGCGTCGAAGGTGGTGGCACCGCCCTCGTAGCTGCCGTTGAGGTAGATCAGCAGCGTCAACAGGCTGCGCTCGCCGTTGCTGCGGTCATAGGGGCCGTCCACATGCCAGTCGAACTTCTGCGCGGCCGTGTAGCGGTAGAAACGGAAGCGCTCGTTGAGGCCGGCGATGCCGCGCGCCATCCAGACCGGCGGCAGGTCCAGCGCCACCTGGCGCCACACGGCGTGGGCGAGGTCGTCGCTGTCGAAGATGACGCGGTCGTTGTTGCGCACTTCGCTCTCCAGCTTCGCGCCGGTCAGCGTGTTGATGGTGGCCGGCTCGAAGCCGAAGCCTTCGGCCTGGGCGATGAAGCGCCGGCAGTCGTCGGCGGCGAAGACCTGGGAGAGCCGGTGGATGCCGTGCCCGTAGTTGTGGAGAGTCGCCATGGCGGGAATGGGTTTACGCTGCCGGGCCTTGAAACCCGACGGACTGGCCCCAACTGGGCGCCCGTCGGGCGAAACAGCCCCAGATCCTCAAGATTCTCCATTGCCATGACCAAGCAAACCCACGCCTTCCAGGCCGAAGTCAAGCAGATCCTGCACCTCGTCACGCACTCGCTGTACTCCAACAAGGAAATCTTCCTGCGCGAGCTGGTGTCCAACGCCAGTGACGCCTGCGACAAGCTGCGCTTCGAGGCCCTGGACGACGCGGCGCTGTGGGAAGACAACCCCAACCTCGAAGTGCGCGTCAGCTTCGATGAGGCGGCCAAGACGCTGACCATCAGCGACAACGGCATCGGCATGAGCGCCGACGAGGCCGCCTCGCATCTGGGCACCATCGCCAAGAGCGGCACGCGCGAGTTCATGGCCAAGCTGGAAGGCGACCAGAAGAAGGACGCCCAGCTCATCGGCCAGTTCGGCGTGGGCTTCTATTCGGGCTTCATCGTTGCCGACCGCATCACCGTCGAGACGCGTCGCGCCGGTCTGCCGGTCGACCAGGCCGTGCGCTGGAGCAGCGAAGGCACGGGCGAATACGAGCTCGAGACCATCACCAAGGCCGGCCGCGGCACCGACGTCATCCTGCACCTGCGCGATGGCGAGGAAGAATTCCTGAAGACCTGGCGCGTCAAGTCGACCATCGCCAAGTACAGCGACCACATCTCCCTGCCCATCCTGATGAAGAAGGAAGAGTGGGACGCCGACAACGCCAAGCAGGTCATCCTCGACGAGTGGGAGCCGGTCAACAAGGCCTCGGCCCTGTGGAGCCGCAGCAAGAGCGAAGTCACCCAGGAACAGTACGAAGAGTTCTACAAGCAGATCAGCCACGACAGCGACGCGCCGCTGGCCTACACCCACAACCGCGTGGAAGGCCGCAGCGAGTACACGCAGCTGCTCTACATCCCGGCCAAGGCGCCCTTCGACCTGTGGAACCGCGACAAGCGCGGCGGCGTGAAGCTCTACGTGAAGCGCGTCTTCATCATGGACGACGCCGAGGCGCTGATGCCGGTCTACCTGCGCTTCGTCAAGGGCGTCATCGACTCGGCCGACCTGCCGCTGAACGTCTCCCGTGAGCTGCTGCAGGAAAGCCGCGACGTGAAGGCCATCCGCGAGGGTTCCACCAAGCGCGTGCTGGGCATGCTGGAGAGCCTGGCCAACAGCGAGGATGAGGCCGAGCGCGCCAAGTACGCTGCCTTCTGGACCGACTTCGGCCAGGTGCTGAAGGAAGGCATCGGCGAAGACCATCAGAACCAGGAGCGCCTGGCCAAGCTGTTCCGCTTCGCGTCCACGCATGCCGACAGCGGCATCAGCCTGGCCGACTACCTGGGCCGCATGAAGGAAGGCCAGGAGGTCATCTACTACATCACCGCCGATTCACTGGCCGCCGCCAAGCACAGCCCGCAGCTGGAGCTCTTCCGCAAGAAGGGCATCGAGGTGCTGCTGCTGGTGGACCGCGTCGACGAGTGGATGCTCAGCCACCTCTACGAGTTCGAAGGCAAGACCCTGCAGTCCGTCGCCAAGGGCGCCGTCGACCTGGGCAAGCTGCTCGACGAAGACGAGAAGAAGAAGGCCGAAGAGACCGCCGAAAGTCTGAAGCCGCTGCTGGACAAGCTCAAGGACGCCCTGAAGGACCGTGCCAAGGACGTGCGCGTGACGACCCGCCTCGTCGATTCGCCCGCCTGCATCGTCGTGGAAGAGGGCGACATGAGCGGCCACCTGGCGCGCCTGCTCAAGCAGGCCGGCCAGACCGCGCCCGAATCCAAGCCGACGCTGGAGATCAACGCCGAGCATGCGCTGGTGAAGAAGCTCGAGGGCAATGCCCACTTCGACGACCTGGCCCAGGTGCTGTTCGACCAGGCCGTGCTCGCCGAGGGCGGCCACCTGGAAGACCCGGCCGCCTATGTGAAGCGCGTCAATGCGCTGCTGACGGGCTGACGCCGGGCATGGGGTCCAGTTCGCGATCACCGGCGGTGAAGGCGAACTGGCGAGCGCGCTAATGGTCGGGCGCGCCGGCTAATTGATGCGCCGCCCGGCGCTCTTTACGCTGCCCGAGGCAACCACACCTCGGAGACAGCATGGCCATTCCTACACGCATCCTTGCAGCGTTGATCGCACTTGCCGCCGGCCTGGCGGCGCTGCCGGCGGCGCTCGCTCAAACCCCGCCCAAGGTCAGGAACGTCGTCCTCGTCCATGGCCTCTATGCCGATGGTTCGAGCTGGGCCAAGGTCATTCCGTTGCTGCAAAAGGCCGGGCTGAACGTGACGGCCGTGCAGAACCCGACCACCTCGCTGGCCGACGATGTCGACGCCGCGCGTCGCGCGCTGGCCCAGCAGGACGGTCCCACCGTGCTGGTCGGCCATTCCTACGGCGGCATGGTCATTTCGGAAGCGGGCGCCGACGCCAAGGTGTCGGCCCTCGTCTATGTCGCCGCGCGTGCGCCCGACGCCGGCGAGGACTATCCGGCTCTCGCCAAGACCTTCCCCGCGGCACCCGCAGGCAAGGGCCTGATCTGGGGCAGCGATGGCTTCGGCCAGCTGTCCGAGGAGGCCTTCGTCCGCGACTTCGCTGGCGACCTCGATCCGGCTCTTGCCCGCGTCTACTACGCGACCCAGCAGCGCGTCGGCCGGCCGGTCACCACGGCGAAGACGACGGTGGCGGCGTGGCGCGCCAAGCCGTCCTGGTATGTCGTGTCCAGGCAGGACCGCACCATCGATCCTGACTTCCAGCGCTTCATGGCCAAGCGCATGGGCGCGACGACCACCGAGCTCGACGCGAGCCATGTGTCGATGATTTCGCGGCCGGAAGAGATCGCGCAGGTCATCCTGGCGGCGTCGCGCATCCAGCCGGCGCAGTGACCGCGCGGCGGCGCTGAGGTCATCCGCCTTGCGAAGCCGCGACCGCCTTGGCCCCCAGTCGGGGCTTGAGGCGCTCGAGGGCTGCGGCTGCTGCGGTGTAGCCTGCGCTGATGGCGGCTCGCTGTTCGTCCTTGGCCGACAGGCCCGACACGCTGACCACGGGGGCGATCAGCAGGTCGGCTTCGGCCATCTCGGGCGCGGCCACCAAACAGCTCTGCACCCGCATGACGCGCAGCAGGATGGCCGGGGCGGCCAGGCCTTCGCTGCCCGGCCCCTGGCAATAGATGTCCACGGCGATGACGACATCGGCCCCCAGCGCCCGCGCGGCACGCACGGGCACGAGGCTGCTGATGCCGCCGTCCACCAGATGCCCGCCCGGATAGGGCACCGGCACATTGATGCCGGGCACGGCGGCGGAGGCCTGGGCCGCGGCGCCCGGCGAGCCGCTGTCCAGCAGCACGGCGTGGCCGCTCTGCAGGTCGGTGGCAATGGCTGCGAAGCGGCGCGGGAAGTTCTGGATGGGAGCGCCGGCCGTGATCTGCTCGACCCAGCGCGCGATGTTGTCGCCGCGCATGAGGCCGCTGCGGCTGGCGGTGAGGTCGACCAGCGACGCCAGCTTGACGTTGCTCGCGATGGTCTCGATCTGCGCCGCCGACAGGCCGCTGGCATAGGCCGCGCCCACCACGGCGCCGGCCGAAGTGCCGACGACGATGTCGGGCTGGATGCCGGCCTCCTCCAGCGCGCGCAGCACGCCCAGGTGGGCGAAGCCGCGCAGGCCGCCGCCGCCCAGCGCGAGGGCGACGGTCGGGCGGTGCGGGTCTGTCCTCGTGGGCGGCGTGATGTCCGTGACCGGGCGCGGGCTCAGCGGCCGGGGCGCCGTCGGTGGCAGGCTGGCGCAACCGCCCATCCAGATCGCCGACAGGACGGCCAGGGCGAGGGTGCCGAAGAAGGGGGATCGCTTCATGGAGACTCCCGGGATGGGGGTGAGGGCTGGCGGGCCTCAGGCCGCGTTGGCCAGGGCGATGGCGTCGGCCCCGGCCGCGAAGTGCAGGCGCTCGGAGCGGTCGTGGGCGGCCTGCCAGACCGCCTCGGCCACGTCCTGCTCCGTCGTCACCGCGGCCGGCTGGGCGAAGGCCGCGAAGATGGGCTGGGCGAAAGGCTGATAGATCTCGGGGATCAGCCCCTGGATGCGCGCGGCGCCGTTCTCGGCGAAGCGGGTCGTCGGTGCATAGCCCGGCTCGACCAGCTTGACGCGCACGTTGAAGGCGGCCAGTTCGTGGGCCACCGAGCCGGTCAGGCCAGTGATGGCCGTCTTGCTGGCCGTGTAGACGCCGGCCAGCGGCATGGCGGCCAGCGTGGCGCTGGACGTCACATTGACGATGACACCGGCGCGGCGCTCGCGGAACTGCGGGATGACGGCCTGCATCAGGGCCATGACGCCGAAGGTGTTGGTCTCGAACACCTCGCGCGCGGTGGCCAGGGGCGTCGCCTCGAAGGCCCCGACCACGCCGATGCCGGCGTTGTTGACGAGCACGTCGATGGGGCCGGCGGCCCAGACGGCCGCGGCGATGCTGTCGGGCCGGGTCACGTCCAGGGCCAGCACGCGCAGGCGGTCCGATGCGGGCAGCAGGTTTTCGTGCGGGGTGCGCATGGTGGCGATGACCTTCCAGCCCTGGGCGAGGAAGTGATGGGCGGTGGCCAGGCCGTAGCCCGAGGAGCAGCCGGTGATGAGGACGGTTTTCATGAGGGGTTCCTTGCAGGGTGGGTAGAGAGGACCTCACGATATCCAGCGGTTTCAGGACGATATATATGCAATCGTCTTGGGATTTTTAGCCAAAGTCCAAAGTGCGTCAGAATCCGGCCATGAGCGACCCCCTCACCGAAGTGGTCCGGCTGCTGCAGCCGCGGGCCGTCTTCGCCAACCCCATCAGCGGCAAGGGCGAGTGGGCGGTGCGCTATGCCGAGTACGGCCAGCCCAGCTTCTGCATCATGTTGACGGGCAGCTGCCTGCTGGCGGTGGACGGGCATGAGCCGGTGACGTTGGCGGCGGGTGACTTCGTGCTGCTGCCCAGCACGCCGCCGTTCACCATTTCCAGCTTCGGCCCAGCGCCTGTGGTTCACATCGACCCCAGGTTGGTGCCGGGTGGCAATGGCGAGCGGCGCCATGGTGACTTGGAAGGCGAGCCCGACATGCGCTCCCTGGGCGGGGCCTTTTTGTTCGGCGGCGCCGATCCCGGGCTGCTGGTCTCCCTGCTGCCGCGGGTCGTCCACGTCCAGGGCTCGCAGCGCCTGGCCCAGCTCGTAGGCATGGTGGGCGAGGAGTACGAAGGCCGGCAGCCGGGCAACGAATACATGCTGTCGCGCCTGGTGGGCATGCTGCTCGTCGAGGCCATGCGCTGGACGACGGCGGGCAGTGCCCCGCCCGGGCTGCTGCGCGGGCTGGGCGACGAGCGGCTGGCGCCGGCCCTCAGGCAACTGCACGCCCGGGTCGACCACGCCTGGACGGTGGAGCAACTGGCCCAGGTCGCGGCCCTGTCCCGCTCGGCCTTCTTCGACCGCTTCACCCGCACGGTGGGGGCCTCGCCCATGGCCTATCTGCTGGGCTGGCGCATGGAGATCGCCAAAGGCCTGCTGCGCCAGCAGGGCCTGGCCGTCGCCGAGGTGGCAGAGCGCGTCGGCTACGGATCGACCAGCACCTTCAGCGTGGCCTTCTCCCGCCACGTCGGGCAGTCGCCCAGCCGGTTTGCTCGCGCGGGCTAGCCGGCCCTCCGCATTCCCGCGGGCCTGGCTTTGCCGTCTTTACGTGGTTTTGTGACGGTTTTGAGACAACTCCCGGCATCGCGGGACTTCCGCCCAGGCCGGCTCGCCGCTAATCTCCTACGGGTTTTTACCGAGTTTCTGACTAGATGGTCCAGTTTGAGTTCAGCGAGCCCGTTGCGCCTGTTCCGGCAGCCATGGTCACCCGCCGCCTGGTGCTGCGCCCGCCTCGGGACGGCGATCTGGACATGCTGGCGGATCTGCACGCCGACCCGGCCGTGAACCGCTTCTGCGCGGCTGCGACGCCACAGGGCCGCGAGGCGGTGCAGGCGCAATTGCAGAGCTGGATCAACCACTGGCAGACGCGCGGCTTCGGTCACTGGGCCATCGCCGAGCGCGAGCAACCCGACAATCTGATCGGTTTCGGCGGCCTGATGCACCGCAGCGTCGCCGGCCACGCGGGCCTCTACCTCTACTACCGCATCACGCCCCAGGCCTGGGGCCGCGGCCTGGCGTCCGAGATGGCCCAGTACGCGATCACGCAGGCCTTCGAGCAGCACCACGAAGGCGCCGTCGTCGCCGCCGTGCTGCCGAGCAACGCCCCCACCCGCAAGACCCTGGAGAACCTGGGCCTGCGCATCAAGGGCTCGCTGGCCGATGGCCCTGGCAGCGCCGCGGCCCTGCTTTATGAACTGGGCGCTGACCGCTGGGCCACGCTGCCGCGCGGCGAGCCCGAGGCGGTCGCCTTCGCCGCCTGACCTCAGCGATCAATCAATCGGCCAGACCGGCCGCGGCAGGTGCTTGAAGGGCAGGCTGCCGATATTGGCCTGCAGGCTGCCGGGTGAGTCGGCATAGACCACCGCCGCGGCCATCGCATCGAAGCCCGAGCGGAAGTGCTGAGTCGACTTCACCACCACCAGTCGCTTGGCCGCCGGGTTGATGCCCAGCTGGGTGAAGCATTCGGCCGAGAACACCTGCTGGCGGATGCTGTTCAGCACGATGTCGATGCCTTGCGCTCGCACCGCCACTGACGGGCCGAGCGGATCGGTACCGCCCGGCGTCAGGCTGCGCTGACGCGCATCGGCGCGGCAGGCCAGCACTTCCACTTCCAGATCCACCGGGTCGCCCGACATCGGTCCCACCTTGCCGCCTATGCGCAGCGGCAGCCGCGCGCCGACGCCGGCCGAGGTCGCGATGGCCACGGCCTGCGGGTCCCAGATCATGCCGAGGGCCACGTCGCGGATGCCGCGCTCCAGCAGCTCGCGCAGCACGAAGGTGCTGTCGCCTGCCGCGCCGCCGCCGGCGTTGTCGGCCGTGTCGGCGAGCACGACGGGACCGGGGCGGGCAAGACGCATCTCGGCTTCGGCCGCATCCAGTGCATCCTTCAGCGGCAGCCGTTTGGCCGCGGCCGTTTCGCGGATGCCATAGAAGGCCTCGGCGAGTTCCTCCAGCAAGTCCTCCGCCACGCCCACCGCGGCCGGCGAGTCCTCTGCCAGCACCAGCACGGTCGCGCAGGTGTGGGGCGTGTCCGCCCAGGGAAAACCGTGCAGCACCGACACCGACAGGATGCCCGGCAGACGGTCCTCGCTGTCCTTGAGCCGCGCGACGAAGTCGCTCATCGGCGCGACCGTGGTGCCGAAGATGCCCAGCAGCGGCACGCGCTTCCAGTGCGCCTTGATCGCCAGGTCGCCGCGAACCATGGCGCCCAGCATGGCGTGCAGCTCCTCGCCGCGGGCGGCGTAGTCGATGTGCGGGTACTCCTTGCAGGCGACCAGCGCCGCGCCCGACTCCAGCATGGCCGGGCTCAGGTTGCAATGCAGATCCAGCAGGGCGCCCAGCGGCACCTTGGGGCCGATGAGCTCGCGCACCCGCATCAGCAGATCGCCCTCGCAGTCGTGATAGCCCTCGGCCAGCATGGCGCCGTGCAGCACCAGCAGCACGGCGTCGACCGGCCCCTGGCTCATGGATGCGCGCAGGTCGCCCAGCAGCTCGTCGCGCAGAGACTCGTAGTCGGCGCGGGACAGCGGCCCCGACGGCTGGGCTTCGGCATACAGCCCCGGCAGCAGTGTGTCGCCCTGGCGCGCCGCGGCCGCGACGACGCCCATCAGGTTGGGCTGGGCCGCCACCTGCTGCAGCGCGCGTGGGTCGCTGCGGTGGATCAGCACGCCTTCGCGGAAGGACTGCACGCTGGTGGGCAGGGGCGAGAAGCTGCTGGTCTCGTGCACCAGCCCGCCGAGGAAGAGCCGCATGGGCTTCGCGTTCATTTCAGTACCACTGGTTGAAGCTGATCAGATGATGGTTCAGGCTGACGATCAGCAGCACGGCGAAGGACAGGACCCAGACGATGGCCAGGGCCTTGGTCGCCTTGCCAACCGTCTTCAAGACATTGCGAGCGTAGAGGCCAGACACGATCAAGCCACCGACGGCCGACACTGCCAGCGCCAGCTGCGCCAGCGGCAGCAACAGCGCCGTGTCGCCCAGGCTTTCCAGCAGTGACACCACCACGCCCCACAGCCCCAGGGCCACCATCACGCCGACGCTGGCGCTGCGCACCCAGGTGACCTGCCTGGGTGGTGGCACGGCCACGTGGTAGCGGCGGCGCAGCACGGCGGCGATGGGCCAGAGCAGCACGGTCAGCAGCAGCGTGACGATGGACAGGCCCGTCAGCACGAGCACCGTGGTGCTCGCCATGAAGGGCACCGGCTCGAAGATGAAGGCGAAGACATAGGGCTCCAGACCCCAGTGCCTGACCTTGCCGTTCTCGACCACGGCCTGCAGCCGGCGCTTGCCGTGCTCCTCCTCCCAGAAATAGGGCTTCACTTCGCGGTAGTTGCTACGCGAGCCGGCCAGCTCGATGGACAGGCGGCCGTCCTCCAGGGCCTGGACCTTGACCGGGCTCAGCAGCTGCAGCACCGACAGCCAGGTCGAGTCCTCGCGGCGGGTGTTGCGGTAGTTGCCGGCCATCTGCTGGGCATGCTGCTTGGCGGTGGCCTCGTCCACTTCCGGCTTGGTGGCCGGGCGCTGGTCGGGCAGGTAGCGATCGGCGAAGGCCTCGAACAGCTTGTCGCGCAGCCAGCCGCCCTGGCGTTCGTGGCCGGGTGCGTTGACCGAGATGTAGAGGCCGATGCCGTCGTCCACAAACAGCAGCAGGTCGCTGTGGAAGAGCACGGTGTCGCCGCCATGAGCCAGCACGCGGTGGCCGTTGATGTTCTGCTCGTAGAAACCCAGGCCGATGCCCAGCAGGCCGGGCAGCGGCCGGGTCAGCTGGCTGTGCATCAGCTTGACCGTCTCGGGCTTGAGGATCTGGGCGTCGCCGAGCTTGCCCTGTCCCAGGTAGGCCAGCATGAAGCGGCCCATGTCGGCGCCGGTGGACGACAGGCTGCCGGCCGGCGGCATGCTGATGACTTCGAAGCCCTTGGGCTTCTCATCCCAGGTCATATAGCCCTGCGACATCTGGCCCTTCAGCGCCTCGGGCAGGGGCTGGCGGAACGTCGACTGCTTCATGCCCAGCGGTGCGAAGACCTGCTGGTCCATGTAGTCGTCGAAGGACTTGCCGCTGACGCGCTGCACGATATAGCCGGCCAGCGAGGTCGCGTAGTTGGAATAGCCGGGCGTCGTGCCGGGGTCGTAGACATAGGGCGGGATGTAGGCCTTGAGCACCTTGCCGAGGTCGGGGCCGGCGCTGTCATAGGTCAGCAGGTCGCGCGCCGTTTCCTCCAAGCCCGTCGTGTGCGTCATCACATGGCGCAGCGTCAGCGCCTTGCCGTTGCGGCCCGGGATGGTGAAGTCGATGTACTTGTTGAGGTCGGCGTCGAGGTCGAGCTTGCCCTGCTCGACCAGTTGCATGACGGCCGTCCACGTGAAGAGCTTGGACACCGAGCCGGGGCGGAACAGGGTCTTGTTGGGGTCTACGGGCAAGTTCCTGTCCCAGTCGGCCAGGCCATAGCCCTTCTGCAGCAGGGGCTGGCCGTCCTTGACGACGACAACGACGGCACCGGGCACGCGCGCGTTGCGCAGGGCCGTGGGCACCATGCCGTCGATGAAGGCTTCGACGTCGACGGCCGTCAGCGGCGTGGCCGGCTTGGGCTGGGCAAAGGCGGCCGGCAGCGCGCCGACGCAAAGGGCCAGCGCGGCGATGCGCAGGCGGTTGAACAACGGCTTCATGAGGGCTTCCAGGGTCAGAAGTTGAAGGTCAGGTTGGCGCCGACGGTGCGCGGGGCCACCGTCGTGACGTTGAGCGGCAGGCCGAAGGCGGTCAGCGCGGTGTCGGCAGCGACGATGGCGCGCTTGTCGGTCAGGTTGCGGATGAAGGTGGACAGCTGCCAGCGGCCCATCTCCAGGCCCCACTGGGCGTCCGCCAGCGTGTAGCCCGGCTGGCTGAAGTTGGGCACCGAGCTGCCGGCCGAGTCGTAGCCGGCATTGCGCTGGCCGACGCGGCGCACATTCAGGCCGGCATAGGACGGGTTGCCGGCCAGGTCGAAGGCATAACGAGCGCCCAGCGTGAAGGCCAGCTTGGCCGTGTTGGGCAGGCGCGAGCCCGAGGGGCCGAGGGCTTCGGAGCCTTCGGTCAGCTTGGGATCGGTCCAGGCCAGGCTGCCGTCCAGGTTCCAGTGCGCATCGAGCTTGTAGTGAGCCGCCAGTTCCAGGCCGCGCACGCGGGCCTTGCCGGCGTTGACGACGATGGTGCTGGCGCCCACGGCCTTGGGCTGCTGCAGGTCTTTCCAGTCGATGTTGAAGACGGCGGCTTCGAAGTTGAGGCGCTTGTCCAGCAGGTCGGCCTTGTAGCCCAGCTCATAGCTCCACAGCGTGTCGTGGCCGAAGGTCATCGGCGTGCCGGGGATGACCTGGCCGTTGGCGTCGATGGCCGGCGAGTTGGGGCCACCAGGCCGGTAGCCGCTGGCGGCGCGGAAGTAGACGTTGCTGGTCTTGTCCAGGGCATAGCGCAGCGTGGCCAGATAGGTCTTGGCCGTGTCGTCGCTGGGCGCCGATGAGTTCAACTGCTCGTTGACGTAGACGGTGTAGACCTGATCGTTCTTGGCCATGCGCGCGCCCAGGGTCAGCGACCAGGTCGGGTCGATATTCCAGGTCAGGTCGCCGTAAAGGGCGCGCTCGCGGTACTCCGAAGGCTGGCCGGTGGTGGTCAGCGTCATGTCGCCGCCGCCACCCGCCACCTGCGCCCACAGGCGCTGGCCGACGTTGCCGGTCTCCTTGGTGCGATAGAAGCCCAGCAGCCATTCGATGGCGCCGCGCTGCGAGGTCAGGCGCAGTTCCTGGGTTTGCTTGCGCAGTCCGAAGGCGTTGTCCAGCGAGACGAAGTCGAAGGCCGGGTTGCCGCCCAGCAGGGCCGTGGCGTCCTGGCCGGTGGCGCTGTCCAGGCGCTGGGCCGACGCGATGGCGTTGAAGCGCGCCCAGCCGAAGTCGTATTCGAAGTCGGCGGAGCTCAGACGGGTCTTCAGCTTGTAGGCCTCGCCGGTGTCGAGATGGCGGGTCAGGTCGCCGTAGACGGGCTGGCCCTTGGCGGCGTCGTATTCGATGGTGTTGAGGCCGTTGCGCTGGATGTCCTGCTGGGTGTGGGCCAGGCGCAGCTTCATCTTGGACATCGGCTCGAGCAGCAGCGACACCCGCGCGCCGCGCGTGTTGCCGTCGTTGATGTGCTCGCCCGCCGCCTTGCCGACGGCGTCGATATAGCCACCTTCATGGTCATTGAAGGCCGCGACGCGCAGGGCGGCCACGTCCTGGCTCAGCGGCACGTTGAGCACCGCGTTTTCGGTATGGCCCAGGCCGCCGCCGCGGGCCTGGCGCACGCCCACGCCGACCTTGCCGGAGAACTGCGAGCTGTCGGGCTCGTTGGTGACGTACTTCAACAGGCCGCCCATGGCGCCGGCGCCATACAGCGTGCCCTGCGGGCCGCGCAGCACCTCGATGTGCTTCAGGTCCAGCAGCGACAGGTCCAGGGCCGTGTTGGCGCCGCCGACGAAGGCGCTGCTGGAGCCGAAGGCGACGTCGTCGACATACATGCCGACCGTGGCGATCTGCTGCTCGCCGACGCTGACGCCGCGCATGGTGACGGCATTGCGGCCGGGGCCGCCGGAGCTCTTCACGTCGATGCCGGGCAGGCCGCCCACGTAGTCGCTCAGCGACGTGGCGCCGGCGCGCTCCATCGGATCGGCGCCCAGGGTCTCGACACGCAGCGGCACGTCGCGCACCGGCTCGCGGCGGCGCGTGGCCGTGACGGTCACGACGTCGAGTTTCTCGACATCGGCCTTGCTGTCCGCAGCGGCGGCCGTGGTCTGCGCCCACAGCGGCGACGCGCACAGCGCGGCCATGCCGGGCAACAGCAAGGCGGCGAGCTTGCGGGGCTTCAAACGAGTGGGAGGGACGGACCGGCTCATGGCAGCTCCAGGATGGTGTTGGGTTGTTTGATCCACTAAGTTTCCAATTTGGAAAATTCTTTCCCATTGGTGTAAACCTTAGATTAAATGCAGAACCAGGCTCAGGGCAAGCGAGCAGACGGCCCTCAGGTGGGCATGGCCTAAGATGAAACGACTCCCTTCCTCAGTGCTCTTCCCAGAGACATGGCCCCTTCCAGTTCCTCTCCCGGCGACCACATCCGCAGCGTGCGCAAGCGCCTCGGCCTGACCCTGGCCCAGGTGAGCGAGCGCACCGGCATGGCGGTGTCGACGTTGTCCAAACTGGAAAAAGGCAATGTCTCGCTGTCCTACGACAAGCTGATGCTGCTCAGCCGCGGCCTGGGCGTGGACATGGCCGAGCTGCTGCACGACGCGCAAGGCGCACGCCCCGCGCCCAGCGGCGGCGGCCGGCGCGTGGTGCACCGCGCGGGCGACGGCCAGGTGGTGGACACCCAGAGCTACAAGCAGACCTATCTCGCGGCCGAGCTGCTGAACAAGCGCTTCACGCCGCTGATCGCCGAGGTGCGCGCGCGCACGCTGGACGAGTTCAAGGCCGAGTTCGGCGACCTCATCCGCCATCCCGGCGAGGAGTTCGCCTTCGTCATCGAGGGCGAGGTGGCCTTCCACTCCGAGCTGTATGCGCCCGTCATCCTGAAGCCGGGCGACTCCATCTTCTTCGACAGCGAAATGGGCCACGCCTACCTGAAGGCATCGGAGGGCACCTGCCGCCTGGTGGCCACCTGCGCACCGCGCAACGGCCATGGCGACGTGATGACCCAGCACTTCGTCGAGGCCTCGCAGCGCCTGGTGGCGCCGGAACCGTCCGCGCCGGCCAAGACGGCAAGGGCTGCCGCCAAGCCCAAGGCAAAGGCTACGCGGCGCTAGCCGCCTTCGCGCTCTCCACACGCCGCAGCCAGGGCCGCAGCGCAAAGAGGGCCGCGGCGGCGACGCCCGCGATCACCGCCAGCAGGGCGAAGAAAGTCGCCGGCCCCAGCGGCTCCCAGGCGCGCCCCACCAGGCCGGCCAGGAAGTTGCCGCCGAAGGACGCGAGAAACCACGCCGCGATGACGGTGGCGCCCATGCCGCGCGGTGCCAGGCGGGCGAACAGGCCCAGACCTACCGGCAGGATGTAGAGCTCGCCGAGGGTGTAGAGCACGAAGAAGGCAACCACCCACAGCATGCTCACCGGCGTGCTGCCTTGCGCGGCCACGAGCAGCGCCAGGGCCAGATAGGACAGGGCGACGCCGACAGCGCCGGTAGCCATCTTGGCCAGGGCCGACAACTCGCGTCCGCGCTCGGCCGCGCGGCGCCAGCTGCCGATGACGAAGGGCGTCAGCAGCAGCACGAACAGCGAGTTCAATGACTGCACCCAGGTCATGGGCATGGTGAAGCCCCACAGCGAGCGGTCCACGCCCTTCTCGACCCAGACCGCCAGCGTATTGCCGCTCTGTTCGTAGGCACTGCGGAACACGACGACGGCCAGGGCCACGCCCAGCAGCGGCAGGAAGCTGCCCAGGCCTCGCTGTGCAGGTCGCTCCTGGTTCGGCTCGGCAGCACGCGACTTGTCCTGCGGCAGATGGCGCGAGCCCATCATGTAGATGGCCAGGCCCGCGCACATGCCGATGCCGGCGGCGCCGAAGCCCACATGCCAGCCATACAGCTCGCCGAGCGTGCCGCAGACCAGCGGTGCCAGCATGCCGCCCAGGTTCACGCCGGCGTAGTAGACGTTGTAGGCGCCGCCGCGACGTGGGTCCTTCTCGTCGTAGAGGTCGCCGACCTGGCTGGGCAGATTGGGCAGGAAGAGGCCGTTGCCCAGGGCGATCAGCACGAGGGCCGGGAAGAAGGCCGTCTCGAAGGCCAGCACGAAATGCCCCAGCGCCATCAGCGTGCCACCGATGAGGATGGCGCGGCGCCGGCCCAGCCAGCGGTCGGCGATATAGCCGCCGAAGATGGGCGTCAGATAGACGCCCGCCGTGTAGGCGCCGTAGATGGTCGATGCGTCGGCCTGCTGGAAGCCGAGGTGGCGGATCATGTAATAGATCAGCAGCGCCTTCATGCCGTAGAAGGAGAACTTCTCCCAGGTCTCGGTCAGGAATAGCACCACCAGGCCGCGAGGCTGGCCGAACCACTGCGCGGATGCGCGCGCGGGCTGCAGGGAAGCGTCCACTCGATCTCCTCAGAACCTTGCAAGCGGCGCCGGATGCGCCGATTTCGTCATTGCCCAACGTTTTTCGTGATGGTACATTTATTTTCCGTTTTGGAAAATTACTGCAGCAAGCCAGCATGGGCCAAGAGACAAAGACGAAGAACGTGGATTGCATCGTCATCGGTGCCGGCATCGCGGGCGCCTCGGTGGCGGCCTCGCTGGCCGGCGGCGCGAGTGTGGCCGTGCTGGAGGCCGAGCCCCATGCGGGTTACCACTCCACCGGCCGCTCGGCGGCGCTGTACTCGGCCCTCTATGGCAACGCCACCATCCGCGCGCTGACGCGGGCCAGCCACGGCTACTTCCTGACGCCGTCACAGGGCATGGTCAAGGACGCGCTGCTGCGCGAGCGGCACACCCTCTTCCTCGTCGGCGCCGGCCAACTCGATCTCGTCGCCAGCTTCACGGCCGATGCCGATGTGCGCGAGCGCACGACGACGCTGGGCGTGGACGAGGTGCTGGCCCGCGTGCCGCTGCTGCAGCGCGAGCAGGTGGCCGGTGCGCTGCTCGACGTGACCTCGGCCGACATCGACGTCGATCTGCTGCACCAGGGCTTTCTGCGCCGTGCGAAGGCCGCAGGTGCTGAGCTGCACCTCGGCTCCGGCCTGCAGGGCCTGGAGCGCGAGGGTTCGAACTGGCTGGCCCACACGGCCGCCGGCAGCTTCCGTGCCGGTGTCGTCATCAATGCGGCCGGCGCCTGGGCCGACGACGTGGCCGCGCTGGCCGGTGTGGCCCCCGTGCCGCTGCAGCCGCTGCGCCGCACGGCCGTCCTGATCGACCTGCCCGAGGGCGTAGACGCGGCGCTGTGGCCGGCCGTCGTCGCCATCGACGAGAGCCAGTACTTCAAGCCCGATGCCGGCCTGCTGCTGATCTCGGCCGCCGACGAGACGCCCAGCCCGCCCTGCGACGCCCAGCCCGAGGAGCTGGACGTGGCCATCGCCGTGGACCGCTTCGAGACCCTGACCGGCAAGCCGGTGCGCCGCGTGCGCCACCGCTGGGCCGGCCTGCGCGTCTTCAGCCCGGACCGCTCGCCCGTCGTCGGCTTCGAGGCGTCAGCGCCCGGCTTCTTCTGGTGCGCGGGGCAGGGTGGTTATGGCATCCAGACTTCGCCGGCCCTGGGCCGGGCCGCGGCTGCCTTGGCGCTGGGGCGTGGCCTGCCGCAGGACCTGGCCGACATGGGCGTCACGGCCCTGCAGCTGTCGCCGCAGCGCTTCAGGAAAAGCGCCTGAGTCCCTGCAAGTCCAGCACCCTCAAGCCCCCGTACTCGATGCGGATCAGCCCCGCGCCGCCGAGGCGGTTGAGCGCCTGGTTCACGCGCTGGCGCGACAGGCCCACCAGATAGCCCAGTTCCTGCTGCGTGATGCGCAGCCAGTTGCCGACGCCCGGATAGAGGGTCGGGTGGAAGAGGGCGGCCAGGTTGCGGGCCACGCGCACGTCGGGGTCATGGATGCGGTCGGTCTCGCGCGCGGCGATGAACTGCCCCAACCGCTCGTTCAACTGATCCAGCACGAAGCGGTTGAAGGCGATGCTGCCGTCCAGCAGTGCATGGAAGCTGTCGATGGGCAGGCCGGCGACCACGCTGGGCCGCAGGGCCTGGATGTTGTAGCGGTAGACCTCGCGCTTGAGCAGGGTGCCCTCGCCGAACCAGCCACCAGGCGGGATGCCGGTGAAGGTGACGGCCTGGCCCAGCGAGTCGTCGTTGTTCATCTTCAAGAGGCCGTCGACGACGCCGAACCACAGCGTGGCGGGGCGGCCGATGCGGCACAGGCGCTCGCCGGGTTCGGCGTCGCCGACCTCGAGGGTGGAGATGGCGCGTTCTCGCAGCGGGCCGGCCAGCAACTTCAACCAGGGGATGGCATCCAGCTCCGCCGACGTGGGGCGGCGGGCGCGTTGTCGCAGCGGCAGGGGCGTGTCGACCATGTGCGGGAAAGTCTGGGCCGTGAAAGCCCCTAAATTGTCGTCGTACCGACAGATGGGCGTCAAAGTCATGACCAGAATGCGCTCACAGACGGGGGCCTGAGCCGCCGCAACGGAGACAGTTCGGTGGACACCTTCCCTCGGCTCCTGCTAGACCACGCCGCTCGCCGGCCGGATGCGCCGGCGCTGCGCGAGAAGGCCTTTGGCGTCTGGCAGACGCTGAGCTGGAGCCAGCTTGCGGCCCTGGTGCAAGACCTGGCCCTGGGCCTGGCGGCGGCCGGCCTGCGCCGCGGCGACCACCTCGTCGTCGTCGGCGAGAACCGGCCGCGCCTCTACGCCACCATGCTGGCCGCCCAGTCCCTCGGCGCCGTGCCAGTGCCGCTGTATCAGGACGCCGTGGCCGCCGAATTCGTCTTCCCGCTGAACAACGCCGAGATCGCCTTCGCCGTCGTGGAGGACCAGGAGCAGGTCGACAAGCTGCTGGAGCTGCGCGAGCAATGCACCCAGCTCAAGCGCATCTGGTTCGACGACCCGCGCGGCCTGCGCAACTACGACGAGCCGGGCCTGGCCTCACTGGACGAGCTGATAGCGCAAGGCCATGCCGCGAGTGCCCAGCGGCCGGATTTCTTCGCTGCCGAGGTGGCCGCGGGCCAGCCGGGCGATGTGGCGGCGCTCTTCTTCACCTCCGGCACGACGGGCAATCCCAAGGGCGTCATCCACACGCATGCGACGCTGATCGACCGCGCCTCGGCCGGCCAGCGCTTCGACAAGCTGACGCCCGACGAGGAGGTGCTGGCCTATCTGCCGCCGGCCTGGATCGGCCAGAACATCTTCAGCTTCTCGCAGTGGCTGGCGGTGGGCTATGTCGTCAACTGCCCGGAGTCGGCCTCGACGGTGAGCATCGACCTGAAGGAGATAGGTCCCACCTACTATTTCGCGCCGCCGCGCGTCTTCGAAGGCCTGCTGACGACGGTGATGATCCGCATGGAGGACGCGTCGGCGGTCAAGCGCTGGCTGTTCGACCGCTGCATGAAGCTGGCCCGCCGCGTCGGTCCGCGGCTGATGGACAAGCAGCCCGTGGGTGCGATGGACCGCTTGGCCTATGCCCTGGGCGATGTGCTGATCTACGGCCCGCTGCGCAACACGCTGGGTTTCTCGCGTGTGCGTGTCGCCTACACGGCCGGCGAGGCCATCGGGCCGGACCTGTTCAGCTTCTACCGTGCCATCGGCATCAATCTGAAGCAGCTCTACGGCTCGACCGAGACGGCCGTCTTCGTCTGCCTGCAGCCCGACCACGAGGCGCGCTCCGACACGGTGGGCGTACCCATCGATGGCGTGGAAATCAAGCTGACCGACAGCGGCGAACTGCTGGTGCGTTCACCCGGCTTGCTCAAGGGCTATTACAAGAACGACGCCGCGACGGCCGAGGCACTGACGGCCGATGGCTGGTTCCACACCGGCGACGCCGGCTTCCTGACGCCGGGCGGTCACCTGAAGATCATCGACCGCGCCAAGGACGTGGGCCGGCTGATGGGCGGCGCCTTCGACGGCGCGATGTTTGCGCCCAAATACGTCGAGAACAAGCTGAAGTTCTTCCCCCACATCAAGGAGGCGGTCTGCTTCGGCGACAAGCGCGAGAAGGTCTGCGCCTTCATCAACATCGACTTCGAAGCCGTCGGCAACTGGGCCGAGCGCCGCAACCTGGCCTATGCCGGCTACACCGACCTGGCCGGCCGCGCCGAGGTGTACGAGTTGATCCTCGACTGCGTGGAGAAGGTCAACGCCGACCTGGCCCAGGACGAGTTGCTGGCCGGCAGCCAGATCAGCCGCTTCCTGGTGCTGCACAAGGAGCTCGACGCTGACGACGGCGAGCTGACCCGCACGCGCAAGGTGCGCCGCGGCGCCATCGCCGAGAAGTACGGTGTGCTGATTGATGCGCTCTACGAAGGCAAGGTCTCGCAGTTCATCGAGACGCAGGTCAAGTTCGAGGACGGCCGCACGTCGATGATCTCGGCCGACCTGCGCATCGTCGAAGCCAAGACCTTCCCAGCGGTGAAAGGGCAGGCCGCATGACCGGGAAAAAGATCGGCGACGTCATCCTCGAGGTGAAGAACATCTCGCTGGCCTTCGGCGGCGTGAAGGCGTTGACCGACATCAGCTTCGACGTCCGCGAGCACGAGATCCGCGCCATCATCGGCCCCAACGGTGCCGGCAAGAGTTCGATGCTGAACTGCATCAACGGCGTCTACCAGCCCCAGCAGGGTGCGGTGACGCTGCGCGGCAAGACCTACCGCGGCATGAGCCCGCGCCAGGTGGCCGAGATGGGCGTGGCCCGCACCTTCCAGAACCTGGCCCTGTTCAAGGGCATGAGCGTGCTGGACAACATCATGACCGGCCGCAATCTGCGCATGAAGCGCGGCCTGTTCTGGCAGGCGCTTCACCTCGGCCCCGCGCGGCGCGAGGAGACCGAGCAGCGTGAGGCGGTCGAACGCATCATCGACTTCCTCGAGATCCAGGCGCACCGCAAGACGCCGGTGGGCCGTCTGCCCTACGGCCTGCAAAAGCGCGTCGACCTCGGCCGTGCCCTGGCCATGGAGCCCAGCCTCTTGCTGCTGGACGAACCCATGGCCGGCATGAATGTGGAAGAGAAGCAGGACATGTGCCGCTTCATCCTCGACGTCAACGACGAGTTCGGCACCACCATCGTGCTGATCGAGCACGACATGGGCGTTGTCATGGACATCTCCGACCGCGTCGTCGTGCTGGACTACGGCAAGAAGATCGGCGACGGCGCGCCGGATGAAGTCCGCGGGAACGAAGACGTGATTCGTGCTTATCTCGGAGCAGGGCACTGAAATGAAATTCAAACAAAGCCACAGAGGCACAGAGGCACAGAGGCAGTGGGATGAAGGTCTCTCCGTGTCTCTGTGCCTCTGTGGCTGTGTTACTTGCGTCGAGGCAGGCTGACGATGGGACCGTTTCTCGAAACCCTGATCGGCGGCCTGATGGCCGGCATGCTGTATTCGCTGATTGCGCTGGGCTTCGTGCTGATCTTCAAGGCCAGCGGCGTCTTCAACTTCGCCCAGGGCGCCATGGTGCTGTTCGCGGCGCTCGCGATGGCGCGCTTTGCCGAGTGGATCCAGAAGTTCACGGGCCTGGATGGCAAGATCGTCGTCAACCTGCTGGCCTTTGGCGGCGCGCTCGCGGTGATGGTCGTGGTCGCCTGGCTGGTGGAGCGGTTGGCCCTGTCCAAGCTGGTCAACCAGGAAGGCATCACGCTGCTGATGGCCACGCTGGGCATTGCCTATCTGCTCGAAGGCGCCGGTCAGATGCTGTTCGGCAACGACATCTACAAGATCGACATCGGCCTGCCCAAGGACCCGATGTTTTTGTTCGAGCAGACCTTCGAGGGCGGCATCCTCGTCAGCAAGGAAGACCTCTATGCCGCCCTGATCGCCGCGGCTTTGGTCGCCGGCCTGTCGCTGTTCTTCCAGAAGACCGCCACGGGCCGCGCCCTGCGCGCCGTCGCCGACGACCACCAGGCCGCGCAGAGCATCGGCATCCCGCTGTCGCGTATCTGGGTCATCGTCTGGAGCGTGGCCGGCTTTGTCGCCCTGGTCGCCGGGATGATCTGGGGCAGCAAGCTGGGGGTGCAGTTCTCGCTGTCGCTGGTGGCACTGAAGGCGCTGCCGGTGGTGATCCTGGGTGGGCTGACCAGCGTGCCGGGCGCCATCGTCGGAGGGCTGTTGATCGGCGTGGGGGAGAAGCTGTCGGAGGCCTATCTGGGGCCGATGCTGGGTGGTGGCATCGAATACTGGTTTGGGTATGTGCTTGTGCTTGTCGTCTTGCTGGTGAGGCCCCAGGGGCTGTTCGGCGAGAAGATCATTGATCGGGTTTGAACCATGCTGTACAGAGAGAACGGCCAGTTCAAGACGTCCTACGCGGCAGACAGCCAGATCCTGCCCATCCGGCAAGATCGCATCGCGATGGCGCTGATGCTGGCCGTGGCTTTTGTCGTCATCCCCATGGTCTCCAGCGAATACCTGCTGCGCGCCATCTTCATTCCCTTCCTGATCCTGTCGCTGGCTGCACTTGGGCTGAACGTCCTCGTCGGCTATTGCGGCCAGATCTCGCTGGGCTCCGGCGCCTTCATGGCCGTCGGGGCCTACGTCGCCTACAACTGCCAGGCAAGGGTCGAAGGCATGTCGCTGGTCGTGTCCCTGCTGGCCGGCGGCCTGGGGGCGACGGTGCTGGGCGTGGCCTTCGGCCTGCCGTCGCTACGCATCAAGGGCCTCTACCTCGCCGTCGCGACGCTGGCGGCGCAGTTCTTCGTCGACTGGGCCTGCCTGCGGCTGAAGTGGGTCACCAACGACTCGACCTCGGGATCGGTCAGCGTCGCCAATCTGAACCTCTTCGGCTTCAGCGTCGAGTCGCCGCAGGCGCGCTATCTGCTGTGCCTCGCCTTCGTCGTCGTTTTTGCGCTGGCGACCAAGAACATCGTGCGTGGCCATGTCGGCCGCTCGTGGATGGCCATGCGCGACATGGACGTGGCGGCGGCCGTCATCGGCATCCGGCCCATGCAGGCCAAGCTCAGCGCCTTTGCCGTCAGCAGCTTCATCATCGGCGTGGCCGGCGCGCTGTGGGGCTTCGTGCACCTGGGTTCCTGGGAGCCGGCGGCCTTCGGCATCAATCGTTCCTTCGACCTGCTCTTCATGGTCATCATCGGCGGCCTGGGCTCCATCTCCGGCGCCTTCTTCGGCGCGGCCTTCATCGTCGTGCTGCCGCTGCTGCTGGACAAGCTGCCCTACTGGACCGGCCTGCCCATGGACACGGCCACGGCCTCGCATCTGGCGCTGATGATCTTCGGCGCCCTCATCGTGTTCTTCCTCATCAAGGAACCGCACGGCCTGGCACGGCTCTGGGCTACGACTAAGGAAAAGCTCAGACTCTGGCCCTTCCCTCACTGACTCACATAACGACAGGAGACATCGGCATCATGAAGACTCTCATCACCTGCGCGGCCCTGGCCGCACTGCAGCTCTTCGCAGCGCCCGCCGCGGTCGCCCAGGCCAAGGAGCAGTTCTTCCCGCTGCTGGTCTACCGCACCGGTCCCTATTCGCCCAACGGCACGCCCTGGGCCAATGGCAAGCAGGACTACATCAAGCTCATCAATGCGCGTGACGGCGGCGTCAACGGCGTCAAGCTGACCTTCGAGGAATGCGAGACGGGCTACGCCACCGACAAGGGCGTGGAGTGCTACGAGCGCCTGAAAGGCAAGAACGCGACGCTGTTCGACCCGCAGGCCACCGGCATCACCTTCGCGCTGACCGACAAGGTGCCGCACGACAAGATCCCGCTGATCACCCTGGGCTATGGCCTGTCGGCCTCGGCCGATGGAGGCGTGTTCGCCTGGAACTTCCCGCTGATGGGCAGCTACTGGACGGCCGCCGACGCGCTGATCCAGCACCTGGGCAAGAAGGAAGGCGGCCTGGACAAGCTCAAGGGCAAGAAGATCGCCCTGGTCTATCACGACAGCCCCTTCGGCAAGGAGCCCATCCCCATGCTGGAGGAGCGCCAGAAGATGCATGGCTTCGAGCTCATCAAGATCCCGGTGACGGCGCCGGGCGTCGAGCAGAAGTCGGCCTGGCTGCAGGTTCGCCAGGCGCGGCCCGACTATGTGCTGCTGTGGGGCTGGGGTGTCATGAACTCCACCGCACTGAAGGAGGCACAGGCCACCGGCTACCCGCGCGAGAAGATGTACGGCGTCTGGTGGTCGGGTGCCGAGCCGGACGTGAAGGACGTGGGCGACGGCGCCAAGGGCTACAACGCGCTCAACCTGAACACCTCCGGCACGTCACCCAAGGTCATCCAGGACATCCTCAAGCTCGTGCACGACAAGGGCCAGGGCACCGGCCCGAAGGACGAGGTGGGATCGGTGCTCTACACCCGCGGCCTTGTCATTCAGGCGCTGGCCGTCGAAGGCGTGCGGCGCGCGCAGGAGCGCTTCGGCAAGGGCAAGGTCATGACCGGCGAGCAGGTGCGCTGGGGCCTGGAGAACCTGGCCCTGGACGACAAGAAGCTGGCGGCCCTGGGCCTGACCGGCGTCATCCGTCCCATCAGCACCAGCTGCTTCGACCACCAGGGCTCCACCTCGGTGCGCGTGCACACCTGGGACGGTGCCAAGTGGAACTTCAGCAGCGACTGGTACCAGGCCGACGAGCAGATCATCAAGCCCATGGTCAAGGCCGCTGCCGACAAGTACGCCGGAGAGAAGAAGCTGACCCGCCGCACTTCGCAAGACTGCCAAAGCTGACCCGCTGCGCGTGTCAGCCCTGGCCTTGCCAAGCCTATTGAGCACCCACCCCTTCCCCTCCCGCCAGGCGGGAGGGGTTCGAAGACCGACATGACAGACCTTCTACTCAACGTCAACGGCATCGAGGTCATCTACAACCACGTGATCCTGGTCCTGAAGGGCGTGTCCCTTCAGGTGAAGGAAGGCAGCGTCGTGGCCCTGCTCGGCGGCAATGGCGCCGGCAAGACGACGACGCTGCGTGCCGTGTCCAATCTGCTGGAGGGCGAGCGCGGCGAAGTCACCAAGGGCAGCATCGAGCTGCGCGGCGAGCGCATCGAGAAGCTGTCGACGGCCGCCATGGTGGAGCGGGGCGTGGTGCAGGTCATGGAAGGCCGGCACTGCTTCGCCCACCTGACCATCGAAGAGAACCTGATGACCGGTGCCTACACGCGCAAGGACGGCCGCGCCGCCGTGGCGGCCACGCTGGACAAGGTCTACAACTATTTCCCGCGCCTGAAGACGCGCCGCGGCAGCCAGGCGGCCTATACCTCGGGCGGCGAGCAGCAGATGTGCGCCATCGGCCGCGCGCTGATGGCGAATCCGAAGATGGTGCTGCTGGACGAGCCGTCGATGGGCCTGGCGCCGCAGATCGTCGAGGAGGTGTTCGAGATCGTTCGCGACTTGAACACCAAGGAGGGTACGACCTTTCTGCTCGCCGAGCAGAACACCAGCATGGCCCTGCGCTATGCCGACTACGGTTACATCCTCGAGAACGGCCGCGTCGTCATGGACGGCGCCGCCGCCGAGCTGCGCGAGAACGAGGACGTCAAGGAGTTCTATCTCGGCGTCGGCGGGGAAGGGCGGCGCAGCTTCAAGGACGTCAAGTCCTACAAGCGCAGAAAGAGATGGCTCGCATGAGTGACGACAGCTGGGATATCGCCCCCCCGCCGTTCAACGCGGACTCGGCCCTGCAGACCCTGAAGCGCTGGCTGCGCGACCAGCGTGTGCTGGCCGAGCGCAGCGAGGGCTGGCTGATGGGGGCGGACCTGGTGATGAAGATGGCCCTCGACGGCGCGACGGTCAAGGTCCAGCTCGCCAAGCGCCCGGCGCGCACGCCCGAGTGGGACAGCTTCACGCTGAAGGCGGCCACCGATTCGCGCAAGCTGCAGGACGAGATCAAGCGACGCCTCACGCGCTGGAAGGATGACGAGTGAGCGATTTCTTTGACGCGCTGGAGACCCGCGATCCCGCGCGGCGCGAAGCGGCGCTGATGGCGGCGTTGCCGGCGCAGATTGAGCATGCCCAATCCAGCAGCCCGGCCTATACCGAGCTGCTGGCCGGCATCGAGGCGGCCGGCATCACGTCGCGCACGGCGCTTGCCCAACTGCCGCTGACGCGCAAAAGCAGCCTCGCCGCCGCCCAGGCCGCGCGTCGCGCATTGCGTCTCGGTGGCTATGCGGCCGGCATGCCGCGCCGCATCTTCCAGTCGCCCGGGCCGCTCTATGAACCCGAGCCCGATGCCGATGGCATCGACCCCTGGCGCTCCGCCCGCGCATTGCACGCCGCCGGCATCCGCGCCGGCCAACTGGCGCATGTGAGCTTCAGCTACCACCTGACGCCAGCGGGGGCCATGATGGAAGCCGGCCTGCGCGCCCTGGGTGCCGTCAGCTTCCCCGGCGGCGTCGGCAATACCGAGCTGCAGCTTCAGGCCTTGCTGGACCTGCAACCCGAGGCCTATGCCGGCACGCCCAGCTTTCTGCGCATCCTGCTGGAGAAGGCCGCCGAGGGCGGGCATGCCTTGCCCTATCTGCAGCGCGCCCTGGTCAGCGGCGAGGCCTGCCCGCCGGCCCTGGTCGCCTGGTTCGCCGAGCGCGGCGTCGAGGCCTACCAGTGCTATGCCACGGCCGATCTCGGCCTGATCGCCTACCAGACCTCGGCCCGCGAGGGGCTGATTGTCGACGAGGGCGTCATCGTCGAGATCGTGCGCCCGGGCACGGGCGATCCGCTGCCGGAAGGCGAAGTGGGCGAGGTCGTCGTGACGACGCTCAGCCCCGCCTATCCGCTGATCCGCTTCGCCACCGGCGACCTGTCCGCCGTGCTGCCGGGGGTGAGCCCTTGCGGCCGCAGCAACCAGCGCCTGCGCGGCTGGCTGGGCCGGGCCGACCAGTCGGCCAAGGTGCGCGGCATGTTCGTGCACGCCGGCCAGGTGGCCGAGGTGCTGGCCCGCTGTGGCCAGCGGGGGCGGGCGCGCCTGGTCGTCGATGGCGAACTGGCCAATGACCGCATGTGTCTGCAGCTCGAGGTCGAAGGCCGGCCGGTCGGCCTCGTCGAGCAATTGCAGGCGGCGCTGCGCGACATCACCAAGCTGCGCGGCGAGGTCGAGCTCTGCGCGCCGGGCGGCCTGCCCAATGACGGCCGCGTCATCGAGGACCGTCGAGCGGTATGACGGGCTTTTGAAAAATCGGGGCTGACCTGAACCTGAATCGGTGACAGGAAGCCCCGCATGGACCGCGCGGCGGGCCGCCACCACAGTCCGCCCCTTCGCCAGCCCGCCGGTTACCGCCGGCACCGCCGAAGGACGCGCCATGAACCTCGCCCGCCATCTTCCGCCCGCCCTGCTGTTGTCGCTGCTCGCCGCCTGCGGTGGCGGCAACAACGGCAATGATCCCCTGGTCACCCCTCAGGCGGAGGCCGACATGGCCAAGGCCGCGGCTGCCCGCCCGCGGGCCAAGGACCCCGACCACCACGAGTTCTCGGCCACCTTGTCCGCGCCCTTCGCGGTCACCGCCGCCAGCGGCGAGCGCGTGTTCACGGTGCAGATGGACCACCCCGGCATCGTCGACGGCCAGGTCTTCGCCTGGACGCTGAGCCTGGTCGACACCCAGGGCCAGGTGCTGCAGCGCTGGAGCGGCGAGTCCCGCTACGCCGGCGCGCCGGTGACGGCCAGCGTGCGCTGGGCCGGGCGCGGCACTGGCGGCGCGGCCCTCGCCGACGGCCTCTACCAGCTCAAGCTCGAGGCCGCGAGCCTGGACGCCGCCACGGCCCTGAAGCAGGGCGCCACGACCGGCCGCGCCGAGCGCCTGCTGGCCGCGGCCGCGCCGCTCGACCATGCCGAGCAGCGCTGGCCCGTCGCTCTCGGCCAGCCGGCCAGCATCGAGCTGCCGCCCTTTGCGCCGATGGCGACGGCGGCCGGCCGTGGTCTGGTCAAGGCGCAGTCGGCGCCGGCCATCAACAGCCTGCCCTACACCGTCTACTACGCCAATCTGCACAGCCAGACCAACGACTCCGACGGCGGCGGCGCCATCGGCAGCTGCTCCTCGTCGCAGCCCGCGCAGACGGGTGCCTACGGCCCGGCCGATGCCTTCGCCTATGGCAAGACCGCCGGCCTGGACATCCTGATGTCCTCCGAGCACAACCACTACTTCGACGGTTCCTCCAGCACCAACGCCAGCGGCAGTGCCGCCACGGCCAAGAGCCGCTACCAGGCCGGCCTGTCGGCCGCCACCGCCGCGACGACCGCCAGCTACCTCGCCCTCTACGGCATGGAGTGGGGGGTCATCAGCAATGGTGGCCACATGAACATCTTCAACAGCAACGAGCTGTTCTCCTGGGAATACAACAGCAGCAACCAGCTCTTCGGCGACCGCTTCACGGCCAAGAGCGACTACGCAGCCCTGTACGCCACCATGCGTCAGCTCGGTCTCATCGGCCAGTTCAACCATCCGGACCCGACGGGCCAGTTCCTCGTCGGCGGCACCGACCTCGGCTACAGCGCCGACGGTGACGAGGTCATGGTGCTGAGCGAGATTCTGAACAGCTCGGCCTTCTCGTCCAACACGACGGAGACCGAGACGGGCCTGTCCAACTTCGAGGACGCCTTCAACAAGCTGCTGGAGCGCGGCTATCACGTGGCCCCCGCCAGCAACCAGGACAACCACTGCGCCAACTGGGGCAAGTCCTATACCAACCGCACCGGCGTCCTCATCCCCAACGGCACGGCGCTGAGCAAGACCAGCTTCCTCGATGCCATCAAGGCGCGCCGCGTCTTCGCGACCATGGACAAGACGGCCCAGATCGCGCTGACCGCCAACGGCCACGTGATGGGCGAGCGCTTTGCCAACAGCGGCGCGCTCAACTTCAGCGTGGGTTACGCCAGCAGCAGCGGCAAGACGGCCAGCAGCGTGCAGATCTACGAGGGCGTGCCCCAGCGCAACGGCAGCGTCACGCTGCTCGCCAGCAGCGGCACGGCCAGCACGACGCCGGCCCTCGGCGAGCATTTCTACTACGCCAAGATCACGCAGAACGACGGCAAGATGCTGTGGAGCGCGCCGGTCTGGGTCACGCAGTCCAACAGCCAGGTCGACACGACGCCGCCCACCGCGACGGCCAGCGAGACCGGCACGGCCGGCACCATCACGCTGGCGGCCACGGCCAGCGACAACGTCGGCGTGGCGCGCGTGGACTTCGTCGTCGACGGTGTCATGAAGGGCAGCGACACGACCTCGCCCTATTCGGTGACGCTGGACTCGACGCTGCTTGCCAATGGCAGCCACAGCCTGGTGGCCCGCGCCTACGACGCGGCCGGCAACTCCGGCGCCTCGACGGCCGTCAACTTCAGCATCAACAACGCCAGCGCGACGTTGAACGAGACCGAGTCCAACGGCACCATCGCCACGGCCAACGTCGTCACCACCGAGACGACCATCAGCGGCACCATGGCCACGACGACCGACAAGGACTACTTCAAGGTCACGCTGGCCGCCGGCAAGACGCTGCGTGTCGACATGAGCTGCCCGGCCGCCTTCGACTACGACCTCTATCTGCACAACAGCAGCGGCACGACGCTGACCTCGTCGGAGAGCGCCACCTGCACCGAGTCGCTGAGCTACAAGAACACCGGCAGCTCGGCCCTGGCCGTCTACATCCGCGTGGGGGCCTATTCGGGCAGCAGCAGCACCCAGCGCTACACGCTGACGCTGAGCTACCCGTGACGCAAAGGCCTGCCCGTCCGGGCGCGCGTGCCAGCCACGTCGCGACCGCTGTGGGTCAGGGCCTGGGCACGGCGATGTCGACCGAGGGCCAGACCAGGGCCTGGGCAACGATGACCCGCTCGCCGTTGAAGGTCGCGGCGGGCGAGCCGTAGAGGCGGTAGCCCAGGGCCAGGGCCTCGCTGACGCGATGGCAGAAGCTGGCGTCGTCGGGGCCGGTCAGCAGGCGGTAGGCCGGCAGCCCGTCGGGCGGCGTGCTCATGCGGCGGTCGGCGTGCTCGCCAGCTCGCGCAGGCGCATCATGCCCTTGGCGATGAAGAAGCCGGCCAGCACATGAAAGCCCACGGGCATCCAGTCCTCGAAGCGGGCGTAGATCAGCGCGTCCACGGCGTAGACCGCCAGGCCCGCATAGAAGGCCCACGACTTGCCGCGCTGGGCCTGCAGGCCCATGAAGAAGTAGAAGCCGACGGTGATGGCGATGAGGGTCACCGCGACGGGCAGCTGGTCCGCGAAGGCCGCGCCGGCGAAGGTGGTCATGGCCAGGCCGATGACGAAATTGGTGTTGCTGCCGGACAGCAGCAACACCGCATTGAGCAGCGACATGCCGGCGATCCACCAGAACCAGCGCGCACCCGAACGAACGATGGGGTCTTCCATGTTTTCAATCCTCCCTTGTTGGCGGGCGCGACGATAGCAGCGCGGTACGGCGCCCGAACTGCGTGATTGCGAGCACCCCGACGCTGCGGCCGGCCCAGGGGTAAACGCGCTGTTGACTCGGAAGGCCGGTTTGGAAAGAATGCATGTAAACGTTTACATGACAAATCAACAAACCGGCCCGCGCAAGCGGCGCAGGTGCCACGGATGAGACAACCGTTCCCGCCCGGCTTCCTCTGGGGCTGCGCGACTTCCGCCTATCAGATCGAAGGCTCGCCGCTGGCCGATGGCGCCGGCGTCAGCAACTGGCATCGCTTCGTGCGCACGCCCGGTCGGGTGCATGGCGGCGAGACGGGTGATGTCGCCTGCGACCACTACCGCCGCATGGAGGACGACGTCGCGCTGATGCGCGAGCTCGGCCTGACGACCTACCGCTTCAGCATCGCCTGGAACCGCGTGCTGCCCGAAGGACGGGGCCGTGTGAACGCCGCCGGCCTGGGCTTCTACGAGCGGCTGGTCGACCGGCTGCTGGCCGCCGGCATCCAGCCCATGGTCACCCTGCATCACTGGGACCTGCCGGCCGCCCTGGACGACCGCGGCGGCTGGCTCAACCCCGACATGCCGGACTGGTTTGCCGACTACGCGCAAGTCTGCTTCAAGGCCCTGGACGACCGCGTGACCATGTGGGTCACGCTGAACGAGCCCTGGGTGGTGGCCGACGGCGGCTTCATGCATGGCACGCTGGCGCCCGGGCACAAGAGCGCCTTCGAGGCGGCCATCGCGGCGCATCGGCTGATGCAGTCCCACGCCAAGGCCGTGCAGGCCTATCGCGCGGTGGGCAGGAACCGCATCGGCCTGGTGGTCAACATCGAGCCCAAGCATCTGCCCACCGATGCCACCGACGCCGATCGCCACGCGGCCCGCCTGGCCGACGCCTACATGAACCGGCAGTACCTCGACCCGGCCTTGCTCGGCCGCTACCCCGAGGAGCTGCGTGAGGTCTTCGGCGAAGCCTGGCCCGACTGGCCAGCGGCGGAGGTCGAGGCGCTGAAGCAGCCCGTCGATTTCCTGGGCCTGAACTACTACACCCGCGCCGTCGTCCGCCACGATGCGAAGGCCTGGCCGGTACCCGCCACGCCACAGCGCCAGCCCGGCGCCATCCATACCGAGATGGGCTGGGAGCTGCATCCGCAGAGCCTCGCCGACACCCTGGTCTGGATGCACGAACGCTACGGCGGCCTGCCGCTCTACGTGACCGAGAACGGCGCGGCCTTCTACGACCCGCCGTCCGCCATCGAAGGCCGCATCGACGATCCGCTGCGGGTGCACTATCTGCGCAACCATATTGCGGCGGTGCAGGACGCGATCGCCCGCGGCGCCGACGTGCGCGGCTACTGCGCCTGGTCGCTGTTCGACAACCTCGAGTGGGCCCTGGGCTTCGCCAAGCGTTTCGGCCTGGTGCATGTGGACTTTCAGACACAGACCCGCACGCCCAAAGCGAGCGCGCGCTTCTATGCTGAGGTCATCGCCTCCCACGGCGCCAATCTGGAGCCGCGATGACCGTCACCCCCGCCACGATCAAGGATGTCGCCCGCGTCGCAGGCGTCTCGGTGGCCACCGTGTCCCGTGCGCTGAATGGCGCCGAGAACGTGCTGCCCCACACCCGCCAGCGCATCGTGGAAGTCGCGCGGGAGCTGCGCTATTCGCCCTCGGGCGCCGCGCGCAGCCTCATCACGCGGCGCACCGACACCGTCGGCGCCCTGCTGCCCGACCTGCACGGCGAGTTTTTCTCCGAACTCATCCGCGGCATCGATCAGGCGGCGCGCTCGCGCGGCCTGCACCTGCTGCTGTCCAGCTCGCATGACGACGCCAACGAGGCGGCGGCCGCGCTGCGCGCCATGAACGGCCGCGTCGACGGCCTGCTCGTCATGTCGCCCCATGCCGACGACGACTTCCTGTCGCAGAACCTGCCACTCAACCTGCCAGCCGTGCTGCTGAATTCCGGCGTGCGTTCGCCGACCCAGCCCGTCTTCGCCGTCGACAACTTCGGCGGCGCCAGGGCCATGACCGAGCACCTCGTCGGCATCGGCCGCCGGCGCATCGCCTTTCTCGGCGGCCCGGCCGCCAACTTCGAGGCCCGCGAGCGCGAACGCGGCTACCGCGCCGGCCTGCCCCCGTCCATGCAGCCCTGGCTGCTGGAAGGCGACTTCTCCGAAGGCGGCGGCCAGCGCGCCGGCGCGGCCCTGCTGGCCCTGCCGGCCAACGAGCGCCCCGACGCCGTCTTCGCCGCCAACGACATCATGGCCATCGGCCTGCTCGGCACGCTGCTGGCCGGCGGCGTGCGCATTCCCGAGGACATCGCCTTGGCCGGCTTCGACGACATTCCCATCGCGCGCTACGTGGCGCCCGCGCTGACCACCATGCACGTTCCCATCGCGGCCCTCGGTAGCCAGGCACTCGACGCACTGGCCGATGCCGTCGACACGCCGCGCAGCGGTGCCGCCGAAGCCACCGTCATGCCCGTGGAACTCATCGTGCGCCGCTCCTGCGGCGGCACGCCCACCTGATCCCGTCCGAACCACAGCACACACAACAGGAGACAAGGACATCATGAGCAACGCATCCACCCGCAAGCCCTGGCGCCGCCACGCACTGGCCACGGCCGTCTGCTTCGCGCTGGCCGGCGCCGCCTCGGCACAGAGTTCCAACGCCACCGTGCGCGGCACCATCAGCGCGGCGGGCGCCGCGGCGCCCGCGGGCACCGACGTCATCGCCATCAACAAGGCCAACGGCAACATCTACCGCACCAAGACGCTGGCCGACGGCAGCTATGTGTTGCTCGGCCTCGCTCCCGGCAGCTACGAGATCCGCGTTGGCGGCGCCTCCAGTGGCAGCGAGGTCACTCTGTCGGTCGGCCAGAGCGCCACGCTGGACCTCGGCAGCACGGACGCCAAGCTCGGCACCGTCGTCATCCAGGGCAGCGCTCAGCGCCAGGGCGTCATCGACTCCCAGGTCGGCACCACCGTCTCCAACAAGATGATCGAGGCCATTCCGCAGGCAACGCGCAATTTCCTGTCGGCCGCCGACTTCGCGCCGGGCGTGCGCTTCGACACCGACCCGAGCGGCAATACGCGTCTGCGCGGGGGCTCGCAAAACATTGACGCTGTAAACGTTTTCATCGACGGCGTCGGCCACAAGAACAACATCCTGCGCGGCGGCCTGACCGGCCAGGACACCAGCCAGGGCAACCCCTTCCCGCAGACGGCCATCGCCGAGTACCGCGTGCTGACGCAGAACTACAAGGCCGAGTTCGACCAGGTCTCCAGCGTCGCCATCACAGCCGTCACCAAGTCTGGCGGCAACGAGACGCATGGCAACGTCTACGTGAACCGCACGGGCAGCAACTGGACCTCGCTGAGCCCCGTGCAGAAGCAGGACGAGGCCAACGGTGTGCCGGCGCCGTCCAACCGCCAGATCGAGGGCGGCTTCAGCATCGGCGGCGCCATCAAGCCCGACGCGCTGCACTACTTCGTCGCCTACGACGGCAAGTCCATCGACAAGCCGCGCCAGCTGACGGCGACCAACCTGGACAAATACCCGAGCAACCCCGGCGTCGTGCCGGCCATCGCCGGCCAGCAGGGTGCGTTCAAGGGCCAGTTCAAGGAGCATCTGCTGTTCGGCAAGCTGTCTGCCGAGATCGACGACCGCCAGCGCCTGGACCTGTCCACGACGCTGCGCAAGGAGACCAGCTATGCCGTCGACGGCGACCGCTTCGCGCCGAGCACGGCCATCAACAACAACAACAACGAGTACCGCGTCGACCTGACGCATGAGTACACCGGCGACCGCTGGCTCAACGAAGCCCGCATCGGCTGGGAAAGCTCCAAGTGGAACCCGGAGTCCGACTCCACCGATCCGCAGGTCCGCTACAAGTACTCGCCCACCAACAAGATCGACAACGTCCAGGACATCTTCTTCGTCGGCGGTTCGCCCAATTCCCAGGACCGCCGCCAGAAGGGCATCTACCTGAAGGACGACCTCAGCTACACGGGCCTGGCCGGCCACGTCATCAAGGGCGGCGTGCAGTTCAAGGCCATGAAGTACGAGCTCAGCGGCACGGCCTTCCGCGTGCCGACCATCGATACGGTGCTGAACACGACAACCGGCCAGGGCTACTTCAACGGACTGACCTGCACCGGCACCAACGTCAGCAGCAGCGGCCTGTCCAGCGATCAGTGCAACATCCGCCTGGCCATCCCGAGCGCATCGGCCAACTTCAAGAACAATCAGTACGGCATCTATCTGCAGGACGACTGGAAGGTCACGAAGCAGCTCGAGCTGAACCTCGGCGCGCGCTGGGACTATGAAGACAACATGCTGAACAACAGCTATGTGACGCCGGCCGACCGCATCGCCGCGCTGAACGCGCTGGACGGCCGCACCGTCGACGGCATCACCGCGCCCGCCGGCCAGACCTATGCCCAGTCCCTGGCCAAGGGCGGCATCAACATCTCCGACTACATCTCCACCGGTGATTCGCGCAAGCCCTTCAAGGGCGCCTTCGCGCCGCGCCTGGGTGCGTCCTACGACGTCTTCAGCAACAAGGAAACGGTTGTCTACGGCGGCTGGGGCCGCAGTTACGACCGCCGCATGGCCAACAACGCGCTGGACGAGCTGCAGAAGAATGCCGCGCCCAACGGTGAGATCTGGTTGATCCGCAACAAGTTCAAGATGCCCTTCGCCGACCAGATGAGCCTGGGCCTGCGCCAGGCCTTGGGGCAATGGAACATGGACGTCGCCGTGTCCAACATACATGCCAAGAACCAGTTCTTCTGGTCCAACGGCAACCGTGACCCCAATGGCGGCTTCGGCAACTCCAACAATGTCGACCCGCTGTGGGGCGGCGCGCCGCGCAACTACGGCACCATCGTGCTGGGCGACTTCTCGGGCGAGAACAAGGCCACCAGCATCTTCCTGTCGCTGGAGAAGCCCTATACCCAGGCCAGCGGCTGGAGCATGACGGTGGCCTACACCCACACCGACGCCAAGACCACCAACAACGAGTGGTCGGACGACATCTTCGACTGGACCTATGGCAAGGCCAACCACGGCTTCCACCCGAGCAAGGACGCCGAGAAAAACCGCCTCGTCGTCGGCGGTTTCTACGACAGGATGCCCTGGGGCATGCAGTTGTCCGGCAAGCTGACCGTGGGTGACGGCCAGCCTCGCCGTGTGGTGGACTGCCACACCGGCTTCAGCGGTCCCACCGGCTGCACGGCCGTCGCGCGCGGCTCCGACAGCTTCAAGCAGCTGGACATGGCCCTGGCCAAGAGCTTCAAGGTCTATGGCGGCGACCTGCAGATCCGCGCCGACGTGCTCAACCTCTTGAACACCGCCAACTGGGGCTATTACGACGACTGGGTCGGCGGTCCCTCCACGCCGCCGCAAAACGTGCTGGGCGGCGACAACGGCCATTTCGACACCAAGACCGGCGTGCGCGGCACCATGCGCCAATTCAAGCTGGGCGTGAGCTATACGTTCTGATCCTGGCCTTGAGAAAGGGGAGCCGGTGACCGCCGGCTCCCACAATCACACCATCATGGAATCACTGACCCGACGCGCCCTGCTCGCCGGAAGTGCGAAGCTGGGTGCCGGCCTCGCGCTGGCCACCTCCCTGCCGGCCTGGGCCCTCAAGCCCAGGCTCGAGGCCGACGCCTTCCTCGCCGACCTCGAACGTCGCACCTTCGACTTCTTCTGGGAGACGACCGACGCCAAGACGGGCCTGGCGCCCGACCGCTGGCCGACGCCGTCCTTTGCCAGCATCGCCGCCATCGGCTTCGCGCTCAGCGCCTATCCCATCGGCGCCGAGCGCGGCTACGTCACGCGCAACCAGGCGCGCGACCGCGCGCTGACGACGCTGCGCTTCCTGGCCCAACTGCCGCAAGGCCCCGGCAAGACCGGCGTGGCCGGCCACAAGGGCTTTTTCTATCACTTCCTCGACATGAAGGAGGGGCTGCGCTTCGCGCAGTGCGAGCTCTCCACCGTCGACACGGCCCTGCTGCTGATGGGCGCCCTGCATGCCCAGAGCTATTTCGACGGCGAGCAGCCCGAGGAAGCCAGCATCCGCAGCCTCGTGGACGAGCTCTACGGCCGCGTCGACTGGGCATGGGCCCAGGTGCGGCCCCCCTCCATCAGCCACGGCTGGACGCCCGAGCATGGCTTCATCCCGAGCGACTGGAAGGGCTACAACGAGGCCATGATGGTCTATCTGCTGGCCCTGGGTTCGCCCACGCGGCCGGTCAAACCCGAGGCCTATGACGCCTGGATCAGCACCTACGACCAGCACAGCTGGGGCGAGAGCTACGGCCAGACCTTCCTGCGCTTCCCGCCACTGTTCGGTCACCAGTTCACCCATTGCTGGGTGGACTTTCGCGGCATTCGCGACGTCTACATGCAGCAGCGCGGCCTTGACTATTTCGAGAACTCGCGCCGCGCCACCTATGTGCAGCAGGCCTACGCCAAGGCCAACCCGCTGGGGTGGCAGGGCTACGGCTCGGAGGTCTGGGGTGTCAGCGCCAGCGACGGCCCGGCCGACATCACGCTGGCCTACGCGACGACCACCGGCAAGACCGAGAAGCGCCGCTTCATCAGCTACGCCGGCCGTGGCATGGGCCAGTACGACGACGGCACGCTGGCGCCCTATGCGGCGGGCGCGTCCATTGCCTTCGCGCCCGAGATCGTCGTGCCGGCGCTGATGGCCATCAAGGAGCGCTACCCGCACACCTGGGGCCGCTACGGTTTCTGGGATGCCTTCAACCCCAGCTTCAACTACCCCGACGTCAGGCTCACGCATGGCCGCGTCGAGCCCGGCAAGGGCTGGGTCGACACCGACATGCTGGGCATCGACCAGGGCCCGCTGCTGGCCATGATGGGCAACCATCGCGGCGAGCTGATCTGGAGCCTCATGCGCAAGAACCCGCATCTGGTGCGCGGCTTGAAGCGCGCCGGCTTTACAGGCGGCTGGCTGGGTTGACGATGAAATTCAAACAAAGCCACAGAGGCACAGAGGCACAGAGGTCGACGGTTGAAGCCCTCTCTGTGTCTCTGTGCCTCTGTGGCTGTGTTGCATGGGTCGAATGATCATGAAGCGCCGCGACTTGCTCGCCGCTTCGACGTTGGCGATAACCGGCTGTGCGCGTGACAACGGGACAACCACGTTGCGCTTCTGGGCCATGGGCCGCGAGAGCGAGGTCGTGGCCGAGCTGATGCCGGGCTTCGAGCGCGAGCACCCCGGCGTGCGCGTCAAGGTCGAGCAACTGCCCTGGACGGCCGCGCACGAGAAGCTGCTGACCGCCTTCGCCGGCGACGCCACGCCCGACCTGGCCCAGGTCGGCAACACCTGGCTGCCCGAAATGCAGGCCCTGGGCGCGCTCGAACCGCTGGAGCCCTGGCTGGCGCGCACGCCGGCCCTGGCCCCGGGCGACTACTTCGACGGCATCTGGGCCACCAATGCACCCGGTGGCCAGCGCGTGGGCCTGCCCTGGTATGTCGACACGCGGCTGCTGTTCGTGCGCCAAGACCTGCTCGCGCGCGCCGGCATCCGGTCCATGCCGGTGAGTTGGGACGACTGGCGTGCGACGCTGGCCCGGCTGCGGCAGAACGGCATGGACAAACCCATCCTGCTGCCCACCAACGAGTCGGCGCCGCTGCTGGCCCTGGCCCTGCAGCAGCCGGACGAGGTGCTGCGCGAGGGCGGCCGCTATGGCAACTTCTCGGGCCCGGGCTTTCGCAAGGCGCTGTCCTTCTACCTGGAGCGCTTCCAGCGCGGCGAGGCGCCCGGCGTCAGCGAGGTGCAGATCGGCAACCTCTGGCAGGAGTTCGGCCGCGGCAGCTTCGCCTTCTACCTGTCGGGCCCCTGGGACATCGGCGAGTTCAAGCGCCGTCTGCCGCCCGAACTGGCCCAGGCCTGGATCACCGCCGAGCTCCCGGGTCCGAGCGGCCTCGGTGCGTCCCTGGCCGGCGGCGCCAGCGTGGCCATGTTCAAGCGCTCGCGCCACAAACCCGAGGCCTGGGCCTTGATCAGCTATCTGAGCCGGCCCGACGTGCAGCTCGAGTTCTACCGCCTGACCGGCGACCTGCCGGCGCGGCGCAGCGCCTGGGCCTTGCCGTTGAATGGCGCGACCCTGGCCGAGGACCGCCACGCCGCCGCCTTCCACCGCCAGCTGCAGCGTGTGCGCGCCGCGCCAGCCGTGCCCGAGTGGGAGCGCATCGAGAAGGAGATGCAGCTCGCCGCCACGCGCGCCGTGCACGGCGTGACCGACCTGGATGCGACGGTGCGCGGCTTGGATGCCCTCGTCGACGGCATCCTGGAAAAGCGCCGCTGGATGCTGGACCGGAAGGCCGGCGCATGAAGCACAGCGGTCGCGAATCCCTCGCCGCCTGGGCCTTTGCCGCCCCGGCGCTGATCGTCATCGCGCTCTTCTTCGGCGTGCCCGTCTTCGCCGGCCTGGTGCTGAGCCTGACCGATTTCGACATCTACGCCCTGGCCGATTGGCGCAATCTGCGCTGGCAGGGCCTGGACAACTATCTGCACGTGCTGAGCCTGCCACTGTTCTGGAAGGCTCTGGGCAACACCCTCTACTTCGTCGTGCTCGGCGTGCCGCTGTCGATTGGTGTGTCGCTGGCTGCGGCCGTGTTGCTGCAGTCCAAGCTGGTTCGCTTCAAGCCGTTGCTGCGCACGGCCCTGTTCGCGCCGGTGGTGACCACGCTGGTGGCGGTGGCCGTCATCTGGCGCTATCTCTTCCACGTCAAGTACGGTCTGGTGAACTACACCCTGCAGTCGCTGGGCCTGGATCCCGTCGACTGGCTGGGCGACCCGCACTGGTCCATGCCCACCATCATCCTGTTCGCCGCCTGGAAGAACTTCGGCGGCAACATGATCATCTTCATCGCCGCCCTGCAGGCCGTGCCTCACGACCTGTACGAAGCCGCGCGCCTGGACGGTGCGCGCAGCTGGGCGCAGTTCCGCTACATCACGCTGGCCAGCATCGCGCCGACGCTGCTGATGGTCACCATCCTGACGACGGCCGGCTATTTCCAGCTCTTTGCCGAGCCCTATGTGATGACCCAGGGCGGGCCGCTGCAGAGCACCGTCAGCGTGCTCTATCTGATGTACGAAGAAGGCTTCAAGTGGTGGAACCTGGGTCTGGCCTCGGCCGTGGCCTTCGTGCTCTTCGTCATCATCGTGGCGGTCAGCAAGGGCCTGATCGCGCTGCAGCGCCGGCTGACGGGGGAGGGCGCGTGAAGCTCAAGCCCTTTGTCGTCAACGGGCTGCTGTGGGCCTTCGCCGCGCTGGCGGTGTTCCCGCTGCTGTGGATGGTCAGCGTGTCGCTGATGCCGGCGGGCAGCGCCCTGTCCATGCCGCCGCCGCTGATCCCTCAGCATCCGACGCTCTCGCACTACCAACAACTGCTGGGTGACGGCGGCCTCAAGCGCGCCTTCGTCAACAGCCTGGGGCTGGCCGTGGTCAGCACGCTGATCTCGGTGAGCTTCAACACGCTGGCCGGCTATTCCTTTGCCAAGCTGCGCTTCCGTCACCGGGAGCGCGTCTTCGGCCTGCTGATCGCGGCCCTGGTCATCCCGGGCCAGGTGGCCATGCTGCCCCTCTTCCTGATGCTCAAGGGCATGGGCCTGGTGAACACCTGGATGGGTGTGCTCATCCCCAGCATGGCCGGCATCTTCGGCATCTTCCTCGTGCGCCAGTACACGCGCGGCGTGCCGGACGAGCTGCTGGAAGCCGCGCGGCTGGACGGTGCCAGCGAGTGGCGCATCTTCTGGAGCGTCGTGCTGCCGACGCTCAAGCCCGTGCTGGTCACCCTGGCCGTGTTCGCCTTCCTCGGCAGCTGGAACGATTTCATGTGGCCGCTGATCGTGCTGACCGACGGCGAGATGCACACCCTGCCCGTCGCGCTGGCGGCGCTGTCGCGGGAGCATGTGAACGACAGCGAGCTGATGATGGCCGGCGCCGTCATCACGGTGCTGCCGGTGCTGGCCCTGTTCGTCGCCCTGCAGCGCTACTACATGCAGGGTTTGCTGATGGGGAGTGTGAAGTGATCCGGAGCCTTGCCGCCATCCTGCTGCTGTTGGTCCAGGCGGCGAATGCCGCTGTGCTCGACGACATGAAGGACGCCGCGCTCTGGAAGGCCACGGCCTCCGACCAGGTCAAGGCCCGCCTGCGCCGCGACGCCCAGGACGACAGCCTCTGCCTGGATTACGACTTCGCCGGCGTTTCCGGCTACGCCGTCATGCGCCGCGAACTGCCGCTGGACTGGCCGGCCGACTTCGCGCTGACCGCCCAGCTCAAGGGCAAGGGCGGCCGCAACGACGTGCAGATCAAGCTTGTCGACGCGAGCGGCGACAACGTCTGGTGGATCAACCGCCCGGCGCTGGCCCTGCCCGAAACGCTGACCGAGATGCGCTTCAAGCGCCGCCACGTCGCCTTCGCCTGGGGGCCGACCGAGGACCGCGTGCTCCACCGCAGCCAGTTCGTCGAGTTCGTCGTCGTCGCCGGCCAGCAGGATGGCGGCGGGACAGGGAGCCTGTGCGTTGGCGCCCTGAGCCGCGAACCGCGCGAGCCCGCGCCCAAGGCCTGGCCCGAGCCGCGGCGCAAGCCGGGGGCCGGCGAGGTGACGCTGGACTTCCAGCAGCTGCGCGAATTCAACGGCCTGTGGTTCGCCAGCGGCGTGCCGCTGCGTGTCGAGGTGTCCGACGACAACCGGCGCTGGAAGCTGCTGTCGGCCCGCCCGGGCCGGGCTCTCTTTGTCGGCGAGCAGGAATGGCGCTGGGTGCGGGTTCGCTACGACGGCAAGAAGCCGCCCGAGGTCGAGCTGCGCGATGCCGCCCAATGGCCGGACCGCAATGCGGCGATCGCCGAACTGGCCCAGGCCCTGCCGCGGGGCGACCTGCCGCGCGCCTTCCTCTGCGAGCAGAACTACTGGACCGTCGTCGGCGTGGACGGCGGCGCGCAGCGCTCGGGCCTGGTCAGCGAGGATGGCGCCATCGAGCTGACGCGTGGCGGCCCCAGCATCGAGCCGGCCGTGCGCCTGGAAGACGGCCGCCTCGTCACCTGGGCCCAGGTGCGCAGCGAGCAAAGCCTGGTTGAACACGCGATGCCCGTCGTGCAGTGGCGGCATGCCGACGTGGAGTTGCGTGTCGAAGCCGCTGCCGATGGTCCGGCCAAGACGCCCACGCTGTTGGCCCGCTACACGCTGCGCAACCCGACAGCCAAGCCCCAGCACTACTCGCTGCTGCTGGCGCTTCGGCCCTGGCAGGTCAATCCGCCGCAGCAGTTCCTGTCGACGCAGGGCGGCGTCAGCCCGCTGGCTTCGCTGGCCTGGGCCGATGGCCAGCTGACTGCAGCGGGCCTGAGCATCAAGCCGCGCGAGACACCTGCCGAGGTTCGCGCCGCGCCCTGGGGCGGCGGGTCTGCCCTGGCGACGCTGCTGCAGGCGCCTGTGCTGACCCAGCTCACCGATGCCGACAGCCTGGCCTCGGCGCTGATGCGCTTCGATGTCCAGCTCGCTCCCGGCGAAGCGCACAGCTTCGCTTGGGTCACGGGCGGCGATGTCGCGACCGTCGACACCCGCATGGCTGTCGCGGCCGCTCAATGGCGCGACAGACTCGGCGTGCTGGAACTCAATCTGCCGCCGCTGGCCGAGCCGGTGGCCGACACCCTGCGCAGCGCGCTGGCGCAGATCCTGATGTCGCGCGACGGCCCGGCCCTGCGGCCCGGCACGCGCTCCTACGCCCGCTCCTGGGTGCGCGACGGCGCCATGATGGTGGCCGGCCTGGTGCGCATGGGCGAGACCCGGGCGGCGCGGGAGTTCGTCGACTGGTTTGGCGGCTACATCTTCGAATCCGGCAAGGTGCCCTGCTGCGTGGACCAGCGCGGCGCCGATCCCGTCGTCGAGAACGACAGCCACGGCCAATACCTGTTTGCCGTCGCCGAGCTGTGGCGCCACACCCAGGACCGCGCCCTGCTCGAGCGCCACTGGCCCAAGGTGCAGCGTGTCGTCGCCTGGATGGAAGGTCTGCGCCAGAGCGAGCGCAAGCCCGGTGCCGACCCGCGCTTCAAGGGATTGATGCCGCCTTCCATCAGCCACGAGGGCTATTCCGACAAGCCGGCCTACTCGTACTGGGACGACTTCTGGGTCCTGCGCGGCTACAAGGATGCGGTGCAGATCGCCCAGGCCCTGGGCGACACGGGGCAGGCGGTGCGCTGGGCCGTGTCGCGCGACGAGTTCGCGGCCGACCTCGCCGCCTCCATCGCCGCGACCGCGAAGCACTACAACATAGCCCACATCGCCGGCGCCGCCGACCGCGGCGATTTCGATGCGACGTCCACCACCATGGCGCTGAACCCGGCCCAGGCCGGCAACCTCGTGCCCGAGCTGCTGCGTGCCACGTTTGAGCGCTACTGGGCCGAGGCCCTGGCCCGCATCGAGGGCCGCAAGGCCTGGGCTGACTACACACCTTACGAACTGCGCAATATCAGCGCCCTGGTGAGGCTGGGTCGCGTCGACGAGGCCCACCGGCTGCTGGCCTGGTTCTTCAGCCACCAGCGCCCGGCGGGGTGGCACCAGTGGGCCGAGGTGGTGAGGCCGGACGCACGCAAGCCCGGCTTCCTCGGCGACATGCCCCATGCCTGGGTCTCGTCCGACTATCTGCGCTCGGCCCTGGACCTTTTCGCCTACGAGACCGAGGCCGGCCTGGTGCTGGGTGCCGGTCTGCCCGCCAGCTGGCGCGAGGCGGGCGACATCGGCGTGGCAGGCCTGTCCACGGCGTGGGGCCGGCTGGACTACCGGCTGGTGCGCCGGGCCGAAGGCGGCTGGACGCTCTACATCGACCGTCGTCCCGAGCGGCTGAGCGGTGAATTGCGGCTGGCCTGGCCGGGTACGGAGCGGTTACCTCGCGCTAACGTCGAGAGTCAGGGGCTGGCCTGGCAGGGCCGCGAACTGCCCCTGCCCGCCAACGCCACCATCATCCAACTGGAGCCCACGCCATGACGATCTCCCGCCGCCAGCTGTTGTTGACGACGCCAGCCTTCTCGTCGTTGTTCTTGTCCGCCTGCGCCGCCGTGCCCCCCACGCCGCCGGCCGGCCTGGCCGCCGGCGAGCAGCGATCCTGGGAGCTGGAAGGCCAGCGCTTCTGGATCTGGCTGCCGCGCGAGTACAGCCAGCGCACCGAGGCCTGGCCGCTGATCGTCTTCCTGCACGGCTCCGGCGAGCGCGGCACCGACCTGGAGAAGGTCAAGGTCCATGGACCGCCCAAGCTGGTGGCTGCCGGCGCCACCTGGCCCGCCATCCTCGTCAGCCCGCAGCTGGAGGAGAACCAGCGCTGGGACCCCGAGCGCCTGCACCGGTTGCTCGGTGCCCTGAAGTCCAAACTCAACATCGACCCGCAACGCTGCGTCGGCACCGGCCTGTCCATGGGCGGCTTCGGCATGTGGCAGTGGGCGACGGCCTACCCGCGCGACCTCGCCGCCATTGCCCCCGTCTGCGGCTTCGGCGACCCCGTCAAGGTGGCGTCCATGCGCAATGTGCCGGTGCGTGCCTATCACGGCGACCTGGACCCCGTCGTGCCGCTGGCGCCCCACGTCGCCTGCGTCGAAGCCCTGCGCGCCGCCGGTGGCAAGGCGACGCTGACCATCTACCCCGGCGTCGGCCACGACTCGTGGACGCCGGCCTACAACGACCCCGACTTGCTTCCCTGGCTGCTGTCTCAACGCCAGACCTGACGATGAATGCGCACCTGATCCGCAACCGCGCCGGCCTCGAGGCCGAACTGCTGTCCCATGGTGGCCTGCGCCGCCTGATGTTCGGCCCGGCGCTGATGGTCAACCTCTTCCCCGGCAACGAGCTGGAAGGCGGCCCGGCCAATGTCTGGCTGCGCCGGCGCGATGCGGGTGGACCGTGGCGCGCGGCGCCGCTGCTCGGCCCGCTGTCGCCGCTGAGCCTGCATGCGGAAGAAGGTGCCTTCGAGATGCGCGGGGCCTGGGAAGGCCTGGCCCTGCGCCTGCAACTGCGGCTGGCGGACGGCGAGCCCACCCTGTTCTGGCATCTGCAGGTGCGCAACGACTCGAGCACCGCCTGCGAGGTCGCGCCCGTGATCGTGCACGACGTCGGCCTGGCCGACTACGGCGCGGTGCGCACCAACGAGTTCTACGTCAGCCACTACATCGACCTGCAGCCTCTGCGCGATGCCGACCGCGGCGTGCTGCTGGCGGCGCGCCAGAACCAGGCCCAGGGCGGCAAGCACCCCTGGCTGCTGGCGGGCTCGCTGCGCCGGGCCGAGTCCTTCGCTACCGATGCGTTCCAGGTCTGGGGCCATGCGGCGCGCGAAGGTGGCATGCCGCCGGCGCTGCTCGCCGGCCTGCCAGGTACGCGCCTGCAGCAGGAGCATTCGGTCGTCGCCCTGCAGGACGAGAGCGCCACGCTGGCGGCCGGTGAGTCGTTGCAAGCCGGCTTCTTCCTGAGCCTTCAGGCTCATCATCCCGAGGCGAGCGGCGCCGCCGATCTCGCACGCCTGCCTGCATTGCTCGCGTTGCCGCAAGCCCGGCCTTCAGAACCGCTGGACGAACCCGGCCGTGCCCCCGCGCCCAGCCTGTTCGCCACGGCGCCGCCACTGGCCAGCCTGGACCTCGGCGCCGAAGCCCGCCGCCAGCTCTTCGGTGCCGACCGTCGCCACGAGGAATGGCAGGACGGCCAGTTGCTGAGCTTCTTCGCCAACGATGCCACCCACGTCGTGCTGCGCGCCAAGGAGCTGATCGTGCAGCGCCCGCACGGCCACATCCTGCGCAGCGGCGCCCACCTGGTGCCCGACGAGACGGCGCTGACATCCACCTGCTGGATGGGCGGCGTCTTCCATTCCATGCTGACCCAGGGGCACGTCAGCATCAACCGCCTGCTGTCGACACAACGCAGCCTGCTCGGCCTCTTCAACACGGCCGGGCTGAGACTCTTCGTACAGACGGAAGAAGAGGGCGTGAACTGGCAGCTGCTCGGGCTGCCGTCCGCTTTCGAGATGCAGCCCCAGCGCTGCCGCTGGCTCTATGCCCATGCCGGCGGCCTCATCGAGGTCATCGCCCTCGCCGGCGCGGCGCCCGATGTGATGGACCTGGCCGTGCAGGTGTTGGAAGGCGGCCCGCTGCGCGTGCGCGCCAGCCTCAACCTCGCCCTGGGCGGCGATGACGGCGCAGACGAGTTGCGCCCGCAATGGACCCACAGCGGCGACCGCATCGTCATCATGCCGCCCGCCGGCAGCGGCCTGGCCGAACGTTTCCCTGGCGGCGAGTTCAGATTGATCGCGCCGGGCCTGGCCATCGTCGGCGATGACGGACGCCTTTTCGACGATGGCGTCAGCCGCGGCGAGCCCTTGCTTTGCCTGGACTTCGCGCCGGCCACGTCCATCACCTTGAGCTTGAGCGTCGCCCTGGTGCAGGCCGTGCCGCCGGCGCCGCAGGCCGTGGCATTGCCGCAGTGGCAGCTGGCTCACCCCGCGCTGGCCCAGCTGCGCGACATCCTGCCCTGGTATGCCCACAACGCCCTGGTGCACTACCTGTCGCCGCGCGGCCTGGAGCAGTACTCGGGTGGCGGCTGGGGCACGCGCGACGTCTGCCAGGGGCCGCTGGAAATGCTGCTGGCCCTCGGGCAGACAGCGCCCGTGCGCGACCTGCTGCTGCGCGTCTTCGCGGCCCAGAACATCGACGGCGACTGGCCGCAGTGGTTCATGTTCTTCGAGCGCGAGGCCCATATCCGCGCCGGCGATTCGCATGGCGACATCGTCTTCTGGCCGCTGCTGGGCCTGGCCCAGTACCTGATCGCCTCGGGCGACGCCGGCCTGCTCGACGAGGTGCTGCCCTTCCATGGCGGCGCGGCGGTGACGCTGGCGGCCCATGTCGAACAGGCGCTGAAGCTGATCCGCCACCGCGTCGTGCCCGGCACGGGCCTGGCGGCCTACTGGCATGGCGACTGGAACGACTCGCTCCAGCCGGCCGACCCGGCCCTGCGCGAGCGCCTGTGCAGCGCCTGGACGGTGACCCTGCACCACCAGATGCTGCACACGCTGGCGGCGGCCTATGCGCGCATCGGTCGCGTCGACGAAGCGGCCCGCCTCGTCGCCGAAGCCGCCGGCGTGAAGGCTGAGTTTCAGCGCCTGCTGGTGCAGGACGATGTCGTCGCCGGCTATGCCCTGTTCCCGGAGCAGGGCGGCGAGCGCGAGCTGTGGATCCACCCGCGCGACACCCGCACCGGCCTGCGCTACAGCCTGCTGCCGATGATGCACGCCGTCATCGACGAGCTCTTCACGCCCGAGCAGGCGGCAAAGCAGGCGGCGCTGATCGAGCAGCATCTGAAGGGCCCCGACGGTGCGCGCCTCTTCGACGCGCCTCTGCCTTATCGCGGCGGCCCATCGCGCCTGTTCCAGCGCGCCGAGACCAGCACCTTCTTCGGCCGCGAGATCGGCATCATGTATATGCATGCCCATCTGCGCTATGCCCAGATGCTGGCCCATCTCGGCCACGCCGAGGCCTTCCTGCAGGCGCTGACCCTGGCCCACCCGATCGCGCTGACCGACCGCGTGCCCAGCGCCAGCCGGCGCCAGGCCAATTGCTATTACTCCAGCTCCGACGCCGCCTTCCCCGACCGCTACGAGGCCCAGACCCACTACGGCCGCGCCCTGTCCGGCGAGGTGGCCCTGGACGGCGGCTGGCGCATCTACTCCAGCGGCCCGGGGATTGCGCTGGGGCTGGTCATCAACTCGCTGCTGGGCCTGCGCCTGGAGCACGACGCCCTGGTCGTCGACCCCGTCATGCCGCAGCTGCTGGACGGCTTGACGGTGCAACTGGTGCTGGCCGACCTGCGCTTCGAGCTGAGCTATCGCGTCGGCCCGCGCGGCCATGGCGTCGAACGCGTGCGGGACGAGGCCGGCCGGGAGATCGTGGCGCAGCGTCGCCCGCACGCCTACCGCCTGGGCGCGCTGGCCCTGCCGCGGCCGCAGCCAGGCTCGGTCCATCGCTGGACCCTCGAGCTGGGCTGATCCGGCGGGGCGGCTTGCCCCGCAACGCAGGGGAGGCCCGCATCCGCAATCTGGGGGGCGAGACGGGTGACGGGCTGGCCCCTGCTGCCGCTATGCTCGGCGCGCGAAACGGAGGATGGCTGCATGTCCGAAGCCCCGAGCGCGAGCCCAGTCCCCGGCGGCGGTGCAGCCCCCTTGGCGCAGCCGCCCTACGGCATTGCGCCCTATGTCGACCGTGCGGTCAACCGCATCGAGCGCTATTTCCGTGAAGGCTCGGACGGCGAGGCCTTTGTCGTCGGCGTGTTCGGCGAATGGGGCAGCGGCAAGTCGACCGTGCTGCGTGCCATCGGTGAGCGCTTCAACCCGCCTGCCCCGCCACCACCACCGCCCGCGCCTCCCAACCCCGCGGACCTGGTCGACAAGGGCAAGGGCTGGCTGTCGTGGGTGTTCACCGGCCAGACGCACGAACCGCCACCGCCGGCGCCGCCGGTCGAAGCGTCGCTGACGCTGCGGGTCGAGTTCAACGCCTGGCGCTACGAGCGCGAGGAGCATCTGCTGGTGCCGCTGCTCAAGACCATCCAGCGCGTGCTGGACGCGCGCGTGGCGGTCCTCGACGGTCCGGCGGGCCCGGTGCGGGACTGGCGCTGGCTGGCCGACCGCGCCCAGTTGCTGGGCGCCTGCGCCATCGCGCTGACGCGGGTCGTCAAGGTCAAGGCCGGACTGCCTGGCTTCGGCGAGGTCGAACTCAACCCCGCCGAGGCGCTGAAGGCCGCGCAGGAGCAGATCGACCGTGTCGACAAGCTGAATGCGGCCGCGGCCACGCCGAAGGCGGCCAGCTCGCGGCCGCTGGAATCCCTCTACTACGACTTGAATGCCGAGCTGCTGCGCATCACGCGCGGCAGCGGGGCGCCCGACCAGCCCGCGCTGAACCTGGTGATCCTCGTCGACGACCTCGACCGCTGCCTGCCCGAGAAGGCCGTCGAGATGCTGGAGGCGATCAAGCTCTTCCTCGACGTGCAGGGTTGTGCCTTCGTGCTGGCGCTGGACGACGAGGTGATCGAGCGCGGTGTCGCCTACCGTTATCGCGACTACCTCAAGGCCCCCACGGGCGACGCCACGGCGCAGCCGGTGCCGCCGATCACCGGGCACGAATACCTCGAGAAGATCGTCCAGCTGCCGTTTCGCCTGCCGCGCTGGAGCAAGCGCGAGGTGCGCGACTTCCTGCAGACCCGCCACGCGCAAAGGCTGGCGTTGTGGGCGGGCCTGCCGTCCGACACGCTGGACCAGGCCGCCATGCCCACGTCGGCGCCCAACGCCTGGCTCGTCGACCTGCTGGTCGATGGCGTGCCGCCGGTGCCGCGCAATCTGGTGCGCTCGCTGGAGCTGCTGGACTTCATCCGCGAGGTGGCGCTCAAGCGCAATCTGGGCCAACGCCTGCAGGCCTACCCGGTGGCTCAGCTGGTGCTGCTGCAGCTCTTCGCGCCACAGGCCTTCCGCTTCCTGCGCCGCGGCCATGCCGAGGGCTGGAAGACCTTCGAGCGGCGGCTGCGCGACGAGCGGCAGGAGTTCCTGCCCGGCCAGTCGGCCGACGTGGACCAGCAGCTGGCCGACCGGCCCGATCGTTTTGCCGAGGAGTTCTTCGACTGGTGGATCGAGCTCAGCAAGCGGCGCATTGCCCACGAGAAACCGTCCAATCCCTATTTGAGCCGCACCGAGCTGCCGCTGGCCCGGCAGCTGGATGAGGCTTGCAACAACCGCAACGGTTTCGACCCGCGCAATCTGTTCCTGCTGGGGCGGGACGAGGTGCAGGTCGATGCGCAGCTGGACCCGTATTTCTCGCTGTTCGAGGAGGTGCCGGCGGGCATGGCCCCGCTCGCCGCCGCCGTGCCGCCGCCGGCCGTGGTGCCGATGCCGACGCCCTTGGCCCCGACCCCGGTCGTCGACCTGACAGCGGTCGCCGACCCGGTGGCGCCGCAAAGCGCCGTGCCCGCTGCGGTGGTCGAGCCGCCCGCCTCCGCACCGGTCAGCAGCGCGCCGGCCACGCCGGCCGTGCCTGCGCGCGTGGCGCCGCGTGACCGCCAGGCCTTTGTGCGGCAGCTGTTGAGCCGCTCGGCCGACGCCTGGCGCAATGCGATCTCGCGTGAAGAGCAGCTGAAGGGGCAGCGCCTGGACGAACGCAGCTTCGAACTGCTGCTGCAGGAGGTCGGCGAGTCGCCACGCGAAGCGGCTTGGCTGGAAGTCGTGTTGCCGCTGCTCGACGACGCCCAGGTGCGCCAACTCGTGCGGCGCACCGGCAGCCTGGCGCGGCTGGCCCGGCAAGCAGGCCTGCTCGAAGAACCCGACCACGGAGACCGCGCATGAACCCCGAGAGCATCGAGTTCGCCCGCGCGCTGGAAGCCGTCTGCCGGCAGCTCAACCCGCCGCATTTGCCGCTGCCCCCTGCGGTGGCGCTGGCCGAGTTGGGCTTGGAGAGCCTGAAGCTTGCTGCTGACGACCCGCTGCTGGCCTATCGCTATCTGCGCGGGCTGGACCTGCCGGGGGCGGCCACGGCAGCGTCGGCCACCACGCGGCTGTGGGCGATGGAGCCCGGCCTGGTCGGCAAGCCGCAGGTGCTGGCCGAGCTGGCGCCGGGCGTGCTGGTCGTGGGCGATCAGGCAGGCTTCCTGCGCCTGTTCTCGCGCCGCGGGCGGGGCCGCTGGGAGGCGGCCGAGGTGCTGGCGGCGCACAGCCGTGGCGTCAGCGCGCTGCTGGTCCTGTCGCCCACGGAACTGATCAGTGCGGGCGAGGATGGAAACCTGATCTGCTGGAGCCGCGACCGCAAGGGCCGCTGGCAGATGGCGGATCTCAACCATCCGCAACGTCGGGGGAATGTGAGGTTGCTGTGCCGGCTGCACAGCGGCGATGTGGTCGCGGTCGCTGAAGACATGAGCCAGCTGCAGCGACAGCCGTCCGGTGAGTGGGTGCTCGGGCTGCCGCTCGCATTGCCTCAGCGCGTCGAAGCGATGGCCGCCTATGGGCCGGATGGGTTGCTGGCCGCAAATGCCCACGAACTGCGCTATTGGCGCTTTGGCGGCCTGGGTGGCGCAAGCGGGAGTGAAGTGGCTCCCTGGCCCTTGCCGAGCCGCGTCGGGTGTCTGCTGGCCTGGCCCGACGGCAGCGTGTTGATGGGCGGCGTCAATGGCGAGCTGACGCGGGCGCCGCCCCTGAAGTCACTGGCCGCCGGTCAGGCACTGCCCGACGCCGACCTTCATCAGCAGTTGACGGCCTCGCCGCTCCGGGCGCTGCTGCGCTTCGGCGACGACGGCCTGATGAGCTGGAACGAGGGTGGCCAGCTGCGGCTGTGGCAATGGCGCGACCGGAAGTTCGAGCGCCTGACCGAGCTCGACGTCGAGGCCGGGCCAGAAGGCCCGTGCGTGGCGGCGATGTGCGACGGCCGGATCGCGCTGGCCGAGCGCCGGACGCTGGTCGTTGCGGCGCCCGACAGCAGCGGTGTCTGGCACACCCAAGAAGCCATTGCCGCCATGGAGCCCGGCGTCAGCGCCGTGGCCGCCTTGCGCCCGGACCGCATCGCCTATGTCGACGGCGGCAACCGCCTGATCGTGCTGCGGATCATGGCCGAGGACGTCGAAGTCCTGACCACGCGCAACGAGTCGGCGCCGATCACGGCCCTGGTGGCCGTCAATGCACGTACCGTCGTGTACCAGCGCAGCGACGGCATGCTGCAGACCCTGGTTGAAGCCGACGAGGACAAGGGCTGGCAGCGCGAGGTCTTGCGCGACGCCCGCTCCGGGCCGCTTCCCCTGCTGGCGGGCGACGGCGGGCGGCTGCTGATCGCGGGACCGGGGCCCGAACTGGAGATCCATGACCGCGTCGACGGCGGCTGGGTCTTGCTGCCGCCGATGGCCGGCCAGCCCTCGGATCTCAACGGCGTGGCTGCCGCAGCCGTTTCGCCGACGCAGCGTCGTGTCGCGATGGCCATCGGCAGCCAGCTCTACGTCAGCGACAGCGGGCAGAAGTCCTGGGCCGCTGCGACGACCGCCTCCGTCGGGCAGACCATGGCTGGGCTGGTGTGGGAGGACGAATCGCATCTGCTGGCCATCGGTCTGTCGGGCAAGGTGGCGCGGATCCGGGTCGAGCCCTGGACCGAGATGCCCCAGCCCACCGTCGAACGGTCACTCGACGCGGCGCTGCCCTTCGCGCGGGTGAACGGCCATGGCCTGCTGATCGGTGTGGAGGGGGGGCTGGCCCGGCCGGACTCACCCTACGGTCTGATGGGCTGCTATCGCTCGCGATTGCGCCAGCTCAGCGCGGCCGGCGGCAGCGTGTTCGCGGCCGGGGAGGCGCTGTATCTGTTCGACCTGCCGCCCGGCGGCGCGCTGGAGCAGGCGACGCTGCGCCGCATCGTCGTCACGCCCGACGTGGCCCTGATGGCCTGGCTCGATCCGCTGCCCGGCCTCATGCCCGGCCGGATCACCCGGCTGGTGCTGCGGCGTCGCGGCAATTTCGCCTGGAATGTCAGCGGTCGGGGCGGCAATCTGCTGCCCGAAGACCCGTTGCTGCAATCCTGCCTCGGCCTGCTGGCCGTCGACGGCACCTTGACCGAGCTTGCCGACGGGGCCGACTTCGACTTCAACGACAGGCGCACCATCCTGCGCGCCCGCGACCCGGGCTGAGCAAGCTCGGCTGCCAGCCCCTGGCCGGGCTCAGGCCGCGACGTCGACGAAGACGAAGTGCTTGCGCACCGCCTCCAGCACTTCGAACTCGCCCTCGAAGCCCGGCGGGATGACGCCCCCTGGCCGGGACCGATGTCGACGGCGCCGTCGGGCCCGTGCAGGCGCACCCGGCCCTCGAGCACATGGAAATACTCCTGCCGATGGGCCGGGAAGAGGATGCGCCAGCGGCCCACCTCGCAGGCCCAGACGCCGGCGCTCATGGGCCCGGCTTCGTGCAGAGTCCAGGTCTGGCGCTGCGGCGCGCCTTGCACGCGGCGGTCCTCGCGCGGCTGATCGTGGACGGGCTCGAGGCCGTCGGTCGAATCGATGAGGGTGATCTTCATCATCATCAGCCCATCCGCATCGGAATGGTGACGGGTCCGTCGTTGATCAGATGGACCTGCATGTCGGCACCGAACTCGCCGCTGGCGACAACGGGGTGCTGGCTGCGCGCGAACGCCAGCGTGTGCTCGTAGAGCCTGCGGCCCAGCTCGGCCGGCGCCGCGCCCGAGAAGCTCGGCCGGTTGCCGCCGTTCGTGTCGGCCGCCAGCGTGAACTGGCTGACGATGAGCAGGCCGCCGCCGACGTCCTGCAGGCTGCGGTTCATCTTGCCGGCTTCGTCGCTGAAGACGCGCAGCTTCAGCACCTTGGCGACGAGTTTCTCCGCGGTGGCCTCGCTGTCCGTCGGCTCGGCGCAGACCAGCATCAGCAGGCCGGCGCCGATCTCGCCGGTGAGGCGGCCGCCCACCTCCACGCGCGCCTGGCGGACGCGCTGCAGCAGAGCTATCAATGGAATCTCCCAGGCCGTGATGTCGGCCGGGATTGCAGCACAAACGGTCAGCGCTGCTGGCGGCGGCGCGCCACGCCCAGGCCCGCCAGGGCGACGCCGGCGAGGGCCAGGCTGGCCGGCTCGGGCAGGCTGACGCTGACGTTGTCGATGGTGGGCGAGGCCTCGCTGCCGGCGTAGGTGTATTCGCTGAATTTCAGCATCGCGGTGCTGCCCTTGGCCGTGAAGAGCACGTGTTCCATGGTGCCTGCGCTGCTGCCGTTCGGGCCTTCCACGTGGCCTTCGGCGAACACCAGGTCGGTGTCGATCCAGGCGTACAGGCCGTATTTCTGGCCGGGCCGGTTGTCGCCGGAGAACAGGAAGTCCAGTGCGTAGGTCCGGCCGGCGATCAGGCCGGTGAGGATGTGCGAGGCGCTGTTGTCGGCCCCGCCGGTCTCGTTCAAGGTGATGGAACCATTGGGGCTGTGAGCGTCTCGAGCGTAGTACACGTCGCCGTGGAAGTCCCAGCCGTTGGTGCCCTGGGTGGCGCTCGACAAGTCGGTGTTGATCCAGCGTTCGCTGGTGTTGTGCGAGACCTTGCCGTGGCCGAAGGTCGTGCTGTCGAAGTTCTCGCTGAAGACGACGTCGGCGTGTGCGACGCCGGTGGCGAGCGCGACGATGGCCGCGATGGCGGTCAGGCGGGGTAGGGCGTTGGTCATGGTGATCCTCACTGATGGTTGGTCTGGTGGTGGTCCCGCAGCAAGCGCGCTGTCAGAACGGGGTCGACTATTTCGGCTGCGGCAGCACTGCACAATCGGACCAAGGACCTGGGCCCGGGTCTCGGGCCTGGTCTCATGCCGCCGGTTCGGGCTTGTGCGGCCCACCCCTCCATTCCCCTCCATTCCCCTCTGTTCAGGGCTGCCATGACCTTGTCGATGCCTTTGCAGACGCCTTTGCGCCGGCACGACGATCCGGCCATGGCCGGCACAGCGCCCCCCGACCTGGGGGGGCGCGTGGTGGCCGATCTCGCGGGTCAACTCAAGCGCGGCGCGCCGTGGCGGCTGCTGGGCAACGCCGTGGTGGCCGTGGTGGTGTTGGCGCTCGGGCGGGACGGCGGTCCCGCGCCCTGGCTGCTGTTGTGGTTGGCCGTGATGCTGTCCCACCTGGCGCTGGGCGCGTGGGGCCCCTGGGGCTGGTGGTCGAAGGGGGGCGCCACTCTCGGCGCGACCCGCCGACTGCAGTGGGTGACGCTCACCGAGACGCTGACCGGCCTGCTGTGGGCGGCCGCCGAACTGTTGATGCTGCCCGCAGCCGACTACACGCACCGGGCCCTGCTGATGGTGCTGTTGAGCGGGCTGGCTGCCGGCGTGGTGCAGTCGCTCAGCGCCCACCTGCCGGCGCTGTACGGCTATGTCGTCCCGGCCGTGCTGGGCTTCTTCCTGGCCGGCTTGCTGAGCCACGGTCCCTATATCTGGGTCGCGTTGCCGCTTCTGCTGGTGTGGCTGGCGATCAATCTCAACATTGCCCGCCTCATGAACCGCGCCTTGGTCGAGGCGTCGCGCAACCGGCACCTGGCGGCCGTGCTGGCCGCCGACATGGCCCTGCAGCGCGACCGCGCGGTGGAACTCGGCCATTCGCGCAGCCGCTTTCTGGCCGCGGCCAGCCATGACCTGCGCCAGCCGGTGCATGCCCTGTCCATGCTGGTGGCGGCCCTGCAGCAGGGCCTGCCGCCGGCCCAGTCGCGCGTCATCCTCGGCCATGTCGACAGCGCCGTGGCGGCCATGGGGGGCATGTTCAATGCGCTGCTCGACCTGTCCCGGCTGGACGCCAGCCTGGTGCAGCCCCAGTGGCAGCTGACCGACCTGCAGGCCTTGCTGGAGCGGCTGGCCGCGGGCCAGGCCGGTGTGGCGGCGGCCAAGGGCCTGCGCTTCGAATGCCGGCTGCCCAACTGCGCGCTTTGGGTGCGTACCGACCCGGCGCTGCTGGAGCGGGTGCTCGGCAATCTGCTGTCCAACGCGTTGCGCTACACGGCCGAGGGCCGGGTGCGCCTGCTGGCGCGCCGGCGTGGCGGCCGCGTCGAGCTGGTGGTGGCGGACACCGGCGTGGGCATCCCGCCCGAGCAGCGGGAGGCGGTCTTCCATGAGTTCGTGCAGCTGCGGGGCAGCCAAGCGCAGAGCGATGCCGGCCTCGGCCTGGGCCTGTCCATCGTCAGGCGCCTGGCCGACCTGCTGCAGATCCGGTTGAGGCTGCGCTCCCGCCCCGGGCGCGGCACGGTGTTCAGCCTGCATCTGCCGCTGGCGTCGCCCGCGGTGGCGCCGCTGCCGGCGGAGAGCGTTGCCGCGACGGGTGCTGCGTCCGGCGGCCTGGGCCGGGGTGACGTGGTCATCGTCGTCGACGACAGCGCCGAGGTGCGCACGGCCATGCAGGCCCTGCTGTCGGCCTGGGGCTGCGAGGTGGTCACGGCCGCCTCGGTGGCCGCGCTGATGCCGCAGCTGATGGGCCTGAGTGTCGCGCCGCGCCTGCTGCTGTGCGACTACCGCCTGGGCGACGGCGGCGACGGCATGCAGGCGATCGCCGAGCTGCGCGAGGCCTTCAACGACGACCTGCCTGCAGTGCTGGTCACCGGCGACACCTCGCCGGCACGCCTGCGCGAGGCCACGGCCAGCGGCCTGCCGCTGCTGCACAAGCCGGTGACGCTGCCGCAGCTGCGCGCCGCCATCGACAGCGCGCTCGCCCCCGCCGCCGGCTGATTCAGCCGGGCGCCGCGGTGCTCACCAGGCCCGCGGCGCGCGCCGCCTCCACGGCCTGCAGCCGGTGCACGACGTTGAGGCAGCGGAAGATCGCCGACACATGGCCCTTGACGGTCTTCTCCTGCATGCCGAGGGCATTGGCGATCTGCTTGTTGGAACGGCCCAGGCAGAGCTCCTGCAGCACTTCGCGCTGGCGCGGCGTGAGGCCGCTGGCGTCTCCATCGACAGGCGCGGGTTCGGCGGCCATGGCCATGAATGGCGGCACATAGACCTCGCCGCTGAGCACCAGCCGCAGCGCGGCGAGCAGGGTGCCGGGGTGGGCCGACTTGGGGCAATAGCCGCGCGCGCCGGCCTTGAGGGCGCGACGCACGTCCTCGGGGTCTTCGGAGGAAGACAGCACCAGCGCCGGCAGGCCCGGGTGCTGGCGCCTCAGCTGCTCCAGCAGGGCCAGACCCGCCATGCCGGCCATGCGCAGGTCCAGCACCACGGCGGCGACGTCGCCCTGCAGTTCCAGGCAGGCCATGGCTTCGACGCCGTCGCCCGCTTGCAGCACCTCGGGTGGCGGCGCCAGCGCCTGCAGCGCAGCGACCACGCCGGCGCGTACCAACGGATGGTCATCGACAACCAGAAGCTTCATGAAATCACTCTAGCAGCGGGTCCGCCGGACGCCCATCCGGCTGAAGTCCCAGGCCCCGGGCTCGAGACCTGTCGCACCACGGGTCGATCAGATCAGATCCTTGGGATCGTCGAAATGGGCCTCGACATCCATGGGCAGCAGCTGGATGCTGGCGCGCAGCCCCGGAACGGCACTCATCAGCGCCTGCTCGACCGAGCCGCGCAGCGCCGCGGCGCGCCCCAGTGTCCAGCTCGACGGCATGTGCATGTGCAGGTCGACGAAGCGGCGCTGCCCGGCGACGCGGCTGGTGACGTGGTCGAAGCGGATGGTGTGGGGGTGACGGAACTCGTCCAGCACCGCCTGGACCTTGGCCTGGCTGTCGGCGTCCAGCGCCTCGTCCATCAGGCCGCGGGTGGACTCGCGCATCAGGTGGACGCCCTCGCGCAGGATGTTCAGCGCCACCATGGCGGCGAGCAGCGGGTCCAGCCATTGCCAGCCGGTGGCCATGACGCCGAGCAGGCCGACGACGACGCCGGCCGACGTCCAGACGTCGGTGAACAGGTGGCGGGCGTCGCCTTCCAGCGCGACGGAGCGCACCTCGCGCGCCTTGCGCAGCATGGCCCAGGCCAGGCCGCCGTTGATGGCCGAGCTGACGATGGCCAGCGCCACACCCAGGCCCACCGACTGCAGGGGCTCCGGATGGCGCCAGCGGTCGAGGGCACCCCACAGGATGCCCAGCGCCGCCGCGATGATGAGGATGCCCTCGAAACCGCTGGAGAAGTACTCGGCCTTGTGATGGCCATAGGGGTGTTCGGCGTCGGGCGGCTGGGCGGCCCAGGTGACCATGCCCAGGGCGAACATCGCGCCGGCGAGGTTGACCAGGGACTCGAGGGCGTCGGCCGCCAGGCTGACGGAGCCTGTCCACCACCAGGCGGCCGTCTTCAGCACGATGGTGACAAGAGCCGTGGCGACGGAAAGCTTGAGGTAGGCGCTGGCTTGCATGTCCCCATTGTCGCCAGCCTTCCTAGAATGCCCGCCATTCCCCGGAGCCCGACGCATGACCACCTCCCACACCACCGACGTCTCCCACATCGCGCCGCGCGAGAAGGCCGAGATCCTGTCCCAGGCCCTGCCTTACATCCGCAAGTTCCACGGCAAGACCATCGTCATCAAATACGGCGGCAACGCCATGACCGACCCGGAGCTGCAGCAGGACTTCGCCGAGGACGTGGTGCTGCTCAAGCTCGTCGGCCTGAACCCGGTCGTCGTGCACGGCGGCGGCCCGCAGATCGAGGACGCGCTGAACAAGCTGGGCAAGAAGGGCCACTTCATCCAGGGCATGCGCGTCACCGACGCCGAGACCATGGGCGTCGTCGAGTGGGTGCTGGCGGGCGAGGTGCAGCAGGACATCGTCGGCCTCATCAACGCCGCCGGCGGCAAGGCCGTGGGCCTGACGGGCCGTGACGGCGGCATGATCCGCGCCAAGCAGCTCAAGCTGCTCGACAAGGACGACCCGAGCAAGGAACACGACATCGGCCAGGTCGGCGACATCGTCTCCATCGACCCCAGCGTCGTGAAGGCCCTGCAGGACGACCAGTTCATTCCCGTCGTCAGCCCCATCGGCTTCGGCGAGAAGAACGAGAGCTACAACATCAACGCCGACGTCGTGGCCGCCAAGCTGGCCACGGTGCTGCAGGCCGAGAAGCTGCTGATGCTGACGAACATCCGCGGCGTGCTGGACAAGGCAGGCGAGCTGCTGACCGAGCTGACGCCGCGCCGCATCGACGAACTGGTCGAGGACGGCACCATCAGCGGCGGCATGATCCCCAAGATCGCCGGCGCCATCGACGCGGCCAAGAGCGGCGTCAATGCCGTCCACATCATCGACGGCCGGGTGCCGCATGCCATGCTGCTGGAGGTGCTGACGGATCAAGCGTACGGAACGATGATTTCGTCTCGGTGATTGTGAGCCCCTCGTCCAAGGAGTACCTTGGCCGGTGCCCCGAGGGGACGGTGATGCTCGCAGCGTCGAGCCGCGAGCACATCACCAGAGCGGGCCGGCTAGGGAGCGGCCCGGCGCTCGGCCCGCGCAAATCAATGGAACCGTTGACATGAACCCCCGCGACCGCGTCTGGCTGTTCGACCTCGACGACACCCTGCACAACGCCTCACATCGCGCGTTCACCGAGCTGAACGCGTCGATGACGGCCTATATCGTCACCCACCTCGGGTTGGCGGAGGAGGAGGCTGTCGCCCTGCGCCACCGCTACTGGCTGCGCTACGGCGCGACGCTGAGCGGGCTGGAGCGCCACAACGGGGTCAAGGCGTCCCACTTCCTGCATGAAACCCACCAGCTGCCGGGGCTGGACGAGCATCTGCACGGCCATGCCCATGACCTGGCAGCCCTGCGCCGCCTGCCGGGCCGCAAGTTCCTGATGACCAATGCGCCGCGCGCCTATGCCGAGCGCGTGCTGGCGGTCATCGGGCTGCGCAGCGTCTTCGAAGGCCTCATCTGCATCGAGGACATGGCCTGCTTCGGCCAGTCGCGGCCCAAGCCGGACGCGCGCATGTTCCGCATGGTGCTGGCGCGCCTGGGCGTGCCGGCGCGGCGCTGCATCCTCGTCGAGGACACCCTGGTGCACCAGAAGACGGCCCGCGGCCTGGGATTGCAGACTGTCTGGATGCAGCGCTGGCTGCGCCGGGCGGGTGCCGCCCGCCTGCACCGCCGGCCGGTTTACGTGAGCCAGCGCGTGCGTTCCCTGGCGACCTTGTTACGCTACCCCCAGGTCTGAAGGGAAGACGCGCATGGGCGAGGGGCCGTCCTGGTCCGACAATGCGGCTTCCCTGCCTGTTGGAAAGTCCGAAGAGTCCATGTCCCCGTTCTCGGTCCTGATCGTCGAAGACCAAGCCCGCTTCCGCGAGGCCTTCACGCATGCCCTGGGCAGCGTGCCCGACATCGAGCTGCTGGGCATCGCGCCCGACCTGCCCCAGGGCCGGCGCATGTTCGACCAGCTGCAGCCCGACGTCCTGCTCGTCGACCTGGACCTGCCCGGTGGTAGCGGTATCGAGCTGATCCGTCATGCCGCCCAGACCCGGCCGCAGTGCGAAGTCATGGTGATTTCCGTGTTCGGCGACGAGCAGCATGTGGTCGCCAGCATCGAAGCCGGCGCCACCGGCTATCTGCTGAAGGACAGTCTGGCCCTGGACCTGCCCGGCCAGCTGCGCTCGCTGCGCGCGGGCGGCAGCCCCATCAGCCCCGTCATCGCCCGGCGTCTGCTGGTGCGTCTGGCGCCCGGGTCCCAGGGCTCCACCGGCCCGTCGCCCGAGGCCATGGCCGCCACGATGGCCGACGAAGAGGTGGTCGCCCTGTCGGAACAGGAATCGCGCGTGCTGCACCTGGCGGCCAAGGGCTTCACCTTCGACGAGATCGCCCAGTTCATGCAGGTCTCGCCGCATACGGTGATGACCTATGTCAAGCGGGTCTACCGCAAGCTGCACGTCCGTTCGAAGGTGGAAGCCATCTACGAAGCTCGCCGCCTGGGCTGGCTCCGCGATTAGCATCGCCGGCATGGACGCCGACCAGCCCGCCGCCGACAGCCCCAGCTCCACCCCCAGGAAGCGCCCCAAGCCCGGCGAGCGCCGCACGCAGATCCTGCAGGTGCTGGCCGGCATGCTGGAGCAGCCGGGGGCCGACCGCATCACGACGGCGGCCCTGGCGGCCAAGCTCGACGTCAGCGAGGCGGCCCTCTACCGCCACTTCGCCAGCAAGGCGCAGATGTTCGAGGCGCTGATCGACTTCATCGAGAACAGCGTCTTCGGCCTGGTCAACCAGATCGCCGACAACCCTCACCCCCTGCCGCCGCCGGCCAAGGCCGCGCGCATCGCCAGCGTCATCCTGCAGTTCGGCGAGAAGAACCCCGGCATGACCCGCGTGATGGTGGGTGACGCCCTGGTCTACGAGAACGAGCGCCTGGTGGCGCGCATGAACCAGTTCTTCGACCGCATCGAGTCCTCGCTGCGCCAGGTGCTGCGCGCCGCGGCCGAGGCGCAGGGCTCGATGACGCCCACCGTGCAGGCCAATGCCCAGGCCTCGGTCTGGGTCAGCTTCCTCATCGGGCGCCTGCAGCGCTATGCCCGCTCGGGCTTCAAGCGCATGCCGACCGAGCAGATGGAAGCCTCGCTCAAGGCGATCGGCTAACTACACTGGCGGCATGTCCGCCGCCTTGGAATCCTTTCTCGCTCGCGCCGAGGGTCTTCTGACCCGGCTCGAGGCCGTCCTGCCGCATCCGGCAACGCCCCCCGACTGGGCTGCCTCCACGGCCTTCCGCGCCCGCCGCCGCCATGGCGCGCTGTGCCTTGAGCCGGTGCGTGCCGTCAGCCGCATCGCCTTGTCGGACCTGAAGGAAGTCGATCCGCAGAAGGAAAGGCTGCTGCGCAACACGGCCCAGTTCGTCGCCGGCAAGCCGGCCAACAACGTGCTGCTGACAGGCGCCAAGGGCACGGGCAAGAGCTCGCTGATCAAGGCTGTGCTGAACGAGTTCTCGGCCCAGGGCCTGCGCCTCATCGAGGTCGACAAGGCCGACCTCGTCGACCTGCCTGACCTCGTCGAACAGGTGGCAGCCCGCGCGGAGCGCTTCGTGGTTTTCTGCGACGACTTGAGCTTCGACGAAGGCGAGGCCAGCTACAAGGCGCTGAAGAGCGTGCTCGACGGTTCGGTCGCGGCGGCCAGCGACAACGTGCTGATCTACGCCACCAGCAACCGCCGCCACCTGCTGCCCGAGAAGATGGTGGACAACCTCTCCGGCACCCATGGCGAGCATGGCGAGATCCACCCCGGCGAGGCGGTGGAGGAAAAGATCTCCCTGTCCGAGCGCTTCGGCCTGTGGATCAGCTTCTATCCCTTCAGCCAGAACGAATACCTGGCCATCGTGGCCCAGTGGCTGCGCCATTTCGGCCTGGACGAGGCGGCCATCGAGGCGGCGCGCCAGCCTTCGCTGGTCTGGGCGCTGGAGCGCGGCTCGCGTTCGGGCCGCGTGGCCTACCAGTTCGCGCGCGACATGGCGGGGCGCACTGAATGAGCGAGCAGCGCCCCATCACCGAGGTCGCCGTCGGCGTTCTCGTCGCCCCTGACGGCCAGTTCCTGCTGACCTCGCGGCCCGAAGGCAAGGTCTACGCCGGCTACTGGGAATTCCCGGGCGGCAAGGTCGAGGCCGGCGAGACCATCGAGCAGGCCCTGGCGCGCGAGCTGAAGGAAGAAATCGGCATCGAGATCGGTACGGCCCACCCGTGGAAGACCGAGATGTTCGACTACCCCCATGCGCTGGTGCGCCTGAACTTCTGCAAGGTCTTCGAGTGGACGGGTGAGTTCCAGATGCTGGAGAACCAGCAGATGGCCTGGGCCAGCCTGCCGGTGCAGGTGAAGCCCGTGCTGCCGGGCACCTTCCCCGTGCTGGACTGGTTTGCCGAGGAGCGCGGCCACGTCGGGCCGACTCACCTAGACTGAAAGCATGAGCAGTTGGCTTGACGAAGTGAAATGGGACGACAAGGGCCTGGTGCCCGTCATCGCCCAGGAGCAGGGCACGGGCGACGTGCTGATGTTCGCGTGGATGAACCGCGAGGCCCTGGCCCTGACGGCCGAGCGCGGCCAAGCGGTCTATTTCAGCCGCTCGCGCAACAAGCTCTGGCACAAGGGCGAGGAGAGCGGCCATTTCCAGCAGGTGCACGCCATCCGCATGGACTGCGACAACGACGTCGTGCTGCTGACCATCACCCAGCTCGGCCACGAACCCGGCATCGCCTGCCACACCGGCCGCCACAGCTGCTTCTTCCAGAAGCTCGAGAAGGGCGTCTGGAGCGCAGTGGAACCCGTGCTGAAAGACCCCGCCAAGATCTATGAGTGACGACATCCTCCGCCGCGTCGGCGCGGTCATCGAATCGCGCAAGGGCGCCGACCCCAGCACCAGCTATGTCGCCAAGCTCTTCGACAAGGGCCTGGACGCCATCCTGAAGAAGGTCGGCGAGGAGGCCACCGAGACCGTCATGGCCGCCAAGGACGGCGACGCCCAGAAGGTGGTCTACGAGGTGGCCGACCTGTGGTTCCACAGCATGGTGGCTCTGGCCCACTTCGGCTTGCGGCCCGAGGATGTGCTGGCCGAACTGGCCCGGCGCGAGGGCCTGTCGGGCCTGACCGAATTCGCTCAACGAGGACAAGACAAGCCATGAGCACTGCCCAGCACAGCGACCCGAACTGCCTGTTCTGCAAGATCGTCGCCGGCCAGATCCCGAGCAAGAAGGCCTATGAGGACGAAGACATCCTCGCCTTCCACGACATCCATCCCTGGGCGCCCGTCCACGTCCTCATCATCCCCAAGCGCCACATCGCCTCCATGGCCGACGTGACCGAGGCCGAGGCAGCCCTGCTGGGCAAGATGACGGCCCTGGGGCCGAAGCTGATGAAGGAGCTGGGCGTCAGCAACGGTTTCCGGCATGTCATCAACACGGGGCCTGACGGCGGCCAGGAGGTCTATCACCTGCATCTGCATGTGATGGGCGGGCCGCGCCCCTGGTTGAAAGGCTGAATTCGGGCCTCACATCAGGCTTGCGGCCTTTGGGCAGCCGGCCGAAGTCACATGGCCGTGCAAGGATGCGGGATTTGCAACCAAACCCAACGCCCGAGCACGATCGCACCGGAAGCCGCTTGGCCGCGAAATGACCCCTAAGGCTAGGGTCATCCCTCACCTAGAATTTGAGCCAGTCCACAAGGAGTCAACATCATGGGTTCATTCAGCATCTGGCACTGGCTGATCGTCCTCGTCGTCGTCATCGCCATCTTCGGCACCAAGAAGCTGCGCAATGTCGGTTCCGACCTCGGCGCCGCCGTCAAGGGTTTCAAGGACGGCATGAAGGACGGTTCGTCCGACACGCCGGGGGCCCCGCCTCAGCAGGTCACGGCCAACAAGGTCAATGACCCGAACACGGTCGACGTCGACGCCAAGACCAAGTCCTAAGTGCTCGACTTCGGCTTTGACAAGATCGCGCTGATCGGCGCGGTGGCGTTGATCGTCATCGGTCCCGAGAAACTGCCTCGCGTGGCGCGCACGGTGGGCACCTTGCTGGGCAAGGCGCAGCGCTATGTCGCGGACGTCAAGGCCGAGGTCAACCGCTCGATCGAGCTGGAAGAGCTTCAGAAGATGAAGACCCAGTTCGAGACGGCGGCGCGTGATGTCGAGCAGAGCGTGCGCCAGGAGGTCGATTCCGCGACCGAGGCCTTGAACCAGACCTGGAGCGACGTGACCAGCGACTCGTCCTATGAGGCGAGTTCGACCATCGCCCCACCGCCGCCCGAGTACCGCCATCCCAAGAAGAACTGGCGGCTCAAGCGCGGGGCCACGCCGATGTGGTTCAAGCAGAAGGCCGGCGTGCGTCGCCATACACAGTCAGGCGCGGCTCGCGTCGCGCGCTTCCGGCCTCCAGGCATCCGCTGATGAGCTCCTTCCAAAAGCCCGATCACGACGAACTGGCCGGCACCGAGCAGCCCTTCGTCAGCCACCTGATGGAGTTGCGCGACCGGCTGCTGCGCGCGGTCCTCGCCATCGCCATCTGCTTCGGCGTGCTGTGTTTCTATCCCGGCCCCAGCCAGCTCTACGACTGGCTGGCCGCGCCGCTGGTGGCCAATCTGCCCGAAGGCACCAAGATGATCGCGACCAACGTCATCGCGCCCTTCTTCGTGCCCATCAAGATCACGATGCTGGCCGGCTTCATGCTGGCCCTGCCCATCGTGCTCTACCAGGCCTGGGCCTTCATCGCGCCCGGCCTGTACTCGCACGAGAAGCGCCTGGTGATGCCGCTGGTCGTGTCCAGCACGCTGCTCTTCTTCGGCGGCGTGGCCTTCTGCTACTTCTTCGTCTTCAAGAAGGTCTTCGCCTTCATCCAGAGCTTCGCGCCCAAGAGCATCACGGCGGCGCCCGACATCGAGGCCTATCTCGGCTTCGTGATGAATATGTTCATCGCCTTCGGTGCGGCCTTCGAGGTGCCCATCGTCGTCGTCGTGCTGGTGCGCATGGGCATCGTGTCGGTCGACAAGCTGCGCGAATGGCGCGGCTATTTCATCGTCGTCGCCTTCATCATCGCGGCCGTCATCACGCCGCCCGACATCGTCTCGCAGCTGGCCCTGGCCATCCCGATGTGCCTGCTCTACGAAGTGGGGCTGTTCGCGGCGACCTACTTCGTGCGCCACACCAAGGCGCCGGACGACGGCGAGGATCAGTCGTCTTCGGAAGTGCGCTGAGGCTGCTGGGGCCGCTGGCCCACGCCGAGTGAAAAGCTCATGGCCTTGCCGGCACGCTGCACGCCGACCTCGACCTGACTGCGGGGCTTGAGGGCCGCTACGCTGGCCAGCAGCTCGGCCGGTGTCGCGACGGCGCGGTTGCCGATGCGGGTCAGCACGTCGCCCGGCTTGATGCCGGCCTTGGCCGCCGGCGCATCGTTGACGACGCCACCGACCAGCACCCCCTTGGCATCACCGAGCTTCAAGGCCTCGGCCAGTTCGGGCGTCAGCTCGCGCGTCTGCACGCCTATCCAGCCACGCGCGACCATGCCGTCCTGCAGCAGCGCCGCCGCCACCTGGCGGGCCACGTCCACGGGGATGGCGAAGCCTATGCCCAGGGACCCGCCGCTGCGCGAGAAGATGGCCGTGTTGATGCCCACCAGCCGGCCGTCGCCGTCCACCAGGGCGCCGCCCGAATTGCCCGGGTTGATGGCCGCATCGGTCTGGATGAAGTTCTCGAAGGTGTTGATGCCCAGCTGGCTGCGGCCCAGCGCCGACACGATGCCCGAGGTGACCGTCTGGCCGACGTTGAAAGGGTTGCCGATGGCCAGCACCGCGTCGCCGACCTGCAGATTGGCGGCATCGCCCAGCGGGATGACGGGCAGGCCGGTCAGCTCGATCTTCAGCACCGCCAGGTCGGTCTCGGGATCGGTGCCGATCAGCCGGGCCTGGGCCTGGCGGCCGTCGCTGAGCTGCACCTCGATGTCCGAGGCGCCTTCGACGACATGGTTGTTGGTCAGCAGCACGCCATCGGCCGAGATGATGACGCCCGAGCCCAGGCCGAGCTGGGGATTGCCGCGCGGCTGGCGCAGGCCGAAGGGCAGGCCGGGGAAGCCGAACAGCTGCTCGTGGCCGCGGCCGGCGCGGGGCGGCGCCTTGCTGGCCGTGATGCTGACGACGGCCGGCGCGGCGACGCGGGCGGCCTGGGCAAAGCCGGCGCGCACCACGGAAGCGGGCGGGGAGGGCGGCAGGGCGATCTGGCGGGCCGTCTGCGCGATGGGTGCCTCACGCCAGCGCGCCTGCTGCAGCCACTGCGGCTTCAGCGTGCCGACGACGAAGAGCAGGGCCAGGGCGATGGTGACCGCCTGCGCGAAAATCAGCCAGAGCCGTTTCAACACCCAAATCCTCTTCAAGCCATGACCGACCGCGCCGCGCTGGAACGCCGACTGAACGAACTGCTCGAGCCTGCGCGCTTCAAGGATTATGGGCCGAACGGTCTGCAGGTCGAGGGCCGGGACACCGTGGGGCATCTCGTCTGCGGCGTCACCGCCAGCCTGGCCCTGATCGAGGCGGCAGTAGCCGCCAAGGCCGATGCCATCCTGGTCCATCACGGACTGTTCTGGCGCGGCCAGGACGGTCGCGTGACGGGCTGGATGAAGCAGCGCCTGGCCCGGCTGATCCAGCACGACATCAACCTCTTCGCCTACCACCTGCCGCTGGACGCCCACCCGACATTGGGCAACAACGCCCAGCTCGGCGCGCAGTTCGGCTGGACGGCGGACCGGCGCTTCGGCGAGCAGGACCTGGGTTTCTGCGCCGCCATCGACGCGACCGATCTCAGCGCGTTGACGACGCAGCTGAGTGCCACCCTGGGCCGCAGCGTGACCGCCGTGCCCGGTGACGGTCGCCCGCTGCGCCGCGTGGCCTGGTGCACCGGCGGCGCGCAAGGCTATTTCGAGCCGGCCATCGCGGCGGGCGCCGACGTCTTCATCACCGGCGAGATCTCAGAACCCCAGGCTCACTATGCCCGCGAAACGGGCGTCGCCTTCGTCGCCGCCGGCCACCACGCCACCGAGCGCTATGGCGTGCAGGGCGTGGGCGCCCAGGTGGCGCAGGACCTGGGCCTCACCTGGCAGTTCATCGACGTCGACAACCCGGCCTAGGCGGCCAAGGCGTAGGCGATGGCCGCGCGCACGGCCACCACCTGGGCCTGGTTGCACTGCGCGGGCGTGGCGCGCGGGCTGTCTGGATAGACCTCGGTCGTCGTCGCAAAGCGCGCGCCGGTGATGGCCGCGCACAGCCCCCACTGGCTGACCGGGAAGTTGATGACGCCGGCGGACTGCAGCTCCGACTCGTTGATCTGGCCGTTGCCGTCGGGCGGCGCGATATGGGTGACCTGTGCTACCGCGTCGATGACGGCACGCTGGAAGGCCGGCTGGGGCTGGGCGATGTCGTCCACCAGATAGAAGCCGTCGGGGATGGTGCCCGGCACGAAATCCTTGCCATCGCGTGCCGACAAGGCCGGTCGAAACTCCGACTCGTCGGTGTCGGTCGTCTCATGCAGGTCGATGTGCATCAGCACGCGGCCGCGCAGGGGTGCCAGCAGCGCGACCAGGGCCGTCGATTCGCCTGCCGGGCTGCCCGCGCGGAAATTGCGATTGGGGTCCAGCGCGTCGAAATTCCAGCGCTGCTCGCGTTCGTAGGCCCAGGGGCTGACGCAGGGCACCACGAGCAGATTGGCGTGGCCGGCGACTTCCTGCCCATGCTCGCTCAGGTACTGCAGGGCGCCGTGCACGCCGCTGGTCTCATAGCCATGCACGCCGCCGGTGACGACGAGGACGGGCAGGTCGTCGCGCCAGCCGCGGCTGCGGATGGCCAGCAGCGGGAAGCGTTCGCCGTCGTATGTGACTGCGCCGTACTCGCTGACGTCGAAGTCCTGCTTCAGCGGCTCGATGGCGGCGAGAACGTCGTCCTTGTAGCTGCGCTGCTTGACGAGGTGTGCACGCCAGGCCTGGACTTCCGCCGGGCCCCAGGGCTGGCCGGGGGTGCCGATGGGATAGAAGCGTTTGCCGCTCATGGGCGCGCCTTTTCGGCCTGGATCCAGGCATTGATGCGCTGCTCCAGCAGCGGCAGCGGCATGGCGCCCTGGTCGATGACGGCCATGTGGAAGCGGCGCTGGTCGAACTTGGCGCCCAGCACCTGTTCCGAGCGGGCGCGCAGCTCCTTGATCTTCAGCTCGCCCATCATGTAGCTCAGGGCCTGGCCGGGCTGGGACAGGTAGCGGTCGACCTCGGCCGTCATGAAGGTGGCGTCGTGGCCGGTCTGCTCGATCATGTAGGCGATGGCCTTGTCGCGGCTCCAGCCGAGCGCATGCAGGCCGGTGTCGGTGACGAGGCGGGCAGCGCGGAACATCTGCGCCTGCAGGTGGCCGAAGCGCGTGTAGGGATCGCGGTAGAGGCCCATCTGCGGTCCCAGGGTCTCGGCATAGAGGGCCCAGCCTTCGCTGAAGACCGAGTACTGCGACTGGCGGCGGAAGTTGGGCAACTCGCCGAGCTCCACCTGCCGCGAGATCTGCAGATGGTGGCCGGGCACGGTCTCGTGAGCCACCAGGGTCTCCATGGCCCACTTGGGGCGGCGCTTGAAGGCGATGGCGTTGGCGTTGAACCAGCCCGGCGTCGTGCCGTCCAGCGACGGGCCGTTGTAGTTGTCGGCCGCGCCTTCGCCCGTGTAGGGCGGCATGCCGCGGATGCCATAGGGCGAGCGCGGCAGCTGGGCGAAGAGCTTGGGCAGTTCGGGGTCGATGCGCTTGGCGATGGCGCGGTAGCCGTCCAGCAGTTCCTCGGCGCTGTGGCTGAAGAACTTGGGGTCGCTGTAGAGGAATTTCTTGAAGGCCGCCAGGTCGCCGTCGAAGCCGGCTTCGGCCTTGACCTTCTCCATCTCGGCGCGGATGCGCGCAGCCTCGCGCAGGCCGGTGGTGTGGATGTCGCCCGCCGCCAGCGGCAGCGTCACATGGCGCAGGATCAGCGCCTCGTAGACCTTGTCGCCGCCCGGGTAGCTGGACAGCGAACCGCTGTCGGGAGCCTTCGGGCTGAGCTCGTCCTTCAGCACGGCCAGCAGCTTGCGCTGGGCCGGATAGAAGATGTCGCGCATCGCCGCCTGGCCCTGGGCCTGGTAGTTGGCCTTGACGCCGGCGTCCACCGTCATGCGCTGGAAGGGCTCGTAGACCGGGCTCTTGGTGACGTCTTCGGGCAGCTGGCCCTCGACCTGGGCGATGGCGCGGGCCAGCACCGGCTTGGACGTGACCCAGCCGAGCGCCAGGCCGTGGCGCAGGATGGCGATCTCCTGGTCGACGCGCGCCGGGTAGGCGGCCAGGCGGGCCAGCCACTGCTTGACCTGGGCCTCGTTGTTGACCGGCACATTGCGCGCAAAGCCGGCCAGGGCCGACTGGGCGCCGTAGAGCGTGCCCAGGGTCAGCGTGCGCCAGCCGGCAAAGCCCTGCATGGCGACGTCCTGCTGGTAGCGGTTGATGAAGAGGGCCAGCGACACGCGGTCGGTGTCGTTGAGCTGGGCGGCGTCCACGGCGCGGGCGCGGGCCAGCATGTCGCGGGCGAAGGCGTCACGGGCCGCCAGGCCGGCTTCGGAGCGGTCGCTCAGCTTGTCGTTGAAACGCAGGTCGCCGCGCAGCGTGGCCCATTCGGGCGCGGCGCGGGCCTCGGATTCCCAGGCCTCGTCGAACAGGGCTTGGAGGGCCTGGTGGGCCTTGGTGGCGGCGTCGGTCGCGGTGGCGGCGGGCCTGGCGGGAGCCGTCTGGGCGAGGGCGGGGGCGGTCAGATGCAGGCCGGTCGAAACTGACAGGACAGCCGCTGCAACAAGGGCGAGGCGCAAGGGAATCTCCACATCATGTATGGGCTGCGGGGCAGTCTGCCAGCCTGACCCCGGGCGTGATGAAAGAATGAGGCATGACTCCGGAAAACTCCCTAGGCGCGCCCCTCGTCATCAGCATGGGCGATGCCTGCGGCATCGGCCCAGAGATCATCGCCAGGCTGTGGCAACGCCAGGCGCCGCGCGATGCGCTGGTGGTGGGCGATGCGACCGTCATGCGGCGGGCCGTTGCTGCCATCGGCGGTGGCCTGGCCGTGGCCGAGTTGCATGGACCTGGAGAGTTAGACCTTGTGCCGCCGAACTGCCTGCCCGTGTGGCAGCCTGCGGGCCTGCCGGCCGACCTGGCGCAGGCGCCGATGGGCCAGGTCGATGCGCGCGCCGGCGCGGCCGCGGCCCTGTGCATCGAGGCCGCCGTCGCGTTGATCCAGTCGGGCCGGGCGCGGGCCCTGGTCACGGCGCCCATCCACAAGGAGGCCCTGCACGCGGCCGGCTCGCCCTATCCGGGCCATACCGAGATGCTGCAGGCCCTGGCCGGCAAGGACGGGGCAACACCGCCGGTGCGCATGATGCTGGCCAACGAGGAGCTGCGCACGGTGCTGGTCACCATCCATTGCTCGCTGCGCGAGGCCATCGAACGTGTCACCCGGGACAGCGTGCTTGAGACATTGCGCATCACGGGTGAGGCCATGCGCCGCATGGGCTTTGCCGCGCCGCGCATCGCCGTCGCCGGGCTGAACCCGCATGCCGGCGAGGGCGGCCTGTTCGGCAACGAGGAGATCCGGCACATTGCGCCTGCCATCGCCGACGCGCGTGCCGAGGGCTGGGATGCCAGCGGCCCCTATGCGCCCGACACCATCTTCATGCGCGCCCGTCGCGGCGAGTTCGACGTCGTCGTCGCCATGGTGCACGACCACGGCCTGATCCCGGTCAAGTACCTCGGCGTGGAGCAGGGCGTCAACGTGACCTTGGGCCTGCCCTTCGTGCGCACCAGCCCCGACCACGGCACGGCCTTCGACATCGCCGGGCGGGGCGTGGCCGATCCGGCCAGCCTGTGGGCTGCGCTGACGATGGCGCGGTGGCTAATATCCGCCGCCATATGAACCCGAGCCCAGGGAGGGCTGCATGCCGATCAAGATCCGTTGGGCCTGGATGGCCCTGGCTGCTGCGTCCAGCCTGGCTGTTGCCGCCGGCCGCGGCGAGTTGAAGGCTGATTCCGACAGCTATCGCGTCACCGCCGCGTTCGATGCGCTGTTCGACGTCGAGGGGCGCGTGGTCGAGCTGCGCCCGCACGACGAGGCCGAGCATCCCGCCGCGTTCTGGGACGGACTGAAGAAGAAGTTCGCCAACCTCAAGATCGCGCCGCCGCAGGACGCCTCGGGGCGGCCCGCCACGCTGCGCACAGGCCTGTACATCAACCTGGAGATCACACCAGGCGCGCAAGGCGGGCAGGTCAAGATCGCCGGGATGGACGTGCAGCCGCTGGTGATCAGGCGTGAGTACGCTGGCTATCCCAAGGACATCGCGCAGTCTGCCGGCTGGACGGGCGATGTCGATGCGGAATGTGTCGTCGGCACGGACGGGCATTGCGGCGAGGTCAAGGTGAAGGCGTTGCCAGGCATGCCGCCTTCGGTGCTGCGCTGGGCCAGCGTGACGTTGGGGCTGTGGGAGTTCCGGCCGCCGCAGATCAACGGCGTGCCTTTTGCGGTGCCCATCCACCAGGGCTTCAAACTCAATACCACCGACGACGCGCCGGTGGAGTTTCGTCAACGTGGCAGCGGCAACGCGCCTTTTCGCTGGTAGGGGGCGGTCGCCCTAGCGTCCGCCGCCCAGGGCTGCGAGCTGGGCACGGGCGCGGGCGGTGGCGCGCTCCAGCAGCAGGGCGGGCTCGAAGGCGCGCATGCGATCGGCCTCGCAGAGCTTGCGCAGCATGCGGGCCGTCATCGTCACCGTCTCCTGATGGCGGCTGCCATGCGTGAAGATGAAGAAGCTGCGGCCGGCGCTGACATGGGCCAGGCGCACCTTCTGCCACTCGGTGCCGGTGTGCATCTGGTAGGCGAAGCCCAGCTGCATGTTGTCGATCAGCAGCGCACCGCTGGCGGGTTCGGCGGCGCTCTCGGCGGCGGGCAGGCCGTCGATGGAGATGTCCACGGCCTGCAGCGGTTCGGCGGCGGCCACGGCATCGTTGCCAGACAGGTCCAGGTCCAGTTCGCCATTCCAGTCGACGCTGGCTTCTTCGACCAGGCCCAGGCTCTTGGCCTCGGCCGGCGTCAGGCGCTGGCTGGCATCGAGATCGCCGGGCGCGCTCTCGCCGGCGATGGGCCTGGCGAGGTCGGCCTCGCCCGGCGGCGCGACGCCGAAGATCTGGTCGAGCTGCTTGATCAGCAGGTTGGTGTCCAGGGCGCTGGGGGCCTGGCCCTTCAGCGACTCGGCGTGGGCGGGCAGCAGCACGCCGAAGAAGTCCTTGCGCGGGCCGTCCGGCCAGCGGATCAGGTCCATGCCCTCGTTGAGGGTGCGCATCAGATTGGGCAGCTCGCGCAGGAAATCGGCGCGGGCGGCCGTGCCGCCCTTGGGCTGCACGCTCATGACCAGGGTGCGGCCGAGGGTGCGCAGGCGCAAGGCCCGCTCCGGCGCGCCTTCGCGCGAGGCCAGCACGATGGCCTGGCTCCAGACCTGGGCCAGGAAGCTGCGCAGGAAATCCTGCATCGGCACGCGGGCCAGTTGCTGCTGCAGCTGCAGGGCATAGCGCTGCTGCAGGCGCAGATCGGTCTCGCGCCGCTCGACGACCGCGGCGGCGTCGCCGGCGGCCTTCAGCGTGTTGCGGGTCTGCTCGGCGATGAAGGCTTCGAGGGCGTCCAGCTTGGCCGTGTAGACGTCCATGCGGTCGAAGTCGCCTTGGGCGACGTCCTGCACGAGGTCGCGGACATGGGACAGGAAGGAGCGGCCGGGATCGTCGCTGAAGTCGTCGAAGGCGCAGGCCAGCGACGCCATGCGGTTGACGAACACCCGCACCGGATGGCGGCGCGAGGAGAAGAAGGTTTCGTCACCCAGGGCCACGCGCAGCACGGGCAGCTGCAGGCGGGCCAGCAGGCGCGCCATCTGCGGCGGCACCTTGGGGTCGGACAGGATCTGGTCGAACAGGCTGCCGACGACGTCGATGACCATGTGGTCCAGCCGGCCGTTGGCGAGCTGGCGCAGCTCGTCGCGATGCTGGTGGATCAGGTTGGTCGGCAGGGGCAGTTGGCCCCAGGCGCTGGGGCTCTCGCCGCCAAGAGTGTCCAGGCCCACGCGGCCGGAATTGCCGTGGCTGTCGAAGGCGGCCTCGTAGGGCGCGGGCGTCTGCGCGAGGCGACGCATCAGGTCCATCATCTGCGGCTCGACCCGGCCGAAGCCGCCGCCGCCGCGTCCGCCGTAGCCTGCGCCGCCGCCGCCCAGGCCGCCGAAGCCGGTGTTGCGGCCGCCGCCGGGGTTCAGGCCGCCGTGGCCCGAGCCGCCGTAGCCGCCGCGCGTGGACATGCTGCCGTGGCTGGAGTCGAGATCGCCGGGCTGGGTGGCGCCGCCCAGGCCGCCCAGGCGGGAGTTGCCGTCCGGCGTCGCGCGCACGCGCAGGTCCTGAGGGCGCAGGCCGCGCGAGCGCAGCAGCTCGGCGATGTCGGCATAGCAGGCGCGCATCTCCTGGGCCAGGGCCCGGGTCAGCTCGTCGGTCAGGGTCTGGCGGGTGACGGGGTCGTCGGTGATGGCCTGGATGGCGTCGAGCAGGCCCTGGCCGATGAGTTCGGGCCGCAGGGGGTTGCGCTCGCCGACCTGGATGCCCGCCACATAGGACTCGACCTCGCGCAGCTCCCACTCGCAGTGGTGGCCGATGGCCAGGCCGATGCGGTCGGCCGCCACCAGGTTGTTGACCTGGTCGTCGTCCATCAGCGACAGCTCGCCCCAGTCCTTCTTCTTGGCGGTGGGGGCCGCGGCGGGCGACGTGTCGGATTGTTCTGCCGCCACCTGCTTGCGCAGGCTCTGCACGAATCGCTGGGAGAACACCCCCTGCTGCTGGCGGAACACGAACTGAGCCGCGAGCAGGGCATCGCGCTTCTTGACCTGGCCGGCCGACAGGGCCGACAGCCCCAGACCTTCCGCGCAGCGCTCGGCCGCCTGCTCTCCCGCCAGACGGATGCGGGTCAGCGAGGCTTCAAGGTGCGGATTCAGGCGGATCTCTGGCGCGTTCATCAACAAATTGGCAAGCGGCGTCGAAAGTATCGCGCCTGCAACAAGCCTGGGTTTTCAGCCGGTTGCCAAATCCGTGGCACAAAAAAGCCCGGTAACCATTGCTTACCGGGCGGCGGAGCGGGATGAGAGCTTAGCGCTTCAGCGAATCGCGGATCTCGCGCAGCAGCTGAATATCTTCCGGCGTGGCCGGCGGCGCTGCCGGCGCCGCGGGGGCTTCCGGCTCGCGCTTGAGGCGGTTGATCTGCTGGATCATCAGGAAAATGATCAAGGCCAGGATGATGAAGTTCAGCGAAACGGTCAGAAAGCTGCCGTAGGCCAGCACCGCGCCGGTCTTCTTGGCTTCGGCCAGCGTGGTGGCCGTCTGGCCGGCCAGCGGGATGAAGTAGTTGCTGAAGTCCAGGCCGCCGAAGATCTTGCTGACGACCGGCATGATGACGTCGCCGACCAGGGAGTCGACGATCTTGCCGAAGGCGCCGCCGATGATCACGCCGACCGCCAGGTCGATGACATTGCCTTTGACGGCGAACTCCTTGAACTCGGAGAAGAAACTCATGCGGGACTCCTGGTAGGGGGGAGTTTGGATGTTGGCGCCAAGTGCGGGAGGCCAGAAGCCGGGTAAACCTCGGGTCGGCAGGTCCGTGCAAGCCCGGGAGGGGCTGTGAGCGTCCGTTAGAATCCTGAGTTGCCCCTGATCAGAAGTCTCTTTAGAGGACCCTCATGAGTGACCAGCAAGTGGACCAAGGCAAGCGGACCTGGTTGATTGCAACCGGTTGCGCCGGCGCCGCCGGCGGTATCGCGACTGCCGTGCCCTTCGTCAGCACTTTCGCGCCCAGCGAGCGCGCCAAGGCCGCCGGTGCCCCCGTCGAGGCCGACATCTCCGGCATCAAGCCCGGCGAGAAGCTCACCGTCGAGTGGCGCGGCAAGCCGGTCTGGATCGTGCGCCGCACGCCGGAGCAGCTCGCGGGCCTGAAGAAGAACGACGCCCAGCTGGCCGACCCGAATTCGGAGCGCAAGGCCTTCCCGTTGCCCGAGGGCGTCAACAAGGAAACCCGTGCGATCAAGGACGAATTCCTGGTCGTCGTGGGCATCTGCTCGCATCTGGGCTGCTCGCCGAGCGACAAGTTCGTCGCCGGTGCCCAACCCTCGCTGCCGGACGACTGGAACGGCGGCTTCCTGTGCCCCTGCCACGGCTCGACCTTCGACATGGCTGGTCGCGTCTTCAAGAACAAGCCTGCGCCGGACAACCTCGAGGTGCCGCCGTACATGTTCCTGTCGGACAGCCGCGTGCTGATCGGCGAGAGCAAGAAGGCCTAAACAGGAAACACGGGACGAGACATGGCTGAATTCAAAGAAGCTCCCGCAGGCGCCTCGGTTGGCGTGAAGACCATGACCTGGCTGGAGAACCGGTTCCCGACCGCGTTCGACGCCTACAAGGTCCACATGTCGGAGTACTACGCGCCGAAGAACTTCAACTGGTGGTACATCTTCGGCTCGCTGGCCCTGTTGGTGCTGGTGATCCAGATCGTCACCGGCATCTTCCTGGTGATGCACTACAAGCCCGATGCCGGCCTGGCCTTCGCGTCGGTCGAGTACATCATGCGCGACGTGCCCTGGGGCTGGCTGATCCGCTACATGCACAGCACGGGTGCCTCGGCCTTCTTCGTGGTCGTCTACCTGCACATGTTCCGCGGCCTGATCTACGGCAGCTACCGCAAGCCGCGCGAGCTGGTCTGGATCTTCGGCTGCGCGATCTTCCTGTGCCTGATGGCCGAAGCCTTCATGGGCTATCTGCTCCCCTGGGGCCAGATGTCCTACTGGGGCGCCCAGGTGATCGTGAACCTGTTCGCCGCCGTGCCCTTCGTCGGCCCGGACCTGGCCCTGATGATCCGCGGCGACTACGTCGTCGGCGACGCCACCCTGAACCGCTTCTTCAGCTTCCATGTCATCGCCGTGCCGCTGGTGCTGCTGGGCCTGGTGGTGGCCCACCTGCTGGCCCTGCACGACGTCGGTTCCAACAACCCCGACGGCGTCGAGATCAAGAAGCACAAGGACCCCAAGACCGGCATCCCGCTGGACGGCATCGCCTTCCACCCGTTCTACACGGTGCACGACATCTACGGCGTCTGCATCTTCCTGATGGTCTTCACCGCCATCCTCTTCTTCGCGCCTGAGCTGGGCGGCTACTTCCTGGAGTACAACAACTTCATCCCGGCCGACCCGCTGAAGACGCCCGCCCACATCGCCCCGGTCTGGTACTTCACGCCGTTCTACTCGATGCTGCGCGCCACCACCGACACCATGGTCAACGTGCTGTGCGGCGTGGTTGGCATCGCGGCCATCGTGAGCTTCCTGAAGGGCAAGTTCGGCGGCACCGCCAAGGTCGCCCTGCTGGTCGCCGCGGCCGTGTTGATCTTCCTGCTCAAAGTCTTCGACGCCAAGTTCTGGGGCGTCGTCGTCATGGGCGGCGCGGTCATCATCCTGTTCTTCCTGCCCTGGCTGGACCACAGCCCGGTCAAGTCGATCCGTTATCGCCCGAGCTGGCACAAGTATGTGTACGCGGTCTTCGTCGTCTTCTTCCTGTGGCTGGGCTATCTCGGCATCCAGCCGCCGAGCGACATGGGCACCCTGGTGGCCCAGGCCGGCACGCTGTTCTATTTCGGCTTCTTCCTGTTGATGCCGTGGTGGAGCCGCCTGGGAACGCCCAAGCCCGAGCCCGACCGTGTGACCTTCCACGCCCACTGAGCCGCGGAGCAAAAACACAATGAAAAAGCTGATCGCGATCCTGATGGCCACGCTGGGCCTGGCCGGCGCCGCCCAAGCCAACACCGGTGGCATCGAGTGGGACAAGTTCCCCAAGGAGAAGATGTCGGACATGGCCGCGCTGCAGCACGGCGCCAAGCTGTTCGTCAACTACTGCCTGAACTGCCACGGTGCCGCCTACATGCGCTACAACCGCATGCGCGACCTGGGCCTGACCGAAGCCGACATCAAGAACAACCTGCTGTTCGCGGCCGACAAGGTCGGTGAGACCATGAAGGTCAGCATCGATCCCAAGGAAGCCAAGGCCTGGTTCGGCGCCAACCCGCCCGACCTGTCGGTCATCGCCCGCTCGCGCGCCGACGGCGCCAAGGGTTCGGGTGCGGACTATCTCTACACCTATATGCGGAGCTTCTACCGCGACGACACCAAGGCGACGGGCTGGAACAACATGGCCTTCCCCAGCGTCGCGATGCCGCACGTGATGTGGGAACTGCAGGGCCAGCGTGCCGCCAAGTTCGAGGAAATCGCCGATCCGCACGACCACGAGAAGACGACCCATGTCTTCACCGGCAAGTACGAGCAACTGACGCCCGGCACCCTGACCGAGCGCCAGTACGACGACGCGGTGGCCGACCTGGTCGCCTATCTGCAGTGGATGGGTGAACCGGCCCAGGGCCAGCGCTTCCAGCTGGGTGTCATCGTGCTGATCTTCCTCAGCTTCCTGACCGTGTTCGCCTGGCGTCTGAATGCCTCGTACTGGAAGGACGTGAAGTAAGCCATTGAGTCCCGGCGCATCCCGAACGGGGGCGCCAAACACGCAGTGGGGAGGGCTTCCAGCCACCCACTGCGTTTGCTTTTTGCGCGGCGGCCTGCCGCGTGTTTTGATTGACTGACCCCTCGGGAGCCCAAGCCATGATGGTCCTCTACTCCGGTACCACCGACCCCTACTCGCACCGCTGCCGTTTCGTGCTGTTCGAGAAAGGCATGGACTTCGAAATCCGTGACGTTGACCTGTTCGCGAAACCCGAAGACATCGCGTTGATGAATCCGTACAACGAGGTGCCCATCCTCGTCGAGCGCGATCTCATCCTGTACGAATCGCACATCATCAACGAGTACATCGACGAGCGCTTCCCGCATCCGCAGCTGATGCCCGGCGACCCGGTCGCCCGCGCCCGCGTGCGCCTGTTCCTGCTGAACTTCGAAAAGGAGCTGTTCGCCCACGTGAACATCCTCGAAGGCCGCGGCACGACGACCAAGGCGACGGACAAGCAGCTCGAGAAGGCCCGTTCGCAGATCCGCGACCGCCTGACCCAGCTGGCCCCGATCTTCCTGAAGAACAAGTACATGCTGGGCGACGACTTCTCGATGCTCGACGTGGCCATCGCCCCGCTGCTGTGGCGCCTGGACTACTACGGCATCGACATGTCCAAGAACGCGCTGCCGCTGCTGAAGTACGCCGAGCGCATCTTCAGCCGCCCGGCCTACATCGAGGCGCTGACGCCGTCCGAAAAGGTGATGCGCCGCTGATGGACCAGACCCCCGCTTCGACAGGCGCAGGTGGGGGCACGTCCACCCGCCCGTACCTGATCCGCGCCCTGCACGACTGGTGCACGGACAACGGCTTCACGCCCTATATCGCGGTCCATGTCGACCGTTCGGTGCAGGTGCCCATGGAGTACGTGTCCAACAACGAGATCGTGCTGAACATCGGCTTCGATGCGACCAGCGGCCTGGACCTGGGCAACGAGTTCATCCAGTTCAAGGCCCGCTTCGGCGGCGTGGCGCGCGAGATCATCGTGCCGGTGGACCATGTCGTGGCCATCTACGCCCGCGAGAACGGCCAGGGCATGGCCTTCCCGGCGCCCGAGCCGCTGGCTGAAGGCGCTGCTGCGCCGGCGGCCGTGCCCGCCGCCGAACCGCGCCGCAGCGGCCTGCGGCTGGCGAGCGAGGCCAGCGACGATGAGGGCGACGACACGCCGCCGCCGGATGCACCCAGCGGCGGTCCGCGGCCTTCGCTGAAACGCGTCAAGTGAGCGCCTAGAATCCCGACTTTCGCCGGCTTAGCTCAGTTGGTAGAGCAACCGCCTTGTAAGCGGTAGGTCATCAGTTCGAATCCGATAGCCGGCACCAATCAAGAACCCACTGTCTCGCGACAGTGGGTTTTTCATTTCTGGATCAGCTTGACGCGGATATGGCCAGGCAGGCCGGCTTGGGCCAGCAGGGCTTCCAGGCGGGGCAGCAGATGGCGCAGCTTGGCGGCAACGGCAGCGTTGGCGGCCAGCAGGCTCCAGCCGTCCTCGTCCAGCGGCCCGGGCTGCAGGCTGGCCAGCAGGGCGCCGGGCAGGGCGGGCGCGATGATGCGCAGGCGCCGCCGCGACGCCTCCAGCCTTGCGTGGAGCTGGCTCAGGCCCTCATGGGCGCGCAGGGCCTCGGCCACCGGCGTCGGCGACGGGACGGAGGCGCGCACGCTCTTGGGGCCGAGGTAGCGGGGCGTGGAGGACATGACGGCAGTGTAGTGAGGCGGCCAGGCCGTCATGGCCCCACTGCTAAACTGCGACGTTTTGCGCGGCCAGGCAAACCCTTCTTGCATTGGCCCGGCTCGCCCCCAGATTCGCGCGTTCCGTCGGCCTCGCCGGCGCCCGCCAGCACTCAAGTCGCAGCATGTTGCCCAAGCTTCTCACCTCGATTTTCGGTAGCCGCAACGAGCGTCTGCTCAAGCAGTACCGCCGTACCGTGGCCCAGATCAATGCGCTGGAGCCGAAGTACGAGGCCTTGAGCGACGACGAACTGCGCGCCCAGACGGCCGAGTTCAAGCAGCGCATCGCTGGCGGCGCGACCGTCCACGACATCCTGCCCGAGGCCTTCGCCGTCTGCCGCGAAGGCAGCAAGCGCGCGCTGAAGATGCGCCACTTCGACGTGCAGCTGATCGGCGGCATGGTGCTCAACGACGGCAAGATCGCCGAAATGCGCACCGGCGAAGGCAAGACGCTGATGGCGACGCTGCCGGTCTACCTGAATGCGCTGACGGGCAAGGGCGTCCACGTCGTCACGGTCAACGACTACCTCGCGCGCCGCGACGCCGAGTGGATGGGCAAGCTCTACAACTTCCTGGGCCTGTCGGTCGGCATCAACCTGCCGCAGATGCCGCGCGAGCAGAAGCAGACGGCCTACGCCGCCGACGTCACCTACGGCACCAACAACGAGTACGGCTTCGACTATCTGCGCGACAACATGGTCTACGAGACGGCCGACCGCGTGCAGCGCGGCCTGTCCTACGCCATCGTCGACGAGGTCGACTCCATCCTCATCGACGAGGCGCGCACGCCGCTGATCATCTCGGGCCAGGCCGACGACCATACGGACGTCTACCTGAAGATCAATTCGGTCGTTCCGAGCCTGAAGAAGCAGATCGGCGAGCTGGACCCGCGCACCGGCGAAGGCGTCATCGAGCCGGGCGACTTCACGGTGGACGAAAAGTCGCACCAGATCCACCTGACGGAAGACGGCCACGAGACCGCCGAGCGGCTGCTCGCCCAGGCCGGCCTGATCGCCGAGGGCGCCAGCCTCTACGACGCGGCCAACATCACGCTGATGCATCACCTGAATGCGGCGCTGCGGGCTCGCCACGTCTATCACCGCGACCAGCACTACGTCGTGCAGAACGGCGAAGTCGTCATCGTCGACGAGTTCACCGGCCGCCTGATGAGCGGCCGCCGCTGGAGCGACGGCCTGCACCAGGCCGTCGAGGCCAAGGAAGGCGTGCAGATCCAGGCCGAGAACCAGACCCTGGCCTCCATCACCTTCCAGAACTACTTCCGCATGTACGGCAAGCTGTCCGGCATGACGGGCACGGCCGACACCGAGGCCTATGAGTTCCAGGAGATCTACGGCCTCGAGACCGTCGTCATCCCGCCGAACCGCCCGACCATCCGCAAGGACGAACTGGACCTGGTCTACAAGACCGACAAGGAAAAGTACAACGCCGTCATCGAGGACATCCGCGCCTGCCACACGCGTGGCCAGCCGGTGCTGGTGGGCACGACGTCCATCGAGAACTCGGAGCTGATCTCCAACCTGCTGAACCAGGCCAAGCTGCCGCACAACGTGCTGAACGCCAAGCAGCACGAGAAGGAAGCCCAGATCGTCGCCCAGGCCGGTCGCCCGGGTGTCATCACCATCGCCACCAACATGGCCGGCCGCGGCACCGACATCGTGCTGGGCGGCAACGTCGAGAACCAGGTCAAGTTCCTCGAGGCCGACGAGGCGATTCCCGCCGACGAGAAGGCGCGCCGCATCCAGCAGTTGAAGGACGAGTGGCAGGGCCTGCACGACAAGGTGCGCGCCGAGGGCGGCCTGCGCATCATCGCGACCGAGCGCCACGAGAGCCGCCGCATCGACAACCAGCTGCGTGGCCGTGCCGGCCGCCAGGGCGACCCCGGCTCCTCGCGCTTCTACCTGTCGCTGGACGACCAGCTGATGCGCATCTTCGCCGGCGAGCGCGTGCGCGCCATCATGGACCGCCTCAAGATGCCCGAGGGCGAGGCCATCGAGGCCGGCATCGTCACGCGCAGCATCGAAGGCGCCCAGCGCAAGGTCGAGGCCCGCAACTTCGACATCCGCAAGCAGCTGCTCGAGTACGACGACGTGTCGAACGACCAGCGCAAGGTCATCTACCAGCAGCGCAACGACATCCTCGAGGCCGAGAGCCTGATCGCCCAGATCGCCTCGCTGCGCGAATCCACGCTGACCGACGTGGTGCGCACCTATGTGCCCGCCGAGAGCGTCGAGGAGCAGTGGGACCTGGCCGGCCTGGACCAGGTGCTGCAGGGCGAATGGCAGATCGACCAGTCGCTGGCCGAGCTCGTCAAGAAGAGCGACTCCATCACCGACGAGGACCTGCTCGAGGCCGTCATCAAGGCGGGCGACACGCTGTTCCAGGACAAGCTCGACCGCGTCGGCATCGAGCAGTTCAATCCCTTCATGCGCATGGTGCTGCTGCAGAGCATCGACCAGCGCTGGCGCGAGCACCTGGCGGCCCTGGACTATCTGCGCCAGGGCATCCACCTGCGCGGCTACGCCCAGAAGAACCCCAAGCAGGAATACAAGCGCGAGGCCTTCGAGCTGTTCTCGCAGCTGCTGGACCTGGTGAAGATGGAAGTCACCCGCACGCTGATGAATGTGCGCATCCAGAGCCAGGAAGAGGCCAACCAGGCCGCCGAGGCCATGGAGCGCCGCGCCGAGGCCGTGTCCAACGTGACCTACCAGCATCCCAACGAGGACGGCTCCATCAGCCAGGACGTCGACCCCGCGACGCTGCTGGCCGAGTACGGCCACATCGGTCGCAACGATCCCTGCCCCTGCGGCAGCGGCAAGAAGTTCAAGCTCTGCCACGGCAAGCTGGCCTGATCCAGGTCCTTCGGCACCCGGGCATCCGCGCCCGAATCCCTCACGGGCCGGCTCTGCCGGCCCGTTTGCATTGGTTTGCAAACGGCCGGCGGCCCACCCAAGTGGGGGGAAAACCGTGCGTTTGAGCACATAGAAGACCCCAGGCCACCGGCATGAGGGGTGCTCGCCCAAGGCGCACCCCCCTAGAGTGCAGGCCATGCCCCGGAAAACCCCGGGTAGACCCGAATAGAGAACCTGAAAGCGCGTCATGAAATCGTTGTCTACAGCCCTCGCCGCCCTGAGCCTGGCCTTCGCCGCCGGTAGCGCCGCCGCTGCGCCGGTGTCGTTCACCTTCGGCAACAACAACATCATGTCCAACGGCCAGGACGCTGCCGCTTTCGACAACATCTTCAACTTCACGTTGACCAGCCAGACCCTGCTGGGTGCCTCCCTCGTCACCCTGTCGCCGGAGCCGAGCGCCTCCGTGAACATCACGTCGGCCTTCCTGAAGCTGGGCGGCGCCACCTTCGCCCTGACTGAAACCCATGGCGTGGATTGGGATGCCGACGAGTCCGGCACGGAAACCTGGAGCCTGAGCCCGCTGTGGCTGTCGGCCGGCAACTGGGAACTGCACGTCGTCGGCGAAGGCTACGGCGTCAAGTCGCCCGAAGGCTACGAAGCCAAACTGAACGGCCGCGGCGTCGACCTGCCCGAGCCCACCGCCCTGGCCCTTGTCGCCGTCGCCCTGGCTGGCCTGAGCCTGTCGCGCCGCCGCCGCGCCGGCTGAGCGCCTGACCGCAATTCACGAGCAGTCCACCATGATCAAGTCTTTCGCTCTCGCCGCAGCCCTGCTGTCCAGCGCTTCGGCCTTTGCCGACGTCAGCATCCGGTTCGACAGCCGCGATGCCGGCGACCCGGCACTGACGACCTCGCTCACGGCCAACTACATCACCGGTGGCCTCAATTACACGAACGCGGCCACCGGCAGCTTCCTGGCCTACTGCATTGAACCCGACCAGTCGTTCGCGATCACCAGCCGGGGCTTCAAGACCTACACGGTCGGCAGCTTCAGCGGTGCGCAGGGCGCCTTGCTGCAGGCGCTGTACTCCAGCAGCTTCGCCTCGGTGCATGACGGCGTGCAGCAGGCAGGCTTCCAGCTCGCCGTGTGGGAAATCATGCGCGAGAACAGCGGCACGTTCAGCCTGAGCGAGAACAACGGCACCTTCTTCCTGAAGACGGCCGGCCTGACGGGCGCCCAGCTCACCACCGCCACCGACGCCCAGACCTTTGCCGACAACTATCTGGCCGCCGCCCAGAGCTACAGCGGTGCATCGCTGTACAGCCTGACCAAGCTGACCAACGGGACCTACCAGGATCTGGTTGTCGCCACGCCGGCGGCTGTCGTTCCCGAGCCCGAGAGCTATGCCCTGCTGCTGGCCGGCCTGGGCGCTATCGGCCTGCTGGCCCGCCGCCGTCTGCCGCGCTGATTCTTTTCGGCATCTTGCAAAGGCTCCTTCGGGAGCCTTTTTGCTTTCCTAGAATCCGCGGGTTTTTCTGACTCTTTCACCGAGCGCGCCATGCCCGTCAATCTCACCGCCCCCGATCCCGCCTCCCTGTTGCCCGTGCCGGGCGTGCGCCTCGGCGTGACCATGGCCGGCGTGCGCAAGGCCAACCGGCGCGACCTCAGCGTCATCGCGCTGGACGAGGGCGCGGCCGTCGCCGGCGTGTTCACCACCAACCGCTTCTGCGCCGCCCCGGTGCAGGTCTGTCGCGAGCATCTGGCCGGCGGCTCGGCCATCCGCGCCCTCTTGATCAACACCGGCAATGCCAACGCCGGTACCGGCGCCGATGGCCTGGCGCGCGCGCGCGCGACCTGCAAGGCCCTGGCCGGCCTGATCGGCTGCGCGCCCGAGCAGATCCTGCCCTTCTCGACCGGCGTCATCATGGAGACGCTCCCCGTCGACCGCATCACCGCCGGCCTGCCCGCCGCCCTGGCGGCGCTGAAGGCCGACAACTGGGCCGAGGCCGCCGCCGGCATCATGACGACGGACACCCTGCCCAAGGCCGCCTCGCGCCGCATCAGCATCGGCGGCGTGCCGGTCACGCTGTCGGGCATCTCCAAGGGCGCCGGCATGATCCGCCCCAACATGGCCACCATGCTGGGCTTCGTCGCCACCGACGCCAACATCGCCCCGGCCCTGTTGCAGCCGCTGGTGAAGGAAGCGGCCGACGCCTCGTTCAACCGCATCACCATCGACGGCGACACGTCGACCAACGACTGTTTCATGCTGATCGCCAGCCGCCAGGCCCGGCATGCCGAGATCACCTCGCTGGACAGTGCCGACGCCAAGACCCTGCGCGAGGCGCTGATCGCCCTGGCCCAGGAACTGGCTCAGGCCATCGTGCGCGACGGCGAGGGCGCCACCAAGTTCATCGCCATCACCATCGAGGGCGGCCGCGACGAGGCCGAATGCAAGCTGGCCGCCTATGCCATCGCCCACTCGCCCCTGGTCAAGACGGCATTCTTCGCCAGCGACCCGAATCTGGGGCGCATCCTGGCGGCGGTCGGCTATGCCGGCATCGGTGACCTCGACCAAGGGCTCATCGACCTGGACCTGGACGACGTCGCCGTCGTGCGCCAGGGCGGGCGCCTGGCGACCTATCGCGAGGAAGACGGCCAGCGCGTCATGAAGCAGAGCGAGATCACCATCCGCGTCGGCCTGAACCGCGGCCAGGCCAGCGCCACGGTCTGGACCTGCGACTTGAGCCACGACTACGTCAGCATCAACGCCGACTACCGGAGCTGAGTCCGGACCGAGGACAGGCCCTGCGGCCTGTCCGACGCCTGACGAAGGACCACCGGCCTGCCAGCCGGTGGGCATGATCCTTCGGGTTTTCGCTGTCAGGGCTTCATCGCATGACCATCGGCGCTGGCGCGGACCGGCGTCGAGAATCGGCGCCTTCCCGAATCCAGGACTCCGCCTGATGAAGCTCACCCTGTCTGCCCTCGCGATTGCCGCCGCCATGCTCGCTACCAGTGCCCAGGCCCAGTCGCTGACCTACCCGGTCACCCGCAAGGCCGACCAGATCGACGCCTATCACGACACCGCCGTCGCCGATCCCTACCGCTGGCTGGAGGACGACAACAGCGCCGAGACCAAGGCCTGGGTCATCGCCCAGAACCAGGTCACCGACAAGTTCCTGGAAGCCATGCCGCAGCGCCTGCCGGCGCGCCGCATCTACACCGAGCTCTACAACTTCGAGCGCTTCGGCATTCCTTTCCACGAAGGCGGCCGCTATTTCTGGACCCGCAACGACGGCCTGCAGCAGCAGAACGTGCTCTACACGGCCAAGGCGCTGGGCGATACGCCCGCGGTGGCCCTGGACCCCAACCTGCTGTCCAAGGACGGCACCGTGGCCCTCTCCGGCATCGTGCCCTCGCGTGACGGCAAGCTGCTGGCCTATGGCATCGCCGGCGCCGGCTCCGACTGGCAGACCTGGAAGGTGCGCGACCTGGCCACCGGCCAGGACCTCGCCGACACCATCGAATGGGTCAAGTTCAGCAGCGCCTCCTGGACGGCCGACGGCAAGGGCTTCTTCTACGCCCGCTATGACGCCCCCAAGGAAGGCGAGAAGCTCAAGGGCGCCAACTACTTCCAGAAGCTCTACTACCACCGCCTCGGCACCGCCCAGGGCGAGGATGTCCTGGTTGCCGAGAACCGCGAGGACAAGGAATGGGGCTTCGGCACCGAGGTGTCGGACGATGGCGAACTGCTCATCATCAGCGTCTGGAAGAGCGCCGGCAGCAAGAATGGCGTGATGGTGCTGCCCCTGCCCAAGGGCGGTTTCGCCGGTGGCAAGCCCCAGCCCATCACGCTGGACTTCGACGCCCAGTACTCCACCATCGCGGCCATCGGCGGCAAGCTCATCGTCAAGACCGACAAGGGCGCGCCGCGCGGCAAGCTGGTCGCCATCGACCTGAAGAATCCCGCGCCGGCCGGCTGGAAGACGCTGGTGGCCGAAGGCCCTGACGCGATGACCGGCGCCTCCGCCGTCGGCGGCCGCTTCCTGCTGAGCTATCTGCATGACGCCGCGACGCTGGTGCGCGTCCACGGCGCCGACGGCAAGCAGCTGAGCGAGGTCAAGCTGCCCGGCGTCGGCACCGCCGGCGGCTTCGGCGGCCGCTGGGGCGACAAGGAAACCTTCTTCAGCTACACCAGCCTGACCACGCCGGCCGAGATCCATCGCTACGACATCAAGACCGGCAAGGTCAGCCTGTTCAAGAAGCCCAAGACGGCCTTCAACGCCGACGAGTTCGAGACCCGCCGCGAGTTCGTCACCAGCAAGGACGGCACGCGCTTCCCCATCTTCATCGCCGCGAAGAAGGGCCTGAAGTTCGACGGTACGAACCCGACCCTGCTCTATGGCTATGGCGGCTTCGACATCTCCATCACGCCGGGCTACGGCGTGACGGCGGCGACGTGGATGAAGATGGGCGGCGTCTACGTCATCGCCTCCATCCGCGGCGGCGGCGAATATGGCTCGGCCTGGCATGAGGCCGGCACCAAGCTGAAGAAGCAGAACGTCTTCGACGACTTCATCGCCGCCGGCGAATGGCTGGTCAACAACAAGGTGGCCAGCCCCGCCACGCTGGCCATCAATGGCGGCAGCAATGGCGGCCTGCTGGTGGGTGCGGTCACCAACCAGCGCCCCGACCTGTTCGCCGCGGCTGTGCCCCAGGTCGGCGTGATGGACATGCTGCGCTACCAGAACTTCACCATCGGCTGGGCCTGGGCGACCGACTACGGCACCAGCAACGACAGCCCCGAGATGTTCCGCGCGCTGTATGCCTACTCGCCGGTGCACACCATCAAGAGCGGCGCCAAGTACCCGGCGGTGTTGATCACCACCGGCGATCACGACGACCGCGTCGTGCCGGCCCACAGCTTCAAGTACGCCGCCACGCTGCAGGCCGCAGACACGGGTGCCGCGCCCAAGCTGATCCGCATCGAGACCAATGCCGGCCATGGCGCCGGCAAGCCCACCTCCAAGATCATCGAGGAGCGCAGCGACATCCTGGCCTTCATCGCCAACACGATGAAGCTCGAGGTGAAGTAGCTGCCTCTACCGGTTGTGCGGGCCCTCACTGTCTAAGGGCAGTGAGGTGACTTGATACTTGAGGCTTGGCCCAGAGTCCTCTGCGTCAGCAGATCTACCTGGGCGGTGAGGACTTTGTTCAGCGCATGCAGGCACAGGCAGGGTCGCCGCAGTTGCGCGCAGCGGCCGTGCCGCGCGAACAGCGCGCCACGCGACCGACTGGCTGGCCGAAGTGCCGACGCGTGAAGAGGGCTTGTGCCGGGCGTATCGGCTGGGCGGCATGACCATGATCTGCAGAGCGGAACTGCAGCGGGCCGGGGAGGCTGACCCTCGCGCGTGTCAACGCCTATGCGCTGGTGGCGACCCAGGCGCGGCGCCGAGGCGATCGAGCGGGCGATGCAGCGCTTGTCGGCGCGCTGGCCGGCCGATCCGCAACATAGTGGATGCGTCGCGTCGTGAAGTCTTGCGCTCGAGCCGGCATCGGCGCAGCATCTTTGCCAACCTATCGCCGTCTGGAGGTCACCATGCAGCACCACACCTACAAATGGCTGCGGTTCCTCGCGAGCGCTGTCGCTCTGGCTGCGGCCGGATCTGCGGCGGCCTTCCCGGTTGGGATATCGGACTACGTGCGGATCGATTTTCGCGGCGCCAATGTGGTCGACGCCAAGGTGACCGAGGACGACGAGGCGGCGGGTACGATCGAGCTGGCAGGGGCCCCCTCGGTTTCCCTGCACCTGGCCCAGGAAGGATCGATGTTCTTCCAGCTAGGCTTTTTGGAGGCCGACGGCTCGTTAAGCGATGTTTTCTCCTTGAACCTCACGGCGGCTTGCCTCGACAACATCATCGGCACCAACGGCGAGCGCACGCACCGCTGCGTCGGGGGTGACGATCTGCAGTCCGAAAACGGTACGTTGAAGGTCGGCTACCGCTTGGTCAGCGACGCGGCAGGTGGCTTGCCGGGCATCGATCAGATCAATCGCTTCGTCAAGGAAGACGCGCGCAACGGCATCGAGTTGATCTTCCCCGACGACCCGACGAATGTGCTCACCGCGGGAGAACAGGGTTTCCTGCGCGCGGTGGGGCTCACGGTGGCCGTCGGCTCGGATGGCGACGTGCCTGAGCCCGCCACGCTCTGGTTGCTGGCCGCCGCCAGCTTCGCCGCCCTGGCGTCCGCGCGCTGCCGCAAGGCTGGCCTGCAGCGGAGCTGAATCGCCGCGGCTTCGTCGGGCCGCAACGGTGCGCGGGAGCGAGGAGGGCGAGGATCGGGGGGGGCGCCAGAGTCAGGTCATCCATTTGCCATCCCCAGCCCGCAGCAGTTCGGCGCTGCGGATCAGCCGGCTCACGTGGGTCACCGACAGGCCGGCCCAAGATGAACATGGCGAGTTTGTGCATGCAGGCCCCCACGACGGCCTCACCCCAGGGTTCGGCGGGTTCGGGGCCAGGCCTCAAGTTTTAAGTCCGCAGGTCTGCAGGTCCGGGGTAACAACCATGACCTGCCTATCTTCCTCTGCGCTCTCGCGATCGGCTGGCTGACTTGGGCCATGTCAGAAGTTCACGGCCTTGGTCTTGAGTCCGCGCGCCACCAGCGTCGCGTTGATCAGCTGAGCCTGCTCGCGGCTCGGGAAGGGCCAGACCGTGGCGCGCCAGCCTTCGGGCGTCTGGATGACGTCGGCCTGCAGGGCATTGGGATCGCTGTGCACGCCGACAAGGCCGGCCTTCATCTTGGCCAGCAGGGCCTCGGCCTCGGCTTTGCTGCCCGGCGGGCCGACGAGGGCGACGACGATCTTGTCAGGTGATTGCGCCAGCCTGGTCAGGCGCGGGTCGGCGGGCTCGGGTTTGCCGGGCGCCGAAGCGGCCGCCGGCTCGGACGCTTTTTCCGCGACGGCCTCGGCCGGCTTTTCCGAGCGCAAGATCGGCGGCCTCTTGATGCCGTCGCTGCGCTCCACCAGGCGAGGGCGGATATCGGGCTGAGACGCCTCGCCCGCCGGCTCGCTGGCCATGGTTTGCGGGGCCGAAGCGGCCATGGCGCCCGACGCTGCAGCAGTGGCTGCCGAGGTGGGCGCCGCAAGCGCCGGCACCGATGCGGCCGAAGCCGCCGCCGGGGGCGGCGCCACGACCGGTTCGGCAGTGCGCTTGGGCCACAGCATCCAGGTGGCCACTGTGATCAGGACGGCCAGCAAGCCGCCGGCGGCGCCCAGCCGTATCGGGTCCCAGAGCCGGCGGCCGGCGATCTCCGACGGGATGCCGCGACCGGCCAGCACGCGGGTGCGGGCGCTGCCGACGTCGATGCCCGCCGTCATCAGATACAGCTCGAAAGGCCAGCCGCCGTGGCTGCCGGCCAGGGCCTCGTCGATGACGATGACGCGCCAGGGCTGGCTCTCGGGTGTGGCCGGCGCCTCGGCAAAGCCGTGGGCCAGCGCAAAGCGCTCGACCTGGGCGGGACTCAGGCCGGGGACGAATCTTTCGCTGAAGGCGCGCCACTGTGTGCGCGGACGCCGCCTCAACAGCCGGGGCAGCTGTTTCAGGCGCAGCTGCCAGGCTGCCCAGCGCGACAGCGGCGGCGAGCCATGCAGTTCGTCGAAGGTGCTGACGACATCGGTCAGCACGGGCTCGACGACGGCGCCCGCCTCGGCCGAGGCACGCACAAAGGGCAGGGCCACCACGCCCACGGTATGCACGTCGCCCACGGCGATGCGCCGCGCAAGCGGGTGGCGGTTGTGCCAGTCAACGATCTGTTCGGCCAGGCGCTCCATGACTCATCGATCTTCGCCGAGCCTGCGGGGCGACAGCGCCGGGATCAGGCGGGTGAACTCAGGCCAAATGCTTCAGCAGCCAGGCGTTCAGGTCTTCGATCTCTTCCATGCAGACCGAATGCGGCATGGGGTAGTCATGCCATTCGACCTGGTGGCCCAGGGCGACCAGGGCGTCACGGCTGGCTGTGCCGCGGGCCGGCACGACGACCGGGTCCTGCATGCCGTGGGCCATGAAGATGGGCAGATCGGCATTCGCGGCCGAGCGCTCGGCAGCCGTCGTGCCGGCCAGCGGCAGATAACCCGACAGGCCGACGGCGCCGCCCAGACGCTCGGGATAGCGCAGGGCCGTCATCAAGGCCATGGCGCAGCCCTGCGAGAAGCCCACCAGCACGATGCGCCCGGCCGCCACGCCGCGCTGGCGCTCGGCATCGACGAGTTCGGCGATCTGGCGTTGCGACTCGCGCAGGCCGGCTTCGTCCTCGCGCCTGACGAGGTCGGTGCCGAGGATGTCGTACCAGGCCCGCATCACATAGCCGCCGTTGATGGTGACGGGCCGCTCTGGCGCATGCGGCAGGATGAAGCGCACAGCGCCCAGGCGTCGCAGGTCCAGCTCGCCACAGATGGGCACGAAGCCGTGGCCGCTGTCGCCCAGTCCGTGCAGCACGATGATCGTCGTGCCGGGGTTGGGGCCGGTCTCGATGACCTCGGTTTCAAGCATGGGGATTCCAATCCTGTTTCAGCAGTTCAAAGCGCTTGTCGCCATAGGCGTCCAGGCCTTCGTCGGTCGGCATCCAGCCGGCGCGGCGGTAGAAGGCTTCGGCGCGGGAGTCGGGCATGGTGCCGAGGTCCAGGCGCCGGTGGCCCTGGGCGAACAGCCAGTTCACCATCACATCGTGCAGCATCCGCCCGAAGCCCATGCCATGCAGTGGCGGGTCGACGAACATGGCCCAGATGTGGCCATCGCGGGCGTCGCCGATCGAGAAGCCGGCAATGCGACCCGGCTCCAGCTCGACGACCCAGCCGCGGCCATAGTCCTCGAGGTAGGCATGCAACTCGGCGTCGGAGATGCGGCCCGGCGTCAAGGTGTTTTCGGTGACGGCATAGCGCACGCGCCAGATCTCGGCGGTGTCGTCGCGGGTGGCTTGTCGGAGGTGTGACATGGCGTCATTGTCGCGACAGCCGCAGGCGTTTTCGCGGTCCATGATGCCGGCCATGGGAAGCCTCTATCTCGTCCGCCACGGCCAGGCCAGTTTCGGCGCGGCCGACTACGACCAGCTCAGCGCCAAGGGCCATCAGCAATGCCGCCACCTCGGCGCCTACTGGCGCGAGCGCGGCCAGCGCTTCGACGCTGTCTTCACCGGCACGCTGCGCCGCCATGCCCAGTCGCTGGCCGGCATCGTCGAGGGTTATGGCGAAGACCTGCCGGCCATCGCCCTGCCCGGCCTGAACGAATACGACAGCGAGGCCGTCGTGCGCGCCGTCCACCCCGGCCCCATCGATCCACCGACCAACCCCGAGGCCGTCAAGCAGCATTTCCGCCTGCTGCGCCAGGGCCTGCTGGCCTGGATGAATGGCGAGACGGTGCCCGTGGGCATGCCCAGCCACGCCGATTTCGCCGCGGGCGTGGCCGATGCGCTGAACCGCGTGCTGGCCCTGGGCGTTGGCAAGCAGGTCCTTGTCGTCTCCAGCGGCGGCCCGATCTCGACAGCGGTCGCCCAGGTGCTGAGCGCGCCGGCCGAGACCTGCGTCGAGCTCAATCTGCGCATCCGCAACTCAGCCGTCACCGAGTTCGCCTTCAACCCCAAGCGCCACCACCTCGTCACCTTCAATACCCTGCCGCACCTGGACACGGCCGAGACGCGTGCGCTAGCCACGCATGCCTGACGCGCCTGGCCAACTCCCCGGAGCATTTCAGTGGCGAGTGGAGAATCACTGCATGAGTGCAGAGTCTGCCCTGGGGCTGTTGGGCTTCGTCGGCGTGGTCGGGCTCGGGGTAAGCCTGGCCGTTGCCAACCAGCGTCGCTACACGCAGGAGATCGAGCGCAGGCGGGCCAGCGCGAGGGCCCAGGTGCGCGAATACCGCGCCTCGTCGGCCGACGCCCGCTATGCCTTCGATGGTCAGACGGCCACCATCGTCCTGGAGCAGGAATCGATTCAGGGAGGCCGCTCGACGGCCGAGCATTTCTCTCTCACCTGCTACGCCAGCAATGAAGCGGGCGAATACTTCATGTTCGTCTCGGATGGCGTGTCCAAACCCTTCTTCAAGCATGTGGAGCCGCGCATCGCCCGGTTGGTGCTGAAGGACAAGTTCCGCGAGCCGCGCTCGGATTGACCTGGCGCGCTGAGAGGCAGCAGCGATCTTGGACAATGGCCCTTGATGTCCTCGCCGCTTTTCACCTCGCTGATCACCCCGCCTCCCGCCGCTGCGGCGCCGGCTCACGAACGCTTCCTGCACCTCATCCGCCTGGCCCTGGCCGGCGGCCAGTTCGGCAAGCTGCTGTTGTCCGGCCCGGTGGGCGACGACGCGGATGTCGAGCGGCTGACGGTGCGCCTGGTCGAACTGCGCGGCGAGCCGACCCTGAGCTTTCTGTGGCGGCACCGCACCAAGGACATCACCAAGAACCATGGGCTGGAGGCCGGACTGGCCGAGATCGCCACGCTGCTGGGCGCGCGCTTTCGCAATGCCCATCTGCACACGGCGGCCGAGGAAGTCCAGTTCGCCGTCAGCCGCAAGGGTCGCGAGACGCTGCGCGTGACGCGCGTCGACGGGGACGAGACGTCGGCACCGGCAGCCCATGACAAGGCCAAGCAGCGCCCGCTGGAGATGACCCACCCGGTCTGGTCGGCCCTGGGCCTGACCCATCTCGTCAAGGGCGAGCCGGCCCTGGTACCGGCCATGGCCCGCAAGTGGAAGCAGATCAACCGCTTCGTCGAGATCCTGTCGTCGGCCGTCGACGAGGCCGGCCTGGCCGGGCCGGTGCGGGTGGCGGATTTCGGTTCAGGCAAGGGTTATCTGACCTTTGCCGTGCATGACTGGCTGCAGGCCCACGGCCTGCAGCCGCGGGTGACGGGCATCGAGCTGCGTGACGACATGGTGAAGCTGTGCAATGCCGTCATCGAAGGCGAGCAGCTTGCCGGTATCCGCTTCGACCAGGGCGATGTGAGAACGCAGGCGGTGCAGCCCCTGGACGTGATGATCGCCCTGCATGCCTGCGACATCGCCACCGACCATGCCCTGCACGTCGGCCTGCAGTCGGGCGCCCGCATCATCATGAGCTCGCCCTGCTGCCACAAGGAGCTGCGCCCGCAGATGACGCTGCCGGCCGTGCTGCGGCCGATGCTGCAGCACGGCATCCACCTCGGTCAGGAAGCCGAGATGGTGACCGACTCGCTGCGTGCCCTGCTGCTGGAAAGCCAGGGTTACCGCACCCAGGTGTTCGAGTTCATCGCGCTGGAACACACCAGCAAGAACAAGATGATCCTGGCCGTGAAGGCCCAGGGTGCCGCCGCCGAGGCCCTGGCCGCGCGCCGGCCGGAGCTGCTGGCGCAGATCGCCGAGATCAAGCGCTTCTACGGGCTGCGCGAGCAGCGCCTGGAGCAGCTGCTGGCCGCCTGAGCCGCGTCAGTTCACGAGCGCGAAGGTCACATAGCCGGCACCCACCTCGGCCAGGTGCTTGATGCCCGAGGTGCCGGCACTGAGGGCCGTGAAGCGCAGGTGCCGCCCCGTTTCACTGGCGTGCTGGGCCAGGTCCAGCGCCACGGTCATCCGCTCATTGGCATGCGGTGCCAGGTCGTTGTACTGGAGCTCGAGGTCCGCCCCGGCGGTCATCAGCGACTTCAGGAAGGCCGGTTGAAGGGTGTTTTGATGCATGCGATCTCTCCGTCAGGTCAAGGCAGCAAGGTGCTGGTGTGCCACTACTGCGTCGCGTCCGCATTCGCGGCGCGCAGCGGGTCCGACACCTCCAGCCAGTCCAGGTCGTTCTCCAGCGTGTGGAAGGCGTCGTCGCCGATGTCGCCGGCGTCCCGCAGCGCGAGCAGCACCTGGCGGGCGGCCTGCAGGGCGGCGCGGTAGCGCTCGTCGTATTCGGCCCCGAAGGACGCGAAGGGGCTGCCGCTTTCGTGCAGCGGCCGGCCCAGATGCATCTTCAGGTTCTTGCGCACCAGGTTGACGGCGGCGGAACCGTCGGCGGGCAGCTGCGCGAAGGCGGCTTCCAGCATGCGATGGCGGGCGGCGTGCTCCTCGTGCCCAACCGGGTCGCCGTCGTGCAGCTTCAGGGCGCGCAGCAGCGGCTTCAGCGTCAGGCCCTGGATCAGCAGCGTGCCGAGCACGACGAGGAAGGCCGTCAGCACGATCAGGTCGCGGCCCGGGAAGCCTTCGGGCAGGGCCAGGGCCGCCGCCAGCGTGACGATGCCGCGCATGCCGGCCCAGGAGATCACCAGGCCGCTGCCCACCGTCGGCCTCAGCATGGGCCGAGGCGGGTTGAAGCCATGGCGGGCATCGCGCCAGCGGATGGCGGCGTTGAAGACCATATGCCAGGCGATACGCACGAGGATCACCGTCACCAGCACCGCCGCAGCCACGCCGAGGTATTGCTCGCGCACCGGTGCATCCAGCCCCAGCAGGATGGGCCGCAGCTGCAGCCCGATGAAGATGAAGGCGAAGATGTTCAGCGCGAACACCACCGTGGCCCAGACCGCGTTGGTGGGGATGCGGATGCGGGCGGGGATGCGCGCCGGCGCCATGCGGGCCAGCGTCATGGCGAAGCAGACCGTGGTCAGCACGCCCGACAGGCCCACGTGTTCCGCCACCTGCCAGACCGTGAAGGTGCCGATGAACTGCAGGATGATGGCCGTGGGAATGTGCTGCACGCGCTCGAACAGGCGCTGCGCGATGAAGCCCAGGGCCGGCCCGGCGATCAGGCTGCCCAGCACGGCCAGCAAAAAGGTCGGCGCCACGGCCTGCAGCGAGAAACCCCCGGCCGCCACGGCGCCCACGGCCAGGCGGTAGATCAGCAGGGCGCTGGCGTCATTGAGCAGGCTCTCGCCTTCGAGGATGCCGAGGATGCGCTGGGGCGGTCGAAGCGGGCGCAGCACGGCGGTGGCGGCCACCGCGTCGGGCGGCGCGACGATGGCGCCGAGGGCGATCGCCGCGGCCCAGGGCAGCCCGGGGACGAGGGCATGGGCCACCGCGGCCACCGCCGCCGTCGTCAGGACCACCGCGACAACCACCAGGCTGACCAGCGGCGCCCAGTTGTCCTTCAGGTCGCGCAGCGAGGCGTCGTAGCCGGCATCGACCAGGATGGGCGCCACGAACAGGGCCAGCACGAGGTCGGGCGGCAGGCTGAGGCTGGGGGCGCCGGGAATCAGGGCCAGCAGCGCGCCGCCGATGGCGAGGAAGACGGGGTAGGGCGCGCCGGCCCGCCTTGCGACGGCGGCCAGCACCACGGCCGCCACGAAGAGGATCAGGATCTGTTCGAGTGCCTGCACCGGGCGGAGTATGGCCGCCCGGCCCGGGCAAAGGAAGGCGGGCTGCCGCCTTCGGGACTCAGTGCCGGCGGCGGCCGATCAGGCCCAGCGCCAGCAGCCCCGGCAGCAGCAAGGCCCAGGCCGCCGGCTCGGGCACGACGGCGGCCTGCTCGACGCCGTCCAGGTGCACGCGCCAGAAACCGCCCTTCTGGTCGTTGGCGTTGACGTCGTAGCCCGGCTGGTTCCAGTCGGCGAGCTTGATGGGCGTGTCGGCGTCGTAGGCGAAGCCCTGGCGCAGCGTCGTGCCGAGCGCATCGTTGGAGCTTGTGTTCAGCACCAGGCGATAGCTGCCGGCCGTGGCGGCGGTGAACTGCAGCCCTGCATCGAAGTAGCCGGCGGCGGTGTTCAAGAGGCTGCCGCTGTCGTTGTCCTGCGCGACGATGGCGCCGGCGCTGGCGAGGAAGAGCTGTGGGTCGAAGTTCAGGCCCGATTGCCAGGAGTCGGTCCACAGGCTGACCGTGCTGCCGGCGGCGACGCTGAAGTCGATGACGATCTTGTCGTTGTGGTTGACGGCCTGGCCGGAGAAGCTCAGGTCGGCGGCCTGGGTGCTCAGCGACAGGGCTGCCAGGGCGAGCGAGAGGAAATGCTGCTTCATGTTGCTTCCTTGTCTTCGGATCAGGGCGCCAGGACCGGCGCGTTGGCGCGCGGCGTCGTCTGGGCCGAGGGGCGCAGATGGTTCTCGCCGGCGCGCACTTCAAACGCCGCCGCGAAGGTCTCGATATTGCTGGGGCTGGCCACCGTGTCCACGTACCACCACTCGCCGACAACACGGTCGCGGTTGACGTCCATCAGCATGTAGCCGCGGCGGGTCAGCTGCACATATTTGAAGTGCGGGTTGTAGAGCTTGATGGCGCCGGCAATCGCGCCGGTCGTGTCGGTGTCGATGCCGGGTGAGGTGACCGAGGTGCCGACGAACTCGACGGCCAGCGAGCCGGCGCCGGTCGCCTTGTCGTAGGACGCTGCGCTGTAGGGATTGGGGTTGAGGTCGGCCGCCCAGCTGCTGTGGATGTCACCGGTCAGCACGACGACGTTGTTGACCTGCGGATTCGTGGCGTCACCCTTGATGCCGGCGAGGACGCGGTTGCGCGCCGGCTCGTAGCCGTCCCACTGGTCGCTGTTGATGAAGTACAGGCCTGGATCGGTGGTCTGGTTGCTGCCCGGCGCCTTGAGCTGGGCAAACATCACACCCTGGCCGAGCAGCTTCCACTGCGCCGGCGTCGTGCGCAGACGGTTGACGAGCCAGGCCTCCTGGGCGTCGCCCAGCAGCGTGCGGCTGGCGTCGCCATAGCCGGGGTCGGTGGTCGCAAAGCCGGCGCCGAAGGGCGTGGCGTGGACGGCGGTGGTGAGCTGCTCGGAGCGGGCGTTGATGCGCTCCTCCAGCATCAGCAGGTCGGCCAGGTCGCCATAGGCAAAGCCGCGGTGGTTGTCGCGCGGCTTGTTGACGTCCACCGGACGCACCGGCATCCACTCGTAGTAGGCCTGCAGGGCGGCAGCCACGCGCGCGGCCCAGTCGCCTTCGGTGGCAGGCTGGTGGTTCTCGGCGCCGCCCTTCCAGCTGTTGTTGGCGGTCTCGTGATCGTCCCAGATGGCGACCAGCGGATGCTGGCGGTGCAGGGCCTGCAGGTCGGCGTCGCGTTTGTACTGGGCGTGGCGCAGGCGGTAGTCGGCCAGCGACACCATCTCGGTCGGCGGCTCGGGTGTGCGCACGCTGCCGTACTGGCCGGCGCCGTATTCGTAGAGGTAGTCGCCCAGGTGCATGACCAGGTCGAGATCGGCGCGTGCGGCGATGCGGGCGTAGGCGTTGAAGTAGCCGTAGGCATGGTTGGAGCAGCTCACCACGGCGAAGCGCAGGCTGTCCACGCCTGTGGTCGGCAGCGTCTTGGTGCGGCCGACCGGGCTGTCCACGCCTTCGCAGCTGAAGCGGTAGTAGTAGGTCGTGCCGGGCAGCAGGCCGAGGGCGTCGACCTTGACGGTGTAGTCGCGGCCTGGGTTGGTCTTGGCGGAGCCGCGCTGCACGACCTGCGTCAGCGCCGGGTCGGTGGCAACGACGTAGCTCAGCGTCAGCGCCGGCCGTGGCGTGGCGGGCGTGATGCGTGTCCACAGGATGACGCGGTCGGCCAGCGGATCGCCACTGGCGACGCCGTGGTCGAAGCGCAGGGCCGCGATGGCGGCCTGGGCCTTGCTCAGCAGCGGAGCGCTGGCGATGAGGGTTGCTGCGCCGGCGCCGGAGCGCTGGAAGAACTCGCGGCGGTTGCCGCCCGGCCGCGCCGGTTGGACTTTGAGGGGACGACCCATGCTGGACCTCGCGCTGAGTGCCGCGGCGACGGCCCCGGCGAAGCGCCAAGCATGGACGGCGACTGTGACCGGGCTGAGACGCCCGGCGGCCCTAACGGATCACGTCACTGCGCGCGGCGCCGCCGCGCGATCAGGCCCAGGCAGGCCAGGCCCGCCAGGATCATGGCCCAGCTGCCCGGCTCGGGCACCGGGGCCGGTGCACCCCACTGGATGGTCTGGCCGTCGGTGGCCAGGCCGTTGCCGGCCGTGAAGCCGTAGTGCACCGGCTGCCCCGCCAGGCCCAGGGCCGCGAAGTCCACCTGGGCCTGCACGCTGAAGCTGCCAAGCAGCAGGTTGGAGATGGTGCCGGTCAGCATGCCGGCGTTGTCGCCGTTGCCTGACGGGGCGTAGCTCAGCTCGCCGAGGAAGGCGTAGCTGGCGTTGCGGATGCTGTCGCCCAGGCCGGTCTCGGTGTAGGCCACGGGTGTATTGCTGCCGCCGGTGAGGAGCTGCACGCTGGGCGAGACCGGCTCACCGTTGAAGTGGAAGGTGTCCACGGCGAAGGCCACGCTGGCCGACGAGAGGCCGCCGTAGCCGAGGTCGGAGCCGCCGTTGCCAACGCCGGTCGCGTCGGCCAGCACCAGGGTCAGGCCATCGCCGCGCAGCTGGCTGGGGTCGTTCTGGAGGTTGAAGTAGAAGCGAAAGCCGAAGGCGGCGTTGAAGTCCAGCGCCAGGGCCTGCGGCGCCCAGCCCGCGCCCGCCTGCCCGCCGATGCCCGACTGGGTCAGGTTCAGCACGCTGTAGGTGAAGCCGTTGCCGGGCGTGAAGCTCTGCGCCTGCGCGCTGCCGTACAGCGTCCAGCTCGGGAAGTCGGGGCTGTGGCTCTGGTCGGTCAGGTCCACGCCCTGCTGGGCCTGGGCGGTGAAGACCTGGGCCGCGAAGGCGGCGCACGACATCAGACGGGCGAGTTTCATGGGGGCTCCCGGTGGTGGATGGCCGGAAGTGTTGAAAGCGTCCGTTAGGCAATCGTTAGCTGCGCTGGCCGCGCTGCCCCCTCAATCGGGTGGCCTGAAGAAAGGAAAGCCCCGTCTGACCGGAGCCAGTCGGGGCGCAAAGGCGCTTCACGCCGCCCGGGACACACCCGAGGGTGCGTGGGGCTGCGGCGTTCACACAGCGCAAACGGCCTGCCATGAGCGACACCGTGAACGGTGACGCGGGCGGGGCCCGGATCTCGTGCTTTCATGGTCGCGGGCGGATCGCGATGTTCCGCCTCGCCAGGGGCCGCAGCGTTGCCGGGGGCCGTGCACTGGTGACGGGCTGAATCATCGGCGCAGCCGGCCGTGAACGAAGCCGCGATCAGCCGGGGTCGGCCCGGCTTTTTTCAGCTTCAGTGCACGTGGCCTTCGGCGCGCGCGGGTGTCACCTTCAGTCGCACGGCCGGCGCCCGCGGCTTGGGATTGGCCGCGGTCGGCAGCTCGGCCCAGTTCCATTCGCCCTGGGTGCAGACCTGGCGCACGGCGAAGGCCAGCTCGCCCGCGGCTGCCGGCAGGGTGGCGCGCAGGATGAACTCGTCGTACCAGGCGTCCGGCAGGACGTTGGCCTCGCCGTTGGCCGTCCAGCGGATCTCGGCCAGCTCATCGGTGACGGGCTTGCCGTGGCTCTCGTAGGGCGTTTTCAGCGGTCGGCGTTGCGTCGTCAGCGTCCAGCCCGGCTTGGGCATGGGCTTGGCGCCCCCCAGGCCCTCGGGCAGGGTGATGACGATCTCCTTCGTCGCCGCGCCGCCTTCACAGCCATGGCCGACCTTGAAGACGGCGCGGTAGCTGCTGCCGGCCGCGGCCTCGGGCTGGTCCAGCGTGATGTGGGCGTGGGCGGCGCCGGCGCAAAGGGCCAGCAGCGCGAGGGTGGCGGGGGTGGTCTTGTTCATAGATCGACTTTCAGCTCGGCCGAATAGCTGCGTTGCGGATAGGGGTGGAAGTTCCAGTAACGATAGTTGTTCAGGTTGTCGATGCCGACCGCGGCGCTCCACTGGCGGTCAATCTTCCACAGCAGCCGCACATCGGCCGTGGCGTATTTGCTGACGCCCATGTAGGCGAAGCCGTTCACGTCGGCATTGTTCAGCGTGCGGTACTGGCGGCCGCTGTAGCGGGCGGCCAGGCTGGCGCTCCAGTGCTCGTCGACGCGCCAGGTGGCCAGGCCGGTGGCGCGCCAGCGCGGGATGTTGGGCTGCCGCTTGCCCACGGTGTCGCCCGGCACGGCGACGAAGCCGCTGTTGGCCTTGATCTTGGAGTCGGCATAGGTGGCGCTGGCGGTCAGGTCCAGTCCCTTCACCAGCCAGTCCGTCGTGCCCAGCGTCGCCTCGAGGCCGGCCGTGCCTATCCTGTCGACGTTCTGCACCCGGCTGATGTTCTTGTTCGCCGCCGCGTCGAAGACGGTTTGCGAGTACAGCGAGTCGCGCGTCGTCTCGGCGAAGAGGGTGAGGCGGGACTGCAGCAGGCCCCAGGCGGATTCGGCGCTCAGCTCGGCCGTCCAGGACTTCTCGGGCTTCAGATCCGGATCGTTGATGTACTGCGAGTTCGTCGTCGACGTGGCGCCATACAGCTCGGCGACGGTGGGCATGCGCACCGCGCGCCCCAGCGAGGCCTTGAGCGTGGTGTCGGCCGTGGCCTGCCACGACAGGGCCGCCTTGGGTGACAGGAAGCTCGCGCTGCGCGCGGCGTAGCTCTGGCCGGCCGTGGCCGAGAAATCGGTGCGGCCGTTGCGAGCCTGCCAGTGTTCGGCGCGCAGGCCGAGCACGGCCTTCCAGTCCTCGGCGGGCAGCCAGGCATACTGCACATAGGCCGCCTGCAGGCGGGTGTTGCCACTCACGTTGGCGCTCATCGTGCCGGGGCCGTCGGCGAGATAGTTGCCGGCGATATTGGAGGTCAGATAGCGCAGCTGGTAGCTGTCCTGCTGCAGGCCCAGGTCCACGACATGGCCGGTGCCGGCGGGGCGCCAGATGCCCTTGAGCGCCAGCGTGTTCCAGCCGGTGCCGCTGCCGTCGGCCAGGGTGCCGGCGCCGCCGGCCTGGGCCGCGGGCTGCGGATTGCCGGCCGCGTTCTGGCGCTTGTCGTCCTTGCGGTAGTCGTAGCGGCTGGCGGCCAGCTCCCAGTCCCATTCGCCACCGCCGCGACTCTTCAACGAGACGCCCTGCATCACGTGCAGCAGCTGCTCGCGCGTCAACGCGAAATCGCCGCCGGTCAACGCGGCGAACTGCCTGCCGTCGATGACGATGGCGCCCGAATGGACGGGTTTGCCGGCGGCGTCGCGCAGCCAGCTCTCGGAGTTGCCGTCGGCGTCGTTGCGCCAGGCGCCCATCACATAGCTGGCGCGCAGCGTGGGGCCGAGGTCGTAGGCCAGCTTGATCTTGAGGTGGTCCTGGTGCGTGCTGTAGGTCGTTGCCGAGCCGAGCAGATACCAGGGCTGGCCATTGCTGTTGGGCACCAGCACCGCGCCCGTCACCGGCGTGCCGTTCGTGATCGGGGTTCCGGTGCTGGCCAGTCGGTTGGCGAAGGTCAGCGGCTGGCCGTCGCTGTCGGTGTGATTGAGGTTGAGCCACCAGCTGAAGCCTCCCGCGCGGTCGCCGAGCGTGGCGCTGGCCTGCCAGGCACGGTAGTTCGTCTTCGTGCCGTACAGCTCGAAGGGCTGGCTCACAAAGCCCAGCTTGGCATGGGCTTCGAAGCGGGTCGGCATGCGGGTCTGGTAGTCCACCACGGCGCCGGCCGAGTTGCCGGGGTAGGCGGCCGAGAAGGGGCCGTACATGACGTCGACACGTTCGATTTCCTCGGGCGTCACCAGGCCCCAGCGCGGCGGGAAGCTTAGGCCGCCGACGCCGTTGCCCAGGTAGTTGGACAGCAGGATGCCGTCGGCATAGACGGCCGAGCGGGCGCTGTTGCCCGTGCCCGAGGCGCGGCTCGAGAGGATGGCGTGGTTGTAGTCGCCGACATAGCGCTTGCGCACCAGCAGGCTGGGCAGGTACTTGAGCGCATCTTCCGCATCGGTCGCGTTGACGCTGCGCTCGATGTCCTCGCGCGAGACCGACTCGCGGGTCGTCGGGATGTTGGTGGGCAGGGAGGTCAGCGAGGCGACCTGCACGCGCACGATGTCGAGCTTGACGCGGGGGGGCGGCGTGTCGGCCTGGGCGGCCGCCTGGGGCGGTGGCGGCGCGTCGTCGCAGTCACAGTCGTCGCAGGCCTGGGCCTGGAGGGCGAGCAGGGTGGCGCAGGCGGCGGCCGCGCGCGCAAGGGCAGTCTTGGAGTTCATGACGAGTTGATCGGAGTCGGGCCGCCGCCACGGTCGGGCGAAGGCAGGCGCCGGGCCTGGAGGCCTCAGCGAGGGATGGGACTCAGATCAGCCCGGGTGGGGCGCGGGCGCTGGCGGGGCGCCAGGCATGGGCGGTGACGGGGCCGGTCCAGAAGCGCTCGGGGGCTTCGAAGCCCAGCTCCGTGCTCAACATCGGCGTTTGCACGACCGGCGGTGGTGCGAGGTCGGCCGCCGTGATGTGGCAGGCCGCGCAATGGCCATGGGCCAGCAGGTCCAGGGCCTTCTCGATGGGCTTCGGCTCAGCCGCCTTGCCGACCGTGGTGGTGGGCGTGCGGCAGATGTCCTGCCAGGCCGAGAAATCGCCCCGCGCATGGGCCAGCGCCGCGCTGATGCCCGGTGCAAGCAGGCCCAGCACCAGCACGGCCAGCAGCCACGCGGCGAAGGCGCGGGGATGGCGGCGTGAGTGACGGACGGGGCTCATGGGGAGGGCGGTGAGGCGTTGGCCGGATTGTGCAACCTCTGCCTCTGCAACAGCGTGGCGACGATGCGATCGCAGCGGTTTCCGTCGAAGGCGAAGGCGTTCTTTTGCGCCAGATCAAGGTCGTGGGCCAGTGCGGCCCGAAGCAGCCCCCGGGCGCGGAAGTAGCGGCTGCGCACCGTCGCTTCCGGGATGCCGAGGGACTGCGCCGTCTCCTCCACGCTGAGCTCCTCGATGCCGCGCAGCACGAAGACGCTGGCGAAGCTGTCCGGCAGTTCGTCGAGCTTGGTTTCGATGAGGTGGCGCAGCTGGGCGCGCGCCAGCGTGTCTTCGGGCCGTTCGGCCAGGGGGCTGTCCATGGCTTCGGTCTCCTGCGTGCCGTCGACGGCCTCGTCCGGCACCATCGGCGCGATGCCGTCGCGGCGGGCCTGCTTGCGCAGGCGGTTCAGGCATTCGCGCATCACCAGCTGCGACAGCCACGTGCCCAGGGACGACTCGCCGCGGAACTGCGCCATGGCGCGGTAGGCCTGCCAATAGGCTTCCTGCAGGGCATCCTCGGCGTCGCTGTCGTTCTTCAGCGTGACGCGGGCCAGGCGGTAGAGGCGGCGGTTGTACTGCCGCATCAGCCGCTCGAAGGCGACGGCGTCGCCTGTGGCGATGCGCCGCGCCAACTCGCGGTCCTCATCGCGAGTGTCTCGGTCCAGGGAGGGCTCGGCGTTCATCGTCGACATCTATTGGACGACCAGGCGGGCCTTCATCGTCGGATGCAGGGTACAGACATAGTCGAGCCGGTCGGTCCTTTTCAGCGTGGTGGTCCACGAGGCGCCGGGCTTGATGGCGGGCGAGCTGAAGGCCCGTTGCGCCATCACCGTGTGCGGCACCACGTCGCGGTTGACCCAGACGATGCGGTCGCCGCGCTTGACCGTCAGCACCGCGGGCTGGAACTGCATGCCCTCGATGGTGACGGTATGGGTGGCGGCCGAGGCCGTCGCGGCGCCAAAGCAAAGCGCCAGGGCGATGCTGCGCATGTCAGCCGCCCTTCGTGCCCAGCTCGGCCTGCAGGTGCCTGGCATGCTGCAGATGGGCGTCGATGGCGGGCCGCACCTTGACCAGCAGGGCCTTGAGCTCGGCATTGGCGGCGCTGGGGATCAGCACCTTGTCGATCGCCTCCAGCACGGCCACGTGGTAGTCGACCTCATGGTCGACATAGGCCTTGTCGAAGGCGGCGCCCTTGAGCGGGCGCAGCTTGGCGAGGTTGTCGTCGCCACCCTTCTGCAGGCCTTGCGCCGTGGGGTTGTCCTCGGGCTTGACCTTGAGCCGGGTGACCAGGTCCACGGCCATCTTGTTGACGCCGCCGTGGTCGGTGACCATCTGCTGGGCGAAGGCCTTGACGTCCTTGGATCGGGTCTTGCCCTCGGCCAGCTTGCCGGCGTCGATGTCCACCTGGTTGGCGGTGACGACGATGGCGGCGATCTGGGCGTCGTTGGGGGTCTGGGCCTGGGCTGGCAGCGACAGGGCGGCAGCGAAGGCCAGGGCGGCGAGGCGGAAGGAATGGGTCATGGTGGCTGGAGCTGAGTTGCGGGAGCCGCCAATTGAGTGGCAATTGGCCGGCAAGGGGATAGACGCCGTGACCCGGTCGCGCGTTCCCGTTCCCGCAACTTTCTTCAGCCGGCCAGCATTTCCGCCAGCGCGCCAGCGACGACCCGGGTCGCGCGCTTCAGGTCTTCGAGCACCAGATGCTCGTCGGCCCGCTTGGCATTGCTTTCCAGCACCGTGCGCGGGCCGGCGCCGTAGATGGCGGCCGGGATGCCGTGGGCCGTGTAGAGGCGCACATCGGTGTAGAGGGGCGTGCCGGAGGTGGGAATGGCTTCGCCGAACACCGCCTGGCCGTGCTTCTGCAACGCCGCCACCAGCGGCGCGGCGCCCGGCAGCGGCTTCATGGAGTTGGCCAGCAGCAGGCGCTTGATGTCGAGCTTGATGCCGGGGCATTGCGCGACCGTGGTCTCGATCAGCGCGCGTACCTCGGCCTCGACGCTCGCCGGGTCTTCCTCGGGAATCATGCGGCGGTCCAGCTTCAGGGTGACCTTGCCGGGCACGACATTGGTGTTGCTGCCGCCTTCGATGCGGCCGACGTTCAGATAAGGGTGGGTGATGCCGGGCACCTGCGACAGCCGGGTCTTGAGCACCTCGTTGTGGGCGTAGAGGGCCGTCAGCAGCTTGTTGGCGGCCTGCAGGGCGTCGATGCCCGTGCTCGGGTAGGCCGCATGCGAGGCCAGGCCGTGCAGGGTCACTTCCATCTGCAGGCAGCCGTTGTGGGCCGTGACGACCTGGTAGCTGAAGCCGGCGGCGATCAGGTAGTCGGGTTTCGTCAGGCCTTGCTTGAGCAGCCAGCCCGGGCCGAGTTCGCCGCCGAATTCCTCGTCGTAGGTGAAATGCAGCTCGACCGCGCCCTTCAGCGGCAAGCCCGAGTTCTTCAGCGCCAGCAGGGCGAAGGTGTAGGTCGCGAAGTCGCTCTTGCTGACGGCCGACGCACGGCCATAGAGCTTGCCGTCGGCGATCTCGGCGCCATAGGGTTCATGGGTCCAGCCTTCGCCGGGCGGCACCACGTCGCCATGCGCATTGAGAGCGATGGTGGGGCCGCCTGCCGAGAAGCGGTGGCGGACGATCAGGTTGGTGATGGACTGCATGCCGGCGGCCTGCACGTCGGCGGCCGGCACGGCGTGCTTCTCGACCTCGAAGCCGAGTTGGGCCAGCAGCTCGGCCGTGCGCTCGGCATGCGGCGCGTTGTTGCCGGGAGGGGTGTCGGTGGGGATGCGGACGAGGGTTTGGAGGAAGCGGACTTCGTCGGTGAAATGTTCACCGATCCAGGCGTCAATGCGGTTCTGCGTCATAGGGTGTCGAGCAAGCGTTCGAAGGCGCGGATGGACAGGTCGGCGTCATCCACCGTCACCGACTCCAGCGGGTTGTGGCTGATGCCGCCATTGCCGCCGCGCACGAATAGCATGGCCTGCGGCAGCAGCTCGTGGATCTTCATCGCGTCATGGCCGGCGCCCGAAGGCAGGCGATGCAGCGGCAAGCCCAACTCGCCGACCGCGGCCTCCCAGCGTGATTGCCAGGCCGCGTCGCTGGGCGCGGCATTGGCTGCCAGCGTGGGCTGCAGCGTGTAGCTGAGGCCGCGGCGCTGGCAGATCTCGTCGAGCTTGGCGCGCACATCGGCGTCCAGCGCATCGCGGGCTTCGTCGGTCGTTGCGCGCAGGTCCAGGCTGAAGCGGCAGCGGCCGGGGATGACGTTGATGGAGCCCGACGGCACTTCCAGCATGCCGACCGTGCCGACGATATCGGGCACGGCGGCGGCCCGCTGTTCGGTGAACAGGATGAGCTCGGCCACGCCGGCCGCCGCGTCACGACGCTGGCCCATGGGCGTGGTGCCGGCATGGCTGGCCAGGCCGACGATCTCGCCGGTGTAGCGGCGGCTGCCATTGATGCTGGTGACGATGCCCAGCGGCAGGTCCAGGCTGTCCAGCACCGGGCCCTGCTCGATATGGACTTCGACAAAGCCGAGATAGCGCGACGCATCGCGCTTGGCGGTCTGGATGCTCTCCATCGTGCCGGCCAGGCCTGCAGCCTGCATGGCGTCGCGCAGGGTGATGCCTGCTGCGTCGGTCTGGTCCAGCCAGACCGGCTGGAAGGCGCCGATCAGGGCGCTCGAGCCGAGGAAGTCGGCCGGATAGCGTTGGCCCTCCTCCTCGGAGAAACCGACGACCTCCAAGCCGAAGGGCAGGCGTTTGCCTTGGGCGTGCAGCTCACGCACGACCAGCATGGGCACAAAGATGCCCAGCCGCCCGTCGAAGCGGCCGGCGCGGCGCACGGTGTCGTAATGGCTGCCGGTCAGCAGGCGCTTCTTGCCTTCGCCCGTGCCCTTGTAGACGCCGACGACATTGCCCACCGCATCGCGGCTGACCTCGTCGAAGCCGCAGTCGCGCATCCAGGCCATCAGCTGCTCGGCGACGGCCGTGTGGGCGGGTGTCGCGTAGGTGCAGGTCAGGAAATCCTCGGTGTCGCTGTGCGCGGCCAGGGCCGCGGCCCAGTCCCACAGCTGCTCACCCAGCTCGGGCCTGGCGCCGAACTTGTCGTTCAGCCGGATCTCCGCGATGCGATGGATCTGACGCAGGCATTCGGCGCGCTCGACATCCGGGTGGGCGCGCAGCCGGCGCTCGAAGGTGGCGATGATCTCGGCCCGCGTGAAGCCCGTGCCGCGCGGGCCGCGCACGGCGAGGATGAAGGGAAAGCCGAAGCGGGCGTTGTAGTCGGCGTTGAGCTTCTGCAGCTTCGCGAACTCCTCAGGCGTGCAAGCCGTCAGTCCGGCCTTCTGCTGCTCGTGGGTCGACTCTGCTGTCAGTTCACCGGCGACGGCAGCCTTGCCAGCCAGCTCCGGGTGGGCGCGGATCAGGCCGAGCTGCTCGTCCACGCTGGCCTCGCGCACCACGCGGGCCAGGGCTACCTTCAACGCGGCGAGCGACTTGAAGGGCCGCGCCGCCGCGGCGCGCTCGGCGATCCAGGGCGAATGTTCATAGGTGCCGTCCAGCAGCGCGACAAAGTCGACGGTGCTGGCTTGATTGAGTTGGTCGAGCGTCATCATTCCCACACGAAAGCCGTGCGCGCATCAAAGGGGTGAACGGTTTTCCAGTGCCGCGCGATGTCCAGGCGCCGGCAGACCCAGACGCGGTCATGCGCCTCGATGTGGTCCAGGAACTTCTGCAGCGCGCGCATCCGCCCCGGGCGGCCGAGCAGGCGGCAGTGCATGCCGATGCTCATCATCTTCGGGCTGTCGGCGCCTTCGGCATACAGCACGTCGAAGCTGTCCTTCAGGTATTCGAAGAAGGGTTCGCCGTGGCTGAAGCCCTGGGGCAGGGCGAAGCGCATGTCATTGCAGTCCAGGGTGTAGGGCACGACGAGATGGGGCGCCAGCTCCCCATTGGTCTTGCGCACCTGCAGCCAGAAGGGCAGGTCGTCGCCGTAATAGTCGCTGTCGTACTCGAAGCCGCCGAAGTCGGCCACCAGGCGGCGGGTGTTGGGGCTGTCGCGGCCGGTGTACCAGCCCAGGCCGTGCGGGTCGCGGCCCAGGGTCAGGCGCTTCAGGCTGGCCATGGCCTGGGCCAGGTGGGCGCGCTCGGTGTCCTCTTCCATGCTCTGGTAATGGATCCAGCGCCAGCCGTGGGAGGCAATCTCATGGTCGAGTTCGACAAAGGCCTGGGTCACGTCCGGATGGCGTTCCAGCGCCATGCCGACGCCGAAGACGGTCAGCGGCAAGGCGCGCTGCTCGAATTCCTTCAAGAGCCGCCACACGCCGACGCGCGAGCCGTATTCGTAAATGCCTTCCATGCTCAGGTGTCGCGCCGGATAGCTCGCCGGGTTGAACATTTCGGACAGGAACTGCTCGCTGCCGGCATCGCCGTGCAGCACCGAGTTCTCGCCGCCTTCCTCGTAGTTCAAAACGAACTGCACGGCCACGCGGGCGCCCCCCGGCCATTGCGCGTGGGGCGGGTTTTCGCCGTAGCCGATCAGGTCGCGGGGGTAACGGGCATTGCTCATCCCTACACTTTGCATCAATCAACGGAGATTCCATGGGCAAGCTCACAACACATGTGCTGGACACCGCCAATGGCTGCCCGGCCGCCGGCATGGCCGTGCGCCTCTACCGCTTCGATGCGGAAGGTCCCAAATGGCTGCGCAGCCTGCATCTGAACGCGGATGGCCGCGCCGACGGGCCGCTGCTGGAGGGGCCGGACTTCCTGGCCGGCCGTTACCGCCTCGTTTTCGAGGTGGCCAGTTATTTCAATGCCCGGGGGGCGAATCTGCCGCAGCCGGCCTTCCTGGACGAGGTGCCGCTGGACTTCGGCATTGCCGACGAGAACTCGCACTACCACGTGCCCCTGCTGGCCTCGCCCTGGAGCTATTCGACCTACCGTGGCAGCTGAAGCCTCTGGTAAACGTTCGCGCTGGGGTGACGGCCTCGGCGACGGCGCCCTGGCCCTCGTCGAGGGCCTGGCCAACCTCGGCGTCTGGGGGAGTGCGGGCATCGCGGTTGCGACGGGCAAATTCATGCTGGGTGGCGTGCTGTCCGTGCTGGGTCTGGGCGTGTTCCTGCGCTTCAAGCGGCTGCGCATGAAGAGAAAGGCCCAACGTGCCGGATAGCGCCTGCATTCTTGTCACCGTCTCCCGCACCACCGGCAGCGTGCCGCGCGAGGTCGGGGCCTGGATGGCCGTGGGCGCGGACGGCATCCGCGGCACGGTCGGTGGAGGCCATCTGGAGTTCGACGCCATTGCCCGTGCCCGCGCGGCGCTGGCGGGTGGCGAGCTGGAAGACGAGGTGCGCTACCCGCTGGGCGCCAGCCTGGGCCAGTGCTGCGGCGGTGTCGTCTGGCTGAGCTTCGAGCGCATCGCGGCGGGTGAAGACTTGGCGCTGCGCCTGCCCCAGGCGCCACAGCGGCCTCTGGCCCTCTTCGGCGCCGGCCATGTCGGCGTGGCGATCGCCCATATCGCCCGTGACCTGCCGCTCGCCCTGCACTGGATCGACAGCCGCGAGAACCAGTTCCCGGCCCAGCCGCCCGAGCGGGGCTGGCGCCAGGAGGTCTGTGATCCGGCGGCCGATGCGGTGGACGACCTGGCGCCCGGCTCGGCCGTCCTCATCATGAGCCACAACCATGCCGAGGACTTCGATCTCGTCGCGGCCTGCCTGAAGCGCCAGCGCGAACGCGGCGACCTGGCCTTCATCGGCATGATCGGCAGCCGCACCAAATGGGCGAGCTTCCGTCAGCGCCTGCAGGCGCGGGGCTTCACCGACGCCGAGCGCGCCCAGGTGGCCTGTCCCATTGGCGTGCCAGGCGTCAATGGCAAGCAGCCCGCCGTCATCGCGGTGGCCGTACTGGCACAGATCCTGTCGTTGGCGCCGGCGTCAGCGTGAGGCTGCGACCCGGCTCGGCCTGGAAGCGATTGCTGGCCGTGCCGACCTCGCGCTCGTAGGCGGTCCAGGCCTGCTGGATCTCGCCGCTGGCACGCATGGCGCCCAGGGCCTTCTCCAGCGGCGCCACCCAGGCGGCATGCGACTCGTGAACGCCATGGAAGAGCACCGAGCGGGCCAGCGGCGTGGCGATGCGGCACAGCGTGCCCTGGCGCGTGTCCACCGGCATCTCGGCCATCCATGGCGTGGTCAGGGTCAGGGCGTAGTCGGCGGCACCCGTGCTGAGGTTGAGGAAGGCGTCGCTGGGTGTGTTGGCGGCCAGCCGGGAGGATTCCGGGATCAGGTTTTCGGCCGCGACCATGCCGCGCTGGTAGCTGACCCGGTATTTGGCCAGGTCTTCGACCGGCAGCGCGGCCGGGCAAGGTGGCCGGCCGTAGGCGTAGACGAAGAGGTTCAGCAGCGGTACATCCACCTTGCGCACGAACGGCGTCTGCTCGAAATAACTCCCGACGCGCATCGCGACGGCATCGACGCGGCCGGTCTGCAGCTCCAGCTGGGTGCGCGGCAGCGGCCAGGGGACGAATTCCACCTGCAGCCCGATGGCCGCATAGGCCTTGCGCAGCAGCGCCTCGGCCGGCGGGAAGTAGGTGCGCTCGACATTGGTGGCGATGCGCACGATGGCGGGCTCCTGGGCCTGGACCGTCATGCCGGCACAGGCGGCGGCCAGGGCCACCAGCAGGCGGCACGGCGTCCGGGAGAGGCGGTCGAGCATGGCCGGATTGTGGGAGGTGCTTCTTGCGTGGCGATGACGCCGCAGCCGGGCGACGTGAAGCCGGTCACGTCTGCATACACTCCGGGGCCTGTCGCAGCGGTGTCGGGCCCGGCAGGGCCCGCGGACGCGACCCAAGAGGCTTCACAGCACCCGCCGTGGTGGAGCCGCGGAGATTCGCGACTTGGACATCTATCTGTTCGACTGGGCCAACCTGCTGATTCGCTGGCTGCACGTCATCACCGTCATCGCCTGGATCGGCGCCTCCTTCTACTTCGTCTGGCTGGACAACCACCTCGTCAAGCCGACGGCCGACGACCTCAAGGCCAAGGGCGTGGATGGCGAACTCTGGGCCGTGCATGGCGGCGGCTTCTACAACCCCCAGAAGTACATGGTGGCGCCCGGCAACCTGCCCCAGGATCTGCATTGGTTCTACTGGGAGAGCTACTGGACGTGGATGAGCGGCTTCGCCCTCTTCGTCGTCCTCTATCTGTGCAACGCCAGCCAGATGCTGATCGACCCACGCGTTCACGCCTGGGGCGCGCCCTGGCAGGCCGTGGCGGCGGCGCTGGGCTTCCTCGTCGTCGGCACGGCCGTCTACGACTTCGCCTGTTCTGTTTTGGGTCGCACCAAGGACGGCAATATCGGCAACGACGGCCGCGTGATGGCCGTGGTGGTGGTCTTTGTCGCGCTGGAGAGCTGGCTGGCCTGCCATCTCTTCGCGGGCCGCGCGGCCTTCCTCATCGTCGGCGCCACGCTGGCCACCATGATGACGGCCAACGTCGCCCACTGGATCATCCCGGGCCAGAAGAAGGTCATCGCCCAGATGCGCGCCGGCCAGAAGCCCGATCCCATCTACGGCCAGCGCGGCAAGCAGCGCAGCGTCCACAACACCTATTTCGGCCTGCCGGTGCTGATTGCCATGCTCAGCAACCACTACGGCATGCTGTACCAGCACGCCCAGAACTGGATCGTGCTCTGCGTGCTGATGGCCGCGGGCGTGGCCATCCGCATCTTCTTCGTCAAGCGCCACAAGGGCGTGAACAGCTGGGGCGCCGTCGCTCTGGCGCTGGCCTTGCTGGCCGGGCTCATCATCTGGATGGCGCCCAAGGCCCAGCCGGCCGCGGCCGCGGTGGCGCCGGTCACGCTGGAGCAGGTGCAGGCCGTCGTCGCGCAGCGCTGCGCCATGTGCCACACCGGCGATGTGGCGCAGAAGGGTGTGCGTCTGGACAGCGCCGAAGGCCTGGCCGCCCACAAGGCCCAGATGCTGCAGCAGGTGGTGGTGCAGCGCGCCATGCCGCTGAACAACGCCACCGGCATGACCGACGAAGAGCGTGCCCTCATCGGCCGCTGGGCATCGCAACCATGATCGTCGACCCGCGCGCCTTGCTGCGTCAGCTCTACGACGTCGCCGTCGCGCGGGCCTTGCCAGGCCGCATGCTGGCCGCGCATCTGCCGCCACCGCCGCAAGGTCGAACGCTGGTGCTGGGCGCCGGCAAGGCGGGTGGCGCCATGGCCCAGGCGCTGGAAGCCGCGTGGCCGGCCGACGCCCCGCTGTCCGGTCTCGTCATCACGCGCTACGGCCATCTGCCGCCGGGCTACAAGCCGCGCCGGCTGCAGGTCGTCGAGGCCGCCCACCCGGTGCCGGATGCCGCCGGCCTGGCCGCCAGCGAGAGGTTGCTGGCCATGACGCAAGGCCTGACAGCGGACGACCTCGTCATCTGCCTGATCTCCGGCGGCGGTTCGGCGCTGATGAGCCTGCCGGCGCCCGGCCTCACGCTGGCCGACAAGCAGGCCGTCAACCGCGCGCTGCTGAACAGCGGTGCGGCCATCGCCGAGATGAACTGCGTGCGCAAGCATCTGTCGGCCATCAAGGGCGGTCGCCTGGCCGCGGCCTGCGCGCCGGCGCGCGTGCTGACGCTGGCCATCAGCGATGTGCCGGGCGACGATCCCGCGGTGATCGCCTCCGGTCCAACGGTGGCGGACGCGACGACTTGCGCCGAGGCCCTGGCCATCTGCCGCCGCTATCGCATCCCTCTGCCCGACGCGGCCCGCGCCGGCCTGGAATCGGGCGCCTTCGAGACCCCCAAGCTCGGCGACGCGCGCCTGGCTGGCCATGAACTCGTCATGCTGGCCACGCCGCAGATGAGCCTGGACGCTGCGGCGGCTTTGGCGCGCGAGCAGGGCGTCACCGCCCACGTCCTCAGCGACGAGATGGAGGGCGAGTCCCGCGTCGTCGGCGGGGTGCACGCAGCCCTGGCCCGCGCCGTTGCGCGTCGCGGCGAGCCCTTCGCCAAGCCCTGCCTCATCCTGTCCGGCGGCGAGACGACGGTGACGGTTGACGCATCCAAGCCCGCTGGCAAGGGCGGCCGGGCCACCGAATTCCTGCTCGGTTGCGCGCTGGCCCTGCAAGGCGAGCCCGGCGTGTTCGCGCTGGCGGCCGACACGGACGGCATCGACGGCGTCGGGCCGCACGCCGGCGCGCTGTTGACGCCCACCAGCCTGAGCCGCGCCCGGGCCCTGGGCCTGAACCCGCAGGCCCTGCTGGACGCCCACGACAGCGCCAGCTTCTTCGCGCCGCTGGGCGATCTGCTGGTGCCCGGCCCCAGCTTCACCAATGTCAACGACTTCCGTGCATTGCTGATCGTTTAAGGCTTGTGAAGGCCGTGGCGCGGCCGAATTCTTCGTCCTAGACTGGCCCGACCCTATCTCCCCGGGAGGTCAAAGATGAGTGCAGCTGCGGAACGGTTCTTCGTCAAGCACAACGCCCTGCCGACCATGCCCGAGGTGGCGTCGCGATTGCTGAAAAGCTTCGATGACGACAACGTCGGCCTTTCGCAGATCGCCGCGCTGATCGAGAAGGACGCGGCATTGACCGCCAAGGTGCTGCGCCTGGCCAACACCGCCCACTACAGCCCCGCGCACCAGATCGCCACCGTCATCGACGCCGCCCATGCCCTGGGCCTGGAGACGCTGCGCAATCTCGCCATGGCGGCCTGCCTGAGCGGTGCCTTTCCCAAGGTGCAGGGCCTGGATCGCGCAACCTTCTGGCGCCACAGCGTGGCCACGGCCAACTATTCGCGCGTGTTGGCGCGCATGCTGGGCGCCGACGCGGCCATGACCGATACCGCCTATCTGGCCGGCCTGATGCTGCGCACCGGTCAGTTGCTGATGGCCCTGGACGAGCCGCATCTGGTGGCCGACGTCGAGACCCATGCCGCCGAGCCCGGCAGCCGCTTTTCGCTGGAGGAGCACCGCTTCGGCTGCACCCATGCCGACGTGACGGCCTCGCTGGCCGCCCACTGGCATTTCCCGCATGCCATGGTCGAAGCCTTCAAGGACGCCAACGCGCCGCTGGAGATCCGGCCCTTCTCGCTGATCGCCGCCGTGCTGCATGTGGCCGAAGTGCTGGCCGATGCGTCCGAGCACCATGACGAGCCGGTGCATGCGCTGAAGGTCGCCGTGCCCGAGCTCATCGAGCATCTGCACCTCGACCTGGAACTGCTCGCCGCCAAGATCGCCGCCACCGGTGATCCGGCTGCCGAGGTGGAGCAGATGCTCCATTGAGCTTGCTGTCCGGCCTGCCGCCACAATCGGGCGGTTCGCCGGGAGGAAGTGGATGAAGTCGAAGTTCTGGCCAGCGCTGTTGCTGGCCTTGTCGCTGGGGGCCGTGGCGCAGACGGCGCCGCCCAAGGTTGCGCCCAAGCCGGCTGCCTCTGCGGCCGCCGCTGTCGGCTACCGCTTCGGCCCAGCGCCGGCCTGGGTCAAGGCGCTGCCGCCGGCGCAGGAGCGCCCGGCCGTCACCGCCGGCGCCAAGGCGCGCCGCGAACCCCTGGTCGATGTGCAGGTGCAGCTGCTGCCCAAGTCGGCCACCGCCACCTACGTCCATCTGCAGCATGAGGCGCTGGACACCTCGACCCTGCGCGAGGTGTCGGAGCCCCAGATCAGCTTCAACCCGGCCTACCAGCAGCTCGTCATCCACCAGGCCGCCGTCATCCGCGATGGCCAGCGCCTGGACCGGCTCAAGGGGGCCCGCATCGAGATGATGCGGCGTGAGCAGCAGCTCGAACGCCAGCTCATCGACGGCGTGCGCACGGCCCTGGTCGTGCTGAGCGACGTGCGCGTCGGCGACATCGTCGACCTGGCCTACACGCTGGAGGGCCAGAACCCCATCTTCGACGGTCGCTACTCGGCGCTGATGCAGCTGGCTTCGGACGCGCCGGTCGAGCGCCTGCACCTGCGCATCGAGGCGCCGCCGGAGCGCAAGCTCGCCGTCAAGGCGCTGGCCAGCGACGTCGTGCCCGAGCGTTTCGAGGAGGGCGGGCGCCAGGTCATCCGCGTGCTGCGCGAGCGCGTGCCGGCCGTGCAGGACGAGGCGGCCACGCCGCCGTGGTTCAAGGTCTATCCGGCCCTGCATGTCAGCGAATACGCCAGCTGGGCCGAGGTGGACCAATGGGCGCAGCGACTGTTCGCCATCGAGCCGCCCGCCGCCGGCGTGGCCGAGAAGGCGGCCGAGCTCAAGGCGCAAGGCGGCAAGCCCGAGGAGCAGGTGGCCGCGGCCCTGCGCTTCGTGCAGGACGAGGTGCGCTATTTCTCGGCGTCGCTGGGCGAGAGCTCGCACCGGCCCAAGCCGGCTGCCCGCACGCTCGCCGAGCGCCTGGGCGACTGCAAGGACAAGACCCTGCTGCTGAACAGCCTGCTGACGGCCATGGGCTTCGACGCCAAGCCGGCGCTGATTTCGATGGCGCGCAACCGCGGCGTCGTCAACTACCTGCCCTCGCACGACCAGTTCGACCACGTGATCAGCCGCGTGCAGTTGGGCAAGGAGGTCTATTTCCTGGATCCGACCATGAACGGCCAGGGCTATTCGCTGGAAAAGCGCGGCTACTACCGTTATGGCGCGGCCCTGGTCGTCGGCCAGGGCGAGGCGGGGCCCCAGCCCGTCGTGCCGCCCGCCTTTGCCCAGGACAGTCTGAGCTTTCGCCAGCACTGGGACTTCAGTCAGCTGTCGCGGCCCGTGCGCCTGACGACGACCTTCAAGGCCACCGGCCTGGCGGCCGAGCGCTGGCGCAGCAGCTTGGCCACGGCCGGCCTGGAGCGCCTGGCCGAGGCCATGGGCGGCGCCTATGTGCGGGTGCTGCCGGGCCTGGTGAGCGTCGGCCAACCCCATGTCGAGGACGACCGCGACAGCAATGAATGGGTGCTGAAGCTGTATTTCGAACACCCCAGCATCGGCCGCTACCAGCGCGGCTGGCTGGACCTGGACTTTCCCGCCGCCGAGCTGGTGGACGCGCTGCCGGTGCCGCCCGAGGCACGTCGCCGCCTGCCCTACCACCTCGACGGCGCGCGGGCTTCCGAGCTGCGCCTCAGCGTGGTGGGGGCGCGCCCCTTCAACGCCCAACCCCCGGCGCCGCAGCAACTGATCGACAAGCACTTCGCCTTCAACAGCCGGGTGGAAGTGTCCGGTGCCACCGTGCAGTTCATCAGCCGCGTCGAGCGCCGCAGCGACGAGGTGCTGCCGGGCGATGTGGACAGCTACCGCGAGCACGTCGGCCGCACGCGCCAGATGCTGAACGCCCAGCGCCTGCGTCTGAACCTGGTGGATCGCAAGGCCCTGGAGGCGCCCTTCGCCGAGGTTGCCGAGCGCATGGCGCGCTTTCGCAATGGGGCGCAGCCCGATGCACTGTGGGAGCTGATGCTCACCAACGAGATCAACCGCCTCATCGACGCCGACCTGCTGAACCAGGTGGCGCCCACCAGCCGCCTGGCGGCCTGGGTGCGCATCGAGCGCGCCCAGTCGCACAACCAGCTCGGCGACTTCGCGGCGGCCCTGGCCGACGCCGAAGCCGCCCTGGCCATCCGCGCCGAGGGCGAGGAGGGCAGCACGGCGCTGGAGGCCAAGGGTGTCGCCCTGGTCGGCCTGGGGCGCCCGGCCGATGCGCTGGCCGCCTTCAGCCAGCAGGCCCAACTGGCCGGCACCGGCGGCAGCTGGCTGGGCACGGCCCACTACATGCTGGGCGACTATGCCCGGGCCGAGGCGGCACTGCGCGACAGCGCCGCCAATGCCAGCGGCGAGGCGCGCCAGTTCACGATGCTGTGGCTCTACCTCGCCGCCGAGCGCCAGGGCGGCCGGGGCAAGGCGGCCATCGCCGACGAACTGGCCGCGGCCGACGCCAGCAAATGGAGCGGCGCCCTGTTGAGCTATCTGGGCGGCAGCCTGGACCGCGAGGCCCTGCTCAAGCGCGCCCGCGAAAAGCCCGAGACCGAGAGGTTGCGGCTGGCCGAGGCCTATTTCTTCATCGGCCAGCAGCTGGTGGCGCGCGGCCGGCGCGATGAGGCCCGGCCCTGGTTCGAGCGCACGCTGACCACGCAAGCGGTGCCCTACCGCGAGTTCACGCTCGCGCAGTGGGAATTGAAGCGCGGCGCGAACTAGAGGCAGCCTGCAGCGGGAGGCTCGCTCGGCGCGCCATAGCTGAGCCGTGCCCAGCGCGGTGGCTCGGTGCCGAGTTGCAGCAGGAAGGCATGGTGGAAGCTGGTCTCGCACAGATCGGCCAGCTTCGGTCCGCCCAGGGCCGCGATGACGGCCGGCACCGTGTTGCTGTGGCCGACCACGAGCACGACGCCGGTCTGGGCGCGCACGACTTCCGCCACCGCGGGGGCATGGGCGGCGCCGCGGGCCTCGACGATCTGGGGCGTCAGGCCCAGGGCCTTGGCGAGAGGGGCGGCGGTGTCGCGCGCCCGGCGCAGTGGCGTCGTCACGATGGCGTTCACCCGCAGTCCGGCCAGGGCCTGGGCCAGGGCCTGGGCGCGCTGTTCGCCGGCGGGCGTCAGGCCGGGGTCGCCGGCGGGCTCGGCGGCGCGTTCGGCATGGCGCACGAGGATGACGAGATCGGGCATGGCGGCGGCGGGGGCGGTGAGGGCGCCTGTCAGAAGACAGGCCGCCAGCAGGACGGACAAGGGCTTCATCGTGATTCCGGAAGGGATCTTGCGCCATTCTCCCCGCGGCCCGCCAGTTACCATCCCGGCCCCATGCCGTACGCCTTTCGCATCGCCCCATGACCCTGCCGTTTGAACTCCAGGTCGGCTGGCGCTACGTCCGCGCCGGCCGCGGCGGGCGTCGCAACCGCTTCATCAGCTTCATCTCCGGCGCGTCCATGGTGGGCATCGCTCTGGGCGTGATGGCCTTGATCGTCGTGCTGTCGGTCATGAACGGCTTCCAAAAGGAAGTGCGCGACCGCATGCTCAATGTCATCGCCCACGTCGAGCTGCTGGACGCCGGCGGCCAGGCCCTGCCGGACTGGCAGGCCACGGCGACCAAGGCGCGCCGGAACCCCGAGGTGATCGGCGCCGCCCCCTTCATCGCCAGCCAGAGCCTGATCGCCCGCGGCGAGGACATGCGCGGCGCCGTCATCCGCGGCGTCTCGCCGGCCGAGGAGGCCACCGTCACCGTGTTGGGCGCCCAGCTCAAGGACACGGCCTTCGCCAAGCTCTTGCCCGGCACCTGGAATATCGTGCTGGGCGCCGAGCTGGCCCGCCAACTGGGTGTGGGCGAGGGCGACAAGATCACGGTCGTTGCGCCCGGCGGCCAGGTCACGCCGGCCGGCGTCGTGCCGCGGCTCAAGAGCTTCAATGTCGTTGGCACCTTCAGCTCCGGCCACTACGAGTACGACTCGAGCCTGGCCGTGGTGCATGTGGACGATGCGGCCAAGCTGTTCCGCACCGGTGGCCCCACCGGCGTGCAGCTCAGGCTGCGCGATGTGAACGAAGCCCGCCAGGTGGCCGGCGAGCTGGCCGCCAGCATGGGCCCGGAGATCCGCGTGCGCGACTGGACGCGCTCCAATGCGGTGTGGTTTGACGCCGTGCAGATCGAGAAACGCATGATGAGCATCGTGCTGACGCTGATCGTCGCGGTCGCCGCCTTCAACCTGCTGTCGACGCTGATCATGACGGTGACCGACAAGCAGAGCGACATCGCCATCCTGCGCACGCTGGGCGCCAGCCCGCGTTCCATCATGGGCATCTTCATCGTGCAGGGCGCGGTCTCGGGCGTCATCGGCACCCTGGCCGGCGTGGTGGTGGGCCTGTTGATCGCCTTCAACATCGACGTCATCGTGCCGGCCATCGAGCACCTGCTGAACACCAGCTTCCTGCCGGGCAGCATCTATCTCATCAGCCAGATGCCCAGCGACCCGCAGTGGGGCGACATCGCGCCCATCGTGGCGGTGGCGCTCATCCTGTCCCTGGTGTTCACGCTCTACCCGAGCTGGCGCGCCAGCCGCGTGCAACCCGCGGAGGCCCTGCGCTATGAGTGAGCTGATCCTGCAGGCCACGGGGCTGACCCGCCGCTTCAAGGAAGGCGGCCTGGACGTGACGGTGCTGCGCGGCGTCGACCTCGCTGTGAAGAAGGGCGAGACCCTGGCCATTATCGGCGCCTCGGGTTCGGGCAAGTCCACGCTGCTGCATCTGCTGGGCGGCCTGGACACGCCGACCTCGGGCGGCGTCATGCTGATGGGCCGCAGCTTCGCGTCCATGGACGAGGCCGAGCGCGGCCGCTGGCGCAACCAGCAGCTGGGCTTCGTCTACCAGTTCCACCACCTGCTGCCCGAGTTCTCGGCCCTGGACAACGTCGCCATGCCGCTGCGCATCCGCGGCCAGGTGCCGGCCCAGGCCCGCGAGACCGCGGCCGAGATGCTGGCCCGCGTCGGCCTGAAGGACCGCGTGCAGCACCGTCCGGCCGAGCTGTCGGGCGGTGAGCGCCAGCGCGTGGCCATCGCCCGCGCCCTGGTCACGCGGCCGGCCTGCGTGCTGGCCGATGAACCCACCGGCAACCTCGACCGCGACACCGCTGCGGCCGTCTTCGAACTGATGCTGGAGCGCGCCCGCGAGCTCGGCACGGCCTTCGTCCTCGTCACCCACGACCGCGACCTGGCGGCACGCTGCGACCGGCAGCTGCGCCTGGTGGCGGGGCAATTCCAGACATCATGAATCCGCGTTTCGTCCTCAAGCTTTCCTGTCCTGACCGCGCCGGCATCGTGCACGCCGTCACCGGTGTGCTGCTGCAGCAGGGCGGCAACATCATCACGTCGCACCAGCATGGGGACGCCGACCATGCGCGCTTCTTCATGCGCATCGAGTTCGAGGCCCAGGCCGAGGAAGCCGCCCTGCAGGCCGCCTTCCAGCCGTTGGCCGACGAGTTCGGCATGGACTGGGAACTGGTGGCACGGGCGCGCAAGACCCGCGTGCTGCTGCTGGTGTCCAAGCTGGGCCATTGCCTGAACGACCTGCTGTTCCGCGTGCAGACGGGGCATCTGCCCATCGAGATCCCGGCCATCGTGTCCAACCACCGCGACTTCTACCAGCTCGCGGCTTCGCACAATATTCCGTTCCACCACTTCCCGCTGCTGGGCGCCACCGATGCGCAGAAGCAAGCCCAGGAAGCCAAGATCCTCGAAGTCGTCAGCGACAACAAGATCGACCTCGTCGTGCTGGCGCGCTACATGCAGATCCTGAGCCCCGAGCTGTGCCGTGAGTTGAGTGGCCGGGCCATCAACATCCACCACAGCTTCCTGCCCAGCTTCAAGGGCGCCAAGCCTTACCACCAGGCCTATGAGCGCGGCGTCAAGCTGATCGGCGCGACGGCCCATTACGTGACCAGCGACCTCGACGAGGGCCCCATCATCGAGCAGGAGGTGGCCCGCATCGACCACAGCATGCCGCCCGAGCAGCTCGTCGGCATCGGTCGCGACATGGAGTGCGTGGCCCTGGCGCGGGCCATCCAGTGGCATGCCGAGCATCGCGTGCTGCTGAACGGCAACCGCACGGTGGTGTTCCGCTGAGGTAGAAGGGCAGGCATGTGGATAGACACCCACTGCCACCTTGACGCGGCCGAGTTCGACGCCGACCGCGATGCGGTCGTGGCGCGCGCCAGGGCCGCCGGTGTCACGCAGATCGTCATCCCCGCCGTCGATGCGCACAACCTCGAGCGGGTGCGCGAGCTGGCCCATGAACATGGATTCGCCTACGCGCTGGGCATCCACCCGCTGTGCGTGATGCGCGCCGGACCGCACGACCTGGAGCGGGTGGCCGAGGCGCTGGCGAAGCATGCGGACGACGAGCGCCTGGTCGCCCTGGGCGAGATCGGCCTGGACTTTTTCGTCGAAGGACTCGACCCCGAGGTCCAGCAGCAGTTCTACGTCGAGCAGCTCAAGCTCGCCAGGCGTGCCGGCCTGCCGGTGCTGCTGCATGTGCGCCGCAGCGCCGACAAGCTGCTGGCCGGCCTGCGCCGCGTCGACTTCCCGCACGGCGGCATTGCCCATGCCTTCAACGGCAGCGAGCAGCAGGCGCAGGCCTTCATAGCCCTGGGCTTCAAGCTCGGGTTCGGCGGCACGCTGACCTTCGACCGCTCACTGCAGATCCGCCGCATTGCGGCGACCGTGCCCGAGACGGCCCTGGTCATGGAGACCGACGCGCCCGACATCCCGCCGCACTGGCTCTACAGGACGGCCGCCGAGCGCGCAGCCGAGCCGGGGCAGGAGCGCAACGAGTCGAGCGAACTGCCGCGCATTGCCCAGAGCCTGGCGGAGTTGCGCGGCTGGACGCTGGAGCAGACGGCGGCCGTCACGACCGCCAACGCCCACGCCGCCCTGCCGCGGCTGCGCTGATCAGGCTTCGCCGAAAGCCAGCGTCAGCTCGACCCGATCGCCCAGGCTGAGCCGGCCGGCGCCACTGCCGCGCGCATAGATGCCGAACTGCACCGGCGCGCCCGGCGCGCGCTCGGCGCTGAGCTGGGTCAGGGCTTCCAGGGCCAGCGGCTGGGGCTCGCCCCTGGCCGGGTCCACGGTCGGCACGACGCAGCGCACGCAGACCGAGCTGCGGCTCAGCGTGACGCCGCCGATGCGGGCCTCGGTCAGGATGTCTTCAATGAACGGCGGCAGTTCGGAGCCGTCATCGCCGCGCAGCAGCAGATTGGGCCGGGCGCGCTGGGCCAGGCCGGTCAGTGGTTGGGCGAGGGCGGTTTGCCAGGCCTGCAGCGAGCCATCGCCGACGATGTGCAGGGCGTTCAGGATGGGTCGGCGCTGGGCTTCCTTGCTCAGGCGCACCAGGCGCAGGCGTTCGCCCGTCGTCGCGCGCAGCAGGGCGGCCGCGTCATCGCCGGCATCCCAGGCCGGCAGCAGGTCGAAGTCCTGGCGTTCGCCATTCCAGCCGCGCAGGGTGGTGGACTCGCCGCCCTGCAGCGCGACGGTCAGCGCGCGGCCCTGGGCCTTGAGCTCCAGGCCGTCCGCCGTCAGCGCCGTGCTGACCAGGGCCAGGCGCGGATGGGCGCCCATCCAGGTCAGCTCGCCGGCCGCATCCGCAATGCCCCAGCCGCGATCCCCCTCGGGCCAGCCGTCATCGTCCAGTTGCAGGCTGTCAACGGCCTCGCCGGCGCAGGATTTCACCGGGTAGCGCCACAGCGCGGCGATGCGGGCAATCAGGTCAGCCATGGCTGTCTTTCAGCGGTTGCGCGGCGCGAGCGGGGTCTCCGGCACCGGATAGCCGGCAGCGCCAAAGGTGGTGCTGATGGCCTTGTGGGTGTCGAAATAGACCTGCCAGTAGTGGTCGGTGTGGCAATAGGGCCGCACGCACAGCAGCGGGCCTTCGGGCGTGAACTGCAGGATCTCGATGTCCGGCGGCGGGCTGTTCAACACGTTGGGAATGGCCGCGATGACCGGGCGCAGCCGGGCGATGGCGTCCTGCGGGTCCACGCTGTTGGCGACCTTGGCGGTGCAGTCGACGCGGCGGTGGGGCAGGGCCGAGTAGTTCTGGATGGCGCCGCTGAAGATGGTGTTGTTGCCGACGATGGTGTGCACGTTGTCGGGCGTCGTGATGGTGGTGCCGAACAGGCCGATCTCGGTGACGGTGCCGGTGACGCCGCCGGCCTGCACGAAGTCGCCGACCTTGAAGGGCCGCAGCACCTGCATGAAGACGCCGGCGGCGAAGTGGGTCAGCAGCCCGCCCCAGGCGGTGCCGATGGCCAGGCCCGCGCCGGCCAGCAGGGCGGCGAAGGAGGTGGTCTTGACGCCGAAGATGTCCAGGATGGACAGGATGAGGACGATGTTCAGCAGTACGCTGAGGATGGAGCGCAGATAGGTGACCAGCGTCGAATCGATGTGCTTGCCACGCAGCAGGGCCGCCGAGAACAGCCGCAACGCCAGTGAGATGAGCCACCGGCCCACGACCCAGGCAGCAATGGCCGCGAGCACCTTGAGGCCGAAGTCCAGGCCTTGAGTGCTGAGAAACTGCCAGATGGCTTCGGTATTCAACATCGCTTGTCCCTTCCCTTGAAGACGCCCGCATCCTCTCAGCCGCCGACCCTCGGCGCCAGCCCCGCAAACCCCGAAACCGAGCGGCGCCTGGTCGGACTCGCGCCGGTGTTCGATGCCCGGGCACGCTTGCTGGTGCTCGGCAGCTTTCCCGGCGCGGCCTCGCTGCAGGCTGCACAGTACTATGCCCATCCGCGCAACGCTTTCTGGCCGCTGATGGGGGTGCTGCTGGGTGACGCCGGATTGGCGGGACTGCCCTACGCCGAGCGGCTGGACGCGCTGCGCCGCCACCGCGTCGCGCTGTGGGACGCCGTGGCCGCCTGCCGCCGCGAGGGCAGCCTGGACACGGCCATCGAGGAGGCCGAGCCCAGCGATCTGCCCCATCTCGTCGCCCGCCTGCCCCAGCTGCGCGCCATTGCCTGCAACGGATCGCTGGCCCACAAGCAGACACTGCTGGCCCTGGGCGACCCGAAGGTGCCGGTGTTGCGCCTGCCGTCCACCAGCCCCGCCCATGCCGGCCGCAGCCTGGCCGACAAAGTCGCGGCCTGGCAGGCTGAGCTGGCGCCGTATCTGGCCTAGGATGCCCGGATGAAAAGAATGTTGACGGCCGCGCTGGCGGCTTGGGCGGGCTGGGCCGCCGCCGTGACTCCCGTCATTCCGGCCGACCTGATCCTGCGCGACGCCACCGTCGTCGACGTGGCCGCGGGCCGCCTCATCAAGGGCCAGGCCGTCATCACGCGCGGCGAGCGCATCCTGGCCGTCGTCGACGAGAAGCAGCTCGGCCAGTACAAGGCGAGCAGGACGCTGAGCCTCAAGGGCCGCTACCTGATTCCCGGCCTGTGGGACAGCCACGTCCACTTCGGCGGTGGCGAGGCGCTGATCGAAGAAAACCGCCATCTGCTGCCGCTGTATCTGGCCCACGGCATCACGACGGTGCGCGACTGCGCCGGCGACTTGAGCGACACGGTGCTGCAGTGGCGCGATGAGATTGGTACGAAGAAATTGCTGGGCCCGACCATCTTCGCGTCCGGCGCCAAGCTGGAGGGTTACAAGCCGCTATGGAAGGGCACTCAGGAGGTTGGCACGCCGGAGGAGGTGACCCAGGCCCTGGACAAGCTGCGCAACGACCGCGCCGACTTCGTCAAGATCACCGAGAACACCATGCGCGCCGACATCTATCTGGAGGCGCTGCGCCAGGCCAAGGCGCGCAGCCTCCCCAGCTCGGCCCATCTGCATGGCCAGGTGACGCTGGACCAGGCCTCGGAAGCGGGCCTGGGCACGCTGGAACACCTGAACTATCTGCTGCGCGCTGCCACGCCCAAGGAGGCCGAGCTGACGGCCCAGGTGGCTGCCGGCACCCTCACGGCGCGTTCGGCCGCGGAGCAGAGCCTGGCCAGCTATGACGAGGCCACGGCCCGCGCTGCGTTCAAGCGCTTGGCCGTGCGCGGCACGGCCGTCGTGCCGACGCTGTCCGTCATCCGCATCACGGCCTATCTGGACCAGGACGATCACGCCAAGGACGACTATCTGCAATACATCGGCCCCAAGCTGCGCCAGACCTATGACTGGCGCGTCAAGCGGGCGGCCCTCGACAGCCCGGATGCCATCGCCTACCGCCATGCCAGCTACGAGAAGACGGCGCGCCTGCTGCCGCTGCTGGCCGAGGCCGGTGTCGAGATCGTGGCGGGCACGGACGCCGGTTTCCTGAACAGCTTCGACTACCCCGGCCAGGCCCTGCATGACGAGATGGCCGTCTATGTGCGCTCCGGCCTGACGCCGGCCCAGGCCCTGCGCTCGGCGGTCGTCGCCGGCCCGCGCTTCCTCGGCAAGCTGGAGCGCTACGGCGCGTTGGCCGAAGGCAAGACGGCGGACATCGTCGTGCTGAAGGCCAACCCGCTGCAGGACATCGCCGCGACGCGCCAGATCGACGCCGTCATCACGCGTGGCCGCCTGCTGGACCGCAAGCGCCTGGATGCCATGCTGGCCGAAGTGCGCGACTGGGTGGGCGCGCAATGAAGGCCAAGGCGCAAACCTGGGGCCCGGCGACGTTGAGCGAATTCGACGGCGTACGTTTCCTGCATCTTGATTCGATCTGGGTGCAGGGGGCGATGCGCATCCGCAAGCCCGACCAGCTGGAGCTGGAGTACATCCAGCGCATGTGTGCCTGGATGCTGTGGCGCGATTCGGCTCTGCTGAGCGAGGGCCACGCCGTGCAACTGGGACTGGGGGCTGCGGCGCTGACGCGCTTCTGCCATGGCCAGCTGAAGATGAAGACGACGGCGGTCGAGATCAACCCCGAGGTCATTGCCGCCTGCCGGCAGTGGTTCCGCCTGCCGACCAACGATGCGAGGCTCGACGTCGTCAACGAGGATGCGGCGCGCTGGGTGGTGGACGACGCGCATCTGCAAACGGTCGACGTGCTCAACGTCGACCTCTACGACCACGATGCCGCCGCGCCGGTGCTGGACGACGACGCCTTCTACGCCGCCTGCCGCGGCGTGCTGGCCGACGGCGGCCTGATGACGGTCAACCTCTTCGGCCGCAGCGCCAGCTTTGCGCGCAGCGCCTTGCGCATCGCCCGCGCCTTCGGCTCGGATCAGGTCTGGAGCCTGGCGCCCACCAAGGAGGGCAACACCATCGTCGTGGCGGCCCGCGGGGTGCCGGTGCCGCACCGTGAAGTTCTCGAGCAACGCGCAGCTAATATCGAATCGCGCTTCAAGCTGCCGGCCCGCAAATGGCTTAGGCTGGTGCGGCCGCTGCCGATGAGCATCCTCAACGCCCTCTGAGAAGCCGAGCCCTCGATGTCGACCAAGTCCAAGCCCGCGACCGCTCCCGCGAAGCCCGAAGGTCGCCTGGAATGGCGCCAGCTGCTGCACTGGCTGCAGGAGGACGGCCTCATCGACGAGACGCAGGTGCAGCGGACCGAGCAGCGCTTCGCGGCCGGTGACAGCGCCCTGCACCCGCTGGTGCGCCTGGGGCATGCCGCCCTGGTACGCCTCAGCACGGGCAAGCCGCTGGACGTGGACGCCTTGTCCGAATGGCTGGCCGTGCGCGCCAAGCTGCCCTATCTGCGCATCGATCCGCTGAAGGTCGACGTCGGCCGCGTCGGCGACGTGATGTCCATCGGCTATGCCGAGGCCAAGCGCTGCCTGCCGGTGCAGTTCGGCCTCAACGACGTGACGATCGCGACGTCCGAGCCTTTCGACATCGGCTGGGTGGCGCAGATCGAGTCGCATGTGCGCAAGCCCATCAAGCTTGTCATTGCCAACCCGCTGGAGATTGCGCGCTTCACGACCGAGTTCTTCACGCTGGCCCGCTCGGTACGCGCCGCGGCCAAGGCCGGTGAGCAGAGCCAGGTGGCCAGCTTCGAGCAGCTGGTCGAGCTGGGCAAGAGCAACAAGCAGCTCGACGCCAACGACCAGGGTGTCGTTCAGGTCGTCGACTGGCTGTGGCAATACGCCTTCGACCAGCGCGCCTCCGACATCCACCTCGAGCCGCGCCGCGAGATGGGCGTCATCCGCTTCCGCATCGACGGTGTGCTGCACACGGTCTACCAGCTGCCGCCGACGGTGATGAGCGCGATGACCTCGCGCATCAAGCTGCTGGGCCGCATGGACGTCGTCGAGAAGCGTCGCCCGCTGGACGGCCGCATCAAGACGCGCAACCCGGCCGGCGACGAAGTCGAAATGCGCCTGTCGACGCTGCCCACGGCCTTCGGTGAAAAGATGGTCATGCGCATCTTCGACCCCGAGACGGCGGTCAAGGACCTGTCGTCGCTGGGCTTTGGCCAGCACGACTCGGACCGCTGGGAGAGCCTGGTCAAGCAGCCGCACGGCATCATCCTCGTCACCGGCCCGACCGGCAGCGGCAAGACGACGACGCTGTATTCGACCTTGAAGCGCCTGGCCACCGACGAAGTCAACGTCACGACCATCGAAGACCCGATCGAGATGATCGAGCCGGCCTTCAACCAGACCCAGGTGCAGAACGTGCTGGACTTCGGCTTCGCCGAGGGCCTGCGCGCGCTGATGCGCCAGGATCCGGACATCATCATGGTCGGCGAAATCCGCGACCTGGAGACGGCCGAGATGGCCATCCAGGCCGCACTGACGGGTCACCTCGTCTTCAGTACGCTGCACACCAATGACTCGGTCTCGGCCATCACGCGCTTGATGGACCTGGGTGTGCCCAGCTATCTGATCAGCGCGACGGTCATTGGCGTGCTGGCCCAGCGGCTGGTGCGCACGCTTTGCCCGCATTGCAAGCAGCCCGACCCGCTGGTCACCCGCGAGAGCCTCAATGAACTGGTGCGGCATTGGCGACTGGGTGGCGGCGTCAAGCCCTACAAGCCGGTGGGTTGTCTGGAATGCCGCAACACCGGCTTCCGCGGGCGCGCCGGCCTGTACGAACTGCTGACAGTCACCGAGGGCGTCAAGGGCGCGATCGCCGACCTGACCGCGCTGCGCCGCCAGGCCATGCAGGAGGGCCTGCGCCCGCTGAGGCTGGCTGGCGCCATGAAGGTGGCCGAGGGGGTGACGACGGTAGAGGAAGTGCTGCGCAGCACGCCGGCCTGGGAGGGCTGATGTGTGAGCTGATGCAGCGCCTGCGCGCTGTCTGACACGTGTCCGCAGCGCGGTGGTTGCGGTCTGCAGGCGTCATTCGCGAGAGCTTTCGTCTTACGTGTAATCCACAGTCGGGCCCGCCTTGGCCCGCTGACAGAATCGTCAGCGACAAAGCGCGCACCTCTGCGGCGCCGGAGGCGACAGGCGATGAAGATCAAAAGCCAGCGGGACTTCTGGTCCGGGCTGATGTTCCTGGTGGTGGGCGTGGCGTTCGCCTGGGGCGCGACAGAGTATTCCTTCGGCACCTCCGCGCGTCCCGGCCCCGGCTACTTCCCCTTCGGCCTCGGCATCCTGCTGGCCTTGCTGGGCGGCTTCGTGCTGTTCAAGGCGCTGACGCTGGAATCGGAAGGCGGCGACCCCATCGGCGCCATTGCCTGGCGGCCCCTGCTCATCATCATCGTCGCCATCGCCGTCTTCGGCCTCGCACTGCCGCGGCTGGGCCTGGCCGTCACGCTGCCCATCCTGATCGCGCTGTCGGCGCTGGCCGGCGACGAGTTCCACTGGCGCGATGTGCTGATCAGCAGCGCCGTGTTGACGGTGGGCAGCTGGGCCCTGTTCATCCTTGGCCTGAAGCTGACCATCCCGCTTTGGCCCATCTACATCACCGGCTGAGGCGACCATGGATCTGTTGAACAACCTCGGCCTCGGATTCCAGACGGCGCTGAGTTTCCAGAATCTGCTTTACGCCTTCTTCGGTGCCGTGCTGGGCACGCTGATCGGCGTGCTTCCCGGCCTGGGGCCGGTCGCGACCATCGCGATGTTGCTGCCGTCCATCTATACGCTGGACGCGACGCCCGCCCTGATCATGCTGGCCGGCATCTATTACGGCGCGCAGTACGGCGGTTCGACAACGGCCATCCTGATCAACGTGCCGGGTGAGTCCAGTTCGGTCGTCACCGCCATCGATGGCTATCAGATGGCCCGTCGCGGCCGCGCCGGTGCCGCGCTGGCCGCCGCGGGCCTGGGCAGCTTCTTCGCCGGCTGCGTCGGCACCATCATCATTGCCGCCTTCGCGCCGCCGCTGACCGAACTGGCCTTCAAGTTCGGTTCGGCCGAATACTTCTCGCTGATGGTGCTGGGCCTGGTGGGCGCCGTCGTGCTGGCCTCGGGCTCGCTGATCAAGGCCATCGCGATGATCGTGCTCGGCTTGCTGCTGGGCCAGGTCAATACCGACGTCATCACCGGTACGGCGCGCTTCTCCTTCGACATTCCCGAACTGACGGACGGCATCGGCTTCGTCGTCATCGCCATGGGTGTGTTCGGTTTCGGCGAGATCATCGCCAACCTGGGCCAGCCCGAAGAACACCGCGAGGTGTTCACCAAGGAGGTCAAGGGGCTGTGGCCCACCAAGGAGGACTTCAAGGAGGCCTGGCCCTCGGTGCTACGCGGCACGGCCCTGGGTGCCATCCTCGGCGTGCTGCCGGGCGGTGGCGCATTGCTGGCCTCCTTCGCGTCCTACACCCTGGAGAAGAAGGTCGTCCGCAATCCCCGGGTGCCTTTCGGCAAAGGCGCCATCCAGGGCGTGGCCGGCCCCGAGAGCGCCAACAACGCCGGCGCGCAGACCTCCTTCATCCCGATGCTCACGCTCGGCATCCCTCCGAATGCCGTGATGGCACTGATGGTGGGGGCAATGACCATCAAAGGCATCCAGCCGGGCCCGCAGGTGATGACCAGCAATCCCGAGCTGTTCTGGGGCCTGATCGCGTCGATGTGGATCGGCAACCTGATGCTCATCGTGCTCAACCTGCCGCTGATCGGTATCTGGATCAAGCTGCTGACGGTGCCCTACCGCTTCCTCTTCCCGGCCATCGTTGTCTTCTGCTGCATCGGCACCTACTCACTGAACAACAACAGCTTCGACGTCTATATGACGTCGGCCTTCGCGCTGCTCGGCTATGTCTTCTACAAGTTGAGCTGCGAGCCGGCACCGCTGCTGCTGGGCTTCATCCTCGGGCCGATGATGGAAGAGAACCTGCGTCGGGCCCTGCTGCTGGCGCGTGGCGACTGGAGCACCTTCCTGACCCGCCCGCTGTCCGCTGGCCTGTTGATCGCTGCCGCCTTGATGATCGTGGTCGTGATGCTGCCGTCCATCAAGAACAAACGCGAAGAAGCCTTTCAAGAAGAGGGCTGACGACCGCTCTCTAGATATCAGGGGCTGGTGGGTGTTGAGGAGGCACTCCCGGCCCCTTGTGCTTTCAGGCGCTGACGAGCTGGACGCGCCATGGGGGTATCGGAGCCGGGCCGGTGGCCGGAGCCCGAAGATTTCAGAAGAAAACCTTCAAGGGCTTCCACGTACGTAAAAACCTGTGCTACAGTCGTGGGCTTCGCTGATCACAACGCAGCGCTTGTCGGGAACGGCAGCTAGCGGTGGGTGATTGGAGGAGGGTCGGATTGGAGCTTCGGTTTTGATCTGATGGCGAGCTTGAGAGAGTCGCCGAGTGCTTGAGGGGTTCTGAAAAGAATTTTTGAAAAGTACTTGACGATGTTGCGAAAGCGGATCAAAATCTCGCCTCTTTGCTGCTGACGAACAAAACGCGAAAGCGAATTGATCGGAGGTTTGCGAAGAAAGCCAAGTTGGCTGAGTATTGCGAAAAGAAATTTTCAAAAATACTTGACGACGAAGCAAAAAGCAGATTAGAATCTCGCTTCTTTGCTGCTGACAACTAAACGACGTCAGCGACGCAGTCGGATGGAACTGATTGCGATGTTCTTTAAGAATTAACAGCCGATAAGCGTGGGCGTTTGAGGCGAAGTGATGTTGCAAGGTGAC